>CAVYBO010000002.1:0-596164 GCA_963766885.1 uncultured bacterium | reverse complement strand
GTTTGTTGAGCACTGTGCTTCTACACTGTCAGATCCAGAAGTCACTTTCACTACAGCAGTCTTTGTTCCAGAAGAAGAGAAAGTATTTGATTCACTGATGTTGTTTCCGCTAACCGCTCCGCTCCATGAGTATGTGTATCCTGCTCCTCCTCTTCCGCCAGATGGAGCTACTCTGAAGGTTACTTCATCACCGATCTTGGTGCTTGATGGGTTTGCAATACAATATGCTTTGACTGGAGGGATGACTTGGTTTGGTTGGATGTTTGTTGAGCACTGTGCTTCTACACTGTCAGATCCAGAAGTCACTTTCACTACAGCAGTCTTTGTTCCAGAAGAAGAGAAAGTATTTGATTCACTGATGTTGTTTCCGCTAACCGCTCCGCTCCATGAGTATGTGTATCCTGCTCCTCCTCTTCCGCCAGATGGAGCTACTCTGAAGGTTACTTCATCACCGATCTTGGTGCTTGATGGGTTTGCAATACAATATGCTTTGACTGGAGGGATGACTTGGTTTGGTTGGATGTTTGTTGAGCACTGTGCTTCTACACTGTCAGATCCAGAAGTCACTTTCACTACAGCAGTCTTTGTTCCAGAAGAAGAGAAAGTATTTGATTCACTGATGTTGTTTCCGCTAACCGCTCCGCTCCATGAGTATGTGTATCCTGCTCCTCCTCTTCCGCCAGATGGAGCTACTCTGAAGGTTACTTCATCACCGATCTTGGTGCTTGATGGGTTTGCAATACAATATGCTTTGACTGGAGGGATGACTTGGTTTGGTTGGATGTTTGTTGAGCACTGTGCTTCTACACTGTCAGATCCAGAAGTCACTTTCACTACAGCAGTCTTTGTTCCAGAAGAAGAGAAAGTATTTGATTCACTGATGTTGTTTCCGCTAACCGCTCCGCTCCATGAGTATGTGTATCCTGCTCCTCCTCTTCCGCCAGATGGAGCTACTCTGAAGGTTACTTCATCACCGATCTTGGTGCTTGATGGGTTTGCAATACAATATGCTTTGACTGGAGGGATGACTTGGTTTGGTTGGATGTTTGTTGAGCACTGTGCTTCTACACTGTCAGATCCAGAAGTCACTTTCACTACAGCAGTCTTTGTTCCAGAAGAAGAGAAAGTATTTGATTCACTGATGTTGTTTCCGCTAACCGCTCCGCTCCATGAGTATGTGTATCCTGCTCCTCCTCTTCCGCCAGATGGAGCTACTCTGAAGGTTACTTCATCACCGATCTTGGTGCTTGATGGGTTTGCAATACAATATGCTTTGACTGGAGGGATGACTTGGTTTGGTTGGATGTTTGTTGAGCACTGTGCTTCTACACTGTCAGATCCAGAAGTCACTTTCACTACAGCAGTCTTTGTTCCAGAAGAAGAGAAAGTATTTGATTCACTGATGTTGTTTCCGCTAACCGCTCCGCTCCATGAGTATGTGTATCCTGCTCCTCCTCTTCCGCCAGATGGAGCTACTCTGAAGGTTACTTCATCACCGATCTTGGTGCTTGATGGGTTTGCAATACAATATGCTTTGACTGGAGGGATGACTTGGTTTGGTTGGATGTTTGTTGAGCACTGTGCTTCTACACTGTCAGATCCAGAAGTCACTTTCACTACAGCAGTCTTTGTTCCAGAAGAAGAGAAAGTATTTGATTCACTGATGTTGTTTCCGCTAACCGCTCCGCTCCATGAGTATGTGTATCCTGCTCCTCCTCTTCCGCCAGATGGAGCTACTCTGAAGGTTACTTCATCACCGATCTTGGTGCTTGATGGGTTTGCAATACAATATGCTTTGACTGGAGGGATGACTTGGTTTGGTTGGATGTTTGTTGAGCACTGTGCTTCTACACTGTCAGATCCAGAAGTCACTTTCACTACAGCAGTCTTTGTTCCAGAAGAAGAGAAAGTATTTGATTCACTGATGTTGTTTCCGCTAACCGCTCCGCTCCATGAGTATGTGTATCCTGCTCCTCCTCTTCCGCCAGATGGAGCTACTCTGAAGGTTACTTCATCACCGATCTTGGTGCTTGATGGGTTTGCAATACAATATGCTTTGACTGGAGGGATGACTTGGTTTGGTTGGATGTTTGTTGAGCACTGTGCTTCTACACTGTCAGATCCAGAAGTCACTTTCACTACAGCAGTCTTTGTTCCAGAAGAAGAGAAAGTATTTGATTCACTGATGTTGTTTCCGCTAACCGCTCCGCTCCATGAGTATGTGTATCCTGCTCCTCCTCTTCCGCCAGATGGAGCTACTCTGAAGGTTACTTCATCACCGATCTTGGTGCTTGATGGGTTTGCAATACAATATGCTTTGACTGGAGGGATGACTTGGTTTGGTTGGATGTTTGTTGAGCACTGTGCTTCTACACTGTCAGATCCAGAAGTCACTTTCACTACAGCAGTCTTTGTTCCAGAAGAAGAGAAAGTATTTGATTCACTGATGTTGTTTCCGCTAACCGCTCCGCTCCATGAGTATGTGTATCCTGCTCCTCCTCTTCCGCCAGATGGAGCTACTCTGAAGGTTACTTCATCACCGATCTTGGTGCTTGATGGGTTTGCAATACAATATGCTTTGACTGGAGGGATGACTTGGTTTGGTTGGATGTTTGTTGAGCACTGTGCTTCTACACTGTCAGATCCAGAAGTCACTTTCACTACAGCAGTCTTTGTTCCAGAAGAAGAGAAAGTATTTGATTCACTGATGTTGTTTCCGCTAACCGCTCCGCTCCATGAGTATGTGTATCCTGCTCCTCCTCTTCCGCCAGATGGAGCTACTCTGAAGGTTACTTCATCACCGATCTTGGTGCTTGATGGGTTTGCAATACAATATGCTTTGACTGGAGGGATGACTTGGTTTGGTTGGATGTTTGTTGAGCACTGTGCTTCTACACTGTCAGATCCAGAAGTCACTTTCACTACAGCAGTCTTTGTTCCAGAAGAAGAGAAAGTATTTGATTCACTGATGTTGTTTCCGCTAACCGCTCCGCTCCATGAGTATGTGTATCCTGCTCCTCCTCTTCCGCCAGATGGAGCTACTCTGAAGGTTACTTCATCACCGATCTTGGTGCTTGATGGGTTTGCAATACAATATGCTTTGACTGGAGGGATGACTTGGTTTGGTTGGATGTTTGTTGAGCACTGTGCTTCTACACTGTCAGATCCAGAAGTCACTTTCACTACAGCAGTCTTTGTTCCAGAAGAAGAGAAAGTATTTGATTCACTGATGTTGTTTCCGCTAACCGCTCCGCTCCATGAGTATGTGTATCCTGCTCCTCCTCTTCCGCCAGATGGAGCTACTCTGAAGGTTACTTCATCACCGATCTTGGTGCTTGATGGGTTTGCAATACAATATGCTTTGACTGGAGGGATGACTTGGTTTGGTTGGATGTTTGTTGAGCACTGTGCTTCTACACTGTCAGATCCAGAAGTCACTTTCACTACAGCAGTCTTTGTTCCAGAAGAAGAGAAAGTATTTGATTCACTGATGTTGTTTCCGCTAACCGCTCCGCTCCATGAGTATGTGTATCCTGCTCCTCCTCTTCCGCCAGATGGAGCTACTCTGAAGGTTACTTCATCACCGATCTTGGTGCTTGATGGGTTTGCAATACAATATGCTTTGACTGGAGGGATGACTTGGTTTGGTTGGATGTTTGTTGAGCACTGTGCTTCTACACTGTCAGATCCAGAAGTCACTTTCACTACAGCAGTCTTTGTTCCAGAAGAAGAGAAAGTATTTGATTCACTGATGTTGTTTCCGCTAACCGCTCCGCTCCATGAGTATGTGTATCCTGCTCCTCCTCTTCCGCCAGATGGAGCTACTCTGAAGGTTACTTCATCACCGATCTTGGTGCTTGATGGGTTTGCAATACAATATGCTTTGACTGGAGGGATGACTTGGTTTGGTTGGATGTTTGTTGAGCACTGTGCTTCTACACTGTCAGATCCAGAAGTCACTTTCACTACAGCAGTCTTTGTTCCAGAAGAAGAGAAAGTATTTGATTCACTGATGTTGTTTCCGCTAACCGCTCCGCTCCATGAGTATGTGTATCCTGCTCCTCCTCTTCCGCCAGATGGAGCTACTCTGAAGGTTACTTCATCACCGATCTTGGTGCTTGATGGGTTTGCAATACAATATGCTTTGACTGGAGGGATGACTTGGTTTGGTTGGATGTTTGTTGAGCACTGTGCTTCTACACTGTCAGATCCAGAAGTCACTTTCACTACAGCAGTCTTTGTTCCAGAAGAAGAGAAAGTATTTGATTCACTGATGTTGTTTCCGCTAACCGCTCCGCTCCATGAGTATGTGTATCCTGCTCCTCCTCTTCCGCCAGATGGAGCTACTCTGAAGGTTACTTCATCACCGATCTTGGTGCTTGATGGGTTTGCAATACAATATGCTTTGACTGGAGGGATGACTTGGTTTGGTTGGATGTTTGTTGAGCACTGTGCTTCTACACTGTCAGATCCAGAAGTCACTTTCACTACAGCAGTCTTTGTTCCAGAAGAAGAGAAAGTATTTGATTCACTGATGTTGTTTCCGCTAACCGCTCCGCTCCATGAGTATGTGTATCCTGCTCCTCCTCTTCCGCCAGATGGAGCTACTCTGAAGGTTACTTCATCACCGATCTTGGTGCTTGATGGGTTTGCAATACAATATGCTTTGACTGGAGGGATGACTTGGTTTGGTTGGATGTTTGTTGAGCACTGTGCTTCTACACTGTCAGATCCAGAAGTCACTTTCACTACAGCAGTCTTTGTTCCAGAAGAAGAGAAAGTATTTGATTCACTGATGTTGTTTCCGCTAACCGCTCCGCTCCATGAGTATGTGTATCCTGCTCCTCCTCTTCCGCCAGATGGAGCTACTCTGAAGGTTACTTCATCACCGATCTTGGTGCTTGATGGGTTTGCAATACAATATGCTTTGACTGGAGGGATGACTTGGTTTGGTTGGATGTTTGTTGAGCACTGTGCTTCTACACTGTCAGATCCAGAAGTCACTTTCACTACAGCAGTCTTTGTTCCAGAAGAAGAGAAAGTATTTGATTCACTGATGTTGTTTCCGCTAACCGCTCCGCTCCATGAGTATGTGTATCCTGCTCCTCCTCTTCCGCCAGATGGAGCTACTCTGAAGGTTACTTCATCACCGATCTTGGTGCTTGATGGGTTTGCAATACAATATGCTTTGACTGGAGGGATGACTTGGTTTGGTTGGATGTTTGTTGAGCACTGTGCTTCTACACTGTCAGATCCAGAAGTCACTTTCACTACAGCAGTCTTTGTTCCAGAAGAAGAGAAAGTATTTGATTCACTGATGTTGTTTCCGCTAACCGCTCCGCTCCATGAGTATGTGTATCCTGCTCCTCCTCTTCCGCCAGATGGAGCTACTCTGAAGGTTACTTCATCACCGATCTTGGTGCTTGATGGGTTTGCAATACAATATGCTTTGACTGGAGGGGGCGCGGTAACTTTTACAGAACAATTTGTACTAAAACTTGAACCGCCAGAAGAAATCACAACATCAGCAGTTTTGATACCGGCAGTATCATATGATGTTGATAAACTTTTATCAGATCCACTGACAGCTCCGCTCCATGAGTATGCATAATCTCCCTTGCTTCCAGACGCAGTAACAGACCAATCTACAGATTGGCCAGTCATTACAGAACTTGGATATCCTAAACAAAAACCAGTAAGTGGTGGAGGGGTTTTTGTGGTTGTATTACAACTAGAACCAGTACAATTATTATTTACAACAGTGGTTGAATAATATGGTATGAAAGAATAAGTGGGTGTTGTTGAATATATATATTCTTCAGATCCTGTCCCTGTAATGTAATATTCATCTGAAGAATAGTTTCCTGAATCGTATGTAGAACCAGAATCTCCAGAGTCATATGTTGATCCGTAGTTTCCTGAATCGTATGTAGAACCAGAATCTCCAGAGTCATATGTTGATCCGTAGTTTCCTGAATCGTATGTAGAACCAGAATCTCCAGAGTCATATGTTGATCCGTAGTTTCCTGAATCGTATGTAGAACCAGAATCTCCAGAGTCATATGTTGATCCGTAGTTTCCTGAATCGTATGTAGAACCAGAATCTCCAGAGTCATATGTTGATCCGTAGTTTCCTGAATCGTATGTAGAACCAGAATCTCCAGAGTCATATGTTGATCCGTAGTTTCCTGAATCGTATGTAGAACCAGAATCTCCAGAGTCATATGTTGATCCGTAGTTTCCTGAATCGTATGTAGAACCAGAATCTCCAGAGTCATATGTTGATCCGTAGTTTCCTGAATCGTATGTAGAACCAGAATCTCCAGAGTCATATGTTGATCCGTAGTTTCCTGAATCGTATGTAGAACCAGAATCTCCAGAGTCATATGTTGATCCGTAGTTTCCTGAATCGTATGTAGAACCAGAATCATCTGAACCATCGTCGTACTGAGCAAATGTAACTATAGGAAAGGAAATACAAAAAATGATTAGAATTGCGACCAGAAACGTATTTACTTGTCTTGATTTATGTTGCATATATTCGCTTTTTACTAACCTTTCTTACTAATTAGGCTATTATACACTATTTATAAATATTGTCAAGAACTATACTAGATAAAAAAGTTATTGCATATTTTTTATAGCTATTTAGTAAAGACAGATTGAAATAAAAACGTTAGTATATATAGGTGGTTAAATTTGATGAGGACAAGCAAAATAGACAGCTTAAAGAACTTCTTGAGGATGAAGAAGAAAAATCAGCTGAAATTCTTTCTCAAAAATATAGTGTTAAATACGCTGATCTTTCAGGTATTCCAATTGATACGGATGCCCTAAGAATAATTCCTGAGGCGGAAGCGCGGGCAAGAGAAATGGCATCTTTCAAAATAGTTGGAAAGAAACTTTTTGTAGCTATGCGCGCCCCAAAAAATGAAAGCACTATTGAAATGATGAATAAACTTGAAGAAAAAGATTATACTCTTGAGCCTTATATGGTTTCTAGACAGAGTTTGGAAAAAGCCTGGAGTAGATATAAGGATCTTTCTTTTGCTACAGAAACAAAAGCCGGAACCTTGGATATTTCCAATGATGAAATTGAAGGTTTTTTGAATAAAGTACAGTCCCTCAATGATATCAAAACTCTTATCCTCGAAAACGTTGACACCAACAAGGTTTACAGAGTTTCAAAAATTTTGGCAATCATAATCGCCGGAAGCATTTCAACAGCAGCATCTGACATACATATTGAACCAGAAGAAAAATTCACCCGCTTAAGATACCGTTTAGATGGCGCTCTTGTTGAACTTCTACAGTTTGACAAAGAAACATACCAACTTCTGCTTTCAAGAATAAAACTTCTTTCAGGATTGAAGTTGAATATAAAAAACAACGCTCAAGACGGCAGATTTAGCGTCAAAATTTTTAATGACGACATTGAAATCAGAACTTCTCTTTTGCCCGGAGCTTTTGGAGAATCAATAGTGCTTAGAATTCTAAATCCAAAATCAATTCAGTTTCCTCTCAAGGAACTTGGTATTCCACCAAAACTTTTGGATCTTTTTATCAGAGAAATTTCAAAGCCAAATGGAATGATCCTAACTACTGGACCGACAGGAAGCGGAAAAACCACCACTCTTTACGCCTTTCTTCGAAGAGTGCACACTCCGGAAGTAAAAATAATTACTATTGAAGATCCTGTTGAATATCACCTGGAAGGAATTGTGCAGACTCAAGTTGATGTTGAAAAAGGATACACATTTGCTTCAGGACTTCGCTCCACCCTCCGGCAAGATCCTGACGTAATCATGGTTGGTGAAATTCGAGATAATGAAACAGCGGAAATTGCTGTGCAAGCCGCGCTGACAGGACACTTAGTTTTTTCCACTCTTCACACCAACAACGCCGCTGGCGCATTCCCCCGCCTTATGGATTTAGGAGTAAATCCAAAGATTCTTGTTTCAGCAATCAACTTGGCAATAGCCCAAAGACTTTTGCGAAGACTTTGCAACGTATGTAAAAAACAAATTCCAATTCCAGCAGATAAAAAAGCTGCTTTGGAAATCATCTGGGCAAAAATTGAAAAAAAGGGGCAAAAAGTATCACAGAGAGATTTTGTCTATCAAGAAGTTGGCTGTAAAGAATGCAATAATACCGGCTACAAAGGCAGAATTGGAATTTATGAAGCCATTATGATAGATCGTGCAATTGAAAAACTAATCGAAGAAAACCCAAGTGAAAGAGAAATTGCAGACGGAGCAGAACCACAAAACATTCTCTCTCTTGCCCAAGACGGACTCCTGAAAGTTGCGGACGGTATTACTTCTCTTACAGAACTTGAAGGCACAGTTGATCTGTCTTTTGAGCTTCCAGAGAATTTTCTATACAACGCCCCACAAACAGAAGGAGTGGAATAAAACAAAAAGTCTGTCTTGAAAAGATAGACAAAAAATAGTCTGAGGTATAATTGAGATAAGAGATTCCTACGTGATTTCACGAAAAGAATCTCTGAGCAATACTTTGGCGTGGTGCAAAAGTAAGGAATAATTTTGAGGATAGAAACAGTCGCTTCTCTCAAAGGAGAAAACCATGTCGTCCTTTAAACTATACCAAAAGACAAAATTAATTGTCCCATTGCTTAGAGATTCTTTGCGTCAAAACGCTGAGATGTTTTATAGAACTTGTGTTACAATATTAGCATAGTATCTTTTTTATGTCAAGGACTTTTAATTAAACAGCAAGAATTAAGTTATGAGCACTAAAAATAGTGAGAAAAATCTTTCTGAAGACCGTGTGCTGGATCAAACACTTCGGCCCGGTTCTTTTGCTGAATACGTTGGACAAGAGGCAATCAAAAAAAATCTTTCAATTCTAATTTCCGCTGCCAAAGCCCGGAATCATGCTCCAGAGCATATTATGTTTTATGGTCCACCGGGTTTGGGCAAAACTACCTTGGCCCACATTATTGCTAGAGAAGCAGGATCTGAAATGAAAATTACTTCCGGTCCCGCAATTGAAAAAGTTGGCGACTTGGCATCAATCCTAACCAACCTTTCGCCTGGTGATATTTTGTTTATTGATGAGATTCACCGCTTAAATAAATCCGTTGAAGAAATTCTCTACCCTGCAATGGAATCCGGCGCTTTAGATATCATAATCGGCAAGGGTCCATCAGCTCGCACCATTCAATTGGATCTTCCTCCCTTTACGTTAATTGCTGCCACTACGCGTATCGCAATGGTTTCTTCCCCGCTTCGCTCCAGATTTTCTGGCGGGGTTTTTCGCCTGGATTTTTATACAGATGAAGAAATAGAAAAAATAATCAGGCGTTCTGCAGAACTTCTTGGAATAAAAATTGACGTTGAATCAAGCAAGGAAATCGCCAAGCGAAGCCGCAAAACTCCGCGAACTGCAAACTATCTACTGAAGCGCACACGCGACGTGGCTCAGATGGAAAATAAAAATATTGATAAAAAACTCGCAGAGAAAGCACTGGAGATGATTGGTATAGATACCGAAGGTCTATCTAGTGCTGATATAAAGATTCTAAAAACCATGATTGATAAATTCGGCGGAGGGCCGGTTGGATTAAATACTCTTGCCGCCTCACTTGCAGAAGAAGAAGCCACAATCGAAGAATTTCACGAGCCGTATTTTTTGCAGATTGGATTTATTGAACGCACTCCCCGCGGCCGAATGGCAACAGAAAAAGCCTACAAACATTTAGATATTGATTTTCCCCTTGATAGGCAGAAATTGTTTTAATTTATGGAAAATTTCGGTATACCAAAAACAGAGGAAAATATCGACGAACGAGGCCAACCTGAAACCGAAGTTGCACAGTCAATCTACTACGAAACTCGTATCCCCGATAAATTTATTCATCCACACCGTGCCGAAGAAACAAATATTCATAATATTAAAGTTGGTGATTTTGAAATACCTGTCTCTTTTGAAGTTGAAGACGGTCGCTTTGGCATCACAGGTATTGAAAATAAAAGTAGTAAAGGTGGCATTATTTCCGGCGGTTTAATGTTAAGAATTTTGATACAAGAATAAATAGTGAAGAAGAATTTCAAAAAGAAAAAGGTAGAGAAAACCCAAGACAAGTTTTACTAAAAAAGGATTTGTAAGATATCATTATGTGACTCGTCATTATGTATTGACAGTGTGCGCACGGAGTATATAATTTAAATATGACCAATATAAACATAAGAATTGAAGAAAGCATAAAGAGAAAAGCAAACAAAACTTTGTCCTCTTTGGGCATAGATATGTCAACCGCCATAAAAATTTTCCTAAACCAGGTTGTAATAGAAGAAGGGCTGCCTTTCACTCCAAGCGCCCAAAGAAGGGCTATACGAGCAAAATGGAACAAGGAAGTAAAAGAAGCTTTAAAAACAAAAAGTTATGGATCGGCCGAAGAAATGTTCCATGAACTTTTGTAGAAAATATGTATCGGATTTATAAAAGCAAATCTTTTTTGAAAAGTGTAAAAAGAATTAGTTCCGGAATCAGCGGCAAAAAGATTCTTTTGGATTTAAGTTCTGTAATAAACACACTCGCTGCTGGTTTGAAACTTAATCCAAAATATACTGACCATGCGCTTCAAGGAGAATATGCAGGATTTAGAGAATGCCATATCAGGGCAAATGTTTTGCTTGTATATAAGATTGAAAAGGAGAAAATGATTCTTATCTTAGTTGAGCTAGGATCTCATTCGTATTTGTTTTAATTTTAAAAAATACTAAAATCAGTAATATGTCAGGACACAATAAATGGACTCAAATAAAAAGGCAGAAAGGAGCAACAGATGCCAAGAAGAGTAAAGTTTTTTCCAAGCACGCCAGACTTATTTCTCTTGAATCAAAAAAATCCAGCGGAGGAATGTCAGCAAGCCTAAACCAAGTAATTGAAAACGCCAAAAGAGACAACGTGCCAAAAGAAGTGATTGAAAGAGCAATCAAAAAAGGCACTGAGGT
The DNA here is from genome assembly GCA_963766885.1 of uncultured bacterium. Lineage (GTDB taxonomy): Bacteria > Patescibacteriota > Minisyncoccia > Phycocordibacterales > CAIRYW01 > CAIRYW01. The sequence continues at coordinate 585,185 of CAVYBO010000002.1, read as the reverse complement.
TGGTGGCGAAGCCCTTGAAACGATTGTCTACGAAACATACGGTCCGGGCGGAAGCGCAATTATTGTTGAGGCTTTAACTTCAAACCGCAATAAAGCTGCGCAGGAAATAAAACATATTTTGAGCAAAAACGGATTTGCTTTGGCCGCGCCAGGATCGGCAAGCTGGGCATTTAAAAAAGAGCAGATGAAATGGATTCCACAAACAACTGTTGATATTTCAGACAGCGATTTAGAAATTCTTGCGAGTCTTGTTGATGAACTTGAAGAAAACGACGAGGTGCAAGAAGTCTTCACTAACGTAGAATAAAAAATGAAGATAATCGCAATTGATCCTGGATACGAAAGATTGGGCATTGCCGTGCTTGAAAAAGAAAAAAATGGCGGTAAAGAGAAATTGATTTTTTCTGATTGCTTCAAGACATCCAAAGATTTATCCCATCCGGAAAGAATATTTTTGGTAGCCTGCGAGCTTGAAAAAATAATCAGAAAATTTGATCCAGAGGCAATAGTAATTGAAACATTGTTTTTTGCCAAAAATGCCAAAACCGCAATGAAAGTTGCTGAGGTGCGCGGCGCATTGCTTTCAAAAGCTTTAGAAAATAAGCTTCAAATCTGCGAGCTCTCTCCTGCTGAAATAAAAATCGCTGTTTGCGGCACAGCAAGTGCTGATAAAAAAGCAATGATTAAAATGGTTCAGATAATCCTTAATATTAAAGGCAATAATAAAGAAAAAAAGCTTGACGATGAGTTTGATGCTATAGCCTGCGGCTTAGCTTTTTTCGCGCTCCAAAAATTTTTACAGCGATCAAAATATCTTAAATAAGTTTTCCACATTGTTGGGTCTTGCATTATTTATTTAGTTTTGATAAAAAACTATAACAAGATTATTAAGTAATTAAGAAACAAAATGCCAGACGATGATGAGCTTAAAGATCCCTTTGCTGCAACCAGCGATACAGATGAAATAGATTCTGATGCCCTTGAAGATGTTGATGATGACACTGTTCCAGATGTTGCAGTAGATGATGAAGACGAACCAATGTGGGATGAGGACGAAGAAAGATAATCTCTCTATTTATTTTTAATTTTTATAAATCGGTGTTTGCCGATTTTGTAGGTACCCGCTTCTGCGGGTGCTTTTATTTCTGTGATTTTCTTATTGCTTTCAAGTTCTGTGATTGCACCTTCTCTAGTTAGACGTACAAAATCAGATTTTGAAGAAATAACTTTTTCTCGGAATAGAACATCTGATAGAAATTCTGTGTTAGAAGCTGAAACTTCTTGAATATTTTCTGGAATTTCTTTTTTGGAAAAGGTTGATTCAAAATTTTCCAAGGCTTTGGTTGCCTCTTTCTCACCATGGTAAATTCTGACAATTTCTCTAGCTAAGATTAATTTAATATTTTTTGGGTTTTCTCCGGCGCCGAGCTTATTTTTTATATCACTAATTTCATCCACAGAAAAATCTGTTGTCAGATCCAAATAGTCAGGAACCAATTCATCTTTGATGCTCATTACTTTTCCAAACATGCTGTCGGAAGTGTCATCAATAGCAATAATATTTCCCCAACTTGAAGACATTTTCCTGCCGTCGGTGCCCAAAAGCATCTTAAATGTCATTATGTTTTGCTCTGAATATTTGTAGTGTTTTTGAATCACTCTTCCGGCCTTGAGATTAAATAGTTGGTCAAAACCGCCGATTTCAACATCGGCTTTGATTGCAACAGAGTCGAAGCCTTGCATCAGTGGATACAAAAATTCTCTAAGCGATATCTCTTCGCCACCCTCATATCTGTCTTTAAAGTTCTTGCGAGCGATCATTTGCTGAACAGAAAAGCTTTCTGCCAATTCTGCAATTTCTGCAAATTTAAGTTTTGAAAGCCACTTGCTGTTGTAATAAAACTCGGCTTTTGAAAGATCTAATATTTTTCCAACCTGAGCTTTGTAAGTTTTTAAATTATTTTTTATATCCAAACTTGAAAGCATTGGGCGCTTGTTTAATTTATCCGAAGCATCTCCAATGCGCGCGGTAAAATCTCCAACAATAAAAACAACTTTGTGGCCGAGCCTTTGAAAATCTCGGAGTTTCCTCAAAGGAATCGCTCTGCCTATGTGAATGTGAGACGAAGTTGGATCAACGCCGAGTTTAATACGTAATTTTTCTCCCGAAAGAAGTTTTTTCCTCAAATCTTCTCTGATAAAAATTTCCTCCGTTCCCCGGCTTAAAATCTCATCAATCAGTTTTGGGTCAGTGTTTACTTTAGCGGCCATAATAGTTATATTACTTTACCACAAAAAAATTACTTTTTAGTGTAAAATATACAAACAGTGAAGAAAATAAGCCGATTTTTTAAAAGGGTAAAAAAATGGCTCCTTAAAGCAAAAGTAAAGGAGTTAATGATGATTGGTTTGATCATTTTCCTTTTGCTTGCCGGCGGACTTGTTATCTGGATTTCCTCTCTTCAGCTCCCAGATCTTTCAAATTTTGACCAGCAGATAATGAGCCAGTCTACCAAGATTTACGATCGTACCGGCACGGTTTTGCTTTATGACTTCGGCAATAGTACACGCCGCACTTACGAGCCGCTTGATAAAATCTCTCCCTACATTCAGGATGCTACGATTTCAATTGAAGATGAGGGATTTTACAGCCATGGAGGAATAAAAGTTTCTTCAACAATCCGCGCTGCTCTTGCCGACATATTTTCCCTAAAATTCAGCCAAGGAGGATCAACAATTACACAGCAGGTTATCAAAAACGCCCTCTTAACCCAGGACAAAACAATCACCAGAAAAATCAAAGAAATAGTACTTTCAATAAAACTTGAACAAGAATTGAGTAAAGACAAAATTCTGGAGCTTTATCTAAATGAAACTCCTTACGGCGGCACTATTTACGGCGTACAGGAAGCAGCGGAACAATTTTTTGGAAAAAATGCAAGTGATGTGGATATTGCCGAGTCAGCATATATTGCAGCTCTTCCTCAAGCGCCCACATATTATTCTCCATATGGAAGCCATCTAAGCGATCTTGAAACAAGAAAGAATCTTGTTCTCCAAAAAATGAAGCAGTACGGATACATCACAGAAACGCAATATGAACAGGCTGTAAACGAAAAAGTGGCTTTCCAAGATTCTCTCTCCGGAGGCATCAAGGCGCCGCATTTTGTGATGTATATCAGAGATTACATTGAGCAAAAGTATGGCGACACAATTTTACAGACCGGTGGACTTAAAGTAATCACCACCCTTGATTACGATATGCAGCAAAAAGCAGAAGCTGTCGTCAAACAATATGTTGCAACAGATGCTGTGAAATACCACGCTACAAATGCCGGTCTTGTGGCAATTGATTCTCCGACAGGACAAATTTTAGCTATGGTTGGTTCAGCAGACTATTTTGATACAGCAAACGACGGCAACTTCAACGTAACAACCGCTCTTCGTCAGCCAGGATCTTCGTTCAAGCCTTTTGTATATTCTGTAGCATTCAATGATGGATATACGCCAAACACCGTACTATTTGACGTTAAAACACAGTTCTCAACAACCTGTCCGTTCTACAGCACATCAAACGATAACTCTAAAAACTGCTACTCGCCAAACGACTATGACAACAAATTCCGCGGACCAATAACAATCAGAAATGCCCTGGCACAATCCATAAACATTCCGGCAGTAAAAACGCTTTATCTAGTAGGAGTGCCTAACGCTATCAAAATGGCTCAAGACATGGGCATCACAACTCTGACAGATCCAAAGGAATACGGTTTGTCCCTTGTGCTTGGAGGAGGAGCGGTAAAACTTCTTGATATGACATCTGCTTATAGTGTATTTGCAGACGAAGGGGTAAGGCATCCTGACACCGGAATATTAAGCATTACCGACAGTGTGGGAAATGTTTTGGAACAGTACCAGAATAACCCTATACAAGTTCTTCCAAAACAAACTGCCCTTCTAATAACAGATGTTCTCTCCGACAACGTGGCCCGAACTCCGGAATTCGGAGCAGCATCAAGTTTGTATTTTCCCGGCAGAGATGTTGCTGTTAAAACAGGAACAACAAATGATTTCCGTGATATGTGGATTATTGGCTACACTCCGTCAATTACAGTTGGCGCATGGATGGGAAACAACGACAACAGCCCTATCGCTAAGCAAGTGGCAGGATATATTGCCGGTCCGATGTGGCACGCGTTTATGAACGAGATTTTACCAGGACTTCCAAACGAATCATTTGATAAGCCGGATCCGGTTGATGTTAGCAATCAAAAACCGCTCTTAAACGGCACATATGTCGGCCCGGACGGATCAATACACTCAGAGCTTTATTGGATAGACAAAAGCAATCCCCTCGGCCCTCCTCCTTCAAATCCAAACAACGATCCGCAATTTTCCCGCTGGGAATACGGTGTTCAATACTGGCTTCAGAGCGTAGGCCGAATTAATTTCTCAAGCCCAACAGTGACATCAAGCCAGCTCGGCGTTGCATTCATCACCCCAACAAATGGAGCAACAATTCCTGCAAATACTCAAACAGTGGTAAGCATCAATAGCACAAGCGCTCCAAAAAAAGCAGACTACTTTTTGAACGGAAACTATATAGGCAGTTCTACAAGTTACCCATTTTCATTCAGCTTTATTCCAACAGGCGTCGGCGCGACACCAGGCACGAACACTCTGAAAGTTGTCATCACCGACCAAAACAACAACACCGGCACAGCCAGCGTAAATTTCCAAGTGCAAGGTTTGAGTGATTAAAAAGTTGTTTTACATAAATTACAAATTTATATTTGCTGTCATAGCTGTAATACTCACTATTTTAGGATACATTCCGTATTTCAAAGATATTTTTCTTAGGAAAACAAAACCTCATTTGTACACTTGGCTGATATGGACAATCACTGTAGGTATGGCAACGATAGCTTCGTGGTATGGCGGCGGAAATTTTGCGACACTAGTTCTATTCACCTGCCTACTTCTTGTTATTTTAGTTTTTCTTCTTTCTTTTAAATACGGAACAAAAAATATAAAGCCAATAGACACAGTAATCCTTCTTTTCTGCTTAGTTGCTATCGTTGTGTGGTGGCAATTAAAAGACCTACTGCTTGCAATAATAATGATTTCTATAATTGATGGCTTTGGTTACTTTCCAACTTTTAGAAAATCTTTTGAAGATCCTTGGAGTGAAACCCTTAAATTTTGGGCGATTATGGTAGTTGCAAATATTCTCACCGTAGCTTCAAGCGCTCAATATAATTTTCTAACACTAACCTATCTTGTAACTATTATTATTTGCAACTTAACTGTGTTAATTATATGTTTCATTAGGAGAAGGACTTCATAAAAGTGGTGATTTTATATTGCTATTGATTTTTTACATAAATGTGATATAATATATTACAGAGTCATAGGCCAAAATACTCTTGCGAGATAACAGGACTGTCTGGTGTCTTAGCAGATACCTCGTCTTTGCAGACGAAAAAGCAGTCTGGGCAAAGCGCCCTATCTTGTATTTGAATGGCTATAAGGAACATTGAAAATGATAACGAAGAAAGAAACCGTAAGAATAACCCTTCCCCAAAAAAGGGAGGGGATAAGTGGCGACCAGGCCAGCAGCTACGCGCTGCAGGTCATCGGAACCCACTTCACCAAAACGTTCATCGAATCCTTGGGCAATTCTAAGCTCAAGGGCTTCCTGGACAACGCGGAGAGCTGCCTCAATAAGCTCAGCGAATGGAATTCCATCAAGTTGTGGATGTTTCTGTGCTCGGTATTGATAATCATCCCGATTACCGCGGTGATTGTCGTATCTACACGCCACTACCTGGACACATATTCGATGGTTGGGATATTTCTCTCAATACTAGTCGGTCTGCTCTATTTCCCAAATAAAAGGGCTTTATCCAGTCGCCCCGGCGACACCACCAAGATGGTGGCAAAAGCCTGGAGGCCGTGGCGCAAGCGAGTGATTGCTGCAAAAATTATTGAAGGCCTCGCCTTCGAAATCCAGTGGCATTCCCAACATGATAGTGACGGTAGTCGCTTGTTGTGGGAAATCGATGACTTCGATTTCGGCGGAGAGGAGCTCCAGAAAAGGCTCGAGTCTACTTTGGACACTCTTGCGCAAAAAACTGCTGCTGATTTCAAGGCGGCAGAGCGCGACGGAGTCAAAGGAGACAGGAAGCGGCTTCGCAACCAGTTCGGGGCCATCGACAAAATCGGGCAGCAACTCGGCTTTGAGCGGCTCGACTGGAAGAAGATGCTCAATTCGTAAATCAAATATAGTGGTAGACCACTCGGCCTGAAGGATGGCCGCAAACCTTCAACCTCATATCTTGATCGATATGGGGTTTTCACTTTTATATATCTACCTCACATCCTCCGCGTAAATATTTTTCATTTCAGATTTTATGGCAGAGAGGATTTTTTCTTTTTTTATGAAAATTTGGCTTTTGAGCATCGGATTAATATTCAAAAATATAGCTTTATTTTTTATTGTAACCGCAGATTCACTTATTTCTTCGCCCAACTCAGCGCTTATTATCTTGGCAATTTGCCCTCGAGCTTTCTTAGGATCCTCAAACTTTTTAAATTTATCAAGAAAAGAACTTATTAAGTCCATTTTATTTGTTCATAGGCATAACAAGATACAGAAAGCTTGGATTGGAACTTTCACGAATTATCATTGGCTTGCCTTGAGAATTTAGGGAAACACTTACACTTGAAGAATTAATCGAGGGTAGAGCTTCAGTGATGTATTTGTGATTAAAAGAAAGCTGAACCTCTTCGCCTTCAAAAGAACCTTTGATTTCCTCAGAAACAACTCCTGTGCCTTTGTTGCTTGATTTGATAGTCAGCTTTTCTTTGGATGGAGTTACTTTAAACTCAATTTGATTGAAAGAATCGGCAAACGAACCTGTTAGGCGAAGAGCGCTTGAAAGTTCTTCCTTCAGAATAATAGCCTTGGTCGAAAATTCTTTTGGAATAATCTGTTTGTAGTCTGGGAAGATACCATCAATGAGGCGTGAAGTGGCATAAATACCCCCTAATTGGAAAGATATCTGGTTCTTGTTGGTCTTGACCGCAACCGAGCCTTTAAGTCCGTCAAAAATCCTTAGAACCTCTGAAATATTTCTAAAAGGAATCAAAACTGAGCTGATATTTTTGGTTTTTTTAGTCTTGATTCTTTTTTCGGCAAGGCGAAATGAATCAGTAGCCACAAAAACCAAATCTTCCTTGTCTTCATAAATATAAACACTTGATAATTCAGGCTTTATTTGCGACATTGAAGCGCTCCAAAATACAGACTTGATACCAGAAACAAGCTCTTCAGCTAAAATTTCAAATTCTGTAGCATTTTCAACCTTTGGAATAATTGGAAATTCTTCTGACGATTCAAGAACAAGTTCTCCTTCGCTTAATCCTGATTTTATTTCCAAAATATTTTCTTTCTTTTCAAGCACAACCTCTTTGGAAACAGGCGAGTTGGTTAAAAAAGATCTGAGAGAGGTTCCATTTATCAAAAACATTCCTTCACCGCTGGATTTTGCCGGAACCCTGAACTCAACACCAACGTCTAAGTTGGTGGCTTTAACCACAACCTCTTTCTCAGAAAATTCTATCAAAATACAAGACAAAGATTTCAGCGATGCGTTCTTACTTGTAATTCTTTCAGCACTTGCCACTGCTTCTGTAAATTTTTCTTTTGGTAACTCTATTCTCATATAATATATTTAATATAAATAAATAAGATTAATAAAGGTATGTGGACAGTGGGGAAAACTTTAAAAAACCTTTGTTTAAAAGGTTTTTATTTACCTTTTTGATAATTGAGGATGTGGAAAATTGGGTTTTCATGTTTGTTACTTTTTAAAATATTTTTTTATTGCAAACTCCCTAACAAATTATCAACAAATAAACCCGAGCCTTACCAACATGTTGTTCACAGCATTGTCCGGATTTCTGTAACCTCGCGAGCAAGACCAGGATTATTTTTTATATCGGTTTTTACCTTCTCACAAGAGTGAATAACTGTGGTATGGTCTCTGCCCCCTAGCTTCGCTCCGATTGAAGGAAAGGAAATATTGTAGTCTTCGCGCAGAATATACATTGCCACTTGGCGAGGTTTTACCACTTCTTTCTTTCTAGTCTTGTCTATAAGAGAGCTTTCTTCCACATCGTAATATTTTGATATTACTTTCAAAACATCTTTCACCGAAACGGTTTTTTGCGGCTTGGCGGAGTCTTTGATTAGATTTTTTACCTCAGTAAGATCCAAGTCTCTGTTTTTGAGTTCTGTTTGGCAGATAATGGTGTTTAATATACCCTCCAATTCCCTTATATTCCCTTCTATTGAGCCGGCAAGAAAGTCAATAATCTCGTCAGGCAGGTTAAAATTTCTTAACTTGGCTTTGTTTCGGACAATAGCAGCTCGGGATTCAAAGTCCGGAGCACCAATATCTATAATCATTCCTGAAACCAGGCGAGATTTTATTCTTTCTTCAAGATCTGGTATGTAATTTGGATGCTGGTCTGAAGAAAAGACGATTTGCTTGTTGTTCTCGTGAAAAAAGTTGAACAGATGGAATAATTCTTCCTGAGTTTTTTCTTTTTTGGAAAGAAACTGTATGTCATCCACTATAAAAACATCATATTTGCGATATTTTTCCTTGAAAGTATTGATTTTTCCGTCTTGAACTGCGGTTGTGTATTCCTGAACAAAACGATCCGAGCTGATATAAAAGATTTTTGTCGAAGGAAAATCTTTTTTGATGTGGTTGCCGATGGCTTGGATAAGATGGGTTTTTCCTCGCCCGGTACTTCCATAGAAAAACAAAGGATTATAAGACGCCAGTTTTTTTATCACCGCCTGTGCAGCCGCATATGCAAGCTCATTAAACGGACCAATGACGAAATTGTCAAAAGTGTATCTAGGATTTAGGTTGTAGTCCTTATTGATATACAAATCTGCAAGCGGCAATTCACTTGCCGTAGAAATTTTAAAAACAGGCCTAACTTCCGCTTTTTGAATGGGATTTTCTTTGACTATAATGTATTCTACACCCCTGACCTCATAAGAAATGTCTCTTAAAGACTTCAAAATGATTTTGTGATACTTATTTAAAAGCCAATCTCTTACAAAAGCGTTCGGTACACCGACAAAAACCATTCCATCGTCTATTTTGACCAGTGATGTGCCTTTAAACCATGTAGTAAAATTAGGCTTGGAGAGTTCAAGTTCTACACCAGATAAAACTTTTTTCCAAGTTGATTCTTTTTCTTCAAGGTCTTGCATGAAAGAATTATAGTATCCATGCGTTCTTTAGGAACTTGAAATAAGTTCATAAGTATGTTGATAATTTGTGGATAACAAAAACAAATTTGCATTAAAGAACATTTTATATTATAGTTTGTCAACTAAAATCATGTCAGTAACATACCAGCCAAAAAAAAGAAAACGAGCCAGAACTCACGGATTCCTCGTGAGGATGAAAACTCACGGAGGTAAAAGAGTAATCAAGAGCAGAATGAGAAAAGGCCGAAAGAAGCTTTCTGTCTAATCGGATTAAAATTTATTTTGATGAAAAGAGCGCACTCCCTCTCTGCCAAAGAAATCCCTTTGGTCTTAAAAAGCAGTCAAAAATATTCTTCGGAATGCTTTTATGTCAGATTTAGAAAAAACTCAGTAGGAAAGCCAAAGATTGCCTTTGTTGCTTCAAAAAAAGAATTTAAAAAGGCGGTCCAAAGAAATTTGGCCAAAAGAAGAATAAGAGAAGCTTTTACCCCGCTTGCTCTAAATATTCCACCGGTAGAAGCTGTAGTCTTTATTCAGAAAAATTCTCTTGATATTAATTTTGAAAATTTAAAAGAACAAGCGGAAAAGTTTGTAGAGTATCTTAAAAGCAACTATCTTAAAAAAGCGCAATGAGTTAAAATATTTTTATGCAATGGTTATTCAATAATATTTTCTACCTTCCACTCTACAATCTTTTAGTTTGGCTGATTGATATAATGCCCAATCATGATGTTGGGCTTGCAGTAATCGGAACAACCTTGGTGGTTAGCCTGCTTTTGTTTTCAATTTCCAAACAAGCAATCAAAACCCAGCTCAAAATGAAAGAGATTGAACCGGAACTAAAAAAAATCAAAGAGCAGATAAAAGACAAAGAGCAGCAAACAAAAGCGACCCTAGAACTTTATAAAAAATACAAGATCAATCCCTTTTCAGGAATTGTTGTGGCTCTCCTCCAAATTCCTATTCTTTTGGGCTTGTATTATGTTTTTTATAAAGGAGGCTTACCCTCGATAAATGTCAAAACGCTTTATCCTTTTGTGATGATCCCTAAGATGGTAAACATGAATTTTTTGGGCATTCTTAACATAAGCAAGAAAAACATTTTTATGGCAATAATTGCGGGGGTTGCCCAATTTATCCAAGCCCAGATTATGTCTCCAAAAACAAAGAAAAGCGAAAACGGCAGCATGGCTGAGGATTTTGCTCATTCAATGAATATGCAGATGAAGTACTTTTTGCCTGTCATTATCCTGATGATAGGCACCACTCTTCCAAGCGCCCTGCCCCTTTATTGGGCTTCCAGAAGCACATTTATGTCTATTCAAGAATTTATCGTAAGAAGAAAAAGAAAAAATCCTACAGTCTAATCTCGGTTGACTTTGGGCATTGAATATATAAGATAAAGGTCTATGATAGAAGACCTAAAAAATCAAACTTTATCTTTTTTAGATAAACTCGGCATTTCGGAGTGTGATATTCAGATAGAACAAAGCGAATTTGGCTATCTTATTTCTATAAAGTGCGATGAAAGCAAGGATTTTATCAGCAGAGACAAAGACAGGTTCGATGCCCTGTCCTATCTGCTTAAAAGAATGGCTGAAAAAATTCTTGGAGAAGAAAAAAAAGTTTCAGTGGATTTTAATAATATAAAACAAAAGCAGGAAGAAACTTTAAAAACCAAAGCCAAAATCATTGCTGAGCGTGCCAGAGAATTCAAAAAAGATATTGAGATGGAACCGATGTCCTCCTACGACAGGATGATTGTGCATACAGCGCTTGAATCAATGCCTTATATAAAAACCGAATCAGTCGGTGAAGGAAAATTCAGAAGGATTATTGTTAAGTTTGTTGAAAAACAAAACGAACTGGATAAAATTTCTGAAAATATTTAGAAGGTGGCAGAAGTGGAGGCACTATTTGATTTGTTGGTTGAAGCTGTGGTGGATGTTGCTTGAGTTGAAGTTGCAAGGCGAAGCCAGTATCCCCAGAGAGTCAGATCATCTTTGTTCATAAAAGTAAGATAAGAATCATCTGAAGAAATTTGCAGGTTGATAGCGTCGATGTTTTGATTGTAATCTTCCGAAAGTGCGGCAACTATATTACTTACTCCTGTTGAGGTATTTATTTCCCAAATATTATCTGTAAATGAAATTAATCCTTGATACCAATCATCTGGGTAAGTGCCTTTAGGCACTATGTTAGGAATAGCACAATATGCAATTGAGTTTTCAGTATTTGCCCAGACACATTTTTCAGGAAGAGTTTGAAGAGAGAGTCCTAAAGAACTGCTGTCTTTTAAGTTCTCCGCACTCAAATCCATTGTTAATCCACCTTTCCCGACTAAAGCTGTGCTTAAATCTGGAGAAACAAGAGTTGTCAGGCCATTGCCAGAAGCAATTTTGCTTAAAGAGCCGCTCGAAAGATTTAACAGAAGCGAGATGCCGTTGGCAAAGCCGGATGGCTTGGTAGTCAAAACCGTATATTTGGAGTTTGGCCAGCTAAGCAGCCAGCCGCTGAGAGCAGAAGTAAATGCCACCAAAGGTTTGGAGCCGTCTATATTTGAAACTAGTATGTTTCCTCCACTAGCATTTGGCAGTGAATAAATCATTTTTTGCAAGCTAGGACCCACGGCAAGATTTGCAATATTGTTAGGAAGATATGAGATTTCAGTTTTGTAAGGAGTGCCAGTATAAACTTCAACTGTTGAAGTGCTGGTTGTTGTTGAGGTAGAATTTATTTCAAAAGCTGTGGAAGTGGCTTGTATTGGTAAAGTTGAACTTGCTAGAGTGGCCACTTCAGAAAGAATAGTATCTGTGGATTCATCCAACGATCTGAAAATCGCCACATTCGGATTTGAAGAAAAATCCACTTCATAAACTTTTGGTATTGTGGTATCGGAAATTTCTGTGATAGCAGGGCTATCACTTTTGGTTTCAAAAACATGGCCCGTTGCCCTGTCCACAAATCTGATGTATTGATCATAAACTTTTGTTTTAACTTTGTTTACAACAACATCTCTTTCCCTTGCTACGATTTCAGATCCGGCCACAGGCACAGAAGAAATTTCTCGAAGACGGGGCATAATTTCTGGTAGAGTTGTGGAAGAAATATTTGATGGACTGCTATTTGGGTTTAAATTTTGATTATTACTTACGACATTTGACGGAGCCAGATTGCCAAAAGGAAGAAAACCTCTGACAGAATTTGAAAATCCGTCGCTTAGATCGTATTGGCCATTGTTTTTTTGGAGCAAAGCAAAAATATAAATAAAAACAAAAATCAAAATAAGCAGGATTAGTGAGAATATTATGAATATTTGTTTTCTGGACATTTTTATATTTTATACAAATTTAATTGGATTATTATAATCTCTACTCTCCCTTATAAAGCGGTCCCCAATAATGTATGCCAGCATTACCAGCTATAGATCCGGTTTTTTGTATTTGAGTTTTTAAAATATTTATTGCAGCTTGAGTATTATATAGGGGATTGCTTATAACTTGTTGAGGGGTAATTCCATATTGGTTTGCCAAAGCTGTTACTGCTGGATCTGTTGTACTAAGTGAAAAAAGACCTTCCGAGTACACCGGCTGACCAGTATTCGGGTCAATATAATCAACAGTTTTGCCATTAGTATTATCTTGTGGGTTAAATCCAGATTCACTGTCTGCCACACTTGCAAGAAGACTCTCATAATCCTGAGCTGTGATTTGTCCATTTGGAAAATAATTAGAAGCATCGGATGGACTTAGTCCTGTAAGTCCTGATTGATTTATTAAATTTAACACCTGCGCATTTGTAACACCACTACCTGCTGGAAAAGTTGATCCTGCTAAAGAATTTTGCGCAATGTTTCCTCCATTATTTGGGACTCCACCAGTGGCATTGGAACTGGAACTATCAGCGGTAAGTGCAGTGTTGTATTCTGACATTGCGGCTAGATCATCTGGTGTTAGAGGATTACCCATGGCTTGATCATAAAGAGCCTGCTCATAAGCTTGTTGTTGAGCTGGTGTCATACTATTAATTGCAAGTTGACTAGGTGTTAAAGCACCCACTGTGCTGTTGTTTGTTCCTGCTCCTTCCCCACCATTTCCTGTACTTAACCCATTAGAATTTCCAAATCCAGGCCCGCAGCCAGCAGGATTAGTACAATTCAAAGTGACATTTGAAATCTGCAAGTTGGTATTCAAGAAAGCGGGATTAATTGTATTGAGAATTATCCACGAGCCTAAAGCTAGTAAAAGTCCTAATATTGCATTCTGAACTTTTGTTTTTCCCTCTTCTTTGCCACCAATTGCGTCTGTGGTCACATACTCAACTCCTCCAAGAATTATCATTAGTACTGCTAATGCCGTAGCCACTCCTACCCCTAATTGATACATCTGAGAAAAATATTGTCCTAAGTTGCTGCTTGTAATTTGGTTGCTGCTACCTGGCAAAGCAGACGGCAAAGTAATAGGAGCAAGTTGAGTGTACGGTTGTGCTGTTTGTTGGGCTTTTACCAAACCTGCAGAAGAAGTTAAAACAATAAAAAATATTATTATTTTGAAGAGTCTATTTTTTTGGTTTTTAATATTTTGCATTTAATTAAAATGATACACCTGTATTCTGTTGATTGCTCGTTGCATTAAAATTTATATTTAGATTCTGGGTTGCTTCTTCCAAAAAATTGTTTGCATTCTGTACATCAATACCTACCTCAGAGCTTCCGGATTGTCCAGAAGAGTTGGTAAATACCATTGTAGCCTGACTTTGCGAAGCAGAAATATTTTGTCCATTAATTGTCCACTGATATTCTGCATTTGGATCAGTCTGTGATGTAAATCCAAAGTAATATGGATAAGCCGCCAATGTGGTCTGGCTGTCTTGAAGACTAAAGTTTGCCGGCAGTGCTTTGTTGAATAATACTCCATAAAGCGGATTGTCTTCGTAAACTAAAACATTTGGGAGCGTTGGAAGCATGTCTATATTGGCTTCAGCGCTAGCTCCAGAATCGGCTGTTGCTGTTACATATATATATTGATCATCTTGGACAATCGGCCCTTGGAAAAGCATATAGTTTGATCCGTAACCGGAATATTGCGGCACAGCGTCAAGATTGTTTGTCCAACTGTATGAGATGTGGCTTGGGTCAACTCCAACTGAACCATCTGCTTCAAAGTTTGGAAAAGCAGCAATGACAACTTTTTCTTGCGGAGCATACAAGGCTTTGCCTTTATAAAACGGAGGTGTATATGCTTTGGCTTCCCATACAATATCCAGTTGCTCCGGCTCTATGACTACTGTTTTTTGTATCTCTGGGCCATTTGGAGGGTCGATATATACATCTACGGTTTTTTTGGTGCCAGAATCTCCGGCAACAACATCAAGCTCTGCAATCCCCCTGCCTTCTTTGGCAACGGTGCCGTTAATTTTCCAAGTAACATTTGCGGAGTTCAAGTCTGTGCCGTAGGCTTCCAAACTTATTTTCACCGTGTCTCCCGGATTTGGATTTCCCGGAGCTTGGTCAACGTAAACTTGTTCTTGGATTTCTGGTATCTCGGAAGGAATAGAAGGAGAAGTGTCCAATTGAGCTTTTACTTCAAATGCAAATCCAAATATGCATATAAGACCCAAAGCGCTAAGCAGCGGCTTGAAGATTTTCTTGTGTTGAATTATTTTCGACATTATTTTTACTTAAATTTGCTGGAGTGAGTATGTTTTTAGGCTGATTATCCGCGTTTCGTTTTGCTAAATGTTCCCTTTGGGCTATAATTTTTTGCTGTTGAGGGTTGCCTGTTTTTTGTATTTTATTATTAATTTTTTGGCCGTATCGGACAATTTTATTCATCTGGACCGGATCCTGTATTAATTTTTGTGTTGAAAGTCCTGTCTTATCTTCCAATTTTATCATATAAAGTATCAAAGCTGTTTCAACAGTTAATAAGCAGTCCCCAACCACAGGTACTTCTCCAAGTGTTGTTCCGATAAAAAAAGTAGTGCCAGCCCTGACTGCATTTCTTGACCCATAAAAACTTACTCCCTTGGATTTAAACCATATCCAAAGTATTATTTCCGCAAAAATATTTATAAGCCTATTGGCAATTTCGCCTATTACTAGAATTGCAAGCAAAAACTTTATTGCATCCAGGGTTAACGTAAAGCCAATCATTAGTTTTCTGGTGCCTTTTGAAATTCTTTCTTTTTTATCCATTTTATAACTTATCCTCCTCAGCATCTTTCTTGGCCTGTTGAATTGCCAAAACTTGAGATGGGTCAGAAGTGATGATTTGGTCTTCGGTGTATGAAGCAATGATTTTGATTGCCACGTGCTTGAGGCCAGCAAAAAATATTCCTTCACCGACATCTGATTCAAGTAAAAGATATTTTTCTTCATCTGTTAAGTTAAAAGTATGCTGCACGTTGTCTATTGAAGACGGGGATTGCTTGAGCAAAATCTGAATGGATGAGTTTGTGATAATCGGCAAGCCGTATGGAGATTTGAGAAAGTCGTCCACGTCTTGGGTGATTGTGGCAAGCCCAAGAAAATATTTTCTGCATCGTTTAGCAAGCCCAAGCAGGAACGACGCTGTGTCTTCGGACTTCATCATCCACCAGGCCTCATCAATAACCAGAATTCTTTTCTTTAATTTCTGCCTGATAGCGTTCCATATATAGTGAGTGACGATATACATTGCCACAGGTTTGAGCTCGTCTTCCATATCTCGCAGTGAAAACACCACGAATTTTTTGTTGATGTCCACGTTTGACGGCTTGTTGATAAATCCCGCCCATGTGCCTTTGGTGTATTTTTCAAGGCGTTGTACAAGCGAATCACCGCCTTCCATTCCTGCGAGCACCAATTCAAAGTCAGAAAGAAGCGGCGGCTCAATTGATCCAAAATCTGATTCTGGGGTAATGTCTTTGAGAGCGTATGTTTCAGTAATTGCTTTGTCTATGATCGAGTCTTCTTCAGGAGTGATGCCGCCAAGCATTATTCTAAAGAGTCCCACAAGGTTAATAATATTTCCTCTCAAAACATCTGCAGGAGATTCGTCTTCTCTTGGAATCGGCAGGTCAAAAGGATTGATATGGTGCTCGGAATTCAAGGAAATATTAAAATATCTTCCGCCTGTGGCTTCGGATAAATATTCGTATTCTTTTTCCGGGTCAATAACAATAACATCTATGTCAAACATCAGACTACGCAGAATTTCAAGTTTGGTGCAGTAGCTTTTGCCGCTTCCCGCTTTGGCGAACGTTACTGAGTTGTAATTTTCAAGAGAGAATCTGTCAAAAAGAATAAGGCTGGAATTATGACGATTGACGCCGTAGAGAATACCTTTGTCGCTTGTCAGGTCAAAAGAAATAAACGGGAAAACGCTTGAAAGCGGAGAAGAATTTAATTTGGAATTGACGTTGAGCTCATCATTACAAAATGGCATAACGCTTCTGAAGCCCTGTTCTTGCTGAAATAGCGCAGGCTTTACGTAAACAAGCTTTGATTCAAGGATGGACTTTATTTCTGATTCGATCTTGTCCAATTCTTCATCGGTGCTGCCATAAATACTGAAGTAAAGTCCAACATCAAATATTTTTTCTTGGGCTTGTTGCAGCTGGTCTCGAAGTTGTTCCAGGTCTTGATATGCGGTGTCTAGCACAGGGTCTCTGACCAAGCCCTTTGCTTCCCGCATATGTATCTGGCTTTGGACTTCTGCCACTTTTTTTTGAAATGTTCTAAGGATTTGAGCTGTGTCTATCGGATGAATGAATATTGAAACATCAAAAATTTTATCCAGATTGATTATCGGCGCGAACCAGCTTTCGGTCAAAAATCTTGGATAAGAAATAACAAAAAATGTTCTGGCTATTTTGTCGCCCAGATTGAGTTCTCGAGGAGATACTTTGATGGCTGATGGAGCGATGACGTCTTTGAGTTCCAATACCGCCGATTCGTAAATTTCTTCCGGCAATATTGCTGTTGCGGGCCGCAATTGTGAATCTTGTTTTCTATTAAATAATTTATCTAATACTGACATAATTAATGTTCTACTACTTGGTTTATATTTATAGGCTTCTCTGTTTCACCTGGGTTGAAAAGCTTGTAATAAAGCTCAATGACTTCCTCGGTGCCGAGAGTCAAAGACCGTACACCCAGTCTAGTCAGCCCTTGAATAACCACTTCCACTCTTTCAAGAAGCTGTTCCCGCTGTTCTTCAAAATTGTCATTACTCTGCACTTTATCCTCTTCTTTTTTAGACCCAATGAATTTACTTACAGGGTTTTTTTTCATTTTTAGCATGGCTGGTTCATAAGACACTACGATAAAAAAACTCTTGCTCATAACGTTTACCTGCTCGGTGAACGTCTTGATAAAAGCGATATATTCTCTGGTTTGGATTTTAAGCAAGTCGTTCCTCTGTTCTTTGAGAACATTTTCCAAAAGGGCAATGTACGGTCTAATATCCAAACGACGGGATTGCATAAAAATCTGAATTGAAAAATTCAGAGTATTCAAGAAATTTTGGAATTGGATTATAATCGCTTCTTGCTCGTCTTCACTTTTGAGGGCGAAGTTTATTGAAGAAGTCATAATGATATTCCTAAGGGAGCCGTCTTTCATAATCACGACGCCTTCCCTTACTTCTTTTATTGGAACAAAATCTTGAGAACTTATTGCCATTGTTTTTTCATATCTTCGCTTAGTCCTTTGAAACTCGAAACTTCTTTACTATCCCCGTTAATGATTGGCGATTTTTGGGACTTTGAATAAATTGTATCATTAATATCCAAGCTCCATGTCAGCTCTTTGAGTTTAGATTCGGAAAGTTTGGGTATATAAACTTTATTTGCTGCCACAGCTGCAGTTTTTTCTACCTGTTTTTTCTTCTCTTTTTGCCAGATATAAAGTTTTTTGTTGAAAAAATATTTTATAGCCGACTCAACCATAAAAACAAAAGGCCTGTTGTTCACTTTATAGAATGCTAATGCTAAGGCAAAGCCGCCAACAGGAACTATGATAAAAATACTTATGAAAACAGGCAAAAATCTCCAAGCCAAGAAGCACATTGCGCCGCCTCCGGCCACATATGCAAATTGCTTAAAGGTCAGAGGACCAAAAATCTTGTCTTCTATTTCTATGAATTGAGGAACTTGATACTGCATATATAAATTATAGCAGAAAATTCCTATGTGTAGTTATTCTATCGGCTCTCTGTATGGATCAACTTGGTATTTTTGTTCAGTGTTTTGAGGTTCTGGAGTTTTGATTTCTTCTTTTGGCGCTTCTTCAGATGCTTCTACTGGCAATTTTCTTATTTCAATTTTATTCCCAGTAAGCTCTTCGTGATATTCCTCCACTGCCTCTGTTGTTGCTATTGTCGCTTCGGGCTCCTTGGGAATATTTTCAGGTTTTGGATTATCTTCTTTATGAGAATCAGGATTATTAATCAAAACTTTTCTTACTTGAGATTCCGCCGGATTTTCAATCTCCTTTAGGACATCGCGCTTGGTAAGATGCAGATGCTCATCGTCATTCTCGTCTGCTGTGGCTATTGTTCGCGGCTTGTAAGGCGCTCCGCCGGCAAAAGCCTTTTCCATAGCTTCTCGCACCGGCTTGAATATTTGTTCATCAATATCATTTACCAGTGCCACCGCTTCGTGGGGTTCCAGATTGATTTCTTGCTTAACTGTGTCCAAAAAATTTTTGACAGAAGTAATACCCATCAAAACATCAAGCACTATATTATTTAAAGTTCCAGATTGATCCACTTGCAGACGATGTGTCTGGGCAATCTTAAAAATTTTTTCCGAAGTGGTACTTGCTGCTACCACATCCTTGATTGGAGCAGGAAGCTTTTGAAAAATTTCGGTGTATTGATTTTGTTTTAGCTTTTGCATTTTACGGTCTTAAGTTTGGATCATTCATCCAATTACTATTTTGTCTGTATTCCCGATCTATTACAGGAGATCTAGTCTGGCTTCGTTGTCCATTTTGTCCATTATAGTAAGACGCTGTTGCTGCATGAGTCGTTCCTTCATTTCCGTATGCTGTAATTGCTGCTTGTAACACTGCTTGTTCTTGAGCTGGTGTCATGCCGGGTGTAATTTGTCCAAGAGCTGCTGTAATCTGTTGAACATTTGCTGCCGGGGCATGCGCCGCGTAATCTGTAAGCCTATGTAGAAAATCAGCTACTACGGCTGGATTGGTACGAGCTGTGTTAGCATGTGCTCCTGTAAAGATAGAATAAAGATTTGATAACATTGTTTTTTGGTAACCGCCCGTGGCAATAGCTGTTTTAACTTCGTCGCTTATAAGATCATCGCTTGCAATGGCTGCGTAAGGCCTTTCTCCGTTGAAAACATTTCTTGTTTCTTCTGTTAACGTGTCTCGCAGCGTCTGCGCCTGGGCTGTGGCACCCATGAATCGTGTAGCAGCAGCTTGTCCTTGCGATTTAATTGCCTGCAAGATTTGCGCTTGAGTCCTACCTTCAGCACGAAAGAAGTTTCTAAAAGCATCAACTGTTGCTTGATTATTTGGGTCAAAATTATTTATCAAGTTTCTATATTGATCGTTAATAAATTCCACACCCCCACTTATTGCTCTAGATACCTGGTTAGCTTTTTCAGGTGTTAGCCTTCCTGTTCCGGCATGACCCCCCGTATAAAATCTGTCCAATGCTCCTGTTGCTCTTGCTCTTTCTGCTGCAGGTCTATTTGCATCTCCTTCAATACTTTGGAGTGCTAGCATTACGTTAGCGTGTTTTTCCGCGTTCCATTTATGATGTAAATGATCGGCAGTCTTAAAATCTGTACCCATAGTTCTTAGGGGATCACTTGCTCCTCGCATAAGCATCTCTGCGTCAACTAATGAATCCTCGTGGTGTTCATCGCTTGATGCTTCAAACGCCTCCTCTCTGTGATGAACCTTATCTTCATAACTATGATGTCCTCCATATTTACCCGCACTCATGCTTGAGGTAACACCCACTCCAGCCTCTCCAATTCTACGATATATGAATTTAGATACAGGATTATTACCAAGTCTACCAGCAGCAGCATCTCGCAAAAATGTAGCAGAATCACCTTTGTTCAATACTGTATTCCCAATCCTTCCTAATGTATTTGACCCAACCCAGCCGCCGACATTGCCCATAAAATGCTCTACTCCATGCACTGCTTTGTCTGCTCCCACAACTCCCATATGTTCTGATGCAATAAGAATGGCAATTAGAAGCGCCGTTACAATAGCAAAATCAAAGAAAACTGCTCCAGAACCTCCCAAGCCATTAGCCCCAGTTGCTACTGGATTTTCAAAAGAATACCCCAAGCCTTGTCCGCCTACACTAGAAGAAGAACTGGTGTCTGTGCTGTTTTTACAACTTGCGCCGCTTGGGAGCAATCCGATACTTGCTTTGAATCCACAACTAGCGATTATGGATATTACGACCCAAAGCATTATCATATAAATCGCAGCAAAGAACGCTTCTTTTAGAAGATAATTCCACCATTCGCGCACAAAGTGCTCGGTTTGGTGAAGCACCATTCCAGCAAAGGCAAGAGGAGAAAATATGATTACCAACACTAATATTACAAAACGCTTGATGAACATCATTATTGATGAAACCAAAACAGCCAGGGCCACAAGTTCAAAAATTGATCCTCCCAAGAATATCGCTATAGGATGATCGCTTTGAATGAATGCCGCAATATTGCTTATGGTATTGGCCGATTGTGTGTTAGCGACGTTTATACCCGAATTGTTGTATATTGTTTGAAGTTGGAAAGCAGACATAAAAATATCTCCCATATTTGCATTTCCGCCATAATTGATTGCATTATAGAAATTTATAGAAATGATGTTCGCCGCATCAATTATTATTTTAGTAAAGAACATACTGAAGTTTAGAAGAAGGGCCATAATAATAAGCTTTGAGAGAGTGTGCTTGACCCCGTGCTCATCCAAGCCAAGAATTGTGGAAATAGCAAGGTAAAGAAGAATAAATATAAAACAGATGTTAGCTAAGTCGCGCATAGTTTTCCAAGCCACGTCTATTGCACCCAAGCTGTTGATGTTGGCAGACATATCAAAGACCGTATAACTGAAGACAAAATTAAACAGAGATCCAACAACTGTTATGACCAAACTCAGTGCCCACAAAATAAAATACATTACAGCATATATCCAACATTCAACATCAAATAAAATTGCAAGAGTACCCTGACATTGGCTATTAGTTTCAGCGGCGGTGTTGACTCCTCCGCTAGTATAGCCGTTTTGGCCATTAGCCCCTGTGGAGGCACCTGATCCGTTAGAAGAACTTCCAAAAGGTTGTCCAGTACTCGTAATTATAGGGTTTCCATTCGCATCAGTTTTTGGTGTTACTTGTGTAAATGTTGCAGTCTCTCCATTTGAGTAAGATGGTAGCGCTAATTCGTAGTAGTTTCCATTACTTGCTTTGTACACATTACTATCTGTGTTTCCACTACTATCAGTAAGTGTTAAAGACGGTGATGTAGAAGGAATTGATACGCCAGAGGGAAGACCTTTCGTAGTAATTATTACAGGAGTATCTGCCCTTGCGCTGCTGGTACTAAAAATACATAAAACAAAAAATATAGAAATAAATCCCGCCCATTTTAAAAATCTTTTTGAAGTCATTTCAGTTGAATATGTTTATATTATAGAACAAATCAAAAAGAAAATCCTGAATATTTTTATTTATTTTAATCTGACAGTGACCACTTCTAACTAATGCTTGCAGAGCAGCTAGCTGTGGCTGGAGTGCTTGAAGAAGACGCGTCAGAGACGGTCACTGTTCCGCTTTTTGTTCCACTTGTACTAGTGGCGTATGTGTTTGTAACGCTTGAATAAGATCCGTAAGCGTCTCCGCTCCAAGAGTATGTGTAGTTGCCGCTTCCGCCCGTGGTGTCGGCAATCCAGGTTATAGCGTTTCCTGATGGGTATGCTGAGCAAGAAGCGGTAATGCTGCTAGTGCTGCCGCCATATACAACAGCAGAACAAGTAGCCAAGGATGTCTGTCCAGAAGTAGCGTCATATACAGTTAGTGTGGCATTTTTTGTTCCAGATGTGCTGTATGTATTTGTAACATTTTGAGAATTTCCATAAGCGTCTCCGTTCCAATAATATACGAAGTTGCCGCTTCCGCCTGTAGCAGAAGCAGACCATATTATTGTTGAGGTACTGCTTGCAGTACTGTTTGTCGTATATACATCACTACCAGAACAAGATACAACAGGTTGAGTATATGTTACTGGCGAACCACCAGAAGATCCGCCGCCTGATGATGTGTTGTTGTAAGTTGGAGGAGTGTAGTAAGGAGTATTAGGATTTGCAGATTCCAGTGTTTTATTTATAGCGATTTGTATCAGCTCATTAACTAACGCTGAAACTAATTGATCAAAGTCTGTAGCAATATTCAGACGTTGTTCTGGAGCAGCTGCTCTGGCGTTGACTTGGTTTTGAATATAATCGCCTGGAGTGCCTGTAACCGGCGCTGCTCCGTTGGAGCATTTGCCTGTTGTGGTGTTAGGGGTGCTTTTATCCTGACAATATGTAAAGTCGTGATAGCCCTTTGCCCAATTAAGATTAATCAAAAGATTATTTTGCTGTTTGTTGACTTGGAGTAGGGCTTGCTGCTGAGCGATCATTGTAGCTCCGTATGGATTATTTGCTCCTTGAGTAAGCTCAAACCAACCTTGCATTCCGCCCGAACCCCAGTTGCCTCCCACAAATTGATTGTAGTTATTTTTTATAGCGTTTAATGTGCAGCTTAATGGATTTTGCTGGCCTCTTCCGCCAACACCAAGGGTGCCCAAAAGCACCTGCACCTTAAAAGGTTGGCAGAGATTTATTCCGAGGGTTCCCTCTGCAATACCGTTCACAAAATTTCCAAGTTCTTGGTCTTCTACTCCTTGCAAGAACTCTCCGGTATTTGACACAAAAACAGGACTGCCTTGAAAACCGCTGTTAATCCACTGAATTGTTGACTGGGTAATATAGGCAAGAATCTCATTTACTATGCAAAATCCAATGGCGTTGAGGCTCGGTAGATTAAATCCAAGCGAAGCTCCTTGAGCCACAATTCCGTTGAAAGAACCATCGCTTGCATTTAAGGAAAAATTTCTTTGACCTTGGTCCTTGAGGTTTTTGCTTATGGCTTGAAAAACCATTTCATCCCCTGTGGCGTATTGGATTGGAACAGCTTGGCCAGTTGAGCTTGTGACTGCGCTTGTTCCGGCACCAGTTGCTGTTTGTCCCAAACCGGCCACAGCGCCAATAGCTTTTGTTATCGTGCTGGTAATTAACGCTGCACCTAGTGTGCCGATTGAACAAGAACCCGCCGCACCTGCCAGTCCTGCTGTCCCAGATTGTCCATAAGTTGGGCTTGTGCCTGTGCCGCCTTGCACTGATGTTCCGTATTGTGAAAGCGCACTCGAATACTGTTGAACCTGGGCTTGTGTGGCTTGGGCATAAGCACTGAGAGGAAGATAAAAAACCATTGAAAATATTAATATCGGAGAGAAAAAATTAAAAATTTTTCTACAGTTTATTTTCATTGTGTTATTTTCATTGCGATTGTTCCGAATCCAAAGAAGAAGTGTCTGAATTTTCTGATGTATTATTTGTTGCTGGAATATCGTTTATTGATCCTGTGCCGAAATTACTCCAATAATTTCCTATCTCATCTGGTGAAAAAATTATACCACTCTGCTTCAAATAATCCGCTATGGCGTTAAGGTCGCTAGTCTGATTTGCGGCAGCAGTTTCAAAATATTTGATTGCGATTTCAACTGTTACAGGATCCTTTTTTTCGTTATAAAGATCCATATAAAAAGCGGCTGTGATGTTGTAATTGTTGGCAATATCCAGGGCTGTGCTTGATAGATCAACAGGTGTTGGAAGATTATAAACATCCTGCGCTGCTTTTGTGTAAATATTTGAAATATTGGACAAATTTATTGCACCCGGCTTTTGACTTTCTGACACCATTCCGGCAAGAATTTCTTCTTGGATAGAAGCCAGAGAAGAAGCAAAAAATTGGATAGATTGTTGGTTTGGATCGCTTACAATATTCATGTTGCCGGGCGAAAATTGCGTATATGCAAAATTCTGCGCAGCTTGGGATACTATGCTTTGAGTCAGGTCTATTTTTGACTGATCAGATGTATCATTGTTTTGGGACAATTGCAGATATCCTGCGTATAAACTTCTGGCCACAAGATCACTTGTGTTGGTGGAAGAAGCATCAGCTGAATCATCTGTGGAACTTGCGTTTCCTAATAGATTCTGCAATTCTTGCGAATCTTGATCGTTGTCGTGCTCCGAATTATATGTTTGTATATCTTCGATTTTGTATCCAAGAGCAGGAGCGGCGATAGGCAGTGTTTTTCTGGTGATAATGAGCAGACTTGCAATAATCGCCAAGCAAATTATGAGCAGAGCAATGATTTTTTTGCTTGGTTTTTTTACTTTACTCATCATTAAAATATTATAGCATCAAAACATATCTGCTCGTGATAGAATTATCATATGAATCAGGGCAGTAAAAAATACTTTTCCTTTTTGGTTGTTGGACTGATTTCATTATCGGTTTTTTCTCCGACTTTTGCTCAAACTGCAAGCACCTCAACTGCTTATAACTCTGCCAAACAGCAATTAATAAGTCTTTTAACTGAATTATTAAGCCAGCTTGAGTCGGAACTCCAAACTCTTTTGGCAAATGAAGCTAGTAATGCCACAAGCTCTGTTCCTGTTATATCTAAACCGGTTATATTATCAATAAACCCATCTACTTTTAATGATGATTCAGAAATCCAAATCAAAGGAACCGGCTTTAGCCCAACAGATACCCTTCAGATTGCATTATTTCCAACAGAACCTATATCAGTCACTTCTCTTGACGGTCAGACTATACAAGTAAATATTTCAACCAATGTTGGGCAGAGTATGAAAAATTTAATTTCTCAAAACAATACCAAGCCTTATGGAAGCCAACTAACAAGCATGATGGAATCTTCAATGGAAAAAATATTTGATTCACCAAGTCAAAATACAGCATACTTGAATACATCTATTAGCGTTACTAATCAATTTGGACAAAGCAACCAAGTTCCGGTTTCAATAAACATTTTTCCAACCCAATGAAAAAGCAAAAATATCTGATAATAATTTCCTCTATAATTTCAACTGCCCTGATTTTTCTTGCTGTCACTCGTGTTTATGCACAGTCTGCTGGAATTTCTACATATTTTGGAGCTCTGCATTTGGTTACACTTCCTTGTACGTGCAGCGATGCCAGCAATGATGTGGTTATAGTTTATGATTTTGGAACAAAGCGGGAATTAAATCTGCTTTATGAACCAGGCCAATCACGTTTGTATATTTATGACGACATTTGGGCTTCAAGATATCTTCTGGGCTCATATAGTCAGGGTGGCGAGTGTGAGATTTTGGTGGCAGATGATTGTGTGACCGTAAATATTGATGGAACACTAAATAGTCTACCGGGGACAGGAACTAGTACTTAAAAATCAGAAGTAATTTTTAACCAGTCTTCCACTGTCAGATTTTCGGCTCTAGCTAGAGCCGAAATTTTTGCTTCCGCAAAAATTTCGGCTAGTTTTTCTTTCGGAATAACTTTTTCCAAATTTTTTATTAAAAATTTTCGCTTGTGGGCAAAACCAGTTCGGACGATTTTTGAAAAAATATTCACTCGGCTCAAAAAAATTTGAGTACGGATGTTTTTTCTGCTGAAAAACATCCTCGCTCTCGCGCCGTCGCGCTCCGAGAGCCTCAAATTTTTTTGAGACCTCGTTTATATTATCGATTGATAAAACTCTAGAGTCCACATTTGGGACAGGGTTAAATTGTCCGCGGCTTATGACAAATCCAAGTCGGGGCGTGCCGAATATTTTGACGCTTATTGAAAGCAGGCTTTCTTTGCCATCTCGAGCAAAAATCCTTTCCGCCACTTCTTTTTGGACAAGTACCGTCATAGACTCTGGCTTGTTTTTACCAGACAAAAATTTTCGAAGAATTTCTCCGGTTATGTTGTATGGAATATTTGCCACAAGTTTATAAGGTTTTTTTATTTTTTCTTGATCAAAATCAACAATATCCTCATGAATTATTTCCAATTTTTTTACTTTGATTTCTTTGGCGAATTTTTCTTTCAAGAATTCAAATAGAAAATCATCTTTTTCAACAGCAATCACTTTTTTTACCTTTTCAAGCAAAGCTTCCGTTAGAATCCCTTTGCCTGGGCCGATTTCAAGCACACAGTCTTCTTTGGAAACTTTTGCTTCCATAACAATTCTTTCAACAATTTTTTTCGAAGAAAGAAAGTTTTGTCCAAGCGATTTTTTTGCAAAAATTTTATTCATAAATTAAAAATTAATATCAGGCAGATTATGCAGGAATCCCGTTTCTCTTTTAAGCAGATCATCATCAATATCCAAAACAAATTCCGACGGCATCCGTACCTCTCTGGAGCCGAACACTGTCCGTACCGATGCGTATGTCAAGAATATTTTCCTGCGAGCGCGAGTCAAAGCTACATAAAACAATCTGCGTTCCTCTTCTCCTTCTTCAAGCGACCTTTCGTCTTCATCAAGCCGTTTGTGTGGAAATAAATCTTCTTCAAGGCCAGTTATAAAAACAACGTCAAATTCCAAACCTTTGGCGGCATGGACGGTCATCAGCTTGACACCTTTTCTGTCATCTTTGATTTCATCCTGATCGGAAAAAAGCGCCGCGTGCTCCAAAAATTTTAGCACTCCGTCTTCGTGTGGATAATAATCAAAGGCCGACGCATAGGTTACAAGCTCTCGCAGGTTTTCCAATCTTTCCAAATCCTCCTCTTTGCCTTTTTTAAACATTTCTTCAAGGCCTGATCTTTGGATAACAAATTTCACCACATCGCTTATTTTTTCATTTTCAATTTTACTTTTGATTTCTGAAAGCAATCTTTTAAAACTTTGGAATTTTTCCGCTGTCGCTCCCGATAACTCATTTTCTTGTCCAGATAAAACCTTCAAAAGTGAAACTTTACCAATTCCTCTGGCCGGGGTATTTATAATTCTTTTCAAATCAGATTGACTCCCAGGATTTAACGCTGCTTTGATATATGAAAGCGCATCTTTGATTTCTTTTCTTTCAAAAAATTTTGTGCCCAGAAGATTATAGTGCACGCCAAATTTCAAAAAAGCTTCTTCAAGTCCTCGGGATTGAAAGTTTGCTCTGTACAAAACTGCAATTTCATCAGCATTTTGTCCTTCTGCAATTAGCTCTTTGGCGCGGGAAGCAATAAAAAAAGCTTCGTCTTTTTCATCAAGTGCTACATAAGTGGAAATAAGCTGCCCATCTGCATTTTTGGTAAAAAGATTTTTTTCTTTCCGCATAGTGTTTTTGGCGATGATGGCGTTTGCCGCAGCCAGAATGTTTTTGGTGGATCGATAGTTTTCTTCAAGCAAAATCACTTCGCCTTCCGGATAATCTTTTTCAAAGCGCATAATATTTTTAAAGTCTGCGCCGCGCCAGCTGTAGATTGACTGATCAATATCGCCGACTACCGCAATGTTTTTTGATTGCTCGGCTAAAAGCTTGGCAATTTCATACTGTACGCGGTTTGTGTCTTGGTATTCGTCAATGTGAATGTAACGCCATCTTTCCTGATATTTTTTTCTAACACTTTCTCTTTTCAGGAGATTAAGCGTTTTAAGCAGAAGATCATCAAAATCCAAAGCTTTCTCTTCTTTCAAAATTTTCTCGTACTGCTGCCAAATTTCCGAAACCCTTTCTTCAATGAAGTTTTTTTCTCCAGAAGCTTCAAATTCCTCAAATTCCACGCCATTTCCCTTTTCACGAGAAATTATACTCATCGCTTTGCCTGGATTGATTTCTTTTGGGTCCACGCTGGCGCGTTCCATTGCTTCTTTGATTGTTTTTTTTGAATCTTCCTTGTCAAAAATATTAAAAAATCTTGGCAAATCCAGAAGGAAAGATTCTTCCCTGATTATGTAAACTCCTAAAGAATGAAATGTTGATACAAAAGGCAAAATACCCGCTTCGGCGTATAATTTTTCTTCCAATTCCATCATTTTAAGGATTCTTCCGCGCATTTCGCCAGCTGCTTTGTTGGTAAAAGTTATAGCTAGTATTTCTTTTGGACTTACGCCGCTCTTTATCAAATTAATGATTCTTGTTGTAATGGTCTTGGTTTTACCTGCCCCGGCGCCCGCCAAAATAAGCAAGGGACCTTTCAAATGATTGGCTGCTTTGAGTTGGTTTAGGTTTAATCCTTTCAAATGAGCTCCAATTTCGTTATTTTCCGTATTCATCGGCTAAAATATATCATCGTTTTGAAAAAACTTCTCATTTTGGGGTTTTCCACAGACAACAGATTTAGGCTTTTGACAGCACCTTTCTCCTGCTATAATGAATGGACATCCTGATTAACCCGATCGACAAGGCAGTTAAGCCTTTCTGAATCCAAGAATTACCATTTAATTTAAATTTTATCTCCAAAATTGACCATAAAGACCATAACCCTTTAAAAAGGCTTATAAATATTTTAAGAAAGAACATTCAGGTAAGTCTAGGAATTATACTTGTTTTTGTTGCTTTTTTTGCAACACTCTATCCTTCAGACGCCAAAGCAGGCGTCATTTCTTTTATAAGCGGTATTCTTGCTCCTCAAACAGAAGCGGCTTCGGATTCGCAAGGTTTGAATTCCCAAAATGTGCCGCTGCTTGAAGCCCCTAATCAAGTTGATCCAACTTCAGATACTGATTTAGCTGATGTTGACCAAAGCGCTCTTCAGACCGCTGTTGGTCCTTCGGGAACAGTTGCTCAAATCCAAGCTGCAGTCCAGAGCGATTCGATTAGCACTTATACAGTTAGGGATACAGACACAAGTTTGTCTCAAATTGCAGATATGTTTGGTGTAAGCGTTGATACTATTGTTTGGGCGAATGATTTAAAACTTGATTCAAAAGGCAATCCGATTATTCATACAGGAGATCAGCTTGTCATCTTGCCGGTTTCAGGAGTTGAATATACTGTCCAAAAAGGAGATACATTGGAGAAAATTGCTAAAAAGTTTAATGCAAGCTCTGATGATATCTCAAGTTTTAACGATCTTTATTCAGGCAGCGCTTCATCCTCGGAACTTAGCGTTGGAATGAGTATAATTATTCCAAACGGCGAAGTTTCTTCTCCAAGTTCTGGCTCTGGATCATCTAAATCGTCTTCTTCAAAATCTTCATCAAAAGGAAATTCAGGTAGTTCATCCAAGTCATCATCCGGCATTTCTGGGTATTTGGCTTGGCCGGTTAATGAAACAGAAGTTAGAAAAACGCAAGGTCTTCACGGAAAATATGATACAGCTGTCGATCTTGCTTCTCTTGGCGAGGCCAAACTCCCAATATATGCGGCAGCCTCCGGAGTTGTCATAATCGCAAAGGATTCTGGATGGAATGGCGGATACGGAAATTATATTGTTATCCAACATCCAAACGGTTTGCAAACTCTTTACGCTCACTTGTCAGAAATTGGAGTTTCTGTCGGCGGCCAAGTTTCTCAAGGAGATCCAATCGGTATTATGGGTGAGACTGGAAATGCAACAGGCGTACACCTTCACTTTGAGCTTTGGGGTTCTGTCAACGGCTGGAAAGTTCGCGATTGGAATCCTTTCAACTAATTTATTTATCCAGTTTCATTTACCCCGAAATTTTTCCGCGGAATTGCAATGCTTCCAGAGTGTGCTCTGTTTTGATCGTTTCGGAATTTGATAAATCAGCTATTGTGCGGGCCACGCGGATCATTCTATGAAACGATCTAGGCGAGAGAGAAAGTTTTTCTGATGATTGGCAAAGAAGATTAAAAGCTTTGTCTTCAATCAAAGATGCTTTCTTTATATGCTTAGCTTTGATGTTTTTGTTTATATCAATATTTAATCCAAGCTTACGGAATCTTTCTTTCTGCATTACTCTGGCCTTTTCAATTCTCTGTTTTATTTCTTTAGACGACTCCTCAAATTTGTCGCTTGAAAGCTCATCGTATTTGATTTCTTCAACCGGAATTATCAAATCAATTCTGTCCAAGATAGGCCCAGAAACTTTTCTTTGGTATTTTTGGATTATCAAGACGGAACAAGTGCATTGCTTACTACTACCGTAATTACCACATGGGCACGGATTCATAGCAGCAAGCAGAATAATTTTTGCAGGAAATATTGCGGTACCTTTTGCCCGGGAAACTGAAATTTTTCCTTCTTCCAAAGGTTCGCGGAGTGACTCAATCACCCTTCTATCAAACTCCGGAAATTCATCTAAAAATAAAACGCCGTTGTGCGCCAAAGTGATTTCTCCGCAGCGCAATTGTGCTCCACCTCCAACAATTGAAACATGAGACGATGTGTGATGCGGAGATCGAAAGGGCGCCTTAGAGACAATATTCTCGCTTAAAATGCCTGCAACCGAATGAATAGAAGTCGTCTCTATTGTTTGGTCGTAATTTAAACTTGGTAAAATTGAAGTGAATGCTTTAGCAAGCATTGTCTTGCCTGTGCCGGGAGGCCCAAAGAATAAAACATTGTGTCCGCCAGCCGCAGCAATTTCCAAAGCCCGCTTGGCCGCTCTCTGGCCTTTGATGTATGCAAAATCATTTTCGTTCTCAACTGGCATCTCTAATGGTGGTTTTCTTTGCCACTCAATTATTTTCTTTCCGGATTCTTTTTCCTCTACTTCCAAGTGATCTATGATTTCTCTTAAATTTTTACATCCAAAAACTTTGATACCAGAAACAAGTGATGCTTCGCTGGCGTTTTGCTCAGGCACAAAGATTTTCTGGAACCCTTTTTTCTTAGCGATGATTGCTGCTGGCAATATGCCTTTGATTTTTCTTAAATCTCCATTAAGCGCCAATTCTCCGAGAAACATTTTATCTTTGGGATTAAATTTTATATCACCAGAAGAAAGCAAGTATGAAAGCGCAATTGGCAAATCAAAAGATGGTCCCTCTTTTCTTATATCTGCAGGGGCAAGAGAAATAACAATTTTTCTGTTGTGGCTTTTTGGAGAATCAAGGCCAGAGTTTTTGATTGCTGCACTTACTCTGTCCTTGGCTTCCTCGACAGCTTTGTCAGGAAGTCCCACAATTGAAAAAGCAAAGAGTCCGCGAGAAAGATCCGCTTCTATTTCGATAATAGAAGAGCCACCGATGTCATTTTGAGCGCTATAAACTTTTGATACTGCCATTTCCGATCTTAGGCTTTATTAATTTTTAAAGTTTTTCGTTGATGTGCGTTTTGCAGGTTCTAGCTGCTGGGTTTGCTTGAAGCCGATCCTCTTCAATTGACTCTTGGCAAATTTCGCACTTGCCGTATTTTCCGGTTTTTATTTTTTCCAAGGCCAGATCAACACTGTAAAGGCGTCCTTGAAGCTGGCTCAATATTGCGGCATTGTTTTCATAATCTGAAATTTCGTCGGCAACAGTGTTTCTGTCTGCCTGATCATTATCGTCGTCTGGAACTGATGGCGTAGCCTCCCATTCTGAGCTTTCGGCATTTTTTCTGCCGACAGTTTTCAGCTCGTTTTCAAGCAAATTTTTCTCTTCGTTAAGGACCTTTTTGTATTGTGAAAGTTTCTGATCCATTGTACATAAAGTTTAGCATATATATATGTTGCAAGTAAAAAAACAGAATCAATTCAAAATGGCTGATACGCGGAATTTATCCAAAATTATCCCCAGAGCATCAGCGCTTTTTGCTATTACTACTATGTTTCCATTTACAACGGTGTAAAAGAATACAGAAGTGGTACCGTTGGTCAGCACTCTGGCATCATGATTCAAAATAACTTGATCTACGAAGGCGTTTCCGGGAGCAATGGTTCCTACCCCCATAATCGGCTCCATATCAAATGCCAAAGTTTTCTCCCAATCAAGCATTCCAGGAAAAGCGGTTTCATCTGAAGAAGTTTCAAGTATCAAGAACGGTTCTGCTTCGCCGTTGCCTTGATATATTCCAAACATATATTGATTTGGCACTATGGAAGTTTCCAATACCTGAGGAAGAGAGGTTTTGATTGCAGATAAAAAATCCAAAGCAGAGAGTGTTATTTTGTTGCCATTTTGGTTTTCAGTCAGAACAATTTTTTCAATTGAACCTGTGCCCAATGCTGGCACAAGATATTTCGCCAAAGCGCTTTGGATTTCTGTCTGCGAAAGATTTGTGATGTCCATTGTTACTGATGAATCTGCAGGAATTATGTCTTGAGCAGTAGGTGTTTGCACAACGGGAACTGTCGCTTGCTGGCTTTTGACCAAAAAAGCGATTATGACCGCGCTCAGCCCCGCCACAAAAAGCGTTGAAGCAATTAGTATCAAAATCAAATGATAATTATTTTGTTTGCCATCTTTTTCTACTCCACTTAATCTGCGGCGGTCTTGTTCTCTGGTTGCCACTTTGATCATTGAAAGTCCACCTGAGCGCACAGCATCCGCCACATCGCCGTGATATGTGCGAAGATTTGGAAGTTCTGGTAGCCCTTCTCTGTCAAACTTAGACTTTGTTTCTGGAATTGTGGACTCTCTTTTTTCCAATTCAGGACCTTTATTTACAATAGAATTTTTGTCCGCCAAATCAGCCATGCTAAGTCCGGCCGCTTTTGTTTGGTTAGCCTTTAATTCCTGTTCTATAAAGTCTTTTTCTTCTAAAGCCATTTGTCAGTAAATTATATCTTTTTATAGCCAAAACAAAAACCGCCAGAAATTCTGGCGGTTTTTGATAACAGCTTTATAAGTTGTTAACAAGAGTATTTACACTGAGTAGGATTAAGAATTGATAGGTAAAGAAGATTATTAATTGATACACCATCATTGCTCACTCCAACACTTATGTTGCCGTAGCCGTAATAACCTCCAGGATTAGAAAGAGTGAAAGTTAGTGCTGTGCCGTCGCTTGATACTGATGTTGGTATGATTTTAGATCCTGTAAGACCGTTTATATATACTCTTGTGGAACTATTAAACCCAAAGCCGTTTATTGTAATATTTGTTGTTCCGCTAAAAGGTATTGTTGTAGTAGACAGTGAATAGATTGATGGATTTTGCGTTGCAGGGGATACGATAGTCAATGGACCGCTTGTCAGTTTATTATTATTTGCGTCATAGACATAAATCGTATACTGTGCTAAAGCTAGAGCTGGCGACACAGTCACTGACCAATTTCCGTTCACGACAGGAATTAATCCACTAGCGTATACTTTATCGCCGTATTGTCCAGCTAAAACGATGCCAACTTGACTCACCCCGCTTGCTGTACCGATTATGTATGGGGCTGGATTTGTGACTTGTGTGGCTGTAAGGATTGATGCAGATGGAGATTGATTTTGCGTTGAACCCTGCTGTGCAAGCAAAGTCTGCAACTCTGCTTCAAGCTGTTGGAGAAGTTGAGTAATAAGCTGAATAATCTGTTGTTTAGTGGAGACTGTAGCAGAAGCGCTTACGCTTTGAGCAAAAGTTGGAGAAAATACCGCTAGAGATAGTAGACCGACACCAAGGAGAGATAAGTATTTTTTCATTTTTTAATTATTACCGATTAATAAGACCATTTTACCCCCCCCCATTTGTTTTGCAACAATAGATTTTTTACTTCTTCTGAAAGAAATTTGGATCAGCTTGCTTGATTGAAAGATTGATTCTTTCTTTCTCGTCAATTTCTTTGATAACCACTGGCACTTTGTCGCCGATTTTCAGATAGTCCGTCACTTTTTCAATTCTAAACGGCGCCATTTCAGAAATATGCACCAATCCTTCTGCGTTATGCCCGATTTTGACAAACGCACCAAAGTCCATAAGTTTGATAACTTCTGCATCTGGAAATGCCTCACCTCTTTTGTATTCTTTGGTCATTTCTTCCACGATTTTCTTGGCTGCCTCAGCGCTACCGTTGCTGCCTGTAAAGAAAACCGAACCGTCGTCTTCAATATCAATCGTTGCACCAGTTTCTTTCATTATTTCTTTGATTGTTTTGCCTCCTGTGCCGATAACCAATCCGATTTTGTCAGGATCAATCATTATTTGTAGGATTTTTGGAGCGCTTGGATTAAGTTCTGGCCGAGGTTGCGAAATTTCTTTCTCCATAACATCCAAGATTCTAAATCTGGCACTTTCCGCTTTTTCTAAAGCACCGGCCAAAATTTTCAGCGGAATTCCTCCAACTTTTATGTCCATTTGAATTGCGGTAATTCCCTGTCTTGTGCCAGCAACTTTAAAATCCATATCACCGTGATGATCTTCCGGTCCTTGAATATCTGTAAGCAAGCAATATTTATTTTCATCTTGCATCATCACTCCCGATGCAATTCCTGCAACAGCTCTTGTGATTGGCACTCCAGCATCCATCAAAGCAAGTGAAGATCCGCAAACAGAACCCATTGATGTGGATCCGTTTGAAGCCAGAGATTCAGAAACAATTCTAATAGTGTAAGGAAATGTTTCTTTTGGCGGAAGCACTGGTATCAAAGCTTTTTCAGCCAAGTGTCCGTGGCCAATCATTCTTCTGTTTAATCCGCCCATTCTGCCAGTTTCTCCAGAAGAAAATGGCGGAAAGTTGTAGTGATGCATAAACTTTTTTTCTGTCTGGCCTTCCATACTGTCAATCATTTGTGCTTCGCCAGGTCCGCCAAGTGTTAACGCCGAAAGAATATGCGTGCCTCCTCTGTAGAAAATTCCAGTACCGTGAAGCACAGGAGAAATTCCTCCAGCCTTGGCAAACAAAGAGCGCAGCTCGTCAGGAGTTCTGCCGTCAGGCCTTTTATTGTTTTCAATTGCTTCCTTGTGAACCAAGTCATTCAGCTCGTCTTCAAAATAATCTGCAGCAAAAGAAGTTTTTTCTTCAGGAAACTTTTCTCTATAAATTTCAATCCATTCTTCGTGAATTTTTGAGATATGTTGCTTTCCAGCTTTGCCTACAAAAATATTTTCTTTAAATGTTGGTCCGATTTTTTCCGCAAATAATTCTTTCATTCCTTCCGGAGCTATAGGTTTTTCAATCACCTTTTTTGTTTTTCCGATTTCTTTGATGATTTCCTTTTGCCAAGTCTGAATTTTTTCGATTTCTTCAGATGCTTTTTTGAAAGATTCGCTTGCAGTTTCGTTTGAAATTTCTTTTGAAGCGACTTCAATCATATTGATGTTTCCGTCTTTGCCGCAGGCAGTCAAATCCATTTCTGATTCCGCGCTTTCTCTTTGTTCATAGCTTGGGTTGAGAATAAATTCCCCATTGATTCTTCCGATTCGAACAGAACTAACAGGTCCATTCCAAGGAATGTCAGAAGTGCCAAGAGCAAGTGATGCGCCGATTACTGCCAAAACATCTGGATCATCTTCTCCAATTGAAAGTATGGTAATTACAACCTGCACATCATGTCTGATGTGCTGATCAAAAAGCGGTCGGATTGTTCTGTCCACTACTCGTCCAGCCAAAATCGCTTCGTCCGACGGCCTGCCTTCGCGCCTCATAAATCTGCTGCCCAAAATTTTTCCAGCAGCATAAAATCTTTCTTCAAAATCCACAGTCAATGGAAACCAGTCGCCATCTTTGGCGTTTTTGGCCATCACCGCTGTGGCAAGCAATGTTGTGTTGCCATAAGTGATTAACACAGATCCGTTTGCTTGATCAGCAAGGTCTGTAAATGAGGCTTTGAGGATTCTTCCTCCTACCTCCGTAGAGTATTCTCTTGTTTGCATTCTATTTTAAGTGATCTGCAGATTTTAGGATTGAAACTTTGAGGGCTTCAATTACTACCTATCTACAGGCCACCGATTAACTTTTAACTTTCTGACTATAACACAGGTCTCTATTTTTGGGAATTTTTTTCAAGGCTTTGATAATTCCATAAAAACTGAAAATACTTACTCAAAGCTTCGGCTGTTGCTCTACTTTTTATCAAAAATGCAATTGGAGGTTCTTCGCTTGGAATTAACATCACAACATAATCACCAAAAATGTTAAACCACATAGGCAAATCAGATCCAAATGGCATATATTTTGCTTCACAGCCCTGAAGTTCATTTCTATCGTTAACAGTTTCATTGTTAGTATCTTTATCGTAAAGAATCTTGCAAAGAATTCCCTTTTCTATTCTTTTTTTGTGCCATTTCTGCCAATATCTTTCAAGGTTAGCTTGAGTGCCGTATTTAGCAGATCCCAAAAAATAAACAGTTTCTCCTTGTTCTAAGACTTCTAAACTTTTATCCGCCACTCTTTCACTAATATCATCACCCTCATAAGTTTTAATTTCTCTATTACCAACATCCTGTTTCGTGCTTAATTCTTTAGAGACTTCCTCTGCAAGTTTTCTACGGCTTTCTGCTTCATCCACGAGGGATTTTGGATCGTTAGCTCTAAATACAGCTACCCCTTTTGTAATTGTTTTAGTGATGAGGTTTCTTGATACTAATTCTTCTAGCGAGCTGTAAACAACACTTCTTTGGAGATTTGTTTCCTTGATTACTCCTCCAGCGCGCAATTGACCCACGTTCAAAAGTGCCAAATACACGGCGGAAAGATTTTTTGTGAAGCCTAGTTTTTCTAGATTGTCCATTTTATTCTAAAAAATAATACACTATAAAGTCTATCAAAATAAGGTTATTTTTGCAATATGTTTGATTACTATTCTTTTCAAATATACATAATATGGCTCAACCAGGCTATTTATCGTTGACTTATA
The DNA here is from genome assembly GCA_963766885.1 of uncultured bacterium. Classification (GTDB taxonomy): domain Bacteria; phylum Patescibacteriota; class Minisyncoccia; order Phycocordibacterales; family CAIRYW01; genus CAIRYW01. The sequence goes on along the minus strand of CAVYBO010000002.1, from coordinate 548,146 downwards.
CTAAAATCTGTGATATTATTCTATCAGAAGATACAGAAGACGATTTGTGTGGTTCAGCTGGCCACGCAAATGAATTGCGTAGTCAGTACATTAAAAACCAAAAAAGTCCTCCGATAACGAGGCATTATAAAATGAACTACAAAAACATCGTCAATCAAATTCGCAGTCTTTCCTGGCAGAAATTGTCCGAAAACGAGCTGGTCGCTCTGATGGTTCTCTCCTACTTCGCAGCACGCGAGTTCGGTGATAGTCTGCGGAGAGCTCTTACTCTCTACCCGACGAGTCACGGTTTGTTGGAAATGGCCGAAGAGGAACTGGAGACTAATAATCTCAAGTTCGCCGATTATGACAAAGTCGGTGACCATGCGGATTTTCTCTGGCATTTTGTTGAGGGGTTCGGACTTCTCAGCAAGGTTTCAAGGGGGGTGCTCGAGGCCGGTCTCAAGTATCAAGAGGCCATTCGAAAGCTTTCGCCAGAAGTTCGGGCGATGTCGATTGTTTCTCGCGAAAGCGAGCTTCCTGGAATTTTTGAGCAAGTGCTCAAAGCGGAAAACTGGCAAAGTCCCGCACTGGTCGCGTTCAGGTATTACCTAACGACTCACATCGAGCTTGACTCGATGGAGGGAGGGCATGCGGACATGCTCTCAGACTTTCCGGTGGATGATCGGCTGACGGATTTTTATTCCGCCAGGCTTGAGATGTATCGGAGTATCCCAACACTTTTCCGGGTGTAGTAGATACATGGCAGTATGGTCTGCCAAGCGCTCTGAAGAACAGCGTAAACAAACTTCAACCCCCACGATTAATTTCGAGGGGGTTTTAACTTTTATATATATTTAAAATCTACTCCTGAGGCAAGTCTTCAAGCAGGCTCTCAACACTTTGTGTAAAATCTTGTTTTGCTTTGTTGCCGACTCTTCCTTTGCCTCCGCTATTGTGAGTCATCAAATATTTTTTAGCGTTTTTATCTAGATCCAAAAATTCATCCACAGCCGCTTTGAGCATTCCAGATGATGATTTGCCAAAGGAAACCGCTTCTACTTGGCAGCCTTTGCTGTATCGGAGAAATTCTACCAAAGGCACAAAGTCTCCATCGCCGGAAATAATAATCACAGCGTCCAGTTTTGGCGAAATAGAAATTGCATCCACTGCAAGTCCAACGTCCCAGTCGGCTTTTTTGGCGCCTCCTGCAAAAATCTGCAAGTTTTTGGTCTTGGCTTCAATGCCCATATTTTTGAGAGCATCAAAAAACGGTCTTTCTTCGCCGCTTTCGGTGGTTATTACATATGCAATAGCTCGAATAAGCTCTCTTCCGGCAACAGCGTCTTTGACTACTTGGTCAAAGTTTACTCTTGAATTATATAGATGTTTTGCACTGTGATAAAGATTTTGGGTATCTATAAAAACTCCAACTCTTTGCTCTTTATGTTTTATTACGCTCATAGAAATTTGGGAACAAGTCCCTGATAAATTATTAAAAAAATATTAACCTTTAAACTACAAAATCAAAGTGCAAAGCTTACTTCTTCAAATCAAATTTCTTTGCCACAACCTCATACCTTTTTGGATTTTTTCCTCTTAGGTAACGCATATGCTTTTGGCGATCTGCCACAAGCTGAAGAAGTCCCTTTCTTGAGTGAAAGTCTTTTTTGTGCTTTTTTAGATGATCTGCAAGCTCTTCAATTCTTTTTGTAAGCACGCCAATCTGAACTTCAGGAGATCCTGTGTCTTTGTCGTGAATTCTGGCTTCTTTTATGATTTTTGTTTTCTTTGTCTTTGTAAGCATCGTTGGGCAACAATAGCATAAAAGGCTCTTTTTTGCAATATTTCATAATAAATTCTGATTATTACTTCAAAATATTGTGCGACGTGGTAGAATTCTTGTATGAACGACATATACACTCTCAAAAGACAGTTTCTTGAATATTTGGAGATAGAAAAAGGCAGAGCGCTTAGAACTATTGAAAATTATGAAGGTTATTTGACCAAATTTTTTGAATTCGGAAATATAAAATCACCGAAAGATATTAAATGAAAATTTATTCGGGAGTTTCGTTTGTGGCTAAATCGCCAGCCTGGCCGTCCACAACAATGCACAAACGAAACAATGAGCAAAAAAACCCAGAATTATTACATGATTACTCTAAGGGTTTTTTTGAAATATCTTTCAAAGAGAAAAATAGAAACACTTGTTTCAGCCGACCAAATTGATCTGGCCAAAGTGCCCGAAAGGTCAATTGACGTTATCTCAAGCTCTGAACTCAGTCGCCTTCTGGAAGCCCCTAAAATGGAAAAAAATCCCGAAATGAGAGCCAGGGACAAGGCTATAATGGAAATGCTTTTTTCCACAGGACTTAGAGTCTCCGAACTTTGTTCTCTTCCAAGAGACATAGACCTTTCTTCAGATGAGCTTTCTGTGAGGGGAAAAGGAGGAAAAATCCGCGTAGTTTTTGTTTCAGGGAATGCCAAAAAAGTTTTAAAGGAATATATGAATTTGCGTAAAGATTTGGGCGGCGCGCTTTTCACTAGAATTTCTACAAAAAAAAGGGAGATTAAAAAAGGGGATGGTAATCTTGATAGAAGTTCGGTAGAAAGAATTGTAAAGAAATACGCAATGATTGCAGGTATTACAGGAAGAGTTACCCCACACGTTATTAGGCATGTTTTTGCCACGGATTTGCTTCAAAACGGCGCTGATTTGCGATCAGTCCAAATGCTTTTGGGGCACGCAAACATAAACACAACGCAGATTTATACTCACGTTACAGACAAGCAACTACACAATATTCACAAAAAATTCCACAGCGGCAATAAATAAAAAAATTACCCTGCGAAATGTTTAGTTTCGGGGGCTTGTGAAATGAACTTGTGTTTGGGGTGCGGCTTAGGCCTTAGGCCGCCGCCTCTTCTTGAGGGTAAAGGGTCGCGTTCTGGGCGGCCCACACTGCCCACTCCTCGCTGGCGACGCTGTACGGAACTATGGCGATGACATCATCGCCGATGCTTTCCACGTTGCCAAGGTAGTAAATGCTGACGATGTCAGGCTTTTCTTCGGTGCCGATATTTAACTGGAGCTTGGAGTGAGTTCGAATGCACGCGACAACTCACGGAGGATGTCAGCATTGGGCCTGAAAATCAGGCTTTCGGCGTTGGACTTGCAGACCGAGAGAATCTGGGGAATGGCAGATCGGAGCCTCGGTGGCACAACACCGTCTCAATATCCTTTCTTCGGGTTCGGGGCTTCGCTCTCATTGCCTCGCGGCGCTCGGCCAGTTTGCCGGCCGCAAAAGCGTCGGAATCTGGTGTGATCATATATGGTAGTATCTTGTTGGACTGCGGTTACGGGACATAAGTGTTTCCTGATTCAATTTTCAAAAAAGAGTTGGCTAAACGTAAGTGCTAAGCCATCAAACTCCGCAATAGATTCTACACAAAATCAATAGAAGTGCAAGGGCAATTTAGATATATGATAAAATTATTTTATGAGAATTATTTCTTGGAATGTAAATGGCATTCGGGCGGTTCACAAAAAGGACCTTTTTGTATCTTTTATTGATGAATACAAGCCAGATATTTTGTGTTTGCAGGAAACCAAAGCCGAGAAGTATCAATCTGAAATCAAGCTTGCAAATTATGAGGAATTTTGGAATTCTGCAGACAAAAAAGGCTACAGCGGCACAGCGATTTTCTCCAAAACCAAGCCCAAAAATGTTTTTCTAAATATTCCAGAAGACTTGGCAAAAAAATACAAATTTTCAAAAGATATTTACGGAGATCCAAACAAAGAAGGCCGAGTAATAGTGGCAGAGTTTGATAAGTTCTTTGCAGTTTCTGTTTATACTCCCAATGCCAAGGATGATTTGAGTCGGATTCCTCTTCGTCACAAATCGTGGGATATTGCTTTTCTTGAATATATGCAGATATTAGAAAAAACCAAACCTGTAATTTTTGGCGGAGATTTAAACGTTGCTCATACTCCAGATGATCTTGCGCGGCCAAAAGAAAATACTGGCAAAAAAGGTTTTACAAGTGAAGAGCGCGAAGGAATTCAGAAATTTATTGACGCTGGGTTTATTGATACGTTTAGAATTTTTACAAAAGGCAACGGTCATTACAGTTGGTGGAGTCACTTTGCGCAAGCTCGCGCTCGCAATGTTGGGTGGAGAATAGATTACCTTTTTGTTTCTTCAAGTCTAAATAAAAAAGTAAAAAAAACCGAAATATTAAGCCAAATAATGGGTTCTGACCACTGCCCTGTTCTTTTAGATATCGATTTGTAAATAAATAGGTGTCTTTTATAAAGGACAATATGTGGATAACTGTCCTTTACTCTGTCCTTTTAAAGGAATACAATATTCTTAGTTGCCGATTTCAAATCTATTTTTCGGCAAAAGTACATTTATATTTTTGAAGGATATTATGAAGAAAGTTTTGTTTCGTAGATTACGAAGCGAATTCTCAATATTTTAAAACTTTTATCTTTTTTGGATTCAAGCTTCAAGATCTTGACACTCATCTTCTCTTCTACACAACTTCAAAAATCTCGCGCTTCGGCGCTTGGCCGCTTCACTGCGGCGGATGCAGCTTTCTTTAATTGATGCAATCCGCCTTAGTTGGGCGGCCTTTCGGTTTATTAGGCAATAAGAAAATACTTTTTTTAGAGCTTCAAAACAATTTTCTTTCCACTACTACTCTACGTGGTGCTTGCCTCTGATCTTTTTTACTTCCTCCTCTTCGTCTTTTTCTTTTCTCTCTTTCGCTTTTTCTCCTAGAATTTTTATTTCTTTTTCTGACATTTTCGCTAATTCAGCAGATTTTTTTTCAAGATATTCTTCTGTATTTTTTGATGGATCATCCAGAACTTCGTCTAGTAAAATGTGCAAAATAAAGCCAATTTTTGGTCCAGGAGCGATTCCTGTTTTGTTGATTATCTCCTGCCCGCCAATTTTCAACTGTGAAACAGATATTGGATCGCGAAGAGCCTCATCTATCATTGAATGGTACTTTCGCAGCCTGTAAGGGCTCTCTTTTGGCCTGCCAGTGCCTATTCTGTCGCAGGTCCGCACGTTCATCAGCTCCCAAATTAGCTCTGGTCCAACGTTTCGCACCATCCTTCTTACTGCAGAAAGAGTAATTGTTTCTGTGTCTGAAAAAAACATATGCCATCTGACCAGCTTTGTAACATCGTCAATGATTTTTTTGGAAAATTTGAATCTTTCTAGAATTTTTTTTGTAATTCTAGCTCCAACAACATCATGGCCGTAAAACGTGTAATCGTTTTTCTCTTTTGAAAAATTTCTTGTTGGCGGTTTGCCAATGTCGTGAAAAATCGCTGCCAAACGTACCTCAAGAGAGTATTTTTTCTTTGCAGAATGTTCTAGTGTGCGCATTAAATGCTCAAAGACATCGTATGCATGAGCTTGATTTTGCTTGGTGCCTATTCCCTTTTCCAATTCAGGCAGAATTTCTGAAATAAGGCCTAATTTCTTGCATAAAAGCAGACCTTGCATAGGAGAATCAGACATAATAATGCGTACAAATTCCTCCCTAATTCTCTCTGCGGAAATACTTTTTAGAAGCGAAGCGTTTTCAAGAATAGCTTTTTCTGTTTCTGGATCTATAGAAAATCCAAGTTCTGTGGCAATTCGCACTGCACGTAAAATTCTAAGGCCGTCTTCTTGGAATCTTTCTGTTGGATTGCCAACTGTTCTGATAATTTCCTTTTGTAGATCTTTTTTACCTCCAAACAAATCTACAATTTCAAATTTCCCGCTTCTCTCCCCTAAGGCAATTGCATTTATTGTAAAATCGCGTCTTTTTAAATCATCTTCCAGATTTTTTGAAAATTTTACTTCGTCAGGGTGTCTTAAATCGGAGTACTTCCCTTCAATTCTGTATGGTGTGATTTCAATAACTTTCAGTGTTGGATCTTCTGCGTTTTCAAAAACTACTCCCACTGTTCCAAAATCATTTTCATAAAAAGTATTTGCAAACGAACCTTGAATTTCTTCAGGTCTGGCATTTGTGGTTATATCCCAGTCCTTTGGCTTTCTGCCAAGAAACAAGTCTCTTACACAGCCACCTATCAAATATGCTTCAAACCCTTTGTCTTCAAGCGCTTTTAGGGCATCAAGAGCTTCTTTCGGCAGATTAAATATATCAGTGTTATTTGCAGGTGAATTCATTTGGGTATTGTATTATATTTTTGTTTTTTCACTAAGCTGGTATGATGTTTTAGTTTCCGCCTCCGTGGTGAAATGGATATCACAACAGTCTTCGGAACTGTCGTTGCGGGTTCGAGTCCTGCCGGGGGCAGTTTAGTTTTGAGTTAAATATTTTTTCTGTTAAAATGTTATGACTTTGCGGGTATGGTTTAGTGGTAGAATGCGTCCTTGCCAAGGACGAGACGAGAGTTCGATTCTCTCTACCCGCACTAATAATTGTTGAGGAATGTATTTTTGACCTTTACATTTCGATAAAATTTTAGAAAATGAAGCAGGGCAAGCTCCAAACTGTGGATAACTCAGTGGATATGTGTAAAAGACATAAAAAAGACATTGCCTTAGTATGTCTTAAATTACATAATAGTGTTGGAAGATAAGGACAGAGTGGGAATTAGGAGTAGTGTTTCTTAAGAAACGTTTTTATAACAACTTTTCACGTGAAAACATCAAAAAATAGCCAAATTGTGCTCCAGGTTGGAGTTAAAGCCCTTATAATTAATAAAAATAAGGAGGTTTTGATTTTGAAGAGGAATCAAAACTTTTATAAAAACGTTAATGATTTATGGGATATTCCTGGAGGTAGGATTAATGCAGATATTGGTTTAATTTCTAATTTGAAAAGGGAGATAAATGAAGAAACTGGACTAAAGAATATTAAAGGTTTTACCATAATTGCTGCCCAGGATATAATTAAGTTCGAGAAGTATGTTGTCAGGTTGACATATGTTTCACGTGCAACTTCAACAATAAAAATTGTATTAAGTACTGAACATGTTGAGTATAAATGGGTAAGTGTTGATAAATTACTAAAAATAAAAGGTTTGGATAAATACGTGAGAGAATTTGTAAAAGACAAAAAGCAAATGTCCTTTATTAAAAACTATATAAAATAAGGCTTAAATGAATAAGATCGGAAAGTTAGGTGAGGATATTGCTGTTAAATACCTGGTAGGCAAGGGATTTGAGGTAATTGAAAGAAATTTCCTTAGAAGATATGGCGAAATTGATATTATTGCCAAAAAGGATGGAGTTATAAGATTTGTTGAAGTTAAGGCGGTTTCACGTGAAAATCTTGACTACCTGAATAACAACAACTATAGGCCAGAAGAAAACGTACATTCTTGGAAGCTAAAGAGACTTTCAAGAGTGATTCAAGTTTATCTGTCTAATCAAAATATTAAGGAAGATTGGCAGTTTGATCTTTGCATTGTCTATATTGATGAAAAAAATAAAAGGGCAAAAGTGAAATTTATTGATGATTTGGTTTTGGAACAATAATTATGTTAGACTCTATTTTTAACGGAGTGTGGTGTAACGGTAGCATCCATGCTTTGGGAGCATGTAGTCAGGGTTCAAATCCCTGCACTCCGAATGATTAAAGAAATTGTCACGCATTTTAGGCCTCATGCTGACGAGCTGGTGGCTTTGATGCTTTTAAAAAAGTTTCCAGAAGGAGAGAAAAAGTTTCCTGGAGTTTCGACTGCAAAGATTTCTTTTCTGTCTACCGGGGAATTACCCGAAGGGAAGACCGCTGATGATTTTCCGGAAACCATTTTCTTGGGTTGCGGCGGAGGGATGTTTGATGAACATGCCACAAGTCAAAAAGAAAGGGTGGAAGGCGAAATATGTGCAACCCTTGTGGCAAAGTATTTGGGACTTGATAGGGATGAGGCTTTGCAGAAAACACTTTTTTTTCTGAAAGAAGAAGATCTTCATGGTTCCAAAGTCAAAAACGAATTGCCGATGGTGATTAAGTTTATTCATCAGTATTCAACAGATGCAGAAAAAATATACCAATGGACAGAGACTGCTTATTTTGCAGATTTTCTGAAAGAGGAAAAAGATTCAACTCCAAAAGACAAATGGCAAAGACCAACTTTGGAAAATACTTTCGATCTTTTGAAAAAAGAGGGGAATTCTGAAGCAGAAAATTGGAAAAAATTTGCTGATGAAGCAATAAAATTTCGTCAAGAACAATTTGAAAAGGCCAAAAAAGAATTTAGAGAATTAGGAAAAATGGAAAAAATAATTGCGTGGGACGGAAAGCCTTTGATGGTGGCACACATTGAATCTGACAACGAAGAGATGAATAAATATGCTCGCTCGAATGGTGCGCACTTAGTTGTGCAGTTTACTTCGCGCGGAAATGTTTCGATAATGACCGATACAAAAAGAAAAATTGATTTATCAAAAGCTTTTGTTTTGCTTCGCTTGGCCGAACAGCATTTTAGGGGAGGGATAAAAGTCAAAGATGGGACAGAGCTTTCCAAAGAAGGATTTGTAAAGGGAATTCCAACTTGGTATCTCTTCCATACAAAAGCAATGGGATTTAATGGAAGCCTGACTGCTTCAAATGTGGAGCCGACTAAAATTCCTCACCAGAAAGTGATTGAGCTTGTAAAGGAGGGATTGAGGTAATTTAGATTTTCTTCTTCAATTCAAAAATCATGAAGAGGGGAATTTTTGTGTGGATATTATAGAAACTTTCGTTTTCTTTTTTAACCCATTCTTCAGGTTTTGGCTCTGAAAAATTTATTATTTCAAAACCGCTTTCATTTATTTCATTAAAGATTGATGATATTGGCTTGTGATAATAAGTGACTGCAAATTTATTTCTAAACCACATATCATCAATTTTTCTTTCATTTAGATAATCTCCTATAACATCACCAAATAATTTTGGATCTTTGTATCGTATATATCCTAAAAGAAAAATTTCTCTTTCTTTTTCTCTTTTGACTTCCGCTCCAAAACGAATTGGGTGATTTGTTGAAATGATTACTCTGCCATTATCAGAAAGGACTTTTTTTATCTCACTCAAAGTTTTTTTCCAATTCTGTACATAATGCATCGTTAAACTAGATACTACTATGTCAAAATATCCTTTTTCCAAAACAAGTTTTTCCATATCCATTACTTTAAAATCAATATCTGGAAAACTTTCTTTTGCAATTCTAATAAAATCTGGAGATATATCTGTGCCTACAACTTCACTTGCTCCTTGAGATTTAATATAAGCGCATTCTTCGCCTGATCCACACCCAATGCAAAGAACTTTTTTGTTTTTTAGATCACCAAGAGTTTTATATAAAGCAGGTTTTGCTACGTAGTCGTGAACTATGTTTTTACCAGCACGCATTCTTTCTGTCCATTGTTCGGCGTAGTCTTTATATAAGTCCTCGTTCATGAAAAAATTATAGCATTTTAAGCTTATTTTATAAGAGTATTCTTGTTTGACTTTATGATAAAAATGTGATAGAATATACCAGTAATAAAGTGGTCTTTGAAATCAGACTGCTGGCAGCATTTTGAACGGAATTTTTTCTTTCTAAAATGCTGCTAGCAAAAACTAGTTGACTAAATACACACGACTTGAGCAAATTGACCAGAGTCACAAGTCATAGGCAGGAGTTAGAAAAAATGACAGCAGAAAATTTCAGGCACTGGGTGCCAGGAAACAAAGTAACCCTTTTTGTCAGCCATCTTCGGATGGATGCCGACGAGCATTTTATTTTTGCCATCAACAGTGTCTTTCCAGACGCGGTGGCGAAGACCTTTCCGGCGATCGGCGCGGCCTCGTTTGGTTATATCAGTTCGGACGAACACATCGCCGACAGCAATATCGGTGGTCCTCACACGATCTTCGTTGGTGTGGGAAAGGGACCGCGCGTCGATATCTTCGACGAACACGAGGAGATCAATGGGAAGGAGTGCGCAGCCACCAAAATGGTCTCTAAGCTCCGACTTAATAAGCTCCAGCGTCGCGCCATCAAGCGTTCCTTGAGAGAGGTGCTGTTTGAAGAAAAGAATGGCACCGAAATGGCGCAGGAAATCCCGGGTATGGTGAAGCAGCTTCACGATACCGAACTTTACTCCGAGGAACAGGTTCGTGGCTGGTCGGCACTCGCTTACGCAGCGCAGATCAGGGAGGACTTCCAGCTTGCCGAGAAGGACGAGTTGTTGGAATCCTACGGCGATAAGAAGGGGTGGCAGCTCTGCGTTGGTATTGCGGTGATTCTCATTCGCAGACACTTCGGCGATAAGAAAGCCGAGTGGTTTCTCGGCATGGCCGAAGCGGCCATGGGTTTCACACTCACGCTTAAAGAGCAGGCCAAGGCGGAGATTAAGCGCGTCAGAAATGGCAAGCATCTCCAAGATGGCGAGCAGAGCGTGTGGGTGGATCACACCCGTGTCGGCGACGTGCCGCTTCTGGCGATTGTGACAAACAATCGCTGGGTGCAAAGCGAAGCACTTAACAAAGGTGGTTTCGGAATCGTGATTGTCAAAAATCCCGAAACCGGAAACGTCAACATCGCCATGGATCGCCGAAAACACTGGTGTTCCTGCGATGTTTGCGCTCGCCTTCGCGACAAGGAAAACGAGTTGCGCGGCCGGTCAGTTCTCACTGATATGGAGCGATACTCACACGATTCGGTGCTAGCTTGCCCAGAGTGGAATCGTTTCCAGGAGGCGCCCTACGCCACCAACGGAACGCTGAAGCACTGCAACGTCGAGCCGACAGTGCTCAATCTCGATCAAGTCGTCCATGAAGTGAAGAAAGGGATCACTGGAAGATTCCGGTGCCCCGATTGGAACTCTCACGGATGGATCTATCGCGACGACACCGAGCGCAAGCAGAAGCAGGCCGCCGAAGAGCAGAAGAGGGAACAACAGCGGCAGTACAAAGTCGCTGAAGTTGATCGCACTATTGAGCTCATCTATTCCGCGGCCGAGCAAATGGAGAAGGAGTTCGCTCCCGTCTTCGAGGAAGCTCGAAAGTTGAAGGAGACGAGCGAGGTCAATTAGTACTGTGTGAAATAAACTCCGAACGACGGAGTATAAAGAAAATCGAGTCGGCCCGAGGGAAACCAAGGGCCGAATTTTTTTGTCTCAAAAAATATTTTTTATAGTAGAATAAATTTATGTCCCAAAAATTTCAGAGGAAAATTGAAGATTTTGTATGTGAGCACTGCGGTGCGGATGTTAAAGGGAGTGGTTATACAAATCATTGTCCAAAGTGCTTGTGGAGCAAACATGTAGATGTGTTTCCGGGCGACAGAGCAGAGAAATGCGGAGGAATGATGAAGCTGATTGCCTTGGAGAAGAGAGGAAAGGATTATGTGTTGACGCACCAATGTGTTTCATGTGGAGAGGAGAGGAAGATAAAACTTTTGGAAAACGATAATTTTGAGGAGGTTTTGAAGATTGTGAGACGTTCACAAAAATAGTTCTCTCAAAGAGCACGGAATTTTTTCTGCTGAAAAATTTCCTCGCTTCCGTCGCCGTCGCTCCTCCAAAGTCTCTTTTTCGAGAACTATTTTTGTTACTTTCTATTGATTAGAAATCAAAATGTTTGAAAGAGCTGGTGCGGAATTTTGGAGGAATTTTTGTGATTCGCTTGCTGCGTTTGAGATAAAGCTTTGCAAGCTTTGTCCTGTGTCCGATTGCAAATCGTTTTCAATATAATTTATCCCAACAATCCTTTCGCTTGGAGCTTCACCTGGCACAGAGCTTATTTCCGCATCCATAATTCCCAAAAGATTCCCATTTGAATCAAATACTCCTCCGCCAGATGAGCCTATTTGAGCCATGGTTGTCGGCGCGCTGTCAAACAGGGCGCCGTTTGTATTTGATAAATTATATATATTGGTTATGGAAGATTGGTCTGTAATAGAGACAAGTGCAGAAGTTAAAACCGACTGGTCAAAAACAGGATATCCAGAAAGATAAATAGTTTCTCCTATAATTGGCGCTTGTGTTTCAATTGAACTACTCCATTCAGCCGGTGGATTATTTGTGAGCAGTTCACCTCTTTTAATGATAGCGTAATCTTTTTCTCCTGTACCGGTTAGACGAGTTGTGATTGAGTATGCGTTTCTGTTGGCATAAACCCAAGCAGAAGGCAGATAAACTATATTGGCCTGATAAATTTCTTGTGCCGGCGAACCTTCACGAATATAACAGAGTACTGTGCCGTCAGGCTCCGTGTCTGCAAGCATTACATAAACTGCTACATGTGCGTTTGTCAGATAAACTCCTGAAGGATCGATTTCTACGGCGCTACCAGAAGTTTGTTCAATATAAGGTCCTCGCCTTGCCACGCAGTAAATATTTGCCGTAGAGGCTTGAATTTTTTGACTGAGGTTTGCTAAAGCAGAAAGGATTTGGGGTTGGGGGTTAAACACTTTTTGAATTTGCAAGGTATTGCTTCCCGGGATTAAAGTTGTAGGTGTTGAAGTTTGGGTGGTGCTGATTTTGGGAGTTGTTTGGAAAACCACTCTTATTTTAGGCCTACTTTTATGGGTTATTGGTTTAAGAGCTTTTGTTACATTTTCCGTGGTTGTTTTTGGCAAACTTGCCCCCGATTGCTTCGGAGTAGAAGTGCCTGCTGAATTTTGGATTACGGATGGGTCTGTAACATTTTGGATATTTTTTGGCAGCAAGTCGACATAATCTTTTTGCGGATAACCCAAAAAAGACATAATGGAAATTATTGTTACAGCTATAATTTTGGCGATCATTACTGATTATTATAGCAACAAGATTTTGCGCAGGATGGTTGATAAGAGGGTTATGATTTGGTATATTTCTTCTACTTCTTTAATATTTTGCGGGCATGGTTTAGTGGTAGAATGACTGCCTTCCAAGCAGTAGACGAGAGTTCGATTCTCTCTGCCCGCATTTTAGTCAGTGTATGTTAAAATTTATTTATGAATGAAGGTTTAGAATTACCACAAAATAATATAGAAGATGATTTACCTGAAAATCCTAATACGGAAAGTGATTTGCCAAATGTTGATGATGTTCTAGCTAAAACTCCTCAACAAATAGATGCTCTTCGCAAAGCAATTGAAGAAGCGCGTGAAGATAATTAGTCAAAAGAAACTTTAAAACTAAAAACCCCTCCAATGGAGGGGTTTTTAGTAAGTGGTACAAAATTAATTATATTATTTAACTGCTTCTTTGAGAGCTTTTGCTGCTCTGAATTTTGGAACTTTAGTGGCTGCCACTTGGACTGTTTCTCCAGTTCTAGGATTTCTTGCGGTTCTTGCTGCGCGAGCCTTCACAGAAAATATTCCAAGACCTGCGATTGATACTTCCTCGCCTTTTTTGAGGCTTGAGACGATTGTATTAATAACGGTGTCAACAACAGATTCCGCTTGTACTTTTGTGCCGCCCAAGATTCCATGTACTGCTTCAATGATGCTTTGCTTATTCATAATAAATTATTAGTAACGAGACTATTAAATTCGACCCCTAAAGGTTTATACAATTATAAATTACGGCATTTTTTACGCAATAAGACCTTTTGGCGTCCTGTGGAGAAGGTTTATCTGGCGAATTCTACTACTTTGTTCTCTCTTATCACCGTAACTTTGATTTCCCCAGGGTATTTCATGTCGTTTTCAATTTTTTGAGCGATATTTCTGGCTAATTCAACTGCCTGAAGATCAGAAATTTCGGATGGTTTTACAAAAACCCTTATTTCTCGGCCGGCTTGGAGAGCGTAAGATTTTTCTATGCCGGGAAAACCGCCCGCAATCGCTTCCAGATCACCTAATCTCTTTAGATAATTTTCCACCGTGTCGCGTCTTGCGCCTGGACGTCCTCCAGAAATTGCGTCTGCGGTCTGTACGATTCGCGATTCAAGCGTTTCGTAAGGGTATTCTTCGTGATGTGCTTCCATTGCTTTGATAATCTCAGCGTTTGCTCCGAATTTTTGCAGAATTCTTCTGCCGATTTCCACATGGGTGCCTTGAACTTCGTGGTCAACCGCTTTGCCGATATCGTGAAGCAATGCGCCGGCTTTGGCAACTTGCACATTTGCCCCAAGTTCCTCAGCAATCATCCCGGCAATGTGAGTCATTTCAACTGAGTGCTGCAAAACATTTTGTCCGTAACTTGTTCGGAAGTATAATCTTCCCAAAATTGAGACAATTCTAGGATCTAGGTTAAAGACTCCGCATTCAAAAGCGGCTTGCTCGCCTTTTTCTTTGATGATTTTGTTGATTTCGCCTTTGGCTTTTTCAACTTCCTTCTCAATTTTTGCAGGTTGGATCCTACCGTCAATAATTAAATTTTCCAAAGCAAGCTTTGCAACAGCTCTGCGCACCGGGTCAAAGCAGGAAATTGTAATTGTCCCGGGAGTGTCATCAACAATCACTTCCACTCCAGTTTCACGTTCAAAAGATTTTATATTTCTGCCTTCTTTGCCGATGATCTTGCCTTTAAGTTCGTCTGAAGGAATTGTCAGTGAGGTCGTAAAAATATCCGGACTGACAGAATTTGCCAAGCGCTGGATTGAAGTCGTAAGAATTTCTTTAGCTTTTTGTTCAAGGCGCTCCTCGCCGTTTTGTTCGAGCTTGCGCATGCGAGAGAGTATTGCATCTTCTTGTTCAACTTCAGTTTCAGCAATTATTTTATTAAACGCTTCGTCGTGAGTCATATGAGCAATTTTTTCGAGCTCGGTTTTTTTCGAGCTTTCCATTGCGTCAATCTTGTCTTTCTTTTCTTTTAATTCATTGATACGCAGTTTCATTCCCTCAGCTTCTTTGTCAATGTCTCCTTGGCGCCTATCCAAAAGTTCTTCTTTGGCCACCAGGCGATCTTCGGTTTTTTTGATCTTGTCTTCCTTTTCCTTTAATTCTTCGCGCACCGATTTGAGAGTTTGGGTTGCATCTTCTTCGGCAGTCAAGGTAATTTTTTTAGCCTCCTCCTTGGCATCAAGCATCATCTGTTTGATGTCATGTTCAATTGTTCCTCTTTTGCTCAAAGCCAAAAGCACACGAAGAAAGTATCCGACTAGGATACTAACTGCTCCTGTGAGAGCTAGTAAAATGAATACTAATTTTAATGACATAAGCGATTAATTCGCTTCCAGTTTTTCTTTGGCGTTATAAAAGTTTTTCAAAATCAAAGTCATCTTTTGGTCAGCAAACGTCTCGGAATTTCTAGTTGCGAATGTATAAATTAACATAATAATTTCGTGTTTATACTATACAAAACAAACAAAATTTTGTCCAATATTGAGCAAATTAGAAATAAAGCCTAATATTAGGAAGGTTTTATGTCCATTTTTCTTAAAGATTTGATTGAAAATCCAGAGCTCTTGAGATCTCTCCTGCGGCCGAGTGTTTGTTTCATCTGCAAACAGGAAATAACTATGGGCGATGAGCAATTTGAAGATGTTTGTCAATCGCCAAAAGGCGGAAAGGCTCACAGAGGTTGCGCACTTGGTTTAGCGGGAGAATGTATGGAAGAGCAAAATTGGAATGAAGCAGGTTTTTGGTTTAATCTTTCCCAAACCCCGGATTCCCGATAATATACTTGCCTCTGAAATATTCAGCGGCAAGATTTTTATATCACTTTATCGATAATTCCGTATTTTTTGGATTCTTCAGAATTCATGAAAAAATCTCGGTCAGCGTCTTTTTCTATTTTTACTAGAGGCTGGCCAGTGTTTTTGGCTAGAATTTTATTTAGCACCTCGCGATTTTTGATAATCCGCTTGGCGCTGATTTCAATATCAGATGCCTGACCTTCCGCTCCGCCGTGCGGTTGGTGGATCATCACTTCAGAATTCTCCAGAGCAAATCTTTTACCTTTGGCTCCGGCGGACAAAATGACTGCACCCATTGAAGCCGCCATTCCCACACAAATTGTTGAGACATCATTTTTGATGTGATTCATTGTGTCTATAATTGCAAGGCCAGATGTAATTACTCCGCCTGGAGAATTTATATATAGTGTGATGTCTTTCTTCGGATCTTCGGATTGTAGGAAAAGAAGCTGGGCAATAACTGTGCTAGCCACGCCATCATCAATCGGGCCGCCAAGGAAAACGATGTTTTCTTTCAGAAGTCGGGAATAAATGTCGTAAGCTCTTTCACCAAAGCTTGTTTTTTCTATAACTGTTGGAATTAAATAACTCATATTTTTATTTTGGATTAAATTGCTATGCCTAAAGAATATTGCAAACAAAAAAATAGTCAAGAAAAGATATTTTTTCCCCAAAAAATCCTTGCAATTCAAAACCAAATTGTTTATGGTGAATAAGGAATGAAAAATCTTGATCCTGATACTCAGATATGGGCGCTTGCTGTTTTGTGCGGACTCATATTTTTTGGAATGTTATTTATTCCTCAAAAGGATAATAATCAAAATGATGACGACAGCCCTTAGGGGCTATTTTTATTAAAAAGTTGAGCCCGCAAAATCTTTCGATTTTGCGGGCTGGAGTTGTACGCTATTCTCCAAAGCGTTTGGCAGATCATGCTGCCGTTTCCCGCTTGCGAGGTTTGACGAAGACCGCTCTAGAACCTAGATACATGTCGTGAAGACTGGAAATGAGGACATTTACCCGCAGTTCTCCTGTTTGTCTATTCCGGTAAATAAATCCTTGTGAATGGCTGCCCGTTATGAAATCTGTCTCGGGTGATCCAAATCCAGATTGAGTTACACCTAACTCCTCGACCGCTCGTTCGGCTTCCCATCCCTCAGCTTCTGTTTTGAGAGTTTCAAGCACTTCTCGTGGAACTATACTGAGACCAAGCTCGAAACCTCGTTCTGCAACATCTGCTGAATCAAGAGAATGCCAGAATTTATGGCGTGAACCGTAGTAATGGTAGCCCATTTTCAGCCCCATCTGATATGGAGTAACTCTCACCAGATCAATTTCTGATCCTTTGTGAATAACGGTTTTCCAGACTGGGAAATCAGTTTTTACCCAAGTTTTTTCTATAGCTTCAGTATGCATTTTTGTTCTTTCGGTTATTTTTTTGTGTTGTTTTGTGTAGTCATAGCCAGCAAATTTCGATGTTTAAAATCTATTGGCTATGACCACATTCGCAAGCTGGTTTTCAAAGTTCTTTATTTCTGGTAATAGTTTATCATATTTTATAGGTAATGTCAATATAAATCGTCATACAAAATTGAATTATAACCATATTTATCAATATATTTATTAATATCAACAAATTTTTGTGGAAAATTATTGACACAAATCAATTTAAGGTATAAGATCTAGATATGGAAGACAAATATTCACAGCTCAAAATCATTCTTCATTCATTCGGATGGAGTCCCAAAGAAACAGATGTATATGTGGCTATCCTTCTGCTTGGAAAGGGCACAGTCTCAGAAATTTCTAGAAAAGCAGGAATAAACAGAACAACTGGTTATGATATTTTGAATTCATTGTTAGAAAAGCAGGTTATAAGCGTTTCGGGTAAAGAGCCAAAGCAGGAATACGCGGCAGAGTCGCCAAAGGCTATTAGCGGATATTTAAAAAGAAAAAAAGAAGAGCTTGAGAACCAAATTAAAAAGTCCGAAGAAATTGTACCAGACCTGGAACTGCTTCACGCCAAACAAAATCGCCCACGGATAAGATTTTATGAGGGAAAAGAGGGATTGGAACATGTCTACGAGGATACTTTGACAAGTTCTGAAGCAATACGCGCGTATGCAACGGTTGATGATATGCATAATGCTCTCCCGACTTATTTTCCCGAATATTACAAAAGACGCGCAGCAAAAAATATTTCAATCCGTGCTATTGTACCCGAAACTCCAACAAGCAAGGAAAGACAAACCCACGATAGTGAAGAAAAAAGAGAAATCGCCTTTGTACCGGCTGATAAATACTATTTTTCACCGGAAATCAACATTTATGACAACAAAGTGATGATTGCTTCTTGGCGGGAAAAACTTGGAATCATCATAGAAAGCGAAGAAATAGCTGATGCAATGAAAAAGATTTATGAACTTTCTTGGAGCAGGGCAAAGGAGTTGGATAAAGAAACAAAAAATAACAATGAGATTGCATAGATTTTATATAAAAGAGGAAATAAAAATTGGCAAAGATATTTTGCTTGATGATTTGGAATTGATAAATCAAATTAGAAATGTTTTTCGGATGAAAATTTGCGAGAATATTATTGTATTTAATGGAGATGGGGTTGATTATTTTTGCGAAATTGTTGATTTGAATAAAAATGAAATTGCTTTGAAGACTTTGGAGAAAAAAGATTCTATAATGCCGAAAAAGCAGATCATTTTGTTTCAATGTTTGATCAAGAAAGACAATTTTGAATTGGTTTTGCAAAAATGCACGGAGATTGGAATAACAAATTTTGTACCAGTGATTGCCGAGAGATCAGAAAAGAAAAATATAAATATCAAACGAGCGGAGAAAATAATCAAAGAAGCAGCGGAGCAATCTGGCAGAGGAGATGTTCCAAAAATTCTTGAAGCAATTAAAATTTCTGAGTTGCCTTTTAAAGAGGTGCAAATTTTTGTTGCGGATTTTGGCGGAGAAGAAATTAAAAAGGTAAATTTTCTTCAAGAATGCGGAGTGTTGATTGGTCCAGAAGGCGGTTTCACAGATCAGGAGAGAAAGTTTTTAAAAGACAGCGGCACAAAGTTTATCTCCCTGGGTGAAACAATACTTCGCGCTGAAACCGCCGCCATTGTTGCAAGCGCTTTTGTTCTACTAAATTGAATTGTCGATTAAGAGATTTTTTCCAAAAATTTAAAGACTTCTTCTTTGAGTAGGAGATCTTCAACAAAGATATGCAGACGAGCATCGTCCGCTTCGGGATAATGTTTTTTGAGCTGAGCGATTTCTTTGTGAACTTCATCATGATTGGCTTCAAGCTTTTCTTGCTTTGCAATTTCCAAAAGAATTAATTCAGCACGAACTCTTTTTTCCGCACTCTCTTTCCAGTCTTCTCTCAAAGTTTCTTCAGTTTTGCCGGTTTCTTTTTTGTACTGTTCAAGTGTGTACCCCTGGCGCGAAAGATTGCCAGAAAATTCGTTTGTCATTTTGTCTATTTCTTCTTCAATCAAAATTTCTGGAAGTCCTCCACTGCTTTCTTTTACAATTTCGTCAATCATTTTTCCACGTTTCTGATCTTTGGCTTTGAACTCTTTTTCTTTTTGGATATTTTCTTTTAGTTTTTCTCTGAAATCTGCAACATTTTTGAAATTACCAAGCTTTTTGACAAATTCATCACTCAGTTCTTTGTTACCAGTCTCACTTTCTTTTGGTTCGTTTTTCTCGCGGTATTTTTTTATTTCGGCAATTGCGTCTTCAACATCTTTATCTTTGACTTCAAAATCATCTTTTTCTTTGAGAATTTTGACTGCGATTTTTTTGTAGTCGGCAAGTTTAATTTCTGGATATAAATCTGTTTGGATGGTTACTTCTGCATCTTTTCCAACTTCCAATTTAGTTACAACAATCTTTGGTCTGCCGATAGGAGAGAGAGATTTTTCTTTTACAATCTTTGGGTATTCCTCGCGAAGCACTTCTTCCAGAGCTTCTTCATAAATTGCTGTTTCACCGACTTTTTTGACGATAACGTCTTCAGGCACTTTGCCTGGTCGAAAGCCGTCCAGTTTAATGTCTTGGCCTAGGCTTTTCAAAACAGAGGGTCTTTTTGCTGTAATTTGAAAAGCTTCTATTTCCAGTTTTATTTCCAGAGAAGACTTTGGTTGCGGTGTTATTGAAATGATTTTTGTCATAGGCTTTTTAATTAAGTCTAGACATATTACACAATTTTTTAAAAAAAGAAACTATGCAGCCAATAAAAGAAACAATTATTTTTGCTCAGTTAGATTGGCTTCAGCGCTTGCTGCCAAACTGGTTGTTGATTCTGGTCTGTAGCTTGCTTTGATTTTCTGAATTTGTTCTTCTTGAGTATAGAAATAATATGCTCCTGCCAAAAGGACAAGAATTATTATGGCCGTACCGACAACTGGGCCGACACCTTCTTTTGTAGATTCTTCTGGTTTTTCTTTTTGTGTTTCGCTATCCATTTATTTATTAAATTTATTTTAGTTTTTGGGCAATTGCAAAGCTGGAAGAATTTGCTTTTTACGGGACACAATACCCGGCAAAGTTTCTGTATCTGATTTTGTATCAACACCAAACGATGCGGAAACAATATCTTTGGTAAATTGGTTGTATGTAAACACCGTTGATTCTTCCTTAAGTATATCAACTACAAAAAAAAGTACGTCATCAACATCGCTTTCTTTTGCAAGAATTTCTTTGATAGCAGTAATAATATTGTCTTTGCGGTCAAGAATTGATTTTGGATTTGTTGTTTCAACCACAGAAATGCGGATGTTTTTGTCGCCCACGAGTGTTTTTTTGCTATCCAGATGAATAAGTCCTGTGTCGGTATAATCTGAAACATCAGATTTTGCAGCAAACATTAGATCTGCGTAGGAATTAATATCCAAGCCGATTTTGGCCGCAAGTTTTTCTACAATATTTCTGTCGTGCGGATTTGTGGTTGGAGAACGAAACGCCAGTGTGTCGGAGAGAATACAAGAAATCAAAATTCCTGCCATCTCTTTTGGCAAAGTATCAATGTGGTTTTCTATCAGACTGTAAATTACCGTGGCAGTGGAAGCAAAAGGCCGAAGTGTCATTTCAATTGGTCTTTTGGTTGAAAGTTCTCCAGCTAGTCTGTGGTGATCGATAACTTGTAGGATATTTGCTTCAAGAATGTTTGGAAAAAGTTCTTGAGGGTTGTTGGTGTCCACAATAACAACTTGTTCTCCAGCTTCTACTTTTTCAAGAAGTTCAGGTTCTGGAACACTCCAAGTTTTTAAAACAAAAGATGTTTCTTTGTTGAGTGTCCCCAAAACAAAAGGTACGGCTTCAAGAGAAGTGTGAGTATTTAAATACCAAGCCCACAAAATAGCGCTTCCTGCTGAATCTGTGTCGGGCGAAATATGACCAAAGACTTTTATCATTGCTCTATGATACTAAAATAGCCTCAAAAATCAAAAAGAAAATATAAAAAAGTTAAACCGCGCAGAACGAATCTTGCGCGGTTGTTTTTAGGGGATAGGACCCACGGATTTTCACCGAGCAGGAAGTACTGCTATTTGTGTGGCCGGTGGTTGATAACGAAGTAGGTGGATTGGTCTGAACCGACAACTGGAACAGAAACAATAAACACTTCATCCCCGTTTCTCCATTGACGAGGATTCATGTCGCCAGCTTTAGGGAGCATGGCTCGATTGATAAAGCCGGAGTACATGTTGTCGTTGATCCGGAAACCAAGCTTCATGATTCCGAAGTCGTCGGTGCGGTCGGTTATATCCAGCATGCCAGTCGTCACTTCCTCAGGCTCGGAGAAAATAGTTCCCCATCCGAGCTTGTTGGCGGTGTAGATGGATTCGTACTGCTTTTTCTCGACAGCGGGCATGCAGTGATTCATGATGATAATAGCAATGATGCCTAGCAGAAATAAAACTGCCACATAGGTGTAATTGTACTCTGCTACATTGGTGGTGGTCTTGGTCATAAGTTATGTTTGGTTGGATCTCTGCAGGCCGTTGTTTGGTTGTTGGCTGCATCTTTTAAAACACAAAATGTTCTAAAAGACACAGCCAAAATATTCCTATCAAGGTTCTTTTATCTCTATATAATAGCACTTTTTATGCAAAAAGTCAATAATAATAAAATCATTATCTATTAAGCAAAATAAAAACCTAGAGTGATTCTAGGTTTTTATTTTGGAAATTTAATTTTTATTTAATTACTCAGTTTTTGTTTCTTCTGATGAGACTTCGGTCTCTGGAGTTTCTTTGATTTCTTCTTCAGCTTCAACTTTTCCTTTGACAGCTTTGATGTCGATTCGGAAACCGGTGAGCTTTGCGGCCAAGCGAACGTTTTGTCCGCCTTTGCCGATTGCCAAAGATTGCTGATCTTCTGCAACTTCAACTGTTGCTGTGTTTGTTTCTGTATCAATCTCCACGCTTTCCACGCGAGCAGGAGAGAGGGCGTCAGCAACAAAAAGTTTTGCATCGTCTGACCATTCAATGATGTCTATTTTTTCTCCGCCGAGTTCGCTCATTACTGTAGAAACTCTAACTCCACGCTGACCAACCATTGAGCCAACAGGATCAATGTGTGTGTCTTTGGAAAATACTGCAACCTTGGAACGAGAGCCTGCTTCTCTTGCAATTGCTCGGATTTCTACTGAGCCCGCAGTAATTTCTGGAACTTCTTGTTCAAAAAGTTTTTCAAGAAAAGTTGGATGTGCGCGAGAAAGTCTGAGGAACACGCCGCGAGGACTTTCTTCTACTTTGGTAAGAAGTGCGCGAACTTTTTCGCCCTGCTTGTATCGCTCGCCTGGAATTTGTTCTTCATAAGGAAGAATTCCTGATGCGCGTCCCATATCAAGATAAATATTTCCTCGCTCAATTCTTTGAACTGTGCCGTGAACAATGGTATTTTCTTTGGCACCGAATTCTCCGAAGACCGAAACTTTTTCCGCTTCGCGGATTTTTTGGATGATTACTTGCTTGGCTGTTTGAGCGGCGATTCTGCCGAAGTCACTTTTGGATTCAAGAGGAAAAACAATTTCATCGTCAACAACGACACCTTTTTTTATTTTTTGAGCGTCGTCAATAAGCATATGATGCTCGGAGTTGAATCGGATTCTTTCTTCATCCTCCGCTTCCTCATCGTCTTCCATAATTACATCCTTTGGATCAACTACGATTTTGACTTGGAAGAAATCAACTTTGCCGGAATTAATATCAAACTTGGCGCGGATGATTTGGCCTTTTTTGCCGTATTCTTTTTTGTATGCAGTAGCTAGGGCGTTTTCAACAGCGTCCAAAACTTTCTCTTTTGGAATTCCTCGCTCTTCTTCTAGTTGTCCTAGGACTGAATTTATTACTTTTAGATCTATCATGTTTATATTTTATTGATTTTCTATAAAAACAAAAGCCCGCCACGCGGCGAACTTGCAACCCTATACTATCCTATTTTAAACAAAAAGTCAAATTAAATTTTTATTATTATATTAATTCTGAACAGGAAACTATTTTGGCAGCCCATCAATTATTATCTGTGCTGTGATGGAATTTCCATTAAAAACTCCTTGGACAATTACAATATCGCCAACTGAAATATCTGACAAAGTCGCATTAGGCTTAGAAACATTTCTGATTGTAGCTTGACTGGCGTTTACGGTATATTCAGAAGATTGGCCTGCATAGCCAGGAACATTTATATTAATAACACTGGCGGCGATTGAAGTTACGGTTCCTCTGACTCCTTGCAAATGGCTTTGTTCTTTGGCGCTGACGCTTGCTTTACTGGTTATAACTGGAACAGGAATCTTTCCGTCAAAAATAATACTTGCCTGCATAGATGTTCCCGATAACGTGCCGCTTATAGATAAAGTGTCTCCAATTTTGACTTCAGTAACGGAAATCGGAGAACCTGTTGAGGTTTTTATTATTTTTGCTTCTTTAGCATTTACATTATATGTGCTTGTAGCAGTGGCTGATTGGTATTTACCCGAGACTGTAATAATGTCTCCGCTAACTTTTTTTACTATTCCAATAATTCTATTATTTAGTATAGGCGGAACAGACGGCATATTGGTTTGAATTTCGGGAGTTGTTTCTGCGGGAATGGTTGTTGTTTCATGCAATCCAAAAAGACTTCCCCAGAACGCAGTTATTGAAGCTAGAACCAGTGCAAAAAATTTAAACATATGGTAATTGTACAATAAAAAAATTTAGGTACCTATTACTATTATATTCATAATGTTATAATTTTATAATGAAATCTTCCTCAGATCCAGTTGATAAAATTCATAATAGAAAAAGGAGAAAGCGTTTCAATTTAAGTTATAATCATTTCATGAAGAAAAATAAAAAACTTGCCAGATTGTTGGCGGTAATCATATCAGCTCTTTTTATCATTGGAATCGGATGCTATGCATATTTTGGTCAGTATTTGAAATCTGGATTAAGTATCCCTGCTCATACATTTGTAAGTCCAAACAAGGATTTAAGCATTAATATTCCAGCGAATTGGCGAACGGATCTAAGCGGTGTTTCCGGTTTCCCTCTGGTTTTAACAACAGCGGCAAATACGCCGCCAGGATTTCAGAGCGCAATCCCCACCATGTCTCTTTTTGTGCGTCCTGCCATTATTACTTTACCGACTGTTGTTATTGATGGAAAACCTTCGGCATCAAACAATGCAACAGGCACTCTTTCGGTAATTGATTATGCAAATTCTGTGAAAAATGATTTTATTCCTGTTGCCCTTAAACCATTTGCCAAAAACTATCAGTTAATGGAAGCCGGACCGGTAACGCTCAAGGATGGTACGCCCGCGTATCTGATCGATACTGAATTTGATGTGGATTACTCATCCATACCAACAGTCAAATTTCCAGCCAACGCGCCTGCATTTCTCAAAATCGATAAGTCGGATGGAGAAGGAATACAACACTTTCATAACTATAATCTTTTCGCCATCAAAAATAACATGCTCTATATTTTTACGGCAACTGCCAATACTGCTGATTGGAATAGCCTCCAAGGCACTTTTAAAAACACCTTACTCAGCATGCAGTTGAAATAATAATTTAAATGTCAAAAAGAATTTTATTTAATAAAAAAAGTTTCTACGGATTTATTTTTGGAGTTTTTCTTTTTACAATCGCTTTTCTCTCTCCAAATCATGTTTGGGCTCAAAATAACCCTCCTAGTGGTGTTAGTTGGCTTTATACTCAGCCAGACCCTCAATGCGGTGGGTACATAGATTTGGCTTGGGGAAATAGCGATACCGCTACGGCTTATGATTTTTATGAGAACGGTGATATTGATCCGTATACTTCCTCATCTGGCTTATTGGGAGAAGTTCCAGAAAACGGTAGCCAGCATTTAGTAACTTATCAAATGGGAAATGCAGCTGACAGCGGCGATTATTCTTTTGACGGGAATATTGGAAATGATTACCATCAAACAAATTTTACTATTTATGTAGAGCCTGTAAATTCCTATGGGACAGGACCAATAACTTATGATTCGACTAAGTTTTGGGAGAGTTATGCTGGTACTTCATATAACTTAAGTCAGGCTTCGGCTGTGTGTAAGCCGATATGGCCGCCTGAGAATACTTCCGTTGCACCAGCTCCTGAGTGCGGTTACAAAGAGCAGATAAGTTGGACTGCGCCGCCAACAAATGTTCAGGTTTTTGAGTATGCTCCAGGCTATTATGGAAGTCTCAATGCAAGCACCAGTCCAATTCAGGCTACGAATATTCCTCCAAGCAATTATCCTGGGACTACACTAGGTGGGTATGGACCTTACGGACTCCATCCATTGACGGGAGTTCCTGTAATTAGTGAATGGCAGATTTGGAAAACCGATCAGAGCGGTAATTATTACTTAGCTGGTACCACAAGTCCTTCTGCCACAAGTTATATTGATAACGTCAAGGCGGATCCCAATTCTGTTGTTACTGTTTCTAATCCTTACCCTAATATTCAGCAGTATAATTACAGTTATAGTGGGAATTACTATGTAGTGCCGATAAATATCAATGGCGCGGGCGTATATGCTAATGCTGGAGGTTATTGGGAAAATTCTGGTGAGTGTCCAGCGCCAGCTCCTGTTCTTCAATCGACCACAGCGGGTTCTTGTGGTGGCTTTGGTGCTTCCTTGAGTTGGAGCACTCCTACAGCAACTTCTACCACTGATAATCCTGATGGGTATTGGGTAAATTGGAGCCAATCTTCAAACGGACCTTGGACGAATATTACTCCTACTACAGGTCCTTATCTTTATCCATTTTCTGCAACAACAACCTCCTTTAATGATAATCGACAATATAGTTACAACGAAAAAATATATTATATGATTGGCGCGATTAATGAAGGAGGGAACAACCAAACTTTTTCAAATATTGTCTCTACAACTTCTACAAACGCTTGTGCGCCCGCAAATGTGATTGCCAGGACCGGAGCCACTTGCCAAGGAAGCGTCAATGTTGGCTGGGGTCAAATTCCTTATCAAGGCACATATGAAATTTACCGGTCAAATTCTACTAACTGGACCATTCGTCCAGATTGCTACAACTACCGGATATACTGGTTGGTATGGTGAGACGTACCCTTTTACTGATACTCCGCCTCTTGGAAATACAACTTATTACTACAAAGTTGGTGCTGTTGAATCTGGTATCAGTTTTGATAATAATGGATATGAAACTATCGGCGGCTATTATCCTACAGCGTTAAGTTCCGCTACTTCCGCTATGTCTTCAACTAACTGTACTCCTCAAAATCTGACTGTCACTACTAGTCAAACCTGCGGAGGAGATGTTGATTTGAGTTGGAATCCTGTAGCTGGCGCTTCCTATTACAACATTTATTACTTTGGCTTTCTGGTTGACAGCGTATCTGCACCAGCTACTACATACACGTGGGATGGTGGCGGTTCTAATATAGATCAGCCTCTTGATTTCCAGGTTTCAAGCGTGGATGGTTCCGGTTATGAATCTGCCCTTTCAAATACCGCTGAAGCTGATAGTTCAGATGCCTGCCCCGCACCTCCTCAAGGTCTTACTGCCCAAACTTCAAATGAATGCGGAGATAACATTGATCTGTCCTGGCAGCAAGTTACTAAGGCTACAGGGTACAATGTTTATAGATTGAATTATGCAACAGGGAATTATGAATCAATAGCTGATAATTTTAACGTTACAGCTGATGGTGATGGAAATATAGATTACACAGATGATGTAAGCGGATTATCTGATTGCTTTGGATACGATGATAATTGGAATTGGGTATACGATCCAACTTGCAATTCAACTCAGGACACAACACATGAAGGCTTTTCATATGAAGTATCTGATATTACTTCATATGGAGGGGAATCCCCACTTTCTTCTCCGTCATCAAGTGTAATAGGCTCTAAAACTTGTGCCGTACCCCAAGACTTCACAGTTTCCACTGACCCAGAATGCGGAGGTAATGTAGATTTGAGTTGGAGCCCTGTAGACGGCGCTGCAAGCTATAACATTTATCTTTTTGGTTCTCAGATTGATAGTGTTTCTGCGACAACAACATATACCTATCAAGGCAATGGCTATAATACAGACCAACCTCTTGATTTCCAGGTATCAAGTGTAGATGACTCCGGCAATGAATCTGTTCTTTCTAATACCGCGGAAGCGGAGAGTTCGGACAGCTGTCCGTCATTTGCTTGTTCGCCATCGCCAAACCCTGCTTCAATTGGAGATCCTGTGACTTGGACAGCAAGCGTGAATGATAATAATGGACCTTTTACATATAACTGGGGTGATTCAAATGGAAATATAACTTATAACGGAGGAGATTCAACAACTACCTCGTACGGTTCTGGAGGTTACCAATCAATGTCGCTTCAAGTACTGGATTCAAATGGAAATCCGATACCAGTCGTGGGAGCTTATGACCCGTCAAATCCTTGGGAACAATGTTCGGATGAATACATAAACCCAGCGCCTCTTTCAGTCACTTGCGCCCCAGATCCATCCTCTGCAGAAGTTGGCGAACAAGTTACATGGAATGCAAATATAACAGGGGGCAGTGGAGATTACTTTTACGATTGGTATGACCCATCAAGTTATTCAGATTACTACGATTCTTCTGTTACTGACACATATGACGCCACCGGAACTGAAAATATGGAGCTTTATGTGTATGATTATGATACAGGCGCATATGCTCAAGATATCCAATGTACTCCGGTTGATGTTGGTTCTGTAGGAACTCCAAGCATACAAATATCAAAAAGTTGTGGAGCGGGAGGAGTGAATCCATCAATCGTCGTATCTGTACCGCCTGCAAGTCTCGGAATAACTTACAATTTTTCAAAATGCACTTCTACAGATACCAATTGTTCAGTTTATTCTCCTTTGTCCAATGATGGTAATACAGCAACTGATACGCCAGTAATTTCGGGAACATATTACAACTATGCGGTTCAAGCTGAAGGAAGTGATGGGTCTTTGTCTCCCACGGCTTATTCTTACGACAACACTGCACCTGCCTGCGCAGCAGCTCCTTTGTCCGTAGATAGTTTTGAAGTAATAGATTCTTCCAAAATAATCACTAGTAATAACAGTTGCGATCTCTCCTGGTCGCTTTCTAATTTTGATCCTACATATTACAGCTGTTCAATATATAACGACACTACTTCTGGCTTCAGTCCGACTTCAATAAGCAGCGATAGTGGCATAACAACCATTAGTGGAGTGACTTCAGAAACTAGATTTAGGCTCTCTTGCGTGCAATATGCGATAAATTCTGACGGTTCTGTAAATACGTCAATTACAACACCAGTAAATCCATCGCTTTATGCTAATTGCTATCCTAATGGAAGCTTTAAGGAGGTCCGTTAGTAAAATATTAGTATATTAAAGGTTCACTTATCAACATATTTGTTTGTTATAAAAAAATTGTCCATGTTACAATTCAATTGTAGACAATCAAAAAATGAAACAAAGTCGCCTGTTTTACTTAATATCCACTCTCTTCATATTTACAATATTTATTTTGACTATTGTTTTGTTTGCTGCACCTTCTCTTCTTAAAGCCCAAACTAATCCTAATAATAATGTTTCTGGTTTTGCCTGGTCTGACAATATCGGATGGATAAGTTTTAATTCTAGCGACATATCTGGTGCTCCCAGTTACGGAGTAAATCTAAGTACTTCTACAGGCGCGCTTTCTGGCTACGCTTGGAGTGATGGCCTTGGCTGGATCAGTTTTAACCAATCTAGTTGCGGTTTGACGCCAAATGTAAATCTTACAACAGGCGCTGTTTCCGGTTTTGCCGATGCTCTCACCGCGGGAGCCAATGGTTGTGTCAGCCTATCTGGGAGTCAGTATGGTGTTACATATGATGCTACCAATACCCAACAATTTAAAGGTTTTGCTTGGGGCGGTGATTATATAGGATGGGTGAGCTTTAATAGCAAAGACGATAACAATACCGGAAACTATGCTGTATATGGCCCAGGCATTACACAAATTAAAACTTGCCAGTACGAAGGTGTATGCAGCGCTACATCCACAAGTCCAGCTAACGTTTGCGGTATGACAAATACAGGCACTACCGGAAATTATTCTTGCGATGCGAATTTTAATCCTATATGTACACCTATCGTGCCTGCAGTACCTTCAAATACTTTGTGTCCATGCATTTCTGCACCAAATAATTGTGGCATGACAAATACCGGATACTACGATTCAACAGGCACTGTGTGTAGTGCTATCCCACCTCCTAATTACTTATGTTCAAATAATGGTGGCGGAACCGGACCCTCTGTACCGCTAGTTACTGCTGTTGGTCAATGTTATGGGACATCGCCGATTATGTATTTGACTTTTAATTCTTCTTCTGGAAATCAGCCTATAACTTACAGTGTAACTAGATCTGATGGGAAGAATTTAGGCATCCAGACTTCACCTTTTATTGACACATCTGTTAGTTTGGGAAATGCATATAATTATTTAATTACAGCATCAAATGCATATGGAACAGCAGAATCTTCTGCTTCTTCAGAGACTCCTAGTAACTGTAATGTTAATTCTGGCAGTGTATCAATAAAAAATCTTACTGCAAATCCTAAGACAGTTGATGTTGGCGGCACGTGCACTCTAAGTTGGATATTTAATAAAGTCGACTCTAATTCTTGGTGTACGCTATCCCAATATGTTTCTAGTAATAATGGCGGCAGTCCTACTCTTAATCCTATATATCAATTTTCAGCAACTTCGGTTTCCAGTCATAAAGTTAGTGTTTACTCAGCAGAACAAACATATATTCTTAAGTGCGGAGAAAAACCTGATTTAGCTACTATAGAAAGTACATCAAACCCTGCGACTTGCTATGCAAACGGAACCGTTACGGAAACTAATTAAATATTATCAGAAATGAAAAACACGAAAATTATTTATATAACAATCTTAATATGCACTATAGTAATAATTTTTATGGGTTATTTCGGGTATAATATTTATCAGCAAAACGAAAATAATAAAGAAATTCAGATCCAAAAGCAACAACAAATGGAAGTAGTAATAAATGAAGTCAAAACAGCCACCAGTTCTCTTACAGAACAACAAATGAATAATGCCATACAAGCCACGAAGAACACTTCAATCAAGATTAGCGATGCCCAAAAAGCTCAAATTTTGAAAGATACTTTAAATGCCAGTCAATATTAATAATAAATTATTAGCGATAAATTAAAAAAATGCGACAAGAAATAAAAAAAAGAGTATGTGCACAAATCAAAACCCTAACGGTTGCTTTGTTCATAGTTTTTGCAGTTAGCTCTGCGGCATATGCTTGGACAGGAGCTCCTGGAGCGCCAACCAACTGTCCGTCTGGTGATGTTGGTTGTGATCTTCCTATAACCGTTAGCGCGACTTCACAAACAAAAGTTGGCGGCTTTGCAGCAGCAGTTCTAAGATCATTTGGTCCTGGCTATTTTGGATGGTCTAGCGGAAGCACCATACCTAACACCAATGCTTTTGATATTCTTGATCTTGCAGTTCCTGGGTCTATTGGGGCGCAAAAATATTGTGATCAAAATGGAGAGAATTGTTTTTTTCCGTCTCAAGTAGCCACCACTGGCCCTGTTTCGGGAATTTCTGCAATTACTGCCGGAACGGGTATTTCAATAAATAATTCAGGTTTTCCAACAGTTCAGGTTTCAAATACAGGTGTAATAAAAATTGTCGCTGGTAACGGTATAACTTTAGGCGGCTCTGGTGCAAATACTGGCACTGGGCAGTTAATAATAAATTCAAAACCATTCTATTTTCCGATACCCAATAACTGTCCTATTGGAGAATTTGCCGACGGTCTAAATTCATCAGGAGGGGTAATTTGTAAGACTCTGCCCGCAAGTCTAACTCTTCCATCACCGAACAGTTGTATCATCGGCGAATTTGCCGACGGTTTAGATGCTTCAGGAAAAGTGATATGTAAAACTTTACCAGTCATAACTCTTCCATCAAATGTTTGTCCTACCGGTCAATATGTCACAGGAATACATTCTAATGGCGAAGCTGTTTGCGGAAATTTACCAGTCCTCACATCACTCGGAACTTGCCCAACTGGAGATTATCTCTCAGGCTTTAGTTCTACCGGAGCTTCAGTCTGCAAAACTATTCCTGCAGGATTCGCTCTTCCAACCTCAAATGTTTGCCCTGCTGGAGAATACGCTTCAGGTCTGGGAGATGGAGGAAAAGTGGTATGTAAAGGAATTGTGTTGCCATCAGGATCAAGCGCTTGTCCTGCTGGTCAGTATGTCTCAGGAATTGAATCTAACGGTCAGGCTATCTGTAAAATTATTCCTACTTTCGCTCTTCCAACCTCAAATGTTTGCCCTGCTGGAGAATACGCTTCAGGTCTGGGAGATGGAGGAAAAGTGGTATGTAAAGGAATTGTGTTGCCATCAGGATCAAGCGCTTGTCCTGCTGGTCAGTATGTCTCAGGAATTGAATCTAACGGTCAGGCTATCTGTAAAATTATTCCTACTTTCGCTCTTCCAACCTCAAATGTTTGCCCTGCTGGAAAGTATGCTACCGGTCTAGGAGATGGAGGAAAAGTAGTCTGTCAGTCTCTTGTAGTAACCTTTCAATCAGGTAACAGCTGTCCTGCCGGAGAATTTGCTAACGGTCTAGATTCCAAGGGTAATGTAGTCTGCAAAACTATACCATCATCTCTATCATCACTCGGAACTTGCCCAACTGGAGATTATCTCTCAGGCTTTAGTTCTACCGGAGCTTCAGTCTGCAAAACTATTCCTGCAGGATTCGCTCTTCCAACCTCAAATGTTTGCCCTGCTGGAGAATACGCTTCAGGTCTGGGAGATGGAGGAAAAGTGGTATGTAAAGGAATTGTGTTGCCATCAGGATCAAGCGCTTGTCCTGCTGGTCAGTATGTCTCAGGAATTGAATCTAACGGTCAGGCTATCTGTAAAATTATTCCTACTTTCGCTCTTCCAACCTCAAATGTTTGCCCTGCTGGAAAGTATGCTACCGGTCTAGGAGATGGAGGAAAAGTAGTCTGTCAGTCTCTTGTAGTAACCTTTCAATCAGGTAACAGCTGTCCTGCCGGAGAATTTGCTAACGGTCTAGATTCCAAGGGTAATGTAGTCTGCAAAACTATACCATCATCTCTATCATCACTCGGAACTTGCCCAACTGGAGATTATCTCTCAGGCTTTAGTTCTACCGGAGCTTCAGTCTGCAAAACTATTCCTGCAGGATTCGCTCTTCCAACCTCAAATGTTTGCCCTGCTGGAGAATACGCTTCAGGTCTGGGAGATGGAGGAAAAGTGGTATGTAAAGGAATTGTGTTGCCATCAGGATCAAGCGCTTGTCCTGCTGGTCAGTATGTCTCAGGAATTGAATCTAACGGTCAGGCTATCTGTAAAATTATTCCTACTTTCGCTCTTCCAACCTCAAATGTTTGCCCTGCTGGAAAGTATGCTACCGGTCTAGGAGATGGAGGAAAAGTAGTCTGTCAGTCTCTTGTAGTAACCTTTCAATCAGGTAACAGCTGTCCTGCCGGAGAATTTGCTAACGGTCTAGATTCCAAGGGTAATGTAGTCTGCAAAACTATACCATCATCTCTATCATCACTCGGAACTTGCCCAACTGGAGATTATCTCTCAGGCTTTAGTTCTACCGGAGCTTCAGTCTGCAAAACTATTCCTGCAGGATTCGCTCTTCCAACCTCAAATGTTTGCCCTGCTGGAGAATACGCTTCAGGTCTGGGAGATGGAGGAAAAGTGGTATGTAAAGGAATTGTGTTGCCATCAGGATCAAGCGCTTGTCCTGCTGGTCAGTATGTCTCAGGAATTGAATCTAACGGTCAGGCTATCTGTAAAATTATTCCTACTTTCGCTCTTCCAACCTCAAATGTTTGCCCTGCTGGAGAATACGCTTCAGGTCTGGGAGATGGAGGAAAAGTGGTATGTAAAGGAATTGTGTTGCCATCAGGATCAAGCGCTTGTCCTGCTGGTCAGTATGTCTCAGGAATTGAATCTAACGGTCAGGCTATCTGTAAATCAATACCGGTGTATACTCCTAAAGAATCAAGCTGCCCAGCTGGACAATACGCTTCGGGTTCAGATGCTTCAGGAAAGCTTGCATGTAAATCTGTGGCGTCTTTGGCATCATCACTCGGAACTTGCGCTGCAGGATCTTATCTTTCAGGCTTTAGTTCTAGCGGAAAAGAAGTTTGTACTTCTTTGCCTACACCAGCAGCTAATCCTTTATTAGCTGAAAAAACTTGTCCAGACGGCCAGTATCTTACAGGATTTAATCCGGATGGCAGTGAAAACTGTTCACCTCTGCAGGCTATTGTCGGAGGAGGAAGGTGTATCTTGACTGGCAATCTGATACGCCATGCTGACGGTAGCGTAACTGGGGACACTAATGCTAGAGGTGTTCAAGCTTCTCTTTGGGGAGTTGCTGTAACTTCACCAAAGTATCATGAATGCGAAGGCACATATGCCGGTACACAAAGCGATAGACCAACAGGAATATTGTATTGCGGGTCTCACGCGTTACCTGTAAGAACTGGAGCGGTATCTGAAGATCCTGGCTCAAATAATGAGAACAATCAATACTACATCTGTGTACAGAACAAGTTTATTATCGGCACACCGACATCTGATCAAGCAATAAATCCGTAAAATATTATTAGTCATAAAAGA
The DNA here is from genome assembly GCA_963766885.1 of uncultured bacterium. GTDB lineage: Bacteria > Patescibacteriota > Minisyncoccia > Phycocordibacterales > CAIRYW01 > CAIRYW01. Next base: position 514,360 of record CAVYBO010000002.1, on the reverse strand, counting down.
AAAACAGCTTTTAGTAATTACTAGGAGCTGTTTTTTGGCTATTAATTTTCATAGTTTTGTTTTCTTGAGAGATTGTTATCTGATATAATTAGTTCAATATTCTCTCAAATGGTTATTGAATCAACACAACTTGAAAAATTTATTTTCGATTCGGGTCTGGTTTCCAGACAGGATTTGGATGCGGCCAAAAAAGAAGCCCTTGATGCGAAAGATGATATTGGAAATGTTTTGGTACGCCAGGGCAAACTAAGCGAAGATGATTTAATCCGCATCAAAGCTTATGTGCTTGGAATCACATTTGTTGATTTGAAAGACAAGAAGCTTGATTTTGCCACTCTATCTTTGATTCCTGAGCCGATTGCCAGGAAGCACAACATTATTGCTTTCAAAAAAACGGAAACTGATCTTGAAGTAGCCATGCTTGATGTGGAAGACTTTTCGGAAATAAGTTTTATCAAGAAGAAAACCGGACTTAGAATATTGCCGCGACTTACCAATGTTGATTCTATAAAATCGGCATTGCTCCAATATCAGAAAAGCCTGAAAGCAGACTTCGGAGATATTATCAAAAATGAAGCAGGGAGACTTTCGGAAGATTTTGGCAAAATTACAGAATCCAGTGGAGACGATTTAAAAAAAATCGCAGAAGAACTTCCTGTAGTTAGAATTGTAGATACATTGGTAAAGCATGCGGCTATTCAAGATGCTTCCGACATACATATTGAGCCGTATGAGAATGAAGTAATTATCAGGTATAGAATAGATGGCATTCTCCATGACGCAATGATTTTACCCAAAGCTGCAGGCGCCGGAATTACAGCTAGAATAAAAGTACTTTCAAATTTGAAGCTGGATGAAAAACGTTTGCCCCAGGATGGCCGATTCAAAATGGATATAAACGGTGAACAGATTTCTTTCCGTGTTTCAATGCTTCCGACTTACTATGGAGAGAAGACTGTGATGAGATTGCTTAGAGAAAACGGTGCAGGATTTTCTCTTGAGGGGTTGGGATTTTTTGGAGAAGCGTTGGAAAAACTTCACCAAGCAATGAATTTAACCACAGGAATGATTCTAACAACTGGCCCGACAGGAAGCGGAAAAACCACAACGCTCTACACACTGCTTGATCTTTTAAACACTCCGGATGTAAACATCTCAACTATTGAAGATCCGATTGAATATCAGATGAAAAGGATAAATCAGACACAGGTCAAGCCAGATATAGGATTTACTTTTTCTTCAGGATTGAGGAGCTTGGTCAGGCAGGACCCGGATATAATTATGGTTGGAGAAATCAGAGATGATGAAACAGCTTCACTTGCAATAAATGCTGCGCTTACCGGACACTTAGTGCTTTCAACTCTTCATACCAACTCTGCTGCAGGAGCCATACCAAGACTTATTGATATGAAGGCCGAACCGTTTCTTTTGGTTTCTACTTTGCAGATTATCATCGGTCAAAGGCTTGTGCGAAGGCTTGAAAAACCCAAGGAAAAATTTAAATTAACTGAGGCGGAAATAAAAAATTTAACTTCCAAAATAAATACAGAGAGAGTTCTTGCTGTTTTGAAAGAAGAAAAAATAGTCGGTCCGGATGCTACTTGGAAAGATGTTGAATTCTGGAAAGCATCTCCTTCCAAAGAATATCCTGACGGTTATCATTCCCGAATCGGTATTCATGAGGTTTTAAGGATTACTCCAACAATCAGAAACTTGATAATGAAAAATTCTTCTGCCGACGAAATAGAAATTCAAGCCAAAAAAGACGGGATGCTCTCAATGATTGAAGATGGTATTGTCAAAGCCATAAAAGGGTACACCACAATAGAAGAAGTGCTCAGAGTCATTTCGGAGTAATTATGAAATTCAAAGTCAGTTATAAAAATGGGGAGCAAATAGGCGAAGGTGTTTTTGATGCTGCAGACAAGTTTGCTCTTTTTGCTGAACTAAAAAAAGAAAATCTATCGCTAATAAAATTTTCTAAAGCGGGAGGCTCGGGAAGTCTGAATATCAAAATTCCCTTTATTGGAAATAAAATTGGCACCCATGACAAAATTATTTTTGCCAAGAATTTAGGTTCAATGTTGAAGGCCGGACTTGCTCTTTCCAGAGGGCTTCAAGTGATAGAAAAGCAGTCAAAGTCAGAAAAGATGAAAAACATGCTGGGCGTAGTTATCAAATCAGTGGCTGAGGGCAAGACTTTTCATGATGCCCTTGAAAGTTTTCCTGACACATTCAATTCACTTTTTATTTCAATGGTGCGCGCAGGAGAAGAAAGCGGATCACTTTCGGAATCTTTGATGCTTGTGGCAAATCAGATGGAAAAAAATTATACCTTAGCCAAAAAAATCAAAGGAGCGATGATTTATCCTGCTATCGTTATAACTTTGATGCTTGTAATTGCGGTCCTGATGCTCATATTTGTTGTGCCTACTTTAACTTCAACTTTCAAAGACCTTAATGCTCCAATCCCTGGATCAACACAGGTGATTCTTGATATCAGCAGCACCGTCATAAATCATTACGTTCTTTTATCTTTAGGAGTGATACTTTTTATTTCAGGATTTGTCTATGTTTTTAGGAGCTCCTGGGGCAAAAAACTTTATGAAATTATAATTCTCAGACTGCCTGTTATAGGAGTGCTTACCAAAGAAACTAATTCCGCAAGGACAGCCAGGACAATGTCATCGCTTCTTTCTTCTGGTGTAGACATGGTTAAGGCTGTGCAAATTACCAAAGATGTCATCCAAAATTCTTTTTATAAAACTGTTTTGGATCAAATGGCCGCTGTTATACAAAAAGGAGAGCCGATTTCAGGGATATTCGAGCAACATGAAGATTTGTATCCTGCTTTTATGGCTGAAATGGCAAGCGTTGGGGAAGAGACGGGGAAGCTTTCAGATATGTTAAAACAAACCGCGGAATATTATGAAAATGAAGTTGAGCAAAAGACCAAGGATATGTCTACCGTAATAGAACCAGTACTTATGGTTGTCATAGGTTTGGCGGTGGGATTTTTTGCCGTTTCAATGATTACTCCGATGTATACAGTGCTTAACAATATTTCACCATAATGTTTTTTTCAGGAACAAAAAAAAATAAAAAATCCGGGGCAACTTTTCTTGAGTTGATTATTGTTTTGGCAATCGTTACGATTTTGGCTTTGGCTGGCGCGGCTGCAATGATTAGCACTTCCAGTGAAAACACTTTGGACTCGGATAAATCAATAGTCCTCTCTGCCTTATCCAAGGCAAGGACAATGGCTTTAAACGGGGATGAAAGCGTTGAACATGGTATTTCGTTCGGACATTCTTCGGTGCTTCTGTTTCAGGGGACAAATGTGGATGGGGCGGCTAGGGACGCGGTGTATAATTTAGCTGTTTCAAAGATTTCAACTGTCCTTTCTAACGCGACGACAAGTTTTTATTTCAATAAAGTCACAGGCATTCCAAGTACGACAGGCACCGTAACTCTTTCATCAAAAGGCAATTCAACGGTGATTACGATTTATGGTTCTGGCATTTCACAATGATTAACATAATGAAAGGCAAAATTCATAATAAAAAAACAAAAGGTTTCAGCTTGGTTGAAATAATGATTGGAGCGGCAGTAATGCTTGCGCTTTGGGTCGGAGTTTTCTGGTGCTTTTCTATAGTCACGCAGTTTGCGGAAAGAGATACTTCTTATGTTCAAGCAGGATTTTTATTGGAAGAAGGAAGCGAGGCCTTGCGCTCGATCAGAGACGCTGGATGGACTTCAAACATCGCAGCTCTCACTGTCGGGAACACTTATTATTTGACTTACAACTCGACTTCAAACTTATGGACATCTTCGACGGTCAATACTTTTGTTGAAAGCAAATTTCAAAGAAGTTTTGTTTTATCAAGCGTAAGCAGGGATTCAAATTTTAATGTTGTATCAAGTGGAGGAACTGTGGACTCTGGAAGCAGGAAAGCAACAATCACCGTGTCTTGGAAAAATGGAAATGCCACTACAAGCCAGATTCTTGAGACTTATTTATTCAATGATTTCAACAATTAAAAATAAAAAAAGCGGCTATTCTTTGGTTGAGACAATTATCTATATTGCTTTGCTCTGCATTTTGATTTCAGCAATTATCTGGAGCACCGCGAGTATTGTTAAGGCGTACAAAAAAATGAGAACAATAAGGGATGTTGAAAATTCTGCTGTTGCTGCAATGGACAGGATGGAACGGGAAATCAGGGACGCGGATTCCGTAAATGCCTCGCAGTCAACATTTGGAACCTCGAACGGAGTTTTGACTTTGAACGGAAACACCCCGACAGGCACTTCAGAGACTTTGAAATTTTATTTAACGAATGGGGTTTTATATGTTGACCAAAACGGCACGCAATTGGGGCCGCTGACTTTGTCTGATGTTACGGTTTCCAATCTGACATTTAATTATTTTTCCAATTCAAATTCTTCAGGAGTCCAAATATTGATGACTCTCCAAACATCTGGAACGCCGGCAAAATCTTTTGAGGACTCAGCGGTTTTGCGAGGCTCGTATTAATAATTCAATGAAAAATTTTTTTAAAAAAATAATAAAACAAAAGAAAGAATTCAAAAAAGGCCAAGCGGTACTGGTTGCGCTGACGTTTTTTATGATTATGTCTCTGGCTTTGATTGCCGGAGCCACGTTGCCTACGGCCAACCAAATCAAGAACTCACGGGATTTGATAAAATCTCGCCAGAGCTTTGCGGCAGCAGATTCTGTCAGCGATGATGCCTATTATGCTTTGAACAAAGGCTATACTCTTAGCTCAAGTGTAACGCTGCCTTTCACAACAAGCGGAGTTTCAGGAACGGCGGCTGTGACGACTACTTCAGGTGGAGAGACAATCAAAAGTTCGGGTGTTTCAAACGGCTCCACAAGAATTTCCACGCTTTCTGTCTCGGAGGGCGCTGGAGCGTCATTTAATTATGGACTTCAAGTCGGAACGGGCGGAGTTACTCTGGGTTCAGCAACAATCAACGGAAGTTTGTATTCAAACGGAAGCGTGTATGGCACCCAAAGTTCCACAATTACCGGATCGGTTACAGTTGCAAATTTATCCAACCCTACTGCCAACCAATCAAACTCAAGTTCTACTCCTGATTACAATTTAAGTTTCGGAACCACTTCGAGCACGCAAACAATCGCTCAAAGTTTTAAAGTTACTGCCACAAGTTCAATCACAGAGGTAAGTCTTTATATAGAAAAAACCGGCAGTCCGTCAAACGCTACTGTTTACATTACAGCAGATTCTTCTGGCAAGCCTTCAAGCACAAGTTTAGGTTCAGGAACACTGAGTGCCAGTCTTGTAAGTTCAGGATATTCTTATATCACGGTACCAATTTCACCTGCGCCAACACCATCTTTGAATACTACATATTGGATAGTCGTGACTGTCCCTTCAGTTTCATCCACAAATTATTACACTCTGGCTGCCACAAATAATACATATGCGAACGGAGCTTCAAAAGTGGAATCTGGAGCATATGGAGCAAATGGAACGTGGAGCAATGAAACTCCTTCCACAGCCGATCTTTATTTTAATGTTTATCTTGGAGGAAGTTTCGGAGTGATTGCGGCCTCAACTGGCAGTCAGTACAACCCAATAACAATCGGCGGTAATGCTTGGGCTCACGAAATAGATTATGCCAAAGTTACAGGTACTGGATATTGTCAGATAAGCAATTATCTAATGAATTCTTCAGGAACATCAGAAAGCTGCAATGGCACAAAAGGAAGCGATCCTGTGGCAGCGCAGTTTCCGATTTCATCCGGCAACATCACTGATTGGGAAAGTGCAATTTCATCCGCTACAAATGTTTCCGGAGGATGGACTTACAACGGAAACTTGACGATAAATTATGCCGGCACTACAACTTCAAGTTTGACCGAAGTGAACGGCAATCTTACTTTGGATTGCAGCAACAGCCCGGCAACATTCGGAAGTTTGTATGTTACTGGAAGCGTGGATGTTGAAAGCGGCTGCGCATTTAATGCCACCACGCTAAAGGCAGGCGGAAACTTTACGGTTGGTTCTGGTACTGCAACCGTTGGGACAACAAATGTTGTGACTGGGACTCTTTCAGTGTCGGGCGGCAGCACTCTGGATATGAAAGGGATGATGTTTGTTAATGGAAGTGTCACGGTTTCTGGGGGAGGAAAAGTTCAGTTGGACAGCTCCTTTGGCGCAAATGATGGTTATTTAATATCAAATGGCAACCTAAGTATTTCAGGAGGCGGGTATATGACGGGATCGGGAAGTTCCGGCAGCTATATTGTTGCAATTACAACAAGCAGCTCAATCTCTGCGGTCAATATAAACGGCGGAGCGGGAGCGGTGGTGGTGGAAGCTCCGAACGGCACAGCCACTTTTGTCGGCGGCGCATCAGCCAACTCTGTTGCAGCGAATGCAATCGATGTGGATGGCGGCTCTTCAATTACATATCAAACTGGACTGGCTAGCCTTGATTTCACAAACGGCCCCTCTGGAAGTTGGAACGTTTCAAGCTATCAAGAGACTTCAAATTAGTCGAAGATTAGTTTCAATGTGTATTTTCTGATAAAATATTCCTGTGGCGAAGAAAATAATTGTTGCAAACTGGAAAATGAACCCAAACTCTTTTGCGGAAGCAAAAGCTATTTTTAATAATCTGAAAAAATCTCTCCGTCCAAAAAAATCCAAGACCAGAAAAGAGGTTGTAATTTGCCCTCCACTTCCTTATTTTGGAATTTTTGAAAATCTGCCTAAAGGCATGCTTCTCGGTTCCCAAGATATTTCTCTCAAAGACCCCGGTGCTTTTACCGGCGAGGTAGGTGCAAAAATAATTAAAAATTCTGGGGGGAGTTTTTGTATTGTTGGTCATTCGGAAAGAAGAGCAATGGGTGAAACCTCGGAAACTGTCTCCAAGAAAATTCTCAAGGCTGTCAATTGCAAGCTTACTCCGATTGTTTGTGTTGGCGAGAAAATTCGCGACAAAGACGGTCAGTTTTTTTTGACCATTCGATCTATTATTGAATCTTCGCTCCACGGTGTTTCTAAAAACAATGCGCAAAAATTGATAATCGCATACGAGCCGATTTGGGCTGTTGGATCGGCCGCTAAAGGCGCAATTAATCCAGAAGTTCTTTGCGAGACGTCTGTTTTTATCAGAAGAACTTTGTCAGAAATTTACGGAAACAAAATCGGCACAAAGATACCTTTAATTTATGGCGGGTCTGTTGACGAAAAAGATTGTAAAGAACTTGTAGAAATCGGCAAAGTCGATGGCTTTTTGATTGGCAGAGCAAGTCTAAAGCCAAAAATTTTTTCAAAAATAATTGCTTCGCTGTAAAATTTTCTGAATTTATAAAATGGAAAACCTAAGAATTCCGACTTTAAAAAATTGCAAAAATCTGAAAGGCAAAAAAGTCTTACTTCGCCTTGATCTTAATGTGCCGATCAAAGACGGTGAGGTCACGGATTCGTTCAGAATTGAAAGGTCTTTGAGGACCCTGAAATTCTTATACGATGCTGGCGCGCATACGGTAATCGCTTCTCATTTGGAAGATGACAAAGGAACGCTTGAGCCTGTTGCAAAATATTTAGTAAATATTTTTCCAAGGCTTGTCTTTGTCAAAGATATCTTTTCTGTCAAAGCTGAAGACGAGGCCAAGAGAATGAAAGACGGAGGTTTTGTACTGTTTGAAAATCTTCGGAATTGGAGCGGAGAAAAATCTAACGACTTAGATTTTTCAAAGCGTTTAGCAAGCTTTGCAGATTATTTTGTAAATGATGCGTTCTCGGTTTCTCACAGAAGTCATGCTTCAGTGGTTGGTGTGCCAAAACTTTTGCCGTCATGTATAGGCTTTGAATTTGAAAAAGAAATAAAAGAATTAAGTTTGGCGTTTCATCCGGAGCATCCGTTTTTGCTTATTGTCGGAGGAATAAAATTTGAAACCAAACTTCCGCTCATACAAAAGTTTTTTAATATTGCAGACAAGATATTCATCGGCGGGGCTATCGCCAACAGCTTTTTCAAATCTCAAGGCTTGTTTATTGGTGATAGCGCTGGAGCTGATTCGCAAGAAATTAAAAAATTCCAAGGTGCAGTTGGTAGCGGTAAAATAATTTTACCTGTTGATGTTCGCGCTCAAAGCAGGGGATTTGTCAGTGTAAAACCTCCTGACAAAATTTCTGTCGGAGAAAAAATCTGGGATATTGGCACAGAAACGGAGAAAAATCTCAAAGTATTAATTGACGAAGCTAAATTTATTGTCTGGAACGGACCGCTTGGATATTTTGAAGAAGGCGGAGTTGAGGGCAACGAAGCCTGCGCCAAAGCGATTGCAGAATCCAAAGCCACGTCAATTGTCGGAGGCGGAGACACAGTGGCGTCAATTGAGCACCTGAATATAATGGAAAAAATGTATTTTGTTTCTACAGGAGGCGGAGCGATGCTTGATTTTCTAGCCAACGGTACTTTGCCTGGCATTGAAGCAATCAAAGAAAATTTCCAAACACAAAACATTTCTTGGCTCCAAAAGATTTTCTCGTAAATTTAATTATAAAATAGGAGTTATTTTGAACTTGCAAAAGTCTATAAAATGTGATATAATATACCCAAACTTCTTTGACAAGTTATCACTGCTTGAGACGAGCTTTTTGTGCCCTTTCGAAGGACATATAAAGCTCGTCTCACAAAGACAAGACGTAATATCCGAGATCGTATTCTCACTAGTCGCTCTCCCGATAATTTCAAAAGAGCTAACAGAAAGAAACCACGCATCATGAAAAATTGGACTCAAGTTCCAGCCGGTGAAATAAACGGCGCACAACAACGCTTCTGGGTTACACTCGGCGATCACGCCGATGCAGTAGCAGAACGTATCAACATCGATCAGGAGTATCTTACTAGACTCGCAGGATTTGCAGTGGACAATCTCTGGCTGTCGGACAAATCATCCACAAGCCTGAATCCGCAATGGCTCAAAGCCCGCGAAATCATGGGAGCGAACTTCTTCGGTATCGAGGAAGCAATCAAGTACTTTGGGGTTAACCCTTCGAAGCAGCAGATCGCCACTCTGGCCGAAGTTCCGTTCTCCGAGGAAGTGCTCCGGTCCTGCAAGGACACGCACATTCTCGTCGCCGTGTTTCCACTCTCGATCCTCGACATCCGTGGCATCGCCAAGAGCAAGTGCCCGTTCTACAACCAGGACTGGTACAACAAGGAATCGTTCGCCAAGGACAAAGGCGAAGTCGGCTGGCAACTGGTCCGCAAGGAACCCGTTGCCGACTCAACGAGCAAAAACTGGACCGAACAGCAGGCTCTCCTCTCGAAAGACGAGGAAACGCCGAAGGCGCAAGTGATGGTCTACACCATCATCGGCCACTTCCTCGCCACCGGCGAGCGTCTGTTCGAGAAGGTCTACGTTCGCTGCGTTGATCTCGACTCGGATGGCAACCGTGTGATCCTCGGCGGCTTCGGTGCCGGGGGTCTGCTCGTCGACGACGACTGGGACGGCAGCCGCCGCGACAACCTCGGTGTCTCCGCCTCCCGGAAGCAGTGAAACTTGAACCCTAGAGGGCTTGTCCCTCTTGAATCCTTGAGCCTCCGCGCAAAATTTTTTTGCCGGAGGCTCTTGTCTTTTACATACAACCAGTTAATATTTATAAATCTTGCTAATGCAACTTGGGTTACGGTTCAAGTTCGCGGGATATCTCACCTGAGATTCGCCAGAGTGCCAGTAGTTCAAGGATTACGGCAGAGTGCGACAAGGATAGAGAGAACTTCTTGCTTTTTTCTAGTGGAAATATTTTGAAAAAAATTGTTCCCAAATAAAATTCAGAGATGAGAGGATATAGATCTGCAAAGATGGTAAACCTCAAATCTCAGTGACGCGGACGGAAGAAAGCAATTTCTCGACTCGAATGGCAACCGTGTGAACCTCGGCAACTTCGATGCCAAGGGTCTGAACGTCAACAACAACTGGGACAACAACCGCAACGACAACCTCAGTGTCTCCGCCTCCCGGCAGTCACAACTCTATCCGAAGAAACTCCCACTTTTACAGTGGGAGTTTCTGTTATCGCTCCTTGGTGGACTTTATCCATCCTCCAAGCATTTTTCCAATTTCATCAAGATGCGCTTCGATGACAATATATTTTTTGGTATCGATTGCTTTGGTGTCTTTCATCAGACGGATACAAACTCGGAGGAAATTCAATTTGACGCTTGTTCTCTCCAGAGTAGGAAGTTTCTCCATTTTAGACTGCTGACTTGCCAGAAGAATACGCTCGATAATCTCAATCAAAGTGCTTTCGCATTTCTGCCAGAGAGTGTATCTATCCTGTTTGGGAACGGACAAACGAATCTCGTAGAAATCTTTGTACAGATTGTAGGATTTTTTAAAAATCGGTATATCAAAATCATTCATATGAAAATTTACAATAATTTATTTCCTATAATAATTTCTCCGACTAATCTTTTCAAAGCTTGGGATGTATTCAAATCGGACAAGGGCAACAAACCAGATGTGATTCATTTCGAGCTTGAGTTGGAGGAAAATATTTTTCAGCTTTACAGGGATTTGAAGAACGAAAGCTACAAGCATGGAGCATACAAAGGATTCTGGATTCGTGATCCGAAAGTTAGACATATTCATAAAGCCACCGTTCGAGACAGAGTTCTTCACCACGCCATATTCAAAGTGCTTAATCCGGTATTCGAACCGACATTTATTTCCAATTCTTTTTCTTGTCGTATTGGCAAAGGAACTCACAAAGGAGTGGAAACATTGTCTACTCTGCTCCGCAAGGCAAGTCGAAATAACACGCAAACTTGTTATGCGCTTAAATGCGACATACAAAAATTCTTTGACAGCGTTGACCACCAAATTCTTTTTGAAATTTTGAAAAATAAAATCAAAGATGAAAAGACACTGAATCTTCTTGAAGAAATTATTTCCAGTTATACAGCCCAGCCGGTATTGCAGGAGAGAGAGAGAGAGAGAGAGAGAGAGAGAGGTTTTGCGCTTCGCGCAAAAGGAATACCAATCGGCAACCTGACTTCCCAAATGTTTACCAATATTTATATGAATGAATTTGATCAGTTCGTAAAACATGGGTTGAAGATAAAAAATTATGTCCGATATACGGACGATTTCATTATAATATCGCAAAACGAAGATTATTTGAAACAAATAATCCCAGCATTACAAAATTTCCTTTCGGAAAAGTTGGAGCTGGGTTTACATCCTAAAAAAATTACTATCAAAAAATTCCACCAAGGAATTGATTTCTTGGGATACGTTAATTTTCCCCAACATAGATTACTGCGGACAAAAACCAAAAAAGGATTTTGCGGAAAATCAAGAAAATTTACAATCTTTTGAAAACGGAACCATTTCAAAAAATACAATGGAATCCTCCTTACAATCCTATCTAGGTGTTCTTTCTCATGCCAATGCTTACAAGTTTTCAGAGGATTTGAAAAATAATTTTTGGGTTGGGATGGGTAATTGATTTTCCGGTGATATAATTGAGTGGTGAAGAAAGAATATGCCATCAGGAAGCTTTTGACCGATGAAGAAAAGAACAAATTCATCGGGTTTTCTCCAATTCTAACGTACTTAATGTTTCACCGAGGGATTGAGGCTGATGAAGCAAATCTATTTTTGAATCCTGATTTTGATAAAAATTTAAACGACCCGTATCTTTTACACGGTATGGAAAAAACAGTTGATAGGATTATAAAGGCAATCAAATCTGAAGAAAAAATTGTAATATATTCTGATTATGATGCGGATGGACTTTCAGCGGCTACGGTTTTTTATGATTTTTTTGATAAAATCGGCTACAAAAATTTTCTAAATTATATTCCAAACAGAAACGAAGAAGGTTTTGGATTGCACAAGGAAGCTCTTGAGAAATTAGTCAAAGACGGAGCCGGTTTGATTATTACCTTGGACTGCGGAATCGGCGATTTGGAAGAAGCCAAGTTTGCCAAGGAGCTTGGCGTGGATTTGATAATCACAGATCATCATTTGCCCAAAGAAAATTTGCCGCAAGCTTATGCAATTGTTAATCCAAAAATTTCCAAGAAAGATGAGCTGGAATATCCGGAAAAAATGCTTTGCGGCGCTGCTGTGACTTGGAAAGTTGTCTGCGCAATTTTGGCTCGTGAAAGATTCGGCGCGCCTGAAGGATTTGAAAAATGGCTGCTTGATGTGGTTGGTATGGCAACGCTTTCTGATATGGTGCCGCTTCGCGGCGAAAACAGGTTGCTTGCAAAATACGGAATGATTGTCCTTCGCAAAACTAGAAGAATTGGATTGATCAAGCTTTTGCGCATGCTAAAAATTGATCCAAGAAACCTTACCGAAGACGATGTCGGGTTTATGATTACGCCAAGAATAAACGCTGCATCCAGAATGGGCAGATCGGTGGATGCTCTGAGATTGCTTACGACAAAAGATGAAAATGAAGCAGCAGAAATTGTTGCAACTCTGGAAAAAGTAAATCAGGAAAGAAAAACAATCACCGCTCATCTTTCAAAGGAAGTCAAAAAAATGGTTGAAGCCAAATACTCGCCGTATTTTTCAAACAAGGTTATTGTTGCCGGTTCGCCGGCCTGGAAGCTGTCCCTTTTGGGAATTGTGGCAGGCACTATGGTTGAAACAGAGATGAAACCAGTATTTCTTTGGGGTAAAGAAGAAATGGTTGGATTGATCAAAGGCTCTTGCCGCGCGCCAGAAGGAGTAAGTCTGACTGCGATTATGGAAAAAGTCCCGCCTGGGATTTTGACGGAATTTGGCGGACACCATATGGCCGGAGGATTTTCAGTTTCTTATGAGACCATTCATTTACTCGAAGATGAAATTGCCAAAGCATACGAGATAGAGGCAAAAGAATTTCAAGGTTCGGCAATAATTTGGATCGACAAAGAATTAGAGCTTGAAGAAGCAAATCTCAAAAATTTTTCGGAAATAGAAAAGCTAAGTCCTTTTGGAATTGCCAACGAAAAGCCTGTATTTGTTTTCAAGAATTGTTTTTTTGAGAAAGTTGATTTTTTTGGCAAAGAAAAAAAGCATCTTAAAATTATTTTAACCGGCGGGAAGGGCTTTTCAATAGAATCAATCGCATTTTTTGCCACCGAAGATTTAATCTCCAAAGCCGAAGTCGGAGCAAAAAAAGACATTGTCGGAAATCTAGAAAAATCCTTTTTCGGCAGGCCCAAAGCCCGTATTAGAGTTATTGATATTTTGAATTAGATGCGTTTCTCAAATAATTTGAGATAATATTTCAATGAGCAAAATTATTATTTTTACTGATGGATCTTCAAGAGGCAATCCTGGTCCTGGGGGCTGGGGAGCAATTGTTTGTGTAAAAGGTGAAAAAATCACAAATGTTTTTGAACTTGGAAATGGCGAGAAAAAGACAACCAACAACAGAATGGAGCTTGCCGCTGCAATTGGCGCTTTTGAAGAATTAAAAAATAGAAGAATTGATGGAGAAATTATTTTTTATTCGGATTCAACATATGTCATCAAAGGGATCTCCGTTTGGGTTTTTGGCTGGCAGCAGAACGGCTGGAAGACCAAGGACAACAAAGAAGTTTCCAATAAAGATTTGTGGCAGAAGCTTGTAGAAGCAGCAGGTGGATTTGATGTTTCATGGAAAGTTGTGGAAGGGCATGTTGGAGTGGCTGGCAATGAGCGTTGCGATGAAATCGCAACGGCATTTGCAGACAGAAAGAATCCAAAACTTTTTGATGGAGCACTCAAAGATTACAGCGTGCTAATTTTTGATTTAAAAGTTAATTCCGCCAAAGCCGAAATAAAAGACGGTTTAAAAAATCGTGCAAAAGGAGGCAAGGCATATTCTTATGTCAGTTTAGTAAATGGTGAGATAGGTTTGCACAAGACTTGGACTGAATGCGAAGAAAAAGTAAAAGGTAAAAACAATGTTAGATTCAAAAAAGCTCTGTCGCGTGAAGATGAAGAACAGATTACAAACGATTTTTTGAGAAAAAAGTAAAAATAAAAAATGAAAGGCAGATCGGCAGCGTTTTTTCTTTTGGGAATTTTGATCGGAGTGTTTATTGCTTCAATAAATTTACTGGCAGCAAATTTTTATTGGCTTGCTATTTTAATTGCTTCAACACTTTTTGTTTGTTTCTTTTTAGAAAAGAAGAATCAAAAATACCTGATTCTGATAATGTTTCTATTTCTTGGAATCTGCGCCGGCGGATGGCGGTTTGCAGAAAATCAAACAGAGTTTCAAAATTCTCCTCTAAATAATATTCAAGAAAAATCGGTATTTTCTGGATTTATAAAACAAGAATTGAGCAACGGGCAGAACACAGAAAAGGCGGTTTTAAAGACAAAACAAGGCGATATTCTGATTATTTTTCCTCTTTCAACAGAAATTTATTACGGAGAAAGTTTTTCAATTGAGGGCAAGCTCGCGCCGATTAAAAATTTTGATGACTCCTTTGATTATGTTTCCTATGAAAAAGCACAAGGAGTAATGCAAGAAATATATTATCCGCATATTGTCTCAAGCGGAGGATTTTCTGGCAATCCAATTATACGAATTCTTTTTAATTTCAAAAATTATTTTGAAAATAATATAAATAATTTATTTACCGAGCCGTATGCATCGCTGTTGTCTGGAATGGTTATTGCGGGCAAGGGGGCGCTTCCAGCAGATTTGCAAAATGACTTTTTGCGCGCGGGACTGATGCATATTGTTGTGATATCCGGATACAACATTGCGCTTGTGGTTGCCTTTGCCTCATTACTTTTATCAAAATTAAAAATAAAATGGAGGGCTTTTGTAATATTTCTTCTTGTTTTAGCTTTTGTAATTATGGCAGGCAGTTCGGCGTCTGTTATTCGCGCCGCGATAATGGCAACGACGGGTCTGAGTGGTAAAATTATGCACAGGAAAGTTCGCCAAAACCGAGCACTTCTGCTGGGTGCCGGAGCAATGGTGTTTTGGAATCCTTTTGAGCTGGTTTTTGATCCATCGTTTGCTCTGACATTTCTGGCAACATTTGCAATTATAAATTTGACTCCGCAAATAGAAAAAATTTTTGTGAAAGTGCCAGAAAAATTCCAAATACGGGAGATTTTGTCTCAGACCACCGCTGTAGAAATTCTAGTGGCGCCTTATATACTTTATGAAATGCACAATTTTTCTGTCATTGCGCCGATTTCAAATATTTTGGTTCTGCCTTTTGTGCCTTGGGTTACAATTCTTGGAATTATTGTGGCGGTTTTTGGCTTTCTTGGAGTATTATTGTATCCGCTAGTTTTGATTTTAAATTTCTGCCTTGCTTGGATTATTTTTGTAGTGGAATTCCTTGGTAATCTGCCATGGGCGTTTATTAGTTTTTAGATATATATAAAAGGAGAGAGCGCAGTACCAGACCGGGGTACTGCGCTCCCAAGATCGGAGGCAACCGATCTGTCCGGCTAAAACGGACTTTAGATTTACCCCCTTTCTAAATGTTCTGTTTCATAACTTAATTATATACTAAGAATTCTTTGCCAATGCAAATCTTTTTTCCACAACCGCTTGGTTTGTGGCCATCAAATAAGCTTCTACGTATTTCTTTTTGTCAGCTGGAACATAGTCGATCATGTACGAATGTTCCCACATATCTATTCCATAAATAAAATCTAAGCCGTTCAAATGTCCAAAGTGTTGTTCATCAATCCAGTGGTTGAGGAGAGTATCTGTTTTTTTGTCGTAATACAGAATTGCCCAACCGATGCCGCGGGTCATTGCCAGAGCTTTGAATTTTTCAAACCAGACTTGCGAGCTACCGAAGTCTTTTGCCATTTGTTTGGAAAGTGGGCCGTCTTTATCGCCCATATTTGCTCCGCCTTCAAGTTGTTCAAAATAATATTCGTGGTTTCGCATTCCATCAAACTCAAAAGCAAAACGTCTCTGCATTTCATTGATTGCATAAGTTGTGCCGGGGCCCATTGTTTCGTGACCAGTGTATTTACTCATTTCCGCTATTGTTTCTTGAATTAGGTTTGTGTGTTTGACGTATCCGGCATAAAGTTTGAGATGCTCCCCAATTGTTTTTTGAGAAATTCCCTCAATTTCAGGAATTTCAAATTTTTGCTCTGTGAATTTCATATATTTTATATAAATTTATAACTTAATTATTATACCAAAGACGGCCAAAAGATAATCTTATTACAAAAATGCTTGCATATTTTAATTTTTATCTTATCTTTAAGCCTGAATTTATGATTGAGTACAATAAGCTTATAGTTCAGGAGTGGGGTGAACAGTTTACCGCTGAAACTTGGTATGCTGCGGGGATGTGCTGCCCTCATTGTGATGAGTTTGGAAGACTGGCTTTGATAAAAGGCAACAGAGAACAGCGGTGGTTTGATGCTATGGTTGGTTTTTCAAGAAAAAAGCCGATTCCAAATGATGCCGCGGCGGGCAGCGTAATTTTAAGATGCCCGCTCTGCCAGGGAAAATTCTTTCACCATTTGCTATATACGCATGTAGATATATACATCAGGAGGGTTCCCCTCTGGCCTAAGTAAAGCTCACCATACAAGGTGAGTATTTTTATATCAACCCCGCAGTCTTGAGAGTTTTATAAGCGCCGTTTTTTTGGATAGTCTTAATAGCCTTGGTTGAAATTGTCAGAGTGATGCTTCTATTGAGTTCAGGAATAAAGATAGTCTTTTTTTGAAGATTTACCTGGCTGCGTGATTTGCCGCAAGGATTATATTGCTGCGCACGAGTGCGGTTTGAATAACTTCCTTGAACTTTTGAGCCTTTGAGGGTAATTGGACAGGTTTTCATAAATTTTATGTAATTTTCCTATTTGAAAAATGTTTGGAAATGCTATCATATACTTCTATGGAAATCAACTTTTTCTTTGCGATTGTGGTTTTGATTATGTCCGTGGTGCTTCACGAGATTTCTCATGGCTACGCCGCTTATTTTCTTGGGGATCCAACTGCCAAATACCAGGGCAGGCTGACGCTTAATCCTCTGAAGCATATTGATTTGTTCGGCTCAATCATTTTTCCTGCGCTCTGTTATCTTTTTGGCGGCCCGATTTTTGGATGGGCAAAGCCTGTGCCGTATAATCCATATAATTTAAGGAACAGAAGGTGGGGAGAAATGATTGTGGCGGTGGCGGGTCCGTCAGCAAATGTTTTTCTGGCTTTAATTTTTTCCGCATACATAAGGTTTCTTCCAAACGCGTCTTCAACCGCAGGAATGCTTGCTGCTTATATTGTGCTCGTTAATCTGTATTTGGCTATTTTTAACTTGATTCCAATTCCTCCGCTTGATGGCTCTAAAGTTCTAACTTCGCTTTTCCCACTGAAATTTAGAGAAGTTATGCACAAAATAGAGCCTTACTCATTCATCATTTTGATTATTTTTGTGGTTTTTATAGGTTCAATTATTGCACCAATTGTTATGGATTTATTCCAATTTCTTACGGGGGTGGCTTTTTGAGGTTAGGTAAGACTTTTACAGCTTGCATTTATGAATATTCCATATTAAAGTATTGCCTACGGTCTTTTGGCCGTTTTTAAATTTATCGATGTCAACAATCAACCAATTAGCAAGAGGATCCAGAAAACAAAAAGCCAAGAAGCTTAAGGCTGTTGCTCTTCGCCGTGGATTTAACGTACTCAAAAACCGACCGACTTTTTATGCATCTCCTTTTAAAAGAGGTGTTTGCACAAAGGTTACAACCAAAACTCCAAAGAAGCCAAACTCAGCTATTCGCAAGATTGCCAGAGTGCGCCTTACAAACGGTATGGAAGTTACAGCGTATATTCCGGGTGAAGGACACAATCTTCAAGAGCACTCAGTGGTGGTGCTTAGAGGCGGAAAGGTGCGAGATGTAGGGCTTAGATACACAATTGTCCGCGGTGTTTTGGATACGACAGGTGTTGAGAAGAGAAGAAAAGAAAGGTCAATGTACGGAACCAAGAGGCCAAAGGCTGCATAAATTCAATCTAATTTTTAAATAAATTTAAATACAAAATGAGACGCGCAGTAAAAAACAGAAATAAAGTAAAGCCAGACATCAATTTTGATTCTGAAAAAGTTTCCAAACTGATCAATTACGTTATGGAAAGCGGCAAAAAAAACGCTGCTAGAAAAATCGTTTACGGCGCATTTGAAAAAATCAAAACAGATTTGAAAGTTGAAAATCCTTTGGAAATTTTTGAGAGCGCTCTCAAAAACACAGGACCAACGATGGAAGTGCGAAGCCGCAGAGTAGGAGGAGCCAACTATCAGGTGCCCAGAGAAGTCCGTCCAGAAAGAAGAAACTTCTTGGCCATCAAGTGGATTGTGGAAGCAGCTCGCAACAAAAAGGGCAAGCCAATGCACTTGAAACTGGCTGAGGAAATAATTTCTGGACACAAAAATGAAGGCGAAGCCGTCAAAAAGCGCGAAAACACTCACAAAATGGCAGAAGCAAACAAAGCCTTTGCTCACTTTGCGTGGTAATTTTTTAGTACCCTAAGCATTTTGTTTCTATAAATTTATATTAATATAATATTAAACTATGCGAAATACTTTTAATCCAGTTTTTTCGGAAAAAGAATTAGAAGATCATTTTTCTAGAATTCAAGGAACTTATGCAAGACTAGATAAGGCGTATTCGGACTAGAATAGATTAATTAAAGAAGAGATACTTTCTTTTAAGGCATCAGGAGGGGAAAGAAAGGATTGGAAAATAAGCAAAAATATTGAGGAAAAATGCGTACAAAGAATAGCATTAATAATTGATATTGAGGAGAGCGAGGATTATTTTGATAAGATGATAGAGGCTAACATAGCTGTTTTGAATGGGGCATCTATCAAAGAAACTAAGAAAAATTTAATTGAACCACGCAATCACTGGTACTCTTTTAGTGAAGGGACAATGGAATTATATTGGAACGATAAACTTTCAAGTAAAATGAAATCAAAAATCATCGAAATATATAATGACGGGGGATACTGTAAAGCTGAAATAAATAGTGTGGGGGATAAATTAGGAAAGAAAACATAATTTTTTGACTTAAATATTTATATGTCAGCATTCAGTACAGATTCATTTACACCTCCTCCTGATAGTCCAGATAATGAAGCAATCAGGGGAATCCATAAAGAGTCAAAAATTGCTCGGTGTATTTCTGTTGCAACTCTTATTATTTCCATTGCTATTTTTATTGTCTCGGTGATAACTTTATTAGTGATCCTAAAATAAATCTGCTGTTTGATATCTAGATTTTATTCGTCTATAATCTACATATGGCAATAGACTGGACTAAAATATACAAAAAATACAAAGGGCTTTGGGTTGCTCTTGCAAAAGATGAGCAAACTGTTTTGGGATCGGGCAAAACCCTCAAAGAAGCTATGAAGGAAGCGGGTAAAAAAGGATGTGACAATCCAATATTTACTCGCATGCCAGATAATATTTCTGCTTACGTAGGTTCTCTATGAAATTTCGCTACAAACGCTACGGAAAAACATTGCGTCCAGTTATACCAATAACTCTTGTTAATAAAGATAAGAAAATCAGTTATGAGGTGCTAGTTGATTCTGGTGCGGATCTCTGTATTTTTGATGCGGAGCTTGCTGAAGTGTTAGATATTAATTTGAAGAATGCTCCAATGAGAGAAGTTTTTGGTGTTGGTGGCAAAGCATCTGTGTATTATTTTCATAAGATAACTATTGAAGTTGGTGGCTGGCCTTATGAAATAGAAGCCGGTTTTATGAAAAGTGTTGCTGGAAATGTTATGCCGTATGGTTTGGTTGGACAGAATGGATTTTTTGATAAATTTACAGTTAAGTTTGATTTGACTAAAGAAGAAATTGAACTCAAAAAGAGGGAATAAAAATACCTCTTTCGGAAGAGGTTTTTTGTGCGAGGAGACTAAGCCGTGCGAATGTAGTGGTAGTGATACCTGGTGTCAATCGGCTGACAGTAGCCGCCCTTTTTGCCTCGGAACCCTGGCGGACGATAGTCGGCTTCGTCGACTGGTGTGTAAATTAGCGGGCCGCTTCGTTTGGTATGCTGGGGTGATCTCATAATTTTCTAAATTGCATACTACACCAAAGCGATATTGATGCAATAGGTTTTTAAATAAAAAATACCACCGTTCAAGACGGTGGTTTTGAAGGCAGGTGCCTGCTGATTCTTGGAGTGGCGTTGATCAAGTTGCCATTTTGATCAATGTGTCCGAAACGATCTGGAAGCTCAGAGTGTTTGGGTGAACAATCACTACAACAAACTTGGTATTCCTGATCTTTGTATGACACAAAAAGTGTTTGCTTTTTGGCCACCCGGACTTCCGGATCGTCGGGAGTGCGATCTCGATGGCTGAGCCAAACTCCGACTTGTCCGTTTTTGCCGGTCTTGATTGCTTTGGCGCACAGAGGGCAAAAGCAAATTGTAGGTGTGGAAGTGTCATCCACCACTTGCTGGACTTTTCGGAAGGTAAGCACACCATGAATTGCGCGAAAATGTTTCGCGAAAGCCATGTTTGAGGTATCCAGCCACTTTTTGATAAATCTTGGCAGGAATTTTTGAAAAAAGGAACGATTCATATACTTATTTATACAAATACCATTAAAATTATGCCTTGTCAATTTGAATTTAAAAAACCAAGTTCAATTCAGTCAAAATTTTTAGAAATAAAAAATTCGCGCGGATGCGCGAGTAACGAACTAAATACCATCGCCACGGACAGCTTCTTCGGGAGTAGCTTTGTCAAGGAACTCCAGAGCTTTTTCGAAGTCACCCGCCGTGTGAACAAGTGGGTAGGCGAATTCTCCGACACGTTCCCCAAGCTCTTTGGGAGTGCCGATGTAGATGGCGCAGCCTTTGCCTGATTGATTCTCACCGGCTATGAATTCGATTAACTCTTCGCTTCCAGGACCTTCAAAAGGATAGGAGGGAATCAGCAATTCGCCAAGATCGCACTCCGGCTTTTTTTCTCTGCCATTCCACTTTGCGTAGCGTTCGGTGGGTATAACCAGATCGGGGAATGAATTTTTACCTTTCCTGATCTGCAGACTTTCTCCGCTCAATCGGCCAATTTCCACAGCGTAGGATGTTTGATATTTATCTTCCATTCCCATTCCCATAAATCCATAACGGGATTTGTAGGAATGAGTGATGACGATGATCTGTCCCTTGGCCGCAACCAGTTTCTTGTTGAAGTTCTGGAACTTAACGATTGTCTCGAGGTCAAGGCCGAAGTGAATGATCATCTGATCTTGCAAGAGATCGCCCGTGCTCTGGCCATTCTTGATTTACAGAGCCAGCTCCTTACGCTTGTTGGAATTGAAATCAGCAAGGTTCCGCTCAATCTGTTTAAGCAGTCCCTTTATTCTCCCTACTTCCTCCTTAAGCTGTCGTTGTTTTTGCCAAACACTTTCTATTTGAATGTTCATAGTGACACTAGTAGTTAACTGATTTTATGATACTAGAACGGTGTTTGTTGTCTATAACTTCATTGAAATCAGAATATTTGCCTAAAAAGTATTTTTCCTGTATTCTATTTTGCACGAAGCGCTGCTTCGTTTTATTTTTAATCATAATTTATGAACCGCGACTATCCATTAGAAAAAGTTAGAAATTTCGGTATTATTGCCCACATTGATGCTGGCAAGACTACAACTTCCGAGAGAATTTTGTATTACACAGGAATGAGCCACAAAATCGGCGAAGTGCACGAGGGGGAAGCAACAACAGACTGGATGGAGCAGGAAAAAGAAAGAGGCATCACAATCACCGCTGCGGCTATTACTTGTTTTTGGACTCCCACTTATGATGCGCTCAATAAAGATTTGAAGCATCGTTTTAATATTATCGATACTCCCGGACACGTGGACTTTACTGTGGAAGTAGAAAGAAGTCTGAAAGTTTTGGATGGCGGAGTAGTGGTGTTTGACGGAGTGGCTGGAGTGGAGCCTCAATCAGAAACTGTTTGGAGGCAAGCAGACAAATACAACGTGCCAAGAATTTGTTTTATCAACAAACTAGACAGAACTGGCGGAAGCTTTGAGAGAAGCTACCAGTCAATTCTTGAAAGGCTGAACAAAAACGCTGTGCGAATGCAGATTCCAATTGGCGAAGAAGACAAACACGAAGGTGTGATTGATCTTATGAAGATGAAAGCCTACAAATTTGAAGGTGAAATGGGAAACAAAGTTATAGAGTATGAAATTCCAGCAGAATATCTTGAAGATGCCAAAAAATACCGCGCGGAATTGGTGGAAAGAATTGTAGAGCACGATGACGATCTGATGACAGCATTTCTTGAAGGCAAAGAGATTGCAATGCCGGTGCTCAAAGAAACTTTGCGAAAAGCTACAATTGAAAACAAAATCTTTCCAGTATTTACCGGATCTGCTCTCAAAAACAAAGGCGTGCAGTTGGTGCTTGATGCTGTGGTTGAATATTTGCCTTCGCCTTTAGATATTCCTTCAATCAAAGGAACTGATCCAAAAACAGGTCAAGAAATTGAGCGTCATGCCTCAGACACAGAGCCTTTTTCTGCTTTGGCTTTTAAATTGCAGACTGATCCATTCGTAGGTCAACTTACGTTTTTCCGTGTTTATTCAGGAACGGTTGAATCGGGAACATATTTATACAACTCAACAACAGGCGAAAAAGAAAGGCTCGGAAGAATTGTCCGTCTTCAAGCCAACAAAAGAGAAGATGTTAAAAAAGTTTTTTCGGGAGAAATTGCCGCAGCTGTAGGGCTCAAGAGCGCCAAAACTTCTCACACATTTTGCGATGAAAACAATCCGATAATCCTGGCGCCGATTAAATTTGCTGAGCCTGTTGTATCGCTCCGCATTGAACCCAAAACCAAAGCCGATCAGGAAAAAATGGGTATGGCTCTCAAAAAACTTGGTGATGAAGATCCAACATTCAGAATTTCTTCAAACACAGAAACAGGAGAAACAATCATTTCTGGAATGGGAGAGCTTCACTTGGAAATTATGATAGACAGAATGAAGCGCGAATTTTCTGTGGAAGCAAATGTTGGCAAGCCGCAAGTAGCTTATAGAGAAACAATTCTTGGCACAGCAGAAGCAGAACACAAATACATTAAGCAGTCTGGAGGAAAGGGTCAGTATGGACACGTAAAGCTAAATATCAAACCTCTTCAGCCGCTTGAAGAAGGCGCCAAAATTCCAAAAAATACTAAGCGCGAAGAAGGATTTGAATTTATCGATTCAATCAAAGGGGGCGTAATTCCGCAAGAATTTATTCCTGCAGTTATGAAAGGTGTCAAAGAAGGAATGGAGCGAGGAATTGTTGCGGGATTCCATCTGACAAATATTTCTTGCGAACTGACATACGGAAGCTCCCACGATGTTGACTCATCTGAAATCGCGTACAAAATCGCAGCTTCGCAAGCGTTTCAGGAAGCTGCCAGACATGCAAAGCCTGTGATTCTGGAACCGATTATGAAAGTTGAAGTTGTCACTCCAGAAAAGTTCATGGGAGATGTCACAGGAAATCTAAACTCCAAGCGCGCACAGATTATGTCTATGAGCGACCGCGGACAAAACAAAGTTTTGCTTGCAATGGTGCCGCTTTCAGAAATGTTTGGATATGTCACGAGCTTGCGTTCACTCTCTGAAGGACGTGCATCATCGACTATGGAATTTGATCACTATGAAGTGGTGCCTCCAAACGTAGAAAAAACTATCGTAGAAGCAAGGAAATAATTTTTAGAATCAGAAAGAGATTAAATCACCGATATTTTTGGTGTTTTTTTATTTTCTGTAAAAAAATCAAGCTGTGGATAACGCTATTTGCCTTTAAAAAAATTAGGAAGACAATTATTGTCAGTTATAGCAAAGTCTTTAATTGTGCAGGATAAATATAAAATCTGCTTTCTTGCTTGTTAAAATTATTAATTACAAAATCTGAGATCAATGAAAAGAATTCTATCTATTTATGTAGGAAACCTAAGACCAGTCGTCGCTTTAGCGGTTTTTAGTATTTTCCTGATAGCCATAACATTGCCTTTGAAGGTCTATGCTCAAAGTGCCGAGATGTCTAATAATCCTTCCTTAGTGTGTCCCGAAGGAGGAATATTTCAATACACTTCAACAAAGGGGTTTTTCTGTCAATCCAATCCATTATCTTCTTTTGGTTGTCTACCTGGAGATTTATACAGCAGAATAACTGGAAAACCATGCTTGGGCCAATATACAGCTGTTCCTACAATACCGCCTGTAATAAGTTATCTCTCTCCATCAACAGGACCTATCGCAACTCCAGTCACTATCACAGGAGCAAATTTTGATCCAACAAAAAACTATGTTTTGCTAAACGGACTCAGTGTTAATGATTCAGTTCCTATCCCAAGCTCATCGAATGGCACAAGTATCACCTTTGCTATTCCAAAAACCGTTTTGCCTTTGTGCGATCCGTTTGGAAGTGCTGGAAATTGTTCTGGTACAACAACCGCTATACATTCTGGTTCTTACAACATAACTGTTGAGACGATTAATGGTAAAAGCAAGCCGGTGGTTTTTACAACAACCGAAACTAAATCTTCGGTACCATCCACTCCAACTGATGTTTTTGCTTTTCCAGGGAAACAATGCGGAGGAAAAGTTTTGATTAAATGGGATCCGGTTTCTGGCGCCATCAAATATCACATTTTACGTGCAACTGCATTAATGGGACCCTATTATGAGTTAACTAATTCTCCAACAGCTACAACTACTATTTCAGATGTTTACCCAAACTCATTTAAACATCTCTTTTACAAAGTTTCAGCTTCTAATTCTTCTGGCACATCAGCGGAGTCGTCTCCCACAGAAACTTTACCTTCCCAAACTTGCCAATCAAGCGGTGCGTTAAACGGCATCGGCGATGCCAATGCTGGAGTATCGGATGGCAATACCGGAGGCACAGGATATTCATGGGGTAATAATGAATATGGCGGGAGTGTAAATTATATTAATGATGGAACAACAGTAAATGGCTGGAGCGGTCAAGGCGAGCCGCCTTATATTCACCACGATATTAATGGCAATGTGGTAGTCCCATGGCTTACTTTTACGGTTGATACATTTGTTAACAACGGATTTGTTTCTACAACCACTCGTCTTTATTATTCATTCACTGACAATGGCGGCGGACTTAAAGTACCGGAAGTTGTTGATGGAGAATGGGATGGAAAAACTTACTATTGGCTTTACCCCGTTGATTCGGATGAAAATACGGCAAAGGTCAATGGTTTGCTGCAGCCAGATCCAAACGCAATACCAGAAATAATTACAATTAATGGCAATATATATGAAGTTTGGACTGCTGGGATTGCAAGCGGGTATCCGCAGAGTGGTTTTATGATTCGTGCTCCAGAATTTATACAAGGACAAATAGTTGGTGGCACAGGCTCGGATGTTGGCCCTGGAACAGATTACCCGGTAGGCCTGACTTTTGACGAGATGATGAAATGGTTTTGGAGAACTAAGGATTGGTCTGTAAATTTTGCTGCCGATATCCAGGCTTTACGAGGAACCTATCTATACGGCCCTTCTGATTATATGTCAGATTCCAAAAGTGGATTGCTGGGAATTAGTACTTTAAATAGCAATTTTCAATCTTTTACATCAGATCCAAGAACATCAGAAGCGGATCTTGGAGTCGGCCAGCTTTTCTCTTATCACCCGGATCTTTCAACAGATTTTACATGTTTTGATTCAGGTACTGTTACATGCTCGCGCACAGTGGATAATACAAGTGAAAATTCAGTTTTTGGAGATTTCAGAATTTCTGCTTCGCCGGTTCTTTCAACTAATTATGGAGGTTCTACTAATGTAATACATAACGGTAACTTATATTATCCAAATTTGACAGTGGACGCTACACCAAACGGAACAGACTCTGATGTTATGACCAGTAAGACTTGTTTTTTATGTGCTCCTAGTCCTAATGGTTTTGGAACTTCAGAGTTAACCCAAACATTTGCAAATCATTCACTGACTTTCTATTACCCAGGAAAGTATGAGATAGTAAACGACTACAATTTTAACGTTACACCTAAATCATATTGGACATACAACGGAAAATATGATCCTACGACCGGCGATCCAGTACCCAATCCAGATATCTCCATGAATTCCGGAGGTTTCTTGGATAACATATTTGCCAGCGCTTCCTCTTTACTCAATAATATTGCTTCTGAAAACAACACTGCATCCGCAATCTTGAGTTGGTTTCATTTGCTTCCAAACAGCCAGCTTGCGGCGGCTACTCCTCCTTCTCAAGGCCTGACTTTTGCATCTAAACATCCTTGGAGACTTACTTATTTCGGCGGCGAGCAAGATGTTAGAATTAATTCAAACGGCGACGCCTACGAACACGATAATGATAACAATTGCAACTTTCAAACACTTGCTCACTATCAAACAGGGGATGACATTCCTGCTGGCTCTAAGGTAGGGGATCTAGTTTATTTTCCCCAAGGAAGTGTAAAGGGCTGTATAGGTTATCATGAAAAAGGGTCGGTTTCAGGAAAGTTTATGAATAGTTATGACAGAGTGAAAGATTTGTATGCAGCATACCCAATTGATTATAATTTGCGGAAGGCTGCCAGGACTGGAAAGTATAATAACGCTGTTTTAGATGATTATGAGCTTCAAATTACAAATCCAGAAACAAAGCAATCTGTAGTTGTTCCAATTATTGATAGGGGTCCAGCCGAAAAAGAAACAATTGATGTTTCTGTAGGAGTTTTCAAGGCTATTGGATTGGTGGATAAGAATGATAACCCTAC
The DNA here is from genome assembly GCA_963766885.1 of uncultured bacterium. Lineage (GTDB taxonomy): Bacteria > Patescibacteriota > Minisyncoccia > Phycocordibacterales > CAIRYW01 > CAIRYW01. Next base: position 487,548 of record CAVYBO010000002.1, on the reverse strand, counting down.
AGATAATACCTACGCTAACGTTGTTCTGGTTTCAGAAAATCAACCTTGACAATACCCCTAATTTAGTAGTATTATATAATAAATGAAAAGTTATTTGATGTTGTTTGCTGTGCTGTTTGGCATGTCGGCAATTGGTTTTGCCGAGGATGAGAATCCCTTCATGTTGGCCAAGTCGGCTCCGGTGCTTTTCTACAAGCACATTGGGCTGATGGAAGCGTCTAGCGACGAGTGCAAGTCATATCCTCTATTAGTCCGATTTTCGGATCAGGGTGGGGCGACGGTTGTGCCTGGACAAAATATCGGTGTGGACATTTCCACAGCCGAAATGGAACCAGACGTGGATGGTGGCATGGTGTTTGCCTTGAAGGATGCCGGTGTTTACGGAACATCGTCAGCAGTTGATGACTACTACGATGTTAAAGTGATCAACCGACCCAAAAAATTCCGTCGACAGATTGGCTTGATGGCCTGCGCCGATTTGCGGGGAAAGAGCATCGCAGTAGTGGTTGACTTCAATTACTCAAAGGCTTCACATCTTCGTGAGGGCAACATCGTACGCGTGCTCGTGCGCCGCAAAGCAGTTGGAGACCGCGAGGGCAACATAGCCTTTTTGGTTTACAAATTGCGCAGTCGCAATGCTCCAGTTGATTATCTCACTGAAGTTCAGTGGCACACCTGGCAAGACGTGTGGTTTACGCGGCCAAGCGAAGTACGTGTTTCAAGCCGATAGTTCCTTTAGAACGATTCGGCAATTTTTATACTCAAAATAATTTTTTTTGAAAATTTTTTATAAAAAATTGAGAGGCAAGCCTCTCTGCTATTTTCCGATTATTGATCCGATGAATGTCCGGTTAAAGATCTCTTTCTCTGGCGGACTTTGATTTCCCAAGTAAGGATAGATTTTTACTTGAAGAAAATCTCTCCAGCTCTGCTTTGGAGCACAGAAATCTATCACAGGCGCTTTTTTCTCCGCAGATGTTTTTCCGGATTTTATTGCCGCTTTTCCGGATTCAACATCCGTGCCTCGGTCTGCCGCCACATAAATAAGTGGTCCGGTTGGCCGATCAAGCTCAATTAGGCTCCATCGCTGAATTCCGGAGGGCACAGATGCCACACCAATCTGATTAATCGACGCATAACGAAGAGAGACTCCGCTGGCACTTTGATCCATCTTAGACCATGGATCGCTTGCATGTTTGCCTTTGGAATAAGCTGTAGCTCTGCAAAGGATTTTTTTGCACTTTCCCCATTCGCATTCGCATGGCTGCGAAACGCATCCGAGCAAACCGCAAAATGCAAAAGTGACCAGAAACAGATACGAAATTTTTGTTTTCATTTTTGTTAGTACTTCCTACCATTAGGTTTACTACTGAAATATTTTTTGTCAAATTTTTTGTTGACAGAAAACTAGTGAGGAGTATTCTTTTTCCAGTATGAAATTTCCATTACTTATTCGAGTCTCCGGGCAACAGGACTTGGACCTGCATACGCAGGAAATAAACACGCTGCTCGGAAGAATCTCTTTGTTTGCTATTCCCACGGACTCGGGAGTTCGTCTGAATGCAAGCGAGGGAGTTACAATTCTGGGTTATTCTGGAATCGGTCTGAGTGCAACCCTCAGGTATGAAAGTTTCAGAAGAGGTTACCGTCTCATTGTCGGTTCTGAGACTTTCAATTTGTGCTATTTATATAGCCCGAGTTCTGGTGATATTGAGAGACTGATTGGTAAGTTGGGCCCGAACGCGGAGTTTCAAGGCGCTTACCTAGATCGCACAAATTATTTCGTGTCGTGTCGGATTGCAAGAGCTCTTGTCAATCTGAGTCTGCGGCTAAGCGAAGTAGCAGCAGAGTAAAAGCGGTTTAAGAACCGCTATTTTTTATTTTGGTTTTTTAATATAAAAAATTGGAGCTTGTTAAGCTCCATAAAATCAGGAAACAACCTTTATAGGAACATCGTCCCAGCTTTCGATTTCTTCAAGTACAAGCCTCACATCATCAGATGATCTTGAAGATTCAAAGCTGATGCAAAATTGAAATCGATTGTCGTCGATTGCCGCAAAGTTAAACCCGTTAAGGTTTATTCCTCGCCGCCCGAACGCTCCCAGGATTTTCTTTCCAAGAAGTGGCTGGTCAAATTCTTTGTTGAACTCGAGGATAATAGAGTTTCTTCCGTAGATCGTTTTGGTAACAGCAATAAGGCGTTGAAAAAGCTCATCAGCCTCCTTAATAACTTCGGTGCCGAAGTGGCCTGCAGCTTTTTGGAACAACCCACGCAATCCATCACGGTCTTTCCTCTTAATCATTCGCAAAATTTGATGTTCGAGCTTAGCTCTTTTTTGGAAAGTCGGCAGTGAAACCGGATTCTCCAAGAGCATGTCTATGTACAAATCTGCATCGTGATTAAGAAGGCGTCCCATGAGTGAAAACATTACACGGTAGAATGGGCTCGTAAACCCAAGGCTTTTTTTGACCGAAATTCCCATCTCCGCGATCATCACCGCATTGATAAGGTTTGCCATGTGAGGGTTGGTTTGCACTCCCTGCATGTAGGTATCATGTTCGAAAGGACTGCTCCACTCGACTTTCATTCCGGTTCTGGCCAGCCAGTTTACAACCCAAGTCTTCCATTTCGGGTCCGTCAGTCTTTCGGGGCAGACAACAATCGTTTGACCTTCAAATGCTACACTTGGTGCAAACATCGGATGAGTTGCAACCACTTGCGCTTTGCCTTTCAGCATTGCTGCTACGGCGTTTGTTTTGACTGATGTAATGTCCATCAGCAGCTGGTCCTTGCGGGTATGCCTAATGATTGAACGGATTACGGAGGGAGTTTTTCTGATGTTCAAGGCAAATATCACGACGTCAGCTTTTTTCACCACTTCTGCGTTAGTTATTCCTAACGCTTTTTTTGGATCAGACCAGATGACGTTCATACCAATGCCTGCGGCAAAAACTTCAAGCGCCCGGCCAAAACGACCGTGTCCAACCAAGCCAAGCGTGACAGGTTTTACTTCCGCCTTATTTTCCAGAAGCTCGAAGGTTGTGATGTTCGTCTTTGCGTCCTGGATATTTTCGGCAAGCACTTGCAATCCGTATGCTTTTGCGGCGCGTTTGGGAGCGATTGCGCCAAACATTTGATTGGTGTGCGAGACAAACTTTGCAGCACTGCCTGTTGAGCTGTAATCACTGCGTTTCTCAGCAGTGATGCCAATTCCTCGGAGGAAGTTGCCGCATTGATTCAGAGCCTCTTCCTTTGAGAAAACTCTTTCCAATTGTTTCACTCCTCTGACGTGAGCTGGCGCAAGCAAGCAATGATTAACGCGCAATTCCAGTTTGTCCACGACAGAAAAGTCGTATCCCAGGTTACGAAGCCGGCTGACTTCATTCGTAACCCTTGAAACCTCGAATATGATGGAGTTGTAAATCGGCACAACCCCAAAGCCTGGCCCTTGGGACAGATGCTCTAGAAGTTTTTCATGGCTTCCGCAAAAGACGATTTCGCAATCGCCCTTTTTCCAGCCCTGCTTACGGATGAATCTGGAAGCTGCGTCATGCCCGTGAGTGAAGGCGTCGAGTACGAAAATCTTTCTTTTCATTTGGTTCTTTCTATTGTTTTCCTGATGTAAATGAACGATCCCAATAATGGCAGGTTTATTTACCCCAGGGATTTTTATTGAATATTAAGAGTAAAACTGGGAAAGTCAATTATTATTAAATAAATTTGACACAAATTTATGCTTTTGATACTATGTCCGCTACGCAATGTGCGCTTTTTTGTTTATTCAAAAATCCGGACAAATTGCTTAAAAAATAGGTTTTTCGCAATAAAGCGAAAAAAGTTCTAAGTTACTTCTGAAATGATCTTCGCGCTCATTTCAGAGGAGAATTAGGACTAGGACTGACTGATAATCAGTTCGAAATTATTAAAAATTAACTATAAAATAACATGGCTGAAGTTTTTGATAGATCAAAGCCTCACGTTAACGTCGGCACAATTGGCCACGTTGACCACGGCAAAACTACGCTCACAGCTGCTATTCTCAATGTTTTGAGCAGAGCAGGAAATGACGTAAAGCTTAAAGGAGTCGACCAGATTGACAACGCGCCTGAAGAAAAGGCTCGTGGAATCACTATTAACCTTTCTCACAACGAGTACTCAACAGCAACTCGTCACTATGCTCACATTGACGCGCCGGGACACGCCGACTACATCAAGAACATGATCACAGGTGCCGCTCAAATGGACGGCGCTATTCTTGTGATTGCTGCGACTGACGGTGTTATGCCTCAGACTCGCGAACACGTTTTGCTTGCAAAGCAAGTTGGTGTGCCAAAGATTATTGTTTTCCTTAACAAGTGCGATATGGTTCCAGACAAGGAATTGATCGACCTAGTTGAAGAAGAAGTCAGAGAACTTCTTACAAAACAAGGCTATGACGGCGCAAATGCTCCTGTTATCAGAGGTTCAGCGCTCAAAGCTCTTGAAGCAAAGGACAACAACGACGAATGGAGCAAGAAAATCCTAGAGCTTGCAGAAGCTTTGGACACTTACATTCCAATTCCTGTGCGCGAAACAGACAAGCCATTTCCTTATGCCAGTTGAAGACATCTTCTCAATTGAAGGAAGAGGAACTGTGGTTACAGGAAGAATCGAAAGAGGAATTGTCAAAGTTGGAGAAGAAGTTGAAATCGTCGGAATTCATCCTACAGCTAAAACAACCGTTACTGGAATTGAAATGTTCAACAAGCAGCTTAATGAAGGTATGGCTGGAGACAACGCAGGAGTTTTGCTCCGAGGCACAAAGAAAGAAGACATCACAAGAGGCCAGGTTCTTGCAAAGACAGGAACTGTAACTCCGCATACAGATTTTGAAGCTGAAGTTTATATTCTCAAAAAGGAAGAAGGTGGACGACATACACCATTCTTCACAGGATACAAGCCTCAGTTCTACATCCGAACAACAGACGTTACCGGAGAAGTAACGCTTAAGGAAGGCGTAGAGATGGTTATGCCTGGAGACACGGTTACTTTTACAGTAAAGCTTGTTGCTCCTGTTGCTCTTGAAGAGAAGCAAAGATTTGCTATCCGAGAAGGCGGAAAGACTGTTGGAGCTGGAGTTGTAACAAAAATCAACAAATAAGTCCTCGCTCAAAGAGCTGGCAGAGAGTTTTTTACTCTCAATAACAAAATGGCTACAAAAAAAACAACTAAAACCGATAAAAAAACTCCGGAAACTGGATCAAAGCTTCGCATCAGAGTCAGAGCCTATGACCATAAAATTCTTGACGCATCTGTCAGGCAGATTATGGATACGGCGCTTCGCTACGATGCAAGCGTGCTTGGTCCGATTCCGCTTCCAACTGAAATTAGAAAATATACAGTCAACCGCTCAGCGTTCATTTATAAAAATGCTCGCGAACAGTTTGAAATGAGAACTCACAAGCGATTGGTTGATATTGAAAACCCAAACGGCAAAGTTATAGAAGCGCTGTCAAACCTTTCTCTTCCATCAGGAGTGAATATTGATATAAAAATGATGTAAGCAGAGATTAAAGAAAAGATATGAAATTCGCATTAGCCAAAAAACTGAATATGACCGAAATTTTTGACAAGGATGGAAGAGTTCATCCTGTGACAGCGGTTGAAGCAACTCCTTCTTTTGTTGTTCAAGTCAAAACTCCAGAGCGTGACGGCTATGTTGCGGTTCAGCTTGGCTTCGGCAAAAAATCAAAGAAAAATATCACCAAACCGGTTCTGGGCCACATGAAAGAGCTTGGCAATTTTGCCACTCTTCGAGAATTTAGATTGGAAAACAATGAAAAAATTCCAGTTCAAGGGGAACAAATCGCAGGCACGGAAGTTTTTGCTGAAGGCGATGAAATCACGGTTTCTGGAATTACCAAAGGTAAAGGATTTCAAGGTGTCGTCAAAAGGCATAACTTCAAAGGAGGGCCACGAAGTCACGGTCAGAAACATTCCGAAAGAGAGCCAGGTTCCATCGGAGGCGGAGGAAGAGACGGAAGCAGAGTTGCCAAAGGCATGCGAATGGCTGGCAGAATGGGGGGCGTCAGAATTACTGTTAAAGGACTTAAAATTGTTGCAGTTGATAAAGATAATAATTTGCTTTATATAAAAGGCGCGGTTCCAGGGAAAAAAGGGACCCTTCTTGAGATAAAAGGCTAAATAATAGAAAATTTATGGCCAAAGCAAAAATATACAATTCAAAAGGAAAAGAAGCAGGAGATATTACTCTTCCAGAAAGTGTTTTTGAACAAAACTGGAATGCTGATCTTGTGCATCAGGTCATTACATCGCTTATGGCTTCAAAGCGAACTCCTGTGGCTCATGCAAAGACTCGCGGAGAAGTTTCAGGTGGAGGCAAAAAGCCATGGAAACAAAAAGGCACGGGTCGCGCAAGACACGGATCCACTCGCAGCCCAATTTGGGTTGGAGGAGGTGTTGCTCATGGACCAAGAAACGATAAAAGTTATTTCAAAAAAGTAAACCTCAAGCAAAAATCCAAAGCCCTGGCCACCATCCTTTCTTCAAAATTTCGCGATGGGGAAATAATTTTTGTTGAAAACATAAAATTCGATACTCCAAAGACAAAAGATGCCAAAGAAGTCATTTCAAGCTTCTCAAAAATCAAAGGTTTTGAAAAAATAAATAAAAAAACAAATGCTGCCTTGATTGCCATGTCAGAAAAAAATTCAGCTGTGGAAAAAAGCTTCCAAAATTTCAGCAATGTTTCAGTGCTTGAAACCAGAAATATCAATCCCGTGGAAGCGCTTAAATTCAAATATATTTTGATAGAGAACCCTGAGAAGTCAATAAAAATCTTAGAAGACAGAATGTCCAAAAAGAAATAGAAAAATATGAAAAAGGAACCATCACAAATCATCCTGAGTCCAAGAATCACAGAAAAGGCAACTTTTAGCGCGGAAGCCGGAGCTTATGTTTTTCATGTATCCGCAAATTCAAACAAGACGTCAATCAAACAATCGATCAAATTTTTGTACAAAGTATCGCCTCAAAAAATCGCAATCATAAATCTTCCAGCAAAAAAAGTTTTTACTAGAGGAAAGAACGGCAAGAAATCAGCGATTAAAAAGGCTTATGTTTACCTTAAAAAAGGAGAAAAAATAGATTTGGCATAAAAAGTTAAAATAAGAAAATGAAATCCTACAAACCATACACAAAATCCCGCAGACAGATGTCAAACGTCTCTTTCAGGCATCTTTTGACTGAAACTACACCAGAAAAATCTTTGACTAGCGGATTCAAGCGCTCGTTTGGCAGAAACAATAGAGGTAGAATCACCACTCGTCACAAAGGAGGGGGACACAAGAGGCTTTTCCGCGAAGTAGATTTTCTTTATAACAAGAAAAACGTGCCCGCAAAGCTTGCATCCATTGAGTACGATCCGAATCGCTCAGGATTTATCGGCCTTGCAATCTACAGGGATGGAGAAAAAAGATATGTGCTAGTGCCAAAATCTTTGAAACCAGGAGACGCGTTTATTGTTTCAGATAAAGCGGATGTAAAGCCGGGAAACAGAATGATGCTGAGGAATATTCCCGTTGGAGCATTTGTGTTTAATATTGAAATCAAAAGAGATGGCGGCGCAAAGCTTGCCCGTTCAGCGGGAATTTACGCCGAAGTTATCGCTCACGACGCTGGACTGGCTCTTATAAAGATGCCATCGTCGGAAGTGCGAAAAATTGACGAAAATTGCTTTGCAACAGTCGGAGAAGTCTCAAACGACGAACATCATTTGAGAAATTTTGGTAAGGCGGGCAGAAGCAGGCATAAGGGAATCAGACCAACGGTTCGCGGTACTGCAATGAATCCAGTTGATCATCCATACGGAGGAGGTGAAGGCAGGCAAGGCAGAGGGACAAGACGCGCGAAGTCAGTATACGGCAAGCCAACAGGCAAAGGCCAAAAGTCCAGAAGAAGCAAAAAATACTCAAATAAGTTTATTGTTTCCAGGAGGATTGTTGGCAAGAAATAGTTTCTTGGTTTTTATTTGACACTTCGTTTTATTTTGTATAGTATTTAGCGCACGCTCCTTTGGAGCTATTTATTTTCTTTATATGTCACGTTCAATAAAAAAAGGTCCATATGTTGACGAAAAGCTTCTAAAGAAGGTTTTCGGAAAAAAGCCTGCAGAAACTGGGGTTATTAAGACATGGGCGCGCGCAAGCCAGATAAGTCCTGAAATGGTAGGTTTTATCTTTGGTGTTCACAACGGAAAAGCTCATATAGAAGTTTTTGTAACTGAAGACATGGTAGGTCATAGGCTTGGGGAATTTTCTGCCACAAGAAAATTCGTTAAACACGGAGGAAAGATGCAGAAAGAACAGGATCAGGCCAAGAAGGATGCTGAACTCAATGCCGCCAAATCTGCAAAGGCGACAGTTGAAACCAAAAAATAGAAAGAAATAGAAAAGAAATAATCAAAATCATGTCAACAGCAACACTCAAAAATTATCGCCAGTCTCCAAGGAAAGTCCGACTTGTTGCTGATTTGGTCAGAGGCAAATCTGTTGAAAACGCAGAAAATATTTTAATTTTTGCAGGCAAGAGATTTGCTCCTGAACTTCTGAAGTTGATTAAATCAGCTGTTGCAAACGCGCTCAATTCTACAACAGTGTCAAAAGACAGTTTGTATATAAAGACTGTGACTGTTGATAAAGGAATGGTTTACAAAAGAATTATGCCAAGAGCCAGAGGTTCAGCTTCTCCAATCAAGAAAAAGACCAGCATAATCAAAGTAGAACTTGGAATCAAAGAACCCAAAGTTAAAAGATCCAAGCAAGCTTCCAGAAAGGAGAAGATGTCAGAAATAAAACAAGAAGTAAAAACAGAGATAAAAAATTAATATGTCACACAACGTTCATCCATACGCCCATAGGCTTGGTATTATCAGAGACTGGAAAAGCCGATGGTTTGCTGTAAATTCCAAGTTCCGTGATTTTCTAAAGGCTGATATCTTGCTCAGGGAATATTTGGAAAAGAAACTCAAGACTTCGTATGTCAGCTCAATTGAAATTGAAAGGGGAGAAAGAACCCTTCGGGTTATCATCAAGACAAGCCGCCCAGGAATTATCATTGGCAGAAGTGGTGAAGGCGCGGAAAAGCTCCGCAAAGAAATCCAGACTTTCTTGCAAAAGAAAAAATTGACTACCGGCCAGGAATTAAAGCTTGATATTGAAGAAATCAAATCTCCGGAATCAAATGCTGCAATCGTAGCGCTTATGATCAAAGAAGGCTTGGAGAAAAGAATGCCGTTCAGAAGAGTCATGAAGCAGACGGTGGACAAAGTTATGGCAAACCGCGATGCGCAGGGAATAAAAATATATTTGGGAGGACGACTTGGCGGAGCGGATATGGCAAGAAGCGAATCATTGAAGAAGGGCAGAATCCCGCTTCAGACACTTAGAGCAGATATAGATTACGCGACAGAGCGAGCGACCATTCCTCAAGGGGATTTGGGAATAAAGGTCTGGATTTACAAGGGTGAAGTCTTCGCAAAATAAGCTCGAAAAATAATTTACTTATATGTTATTCCCTAAAAAAGTAAAACACAGAAAGTGGCAGACAATGAGAAGGAATTTCTCAAAGCCAAAAACCGAAACAAGAGGAACGAATGTCTCCTTTGGATCTCATGGATTGAAGGCTTCTTCGTACGCCAGAGTAAAGTCCAATCAGATTGAAGCAGCCAGAAAAGTTTTGACTCGTTCAATCGGCAAGACAGGCAAAATGTGGATTAGAATTTTCCCAGACCGACCTTATACTGCAAAACCGCCAGAAGTGCCTATGGGAAACGGAAAAGGCGATCCACAGGGATATTGTTTTGAAGTTTATCCAGGCAGAGTATTGTTTGAAATTGACGGAATGACAGAAAAAGAAGCCAAAGAAGCGCTTCGAAAAGCCGGAACAAAGCTTCCTTTAAAAACAAAGATTTTTGCAAGAAGCTAAGAATTTTGATAAAAATGAAAGCCAAAGACATCAGACAAAATAATAATGCGCAGATAGAAAAGCTTATTAAAGAAAATAACGATAAGCTCAAGGGTTTGCATTTTGGTTCTGCAGGAAGCCGTGAAAAAAATGTAAAGCTTCACAAAACAATCAAAAAAGACATTGCCAGAATGATGACTGTTTTAAATGAACCGAAAGCGATAAATAATTAAAAGCAAAAATGAAAAAGCAAACCGAAAAACAAAATACTGAGAGTAAGGGAAAAATCCTAGAAGGTGTTGTTGTATCTGACAAAATGAAAGACACCTGCACTGTTATTGTCAAAAGATACGTTAAAATTCCAAAATACGACAAATATATCAACCGAACCAAGAAATATTTAGCAGATGATAAAGGCAATACCAAAAAAATCGGCGACAAGGCTACAATCCAGGAATGCAAGCCAATTTCAAAAACAAAAACTTTTAAAGTAATCGCATAATCCAAAAATATGATCCAGCCAAGAAGCATAGTTCAAATAGCAGACAACACCGGAGCCAAGATCGGCAGAATTTTCAAAGTGCTTGGCTCAAGCAAGAAGCGATATGCAGAAATCGGCGAGCTTGTGGTGCTTTCAGTTCAAAAGGCTGAACCAAGAAAGGCAATCAAGAAAAAAGATGTTTTGACAGCTGTTGTGGTACGACAGAAGCAGGCAATTCGCAGAAAGGACGGTTCATATATAAGATTTGATGAAAACGCAGTGGTGATTTTGGAAAAAGGCAAGAAGGATCCAATCGGTGGAAGAATCTTTGGTCCGATCCCAAGAGAAATTGCAGAAATGGGATTCCAAAAAATTGCTTCGCTCGCGCCAGAAATAGTATAAAAAGAAATTTAAATACAATGATTAAAAAAGGAGACAACATAATAGTGATCACAGGCAAAGACAAAGGCAAAACAGGAAAAGTTGCCAAAGTTTTTCCAAAACTGAATCTTGTTTTGATTCCAGGTATTAATGTTCACAAAAAACACCAGAAGTCAAAGAAGAGCGATCAGAAAGGCCAGATTATCGATGTGCCAATGCGAATTCACATTTCAAACGTTAAGCTTGAATCAAGCGCAAAACCTGCAAAGAAATCCAAGGCTAAAACAGAAGCAAAGCCAGTAGCAAAAACAAAATAATTATTCAATACAATGGAAAAGAGCATCAAAGAAAAACAGAAAAAATCATTTGAACACCTTAAAGCTAATTTTGGCTACAAGAACGTTATGCAAGCGCCAAAGCTTGTGAAAGTTGTGATTGGTTCAGGAACAGGAAAGGTTGTTGATAAGAAAAAGAAAGAGCTTATCGGCAACAGAATTTCTCAAATCACAGGCCAAAAGGTAACTCCAAGATCAGCCAAGAAATCTATTGCGAGTTTCAAAGTTCGCCAGGGAGATGAAATTGGCTACCAGGTGACTCTACGAGGAGAAAAGATGTTTGCATTTTTGGATAAGTTTGTAAATCTTGCACTTCCAAGAACCAAGGACTTCCGCGGCCTCAACGCCAAGGCAATTGACGACATCGGCAATATGACAATCGGCATAAAAGAGCACACAATCTTTCCAGAAACTTCAGATGAAGACGTCAAAGATGTTTTTGGCCTTGCAGTGACGATTGTTACTACCTCAAAAAATAAAAAAGAAACAGAAGATTTTCTCAAACTTCTAGGATTTCCTTTTGCGAAGGTTAAGTAAAAGTTTTAAAAATATAAAAGACAAAACCCCTAGGCGCGAACGCTTTCGGGGTTGTTTGTGAGGCTCTGCTTCCTCTGTACTCCAACGAATTTCAGGGCGTGGACAAACCTTTAGTAGTCGGGATAATGTTCCGCCATGTAGTCTTCGAATGCCTTTCATTCGAAATCATTGGCGAACGCGTCTTCCATTTGATTCCCCGGGAACGGGTTTTCAAAATTGCGTGCGTGGTGGTTGGCGGGGATGATATCCCACATCGGATGCATTTCGCATCCGACTGTGATGTCGAGGAAGCCCTCTGGGGCTTCAACGAAGATATATTTGTCTCCGACAAGGCGAACAAGGCCACCTCCTTGGGTTCCCCAGACGGGGAAATCGTATTTTTTCATAAAAAACAAGTGCTGAACTGTATTGCTGGACAGCGGCAGGATTCATCCTGGTCCTTGCACATACTAACATAAATTACTACTTTTGTCAAAGTGAATTTAAATGTTATTTTTAGGCTCTTTTTATTTGACATCTTAGCCTGTTTTGTATAGTATTTACCGCACGCTCCGATGGAGCTAATTTATTTATATATGGCCAAAACATCAACAATTGCAAGATCAAAAAAGAAGCCAAAGTTCTCAACAAGAATTGTGAGAAGATGCTTCAGATGCGGCAGAAAGCGCTCATATATGCGCGATTTTGATGTTTGCAGAATATGCTTCAGAGAGATGGCAAATCAGGGCAAAATCCCAGGAATCAAGAAATCATCATGGTAAAAAACGAAGTAGGCAATTTAATAATCAAAATCAAGAACGCAGGCATGGCCCGCAAGCATACTATTTCTGTGCCCTATTCTAAATTTACAGAATCAATCCTTGCTGTTTTGGCTTCAAAAGATTTAATCGGAAATTTCACAAAAAAAGGCAAAAAAGTAATGAAATCTATTGATGTTGAAATCAAATATGAAAACGAAAGACCGGTAATTGCTGAAGTAGATTTGATCTCCAAGCTTTCAAGGAGAATGTACGGCGGAGCCAAGGATATAAAGTCAGTCAAAAGCGGATACGGATATCTTTTTGTCTCAACCTCAAAAGGCGTGATGACAGGCGAAGATGCCAAAGCGCAAAAAGTCGGCGGAGAACTATTGTTTAAAGTTTGGTAATAAAATATGTCCCGTCTTGCAAAACAACCAATTGAGATTCCAGTGGGTGTAGAAATGTTATACGCTTCCGGCAAAATTTCTGTAAAAGGCAGCAAAGGCTCGATTGAGAAAAACATAGATAAAAGGGTGATGCTTGAAATCAAAGATGGCAAAGTCGCTGTAACGCTTTCTCCTGAGCTTCAAGTTGAAAACGCGGCTATTTCTGGCACTGTCGCATCACACGTGATGAATATGATTGAGGGCGTAACCAAAGGCTTTGAAAAAAAGCTAATTCTTGAAGGAGTCGGATTCAAATCAGAAGTCAAAGGCAAAGAGTTGGTCTGCGCTTTGGGATTTTCTCATCCGGTAACAATCAAAATTCCAGACGGTCTTGAAGTAAAAAGCGAAAAAGGTGTAATCACAATTTCCGGAATAGACAAAGAATTGGTTGGGGGATTTGCAGCGCGCGTGCGAGACAACAAAAAACCAGAACCATACAAAGGCAAAGGTTTTAGATACGACAAAGAAGTTATTCATAGGAAGCAGGGCAAAAAATCAGTATAAGGAATAAATACAATGGCTAAACAAAATCAAAAAGCAATAAAAAGAGATGTAAGGCGCAAGAGAATCCGAGCTAAGGTTTCTGGTACTAAAGATATGCCAAGAGTTTCTATTTTCAAATCAAACAAATTTATTTATGCTCAGGTTATTGATGACCAAAAAGGTGTTACAATTGCTTCGATTTCAAGCGCAGAGGCAAAAGGCAATAAGAGCGCAAAAAAATCAGATAGCAAAACTGACAGCGCCAAAGCAGCCGGAGTAGCGCTTGCCAAGGAAGCAATTTCAAAAGGTATCAAAGCAGTTGTTTTTGACAGAGGCGGGTACATTTACACTGGCAGAATCAAAGCTTTTGCAGATGCGCTTCGCGAAGGAGGATTGAAGTTTTAAATAAAAAATATGTCACAAGTAACAGAAGAAAAAGAAATAATAGAAGAAAAAGTTGCGGATACACCTGCAGAGGTTGTAGAAGAAGTGGCAGCTATTCCTGTTGAAGAAGTTGTCAAATCAGAAGAAGGTTTTGGCGGCCGAAGAAAAAATGTCAGAACTCCAAGAAAAACAACAAGAGCTCCAAGAGTAAAGCCAGAATACGATCAGAGAATGATCAACATCCGGCGTGTTACCAGAGTTAGTTCTGGTGGAAGGAGATTCAGTTTCTCTGTTGTATTGGTTGTTGGAAACAGAAAAGGATCTGTTGGAGTTGCCACAGGCAAAGCCGGAGATACCGCTCTTGCGATTGACAAAGCATACAGAGCAGCCAAGAAAAACGCAGTTCAGATATTTCTTATGAAAAATATGTCCCTTCCATTTGCAGTTGAGGCAAAATTCAAAAGCGCTAGAGTTACTCTTTCTCCTGCCAAAGGCAAAGGTGTTATTGCTGGAAGCGCTGCCAGAGACGTGATTGAGCTTTCGGGCATCAAAGACGTGAATGCAAAGATTCATTCGCCTTCAAAAAACAAATTAAACATTGCCCGCGCAACTATCAAAGCCCTTTCAATACTGAAGCCTAGAAAAGGAAAGGTAGGAGCAGAGCAGAAATCATAATAAAAATATAGAAAAAATATGCAGTTACACAATGTCAAAAGAATAAACAAAAGAAAGCGCGCCAAGCAAATTGGACGCGGAGGCAAACGTGGTAAGACTTCTGGAAAGGGTACAAAAGGCCAGAAAGCTCGCGCCGGCAGAAAGCTTCGCCCAGAAATGCGAGATATAATCAAAAAGATTCCAAAGCTTCGCGGCCGTGGCAAAAACTCTTTCCTTTCAATCCAGACCAAGCCTGTTGTTTTGAAACTCAAGAGTATTGAAGAAAAATTTACAGCCGGCGAGGAAATAAACAACAAAACTCTCATCGAAAAGGGATTGCTTTCTGTCTACAAAGGCAAGCCTCAGCAAGTCAAAGTCCTACTCAGTGCGCCAAAAGAAAAAATTTCGGCAAAGCTTATATTCAAAGGAATTTCTGTTTCCAAGACTGCGCGGGAAGCTATAGAAAAAGCTGGCGGCAGCATTTTATAAAACATGGATGCTTTTGTTCAAAAATTCAAACTCATTTTTTCAGACAAGAATTTAAGATTCAGGATTATTTTTACTCTTGTTGTTTTGGCGCTTTTTAGATTTATGGCGGCTATTCCAACTCCTGGAATCGACAAGGCGCAGCTCGCACTGTTTTTCCAAAACAATCAATTTTTTGGCCTATTGAACGTGTTTTCTGGCGGAGGGCTTTCTAATCTTTCAATCGTGATGCTTGGAGTAGGTCCTTTTATCACTGCTTCAATTATTATGCAGCTTTTGACGATGATGTCAGAAAAGCTCAAATCGATTTATCAAGAAGAAGGCGAAGCGGGCCGAAGGAAATTCAGCCAATACACTCGCCTAATATCTGTTCCGCTTTCAGCCCTGCAGGCTTTTGGATTTCTTTTGCTTTTAAGCAAACAGGGCGTTTTGACCAGTCTTACGCCTTTTGATTTTGCGATTAACATTATTGTTATCACAACAGGCTCTTGCTTGCTTATGTGGATGGGAGAGCTTATTACTGAATTTGGAATAGGAAACGGTACGTCATTGATCATCTGTGCTGGAATTATTGCCAGGGCTCCAACTGCAATTGGACAGCTTTTGCTTTCCTTTGATCAAACACAGTTGCCACTCTATATTGCTTTGGCTGCTACGGCTGCAGTTGTTATTTACGCTGTGGTATTTATCACCGAAGCGGAACGGCCGATTCCTGTCACTTACGCCAAGCGCGTTAGAGGCAACAAGATGTTTGGCGGTGTTTCAACGTATCTTCCGCTTCGACTCAATCAAGCGGGAGTGATTCCGATTATTTTTGCTCTTTCACTTCTTTTATTCCCACAATTAATTCTCAACTTTATGAAAGGCCTTAGTTCTGGTGTAATTCAAGCTATTGCAAACACATTGCTCAACTGGCTTGCAAACAACTGGATTTATGGAATCTTGTATTTCCTTTTTGTATTTCTTTTCACGTATTTCTACACAGCAATTACATTTGATCCAAAAATGATTTCAGAAAATTTGCAAAAGAGCGGAGCGTTTATCCCGGGAGTGCGCCCAGGCCAGTCCACAGCAGAATATTTAAGCAAAGTAACCACAAGAATCACTCTTGTCGGCGCACTTTTTCTTGGAGTTGTGGCGGTCTTGCCTCTTGTCGTCAAAGCTATAACCGGCATTACTTCAATTGCAATTGGCGGTACCGCGCTTCTTATCGTGGTGTCTGTAATCATTGACCTTGTCAAAAAAGTAGACGCACAGGTCTCAATGAGGGAGTATTAATCGCTCGGATAGTTCTCTCAAAGAGTACGGAAGTTTTTCTTGCTAAAAAACTTCCTCGCTCTCGCGCCAGTCGCGCTCCGAGAGCCTCTTTTTCGAGAACTATCCTCGCTTACGAATTTATATTAAAATAAAGAACTATGAAACCACAACTTTTTGTATTTCTGGGAAGAAGCGGCTGCGGCAAAGGCACGCAAGTTGCTTTACTTACTGAATATTTAAAAAAGAACGATCCGCAAGAAGGAATTTTTTATGTTTCAACTGGCGATGAATTTAGAAAGTTAATTAGCGGCGAAGAATACACATCAAAGAAATTAAAATCAGTAATTGACGGCGGCAACTTTGCGCCGTCATACTTGGCTGTTATGTGCTGGAGTATTGCTATGGTCAAAAATTACAAAGAGGACATGCATATGATTACCGACGGCTCTCCGCGCAAAATACCCGAGGCGATTATTTTTGACACCCTCTATGATTTTTATGGATTTGAAAAACCGAACTTTATTTACATTAATGTCAGCAAAGAATGGGCAACAGACAAGCTTTTGAAACGCGCAGAAGTCCAAGGCAGGCTTGATGATTCAAGAAACGGAATTGAAAAAAGAATGGGGGAGTTCGAGAAAGACTTAAAGCCGGTGATTGAATTCTACAAGCCAAGAAAAGATATAAATTTTGTTGAAATAAACGGCGAGCAAGCGATAGAAAAAGTCCATCAAGAAATTATAAAATCTCTTTCAATTTAAGTGCAAAATATGATTGTTTCTTATAGCGCGGCTGAAATAAAAATTCTAAAAGAATGCGGTAAAAAACTTGCTGCTATTTTGCGCGCTTTGGAAAAAGAAGTAAAACCCGGAGTAACAACGTGGTATATAAATGAAAAAGCCAAAAAGCTTATCATAGAAGCCGGGGCTAAGTCTGGATCTTTGAATTACACTCCGGAGGGCGCGCCAAGGCCATATCCTGCTTCAATCTGTATTTCTATAAATGATGAAATCGTCCACGGCATTCCAAACGAGGGATCAAAAGAAATCAAAGACGGCGATGTGGTTACAATTGACTGCACTATTTCCTACCGAGGATTTTTTACTGATTCGGCGACAACGGTTATTGCGGGAGCTGGAGACAAAAATGCCAAAAAACTTTTGGATGCCACAAGAGAAGCGCTAGCGTTTGCCATCAAATCGGCAGTTGTGGGCAAAACAGTTGGAGATATAGGAGCTGTAATAGAAAAAATCGCCAAGAAAAGAGGCTTCAATCCGGCCAAGGATCTTGGCGGCCACGCGCTTGGCAGACATCTTCATGAAGAGCCATACATTCCAAATCATAAAGTAAAATACAAGACTCAAAAAATAGAAGAAGGAATGGTTTTGGCTATTGAACCGATGATTGTTGAGGAAAAGGGCGATATAAAGCTAATGGATGATGGGCACACTTACGTAACTCTAGACGGAGGTCGCGCGGCGCATTTTGAGCACACTGTTTTGGTAACTAAAAAAGGGGCTGAGATTTTGACACAATAATTTTTTAATACCCTAAATAATTCTGACTTTGCTATAATTAAATAGCAATGGAAAAACCTGTACTTAATGAAGCCCAAAAATTTTCTTCGCCTGAAGATGAGATTAAATATCTCAAAGAGCAAGTTGCTATTCGCGAAAAAGAACTTTCAGGGTCTTTCGAAAAAATTGATAAAGAAAGCCTGATTCGGGAAGAAGTCAGAAAATACGCCAAGCAAAATCCTGATGAAGTTTTGGAAAAGGGATATAAGATGATTCATCCTGAGGCCAAGGGGATTGCTTTGGAGCTCAGTCCAGAAAGTCACGATACAAAGATGGAAGAGCTTCTTGGAATTCTCTCTGAGCGTGGACTAAAAAATGCGCTTTCGGTGGTTGCTATGATTGGTAATCCGCACCTTGAAGATGATTTCCATAGATTTTTGGTACAGTTTTTCAAGGCTGGCTTTTTGGATGAAAAAGACAAAAAGGAAAAAATAGTTTCGTCTCTTAAATTTACACTTTTTGAAGTTTCGTTTCCTGATAGCTTTGATGAAAAGGAAAAGCCTCTCAAAGAAATAATTTCTTCAATGGAGCAGTGGTACGAAGGTGTTTTACCTGCAGGAGAAAATCAGCCGATAACTTTGGAGTTGGCTAATGCTGAAGGTTCTGCCGAGACGGTCTTTTATATTTCTGTTCCAGATGCTAAAAAAAGCCTTTTTGAAAGACAGCTTCTGGCTGTTTTTCCTAAAGCCAAAATTTATGAGAAAAAGGACGACTATAATATTTTTAATTATTCCGGAATTTCAGTTGCAGCCGAAGCACACCTTGTCGGCAACCCGATTTTTTCTCTGAAAACTTACGACAAGTTTGATTTTGACCCTATAAATGTTGTCTTAAATTCTTTTTCAAAAATTAATCGTGATGGTGAGGGTGCGGCGCTCCAGTTTGTAATTGAGCGCGACAGTGAAGGTTATATTGGCCGTTACAAACAAGCTTTGCAGGCCATTCAAAACGGCACACCACTGAAAAGAGCCATTGATGTCCGTCATAGTATCCTCGGAGAATTTTCCAAAACTATCAAAGAACTTGCCAAAGGTGAGGCTAAAGCTTCGATTCAAAATAATCCAGGAGAAAAGAATCAAGAAAATAATGAAATTGCCATTGAAGAAATCAAAACCAAAGTCAGCTCGCCTATAATGCATGTCAATATGCGGGTGATTGCATCTGCTGAAAACAGAAGCAAAGCCGAAGAAATTCTTGCATCAATTGTTTCTTCGTTCAGCCAGTTTGAAAACACTTTCGGCACAGCTCTTATCTGGCATCAGTTACCAGACAAAAAATTTGCGGCCACTGCCAGAGATTTTTCTTGGAGAATGTTTAATAAAGCAACAAGCATGCCTCTGTCTGTTTCTGAACTAACATCAATAATCCATTTTCCTCAAGAGCATTTGATTTCGCCAAATCTCAAATCTGCTCGTTCCAGAACCGCTCCGGCGCCAGTTGGCTTGGCAGAAAATGGTGTTGTTATTGGAGTTAATAACGACAGAAATACCCAAACACATATTTATATGTCAGATGAAGACAGGCTCCGCCATATGTATGTTATCGGCCAGACAGGTACAGGTAAGACGACTTTTCTTAAAAATATTATTGCGCAGGATATTGCGAGAGGCGAAGGTGTTTGTATGATTGATCCGCATGGCAACGACATCCAGGACATTCTTTCAATTATTCCTCAAGAGCGTGTTGAAGATTTAATTTACTTTGATCCTGGATTTACAGCGCGTCCGATGGCTCTCAATATGCTCGAATATGACCCAAATTATCCGGAGCAAAAAACTTTTGTGGTTAACGAGCTGCTTAGCATTTTCAATAAATTGTTTGATATGAAGACAGCTGGAGGTCCGATGTTTGAACAGTATTTTAGAAACTCCGTACTTTTGGTGATGGAAGATCCGAATACTGGCAACACCTTGCTGGATGTTTCGCGCGTGTTGTCAGATAAGGCCTTTAGGGAGCTTAAACTTTCCAAATGTACCAATCCAGTAGTGGTCCAGTTTTGGCGCGAAATTGCTGCTAAGGCAGGCGGGGAAGCTTCGCTTCAAAACATTGTGCCGTACATCACAAGCAAGTTTGATGTTTTTCTTTCAAACGACATAATGCGCCCGATTATCGCCCAAGAAAAATCCGTTTTGAATTTCAGGGAAATTATGGACAGCAAGAAAATTCTTTTGGTTAATCTTTCCAAAGGAAGATTAGGAGACATCAATGCCAATCTTATCGGTCTGATTTTGGTCGGAAAAATCCTGATGGCCGCTCTTTCCCGCGCGGATTCTTTTGGAAAAAGTATGCCAAATTTTTATCTCTACATTGATGAATTTCAAAATATCACTACCAATTCAATCTCGCAAATTCTCTCAGAGGCTAGAAAATATAATCTTTCTCTTACAATCGCTCATCAATTCATCGCCCAGCTTGAAGACGACATCAAAGACGCGGTCTTCGGCAACGTTGGCTCAATTGGAGCATTTCGTGTGGGAGCAGAAGACGCAGAATATTTGGAAAAACAGTTTGAGCCGGTTTTTGAGCAGTTTGATTTGGTAAATCTCGATAACAGAAATGCGTATCTCAAACTTCTATCAAACGGCAAGCCTATCAGGCCGTTTAGCATTGAAACTCTGCCGTTTATAAAAGGCGATATAGCCCGTACAGAAAAGCTCAAAGAACTTTCGTATTTGACTTATGGCAAAGATCGCAAAGAAGTAGAAGCAGAAATTATGAAAAAATATCAAACCGCAAAGCCCGCACCAGCGCAACCAAATCCTTTTGCGGAGATAAAAGGTTAAACAAGATGATCAAAGCAATTATTTTTGATTTAAACGGCATTTTTATCAAAAGTGCAAAATTAAGTGACAGATTTTCAAAAGATTTTAATGTTCCCGTTTCTGATTTTCTACCAACTCTTTCCACTATTATGAATGAGGTCAGAAAACCAGGGGCAGAGGGTACTTTTTCCTATTGGAAAAAAGCGTTAGATAAATGGAATGTCAATTTGAGTGAAAAAGGATTTTGGGATTACTGGTTTAAAGCGGAAGAGCCAGATGCTGATGTGATAAACCTGTCTAAGGAATTAAAACAAAAAGGACTCAAGGTTTTTATACTATCCAATAATTTCAAGGAAAGAGCAGATTATTACAATCATTACAAATGGATGCATGATACTGTTGATAAAGCTTATTTTTCTTGGCAAACTGGATTTGTAAAGCCAGATGTTAGAGCATGGGAGTTTATTCTTGCAGAATATAATCTCTTACCAGAAGAGTGTATATATTTTGACGACCAAGAAAAAAATGTAAATGTTGCTTCAAGTATAGGGATATGTTCTTATTTATTTTCTAGTGCTCTAGAGGCAAGGCAGATCATAAATAATATAACTTGACTTTGATTTTTGATAGTGTAATAATGTGTAATACAATTTATTACATAACGTTTATATAAATATATGAGAAACATAATAAACATATCGCTTCCTGCAGAGATGGCAAAGGAAATTAAGAAAAAAGTAAAAGAAGGGAATTTTGCTTCTACTAGCGAATTCATGCGTCACATTATTCGGCTCTATAATACAGAAAAACTCGCTCGTGAGCTTGAATATGACAGAAAGAACGCAAAATGGAAGACGCTTAAATCTTTAAAGGATTTGAGATAATTAATAAAAAATAAGATCGGATATGAAAATTTTATTTTCCCCAAGATTTAAGCGAGAGTATAGAAAGCTGGAAAAAGGTATTCAAAATATTGCCAATAAGAAAACGGAAATATTTTCTCACAATCCATTTGATCCAGGGTTAAAGACTCACAAGCTTAACGGAAGAATGAAAATATTCTGGGCTTTTTCGATAAATTACAAGTATAGGATTATATTTGAATTTTTAGACGAAAATAATGTGAGATTCTACTCAATCGGAGACCACGATATCTACGAATAGCAAAAATTACTTTCTCGCTTGAGTAAATTTTTCGTGTGCTGTTGAATAGTCAAATAATTCAGAATCGCTAAACCAGTGTGCGATTTCTTGCTTGGCTTCTTCGGCATCTCCGGAAGCGTGGATTAGATTTGGAATTCCGATGTCATTTTTATCTGCGTGACCAAAGCTCATGTGCGCGTAGTCTCCGCGGATTGTCCCAGGAAGAGCTGTTTTTGGCTCCGTTGCGCCCACCATCTTGCGCACAAGCGAAGCGGCTTCAATGCCTTCTAGAACCATTGCAATCACAGGCCCAGCATTCATCATCGCAAGAGTGACGTCAAAAGCTTTTTGCCCGCGGCGAGAAATCATCTTACCGATATTTTCATAATGATGATAATAGTGATCATAAGAGGGGTGAATCATTTTGACCCCAACGATTTTAAGGCCAACTTTTTCAAAACGAGATAGAATTTCTCCAACAATACCTCTCTGAACTGTATCTGGCTTAAATATTACAAGTGTTTTTTCCATAATTAATCTTTAATTTAATAAGTAATTAAAAGCTAGTATAGCAAATTTTTGTTTTTCTGCCACTTTTGCTATAATTTTTTTGAATTTCTATTGACTAATGTCCAATAGGTAAGTCTGCTGATGTTGAAAACGCCAATTCTAAAAAGTTTTTTAGCGTGTTCACTTTTTATCCACCGTTTGTCCACACGATATCCCCGTTTTCTTGTTGCGCTTGCAAAAAGATACTTCATAATCAATTCAGGTGCGGGAGCCAAGTTGCCTTAAGTTTGTAATAAATCAGGGAGCACTTCGTTCTAGGACGCCTTGGCGAATCCTGTCGAATTTCCCACCTAACATCAAAGTTAGGCGCAACTGGCCCCCCGGACCCAGAAAGCATCTCTATTTTAGGGATGTTTTTTATATCTATTTTATATTTAAGGTTATAATATTTTAATGCCCGAAAGAAACCAGCAGCGAAAATTTTTTCTTTTTACAAGCGCCTTCTTTTTTGTAATTCTCTTTGGTGTCAACTTTTTTGCGTCCAAATACGAAATCTATTGGATAACCAATTGGCTTGATGTTGTTTCTCATACGGTTGGCGGTTTTGCCGCTGCGCTTTTGCTGTTTTATTTTTTATCGGTTTTTGGAGTGAGGGTTAGATTTTTGTACGCAATTATTTTCTCGCTTTTGATAGGGGCAGCTTGGGAGGTTTTTGAGGTAAAATATGGTATATCTTATTTATCAAGCCCGATTTACATTTCAGACACGGTTGGAGATTTGATTTGCGATGTTTTGGGGGGGATATTCGGATATTTATTCTATAAAAAATACCAAAAGAGTGGAGAAAAAATCTAAAAAATTAAAACTGACTTTCGTATCCGGCGCTACAACTGTCACGGGTGCTAATTTTTTATTGGAAACAATGCCAGAAGAAGGAAGCCAAGAAAATAAAACAGAGGAGAAAGTATCCTTGTTAGTTGATTGTGGATTGATTCAGGGCGATGCCGATCCCAGAGAAAACAGCAAGCCTTATCCTTACGATCCTGCAAAAATAAATTATCTTTTGATCACTCATGCGCACATTGACCACATCGGCAAAATTCCAAAGCTTGTCAAAGACGGCTTCAAGGGAAAAATTTTTTCTACTCCTGAGACAAAAAAGCTGACGCCGATAATGCTTACCGACGCGGCAAAGATTATGATGCAAGAAGCCGAGAAAACCGGCAACCCTCCGCTCTATGATTTGGAAGACATCCCAAAAATGCTTGAGCTTTGGAAAGAAGTGACATATCACGAATCGTTCAAGCTTTCCGGCGGATTTGATGTTGTTGCTAAAGATGCAGGTCACGTTTTGGGTTCCGCAATGTATGAAATAACTTACCTGCCTGACGGCAGGGCAGGTAACGGGACAAAAATAGTTTTTACCGGAGACTTGGGCAATTCTCCATCTCCGATTTTGCGAGATACAGAAAAAATTACAGATGCCAATTATCTGATCATGGAAAGCGTGTATGGAGACAGAAACCACGAATCATCGGGAGAGCGCAAAGAAAAGCTTGAAAACATTATTGAAGATACAAGCAAAGCTGGTGGCGCTTTGATCATTCCTTGTTTTTCACTTGAGAAAACTCAGAACTTGCTTTTTGAACTAAGTTCTCTGATGGAAGAAAAAAGAGTGCCTAGCATGCCGGTTTTCTTGGATTCTCCTTTGGCAATCAAGGTTACAGATATTTATATGGACGAGAAAAACAATTTTAATGCAGCGGTAAAGGAAAAAATCAAAAAAGGGCAGGACCTGTTTTCTTTTCCAGGACTCAAAGTCATTCGCAGTTCAGAAGAATCAAAAGGTCTTGTGGATGTTCCAAATCCAAAAATAATTATTGCCGGAAGCGGAATGTCTACTGGCGGCCGAGTGCTTCACCACGAAGTTAATTATTTGCCGGATCCTAAAAGCACGATACTTCTGATTGGTTACCAGTCGTTCGGCACTCTTGGCAGGCAGATTCAAAATAAGCCCAAATTTGTCAGTATTTTTGGAACAAAGATTGCTGTTCGGGCGAGGATTGAAGTTATAGATGGATTTTCTTCTCACAAAGATTCTGATCACCTGCTGCAGTTTGTGGCGGACACAAGAGACACTTTGAAGCGAGTCTTTCCTGTGATGGGTGAGCCCAAGAGTTCAATGTTTCTGGCCCAAAAAATTGAAGATACTTTAGGTGTGGAAGCCTATCATCCAAATGACGGGGAGAGTGTAATACTTTCATGTTAAAAATATAGTAGAATAATGAAACAAAAATGAATTTAGACAATAATTTTGGCGATGAGAAGATAGATTTCAGAAGGCACGGACATTTTAAGATAAAAATCTGTGTTTCAGGAGCAGCTGAACTCAGCCACTTGCCACCAATTGTGCACGAGATGGGTAAAGAACTGGGCAAAGAAATCGTCCTGCAGGGCGCGACGCTGACAAGCGGCGCAACAACAGGATTTCCTTTTTGGGCGGCAATGGGAGCCAAAGAGGCGGGAGGCCTTTCAATTGGATTTTCTCCGGCACACGATGAAAAGGAGCATGCAACTCTTTACAGATTGCCCCTGGATTTTATGGACATTATCATTTATACAGGATTTGGTTATCCTGGCAGGGATTTATTTTTAACGCGCTCTTCTGATGCTGTGATAATTGGCCCGGGAAGAATCGGCACCTTCCATGAATTTACTATTGCTTTTGAAGACGGCAAACCGATCGGTATTTTGGAAAGCGATTTATGGGAGACAGATGAAATTATTAAAACAATTTTGGAAAA
This sequence comes from uncultured bacterium, assembly GCA_963766885.1. Classification (GTDB taxonomy): domain Bacteria; phylum Patescibacteriota; class Minisyncoccia; order Phycocordibacterales; family CAIRYW01; genus CAIRYW01. The sequence continues at coordinate 462,604 of CAVYBO010000002.1, read as the reverse complement.
AAGCGGTAGAAAAGACGAGAACCTTGTAATTTTTGACTCTAACCCCAAAGTCCTTGTAGAAAAAATAATCAAAGCTACAGAAAAATACAAAATGAATGACACTGCTCAGGCCATCTATCGTTCAGCGGTAGATATGCCAAAAAAATTCTAGGAAATTTTAAGAAACTTTTTCTAAAACTTTATTAAAAGTGGCTGGGTGCTCTTTGATGAGAGTTGCAAGCATCTTTCGGTTTAGTTTGATGTTTGACTTACCTAACTTTCCAATGAATTTACTGTAAGAAATTCCAGCTTCCTTTAGCGGCATTGAGATGACAACTTGCCATTCTCTTCGTTTGTCTCCTTTTTTGTCTCTTCGGTGGTTGAAAGCGTATTTGCCTGCATGCACTATAGCTTCATATGCTTGGCGCTCTTTTGTGCTTCGGCCAAAACGGTAGCCTTTTACCTGCTTTAGAATGTTTCTTCTTGTTTTGAGAGCGTTGACCCCTTTTTTTACTCTAGTCATATTTGAAAATTAAAATTTAGATTAAACAGTAATGTATCGCTTTCTGTCTCTCTGGCTCATAAAAAAAGGCGTTGATCTTTTTTTATTGAGCTGCTTTGAGCGAGACTCTTTGGCGTTAAAGTGGTTTTGTCCCGGCTTTCGGGCGGTGATTTTGCCATTTTTGCTGACTTTTAGCCTTTTTGAGAATGATTTGTTTGTTTTCATGTTTTAACCTCCTAAAACCGAAGTTTTGTTAACTTCAATCCGAGCAAATATTAGCTAGAAGAAGGTTGTATTATTCTACTTATATAGCAAAAAAAGTCAATAAATCCTCTACTTGCTCTTTTCAATCATCGCAGTTAATCCTTTAGGACCTCTTTTTGGCTCGTCAATTTTGTATGGCACGGAAATAAGCTTTAGAATTCTATCAAGGCGTCCTTTGAGAAATTCCAAGCCAAGCCCTTTTGATCTGCCTATTAGATACAAATCCAATTTGACTTTGTGACCTTCAGAGAGCCATTCAGAAATCTTTGAAGCCTTGAGCATTAGGTCGTGTTCGCCTGTGCCGATTTTGATTTGCAGAGACTTTGTTTCAACATTGTGCGCTTTGGCTTTGGCCGCTTTTTGTTTTTTGCTTTCTTGATATTGGTATTTGCCGAAGTCTTGGATTTTGGCAATCGGGGGAGCGGCGTTGGGAGAAATTTCTATCAGGTCAAGACCTGCTTCTTTGGCTTTGCTAAGCGCGTCTGCAAAAGGCAATACACCAAAATTTTCTCCTTCTGGGCCGATGACACGGAGTTCCTTTGCGCGTATTTGATGATTGATCCTTATATCCATTATTATTGACTCCAAAATACTAGCACGCCTTGATTTTGTATACAAATTCTTGCTAAAAAAGGTAATTTATAACCTGTGTATAACTTGTTTGCAACTTGTTGAAATCAGGTGTATATTTTGTGTAAATCAAACTCCCTATGATCACTCCCGCTCTTCTCGAAAGCCATGTCAATAATCCCACGTGCAAAGCAGTGCTTATCGACTTTTTCCAACGCCGCAATCGCAGCCGTCTTCTGGTCAAACTTGGCCTAAAAAAACCTTCAAAAAAAGGTGCTTAAGTTCTTTCTCTCGCCACGACTCTCTCCCTCAAGGAAGCCGCGGCAATTTTTTACTCATATTTTTTTCTATAATAATTTACTCGGAAAGTTGAATTTGATTTGGAGAACTCAAGACTATCTCTGCTTTGCCTTGATAAGGTTTAATTGTTCCAGAAACTATTACACTTTTTCCAATATAAGAGGAAAGATCAGAAAAGTTTGAAATATTATCTCCAAATATCACCGCGCTAAACGCGCAGTTTTTGTAATCTTTGCAATAGTCAAAAAAAGTCATTCCGCCAGTGGATTTATAAATATCTATAATGTTTCCTTCCACCTTTGCATTTTCACCGATATGGTTTAGCGCGTCAGTATAATCGTAAGTGTTGATTTGAGAATTGTTTTTTGCCGGTGTTGAAGTTGTATTAATCTGCAAAATTTTCTTCAAGATATTTTCGTATTGAATTCTGATATTTTCGTCGCTTCCTATTTCTAAAATTTCATCATTTTCATTTGTGGCAGCAGAAGTCCAGTTGTAGCTGCCTGAAGCATATTCATTGTCAGTAACGATTGCTTTGATGTGCATTATGCCCTCTGGATGCTGTTCGGTTTCGACTTTTATTCCAGCAAGTTTCAATTTATCAATAATCGGTTTCTCAAAGGGGTCTGTTGAATTTACTCTGTCGGTGATCCCTTCCACATCCACTCCACGGCTTTTGGCGGCAATCAAGGCATCAGCGATATTTGATTTGGTAAATTCGTAAATTGCAAAGTAGACATATTTTTTGGAATTATTTATGACATTTATTATTTCCTGATCGTTCTGATATTTATCAAGGCTATAAAAAACTCGTACACTGTCTGGAGAATCTGATTTTGATTTCAAAAAAATGAATGCAAAAATACAGATAATAATTACCAGTACCGCAAGAACAATAATTTTTATTTTTTCCGATCTTAAAGACTTCATCAAGAATATTTTAGCACAATCAACTCACTTTTGCTGCTCAAAAAGACCACTTTTCTTGAAAAATAGCAACATTTTTATAACACACTTTTTGTATTGACAAAAATAAAAAAAGGAGCATCTTTTATATAAAGGCTCGTGTTTAACATTAGTTTGACACTTAAAAACTATGAAAAATAAGTCAAAAATCAATTCAATTTATATAAAAAAGGCTGTCCAAGATGTTTTTTGGAGGATTATTTGCTTTGGCTCTTCTTGGCTTTTTTGCTCCAAAAGCCATGGCTATGACTCCAACACTGTCGCTTTATTCTATAGGTAATAGGGGTATTCAAATTACCGTGAATGGAGATCCTAACCTACCTGTCTATCTTTATTATTACCCAAACAATAACGGCTCTATAACTTCCACATCTCTTGGTTCTACAAATTCAAGCGGATATCTTAGTACTACAGTGGATGCCAGTGCATACAATATAGGGCAGAATTCGTCTGTATATGTGACTGTAGACGGAATACAATCAAACACTGAAAGCTGGCCTTACAATAATAATGGCTATTACGGAAATATTTATTTGAGCCAGAGCTCGCTTTATCTTAATTCTGGACAAAGTCAAAGTGTTTCTGTTTCCGGCGGCAACGGCAGCTACTATATTTCTTCAAATTCAAATTCTGGTGTGGCTTCGGCGTCTATAAGCGGCAATGAAATAAATGTTTACGGATATTATTCAGGCAATACTACTGTTACCGTGTGTTCAAACTCTTCAAATTCCGGATGCGTCACTTTGTATGTTACTGTCAACGGAAACAATGTTAATTACAATCAGACCTCAGTAACTTTAACCCAAAACAGCGTTTCGCTTGCGGTTGGACAGAGCGAGAGTGTTGGTATTTACGGAGGCACCGGCATATATTATATTTCTTCAAATCCAAATCAATATGTTGCTTCGGTCGGACTAAGCGGAAGCAGCTTGCAGATATATGGAATTCAAAACGGCTCTTCAGTGGTGACAGTTTGTTCTTCTATAGCAAACACAAATAATAACAATCAATACTACAACAATACTAATAACGGCGGATATGTTTACAACAGCTGCGCCAATTTAGTCGTCACTGTTAGTCAAAATTATGTCTACAATAACAACTATGTTCCTCCTGTCACGCCAGTTAGCGGACAATATTCGTCAGGGGTTTTTCTAAGCCAAGTGCCTTATACGGGTGTTGACTCAAATTCAGGATTTGTTTTGTTTGTTATCGGTCTATGGATTTGGAGCGCAATAGTTACATATTTTATTGTTAGCAGAATGAAAAATTCACCTCAAGCTGTTTCTACTGAATCAATTTCAGCAATCGACCGAATAAAAAAATTCAAAAAAGAAAATCTAGCTAAAAGGTTAAAGTAAGAGTTCTCTTACAAAGTAAAAAGTATTGCAACCACTGCGGCGGTCATCAGAAAAAATGTCAGCCATACAAGAACATTAGACACCGCGCCGCTTTTGTAATCGCCCAGAATGTCTTTATTGGAAGCGATTTTGGCGATGATGAATATCAGCGGCACGGCAATGACTCCGTTGATTACAGCTGTTAGTACCAAGGCTTTAATCGGATTTATGCCGACAAAATTAATTATCAAACCAAGAATTGTGGCGATGGTAATGACTCCGTAAAATCCATGAGCCCGTTTCAGTTTTAAATTTAATCCTTCGCGCCAAGCAAATGTTTCTGCTATAGCATAAGAAGCGGAAGCAGAAAGCACCGGCACAGCAAGCAGTCCCAATCCGATAACTCCAACCGCAAAAATACCTTTAGCCAAAAGTCCGGCATAAGGAAAAGTGTGCACCAGGGGTTCAAGAGCTTTGGCTGCTTGAGCGGCAGTGGTAATGTTTGTGATACCGTTTTTGTTTAATACTGTTGCTGCAACCACAATTGTGCACCAGGTTGCTATTTGAGAAGAAAGCATTCCTAAAAAATTATCTAGCCGCAGCGCTTTCATAAATTTTTGGCTGAGTTTCGGTTTGCCATCATGAAGTAAATGTTTATTGTGTTCCTCTTCGACTTCTTCCGAAGCTTCCCAAAAAAACATATATGGAGAAATTGTTGTGCCAAGTATTCCCGTGATGATAAAAAGAAAGGCGAAATTAAATTCAAAGTGAGGCACAAATGTTGCTCTCAAAAGTACCCACCAAGGTTCTTGAATAATAAAAACAGTGATTATGTATGAAAGGAGAGCTAAAGCCAACCACTTTAGGAGTTTGGCGTAATTTTTATACGAAACAAATATTTCTAAAACTAAAATGAGAGCGGTAAAGCCGAGCGTTAAAACTGCAAAGGGAATCGGAATAAGCAATTGGGCCGCGGCTGCCATAGCTCCAATGTCAGCACCGATGTTTATGGTGTTGGCTATGAGAACCAAGAAAACCGCGAGGTAGAGAACTTTTTTGGAATAATTTTCTTTGATTACTGCCGCAATGCCTTTGCCGGTGACTGCGCCAATTCGAGCGCAAGCTTCTTGAAGGGCGGTCATAAGTGGCAGCATAAAAATAGCTGTCCAAAGTTGGCTGTAACCAAACTGTGCCCCTGTTTGGCTGTATGTCGCAATGCCGGACGGGTCGTCGTCTGCGGCTCCTGTGATTAGTCCAGGACCGATAATTTTTGTAACATTTTTTATCCTTTTGCTGAATTTAGCCACCAAGAAATTATAGCATTTGTTGCTTTAATATTTTTCATTTATAATTGTCCTATTAAAAATAATATTAGAAATATATGAAAAGAAACATGTTCTTTTATTGGTCAGCGTTTGTGGCTGGTGTTATGCTAACAATCTTTTTCTACCAGGCTTACGTCATTTATACTTTACAATCTACTGTGGCAAATGATCACGCAACCATCACTCAGGTAGTCAGTTTTATAAACTCGCAAATGCAAGCATCGGAAGCAAATAGTGGAATAAGTCAAAGCGCCGAAACAAGCAATAATTCAGCCCCCACAACTTCTTCAAAGAGCTAGGGTCTTAATATAAAAATAACCACAAATGTTTTTGACAAAGTGGCGAACGAAATCCTCAGAAACTCGTGGTTAGCGATTGGGGAGGAATGAATAAACAGGCTGCACCATAGGCGGCTGATTAAGAGGAACAGCTTCTCCCAATCTGGGCTGCGGATCGTTATTGGGATTATCGGGCCCATCCGCGCAACTGCAAAGCGAGAATGTGATACTGGAGGCCAAAGCTAGAAAGAACATTTTCTTCATGTTTTATAAATATCATAAATATTGGAATTAGTCAATATGACAGAGTTTTTACCTAGAGAAAAGTTTTATAAAGAAATATGAAATTGTGACAGTGAGCGAAGACATCAGTATTCCCCACAAAAGATCCACCACTGTCACAATCACCGGCCAGTTCTTTATAATTGCCTGGTTAGTGAAATCATAGCCTCCATAAATAACTAACCCAAGCAAAGCACCGTATAAAAACACTTTGCCGGTGCTATATTTATCTGAAAGTGCCGGGGAAATTATAAAAACCATGACTGCAATGGCAAAAACTAAGTAAAAAAGCAAAGCAACTTTTATATTTGGCGAGTCAGACATAATAAAACCGAGATTTTCTTTATAGAAACTTTTTGCAATAAGACCAAGCCAGATGCTGTCCAAAATAATAGATGTTGCTAAGATAATCACATACTGGAGGAATATATTTTTCATGCCCTTATTATATTATATCGTCAGAGTATTTATTCCAAAAATATTTCCTGGCTAACTTTTCCCCCAGTTGCAAAATAACAACAGCAACGATACTACGGGTAGGTTTTTAGATTGAGGGTACCCAATCCAGTGTATATAACTTTAGCATTAAAAATCCACCAAAATATACGATGAAGAAAATAGTTTCCGTAGCCACTATTCTCATCGTTTTATTAATGCCTCTTAGAGTATCCTATGCCGATGCGGTTATTCCTCCAGGAGAGACTAAGGCAGAGTTAATTGCTCAGATAAAGTCAGAGCTTATCAATTTAATTGAACAGTTGCTGACTATCCTTGAAGCTGAACTCCCATCCACGCCTGCTAGTAGTGGGGGTGGCGGGGGAGGTGGGGTGTCAGAAAATACCACTACAAATAACAATAATAATAATAACGGAACAACCCCTATAGGAACAACTCTCAACGGAAAATTCATTATAGGTTCTCAAAGTTACTTTTTTGGTTGCGGTTCACACTGGTTCTATGGAGGAGGAGTAAATAACGAGAGCGCATCAACTATCTTAGTAGACCAAATACCAGATGTCAGTGATTTTGCTAAAAGCGCGCTATGCCCCACACCATTTGTAGATGGGTCAGGAAATACTGTTAATTTCTATTCAGAATTAGATCCAAGTGTGGCTATGGCGCAGTTTGGTTGGCTCAAAGATAATAATATAGACGGCATGTCGCCGGATGTGTTTGTGACTAGTATACAAAAATCTCCAGCAGCTTTGGATACCACACTTGGAAACATAAAAACTGCTGCTGAAGCCACAGGAAGAGTTTTCTACATAACCTTTGATTTAACAGGTAGTCCTTCTAATTATGACCAGATTATTGAAAGCGAATGGAAACATTTAGCAGACACTGGTATTACCACAAGTCCTAACTATCTTAACGACAATGGCAAGCTTGTCGTAGAAATTTGGGGTGCGGGACTTATTTCAAGTCCAAACCAACGGCCAACTGATCCAAACCAAATGCTCCAGTTTATTAACGATCTAAAAACCGGAGCGAATGGCATGCTTCCCGCAACAGTTATCGGAGGAGTTCCTTCTCATTGGCGAACCCTAGATGGAGACTCCTTAACTGATCCTGCTTGGCTAAACGTCTATGAAAGTTTTGATGTATTAAGTCCGTGGTCTCCCGGACGGTTTACCAGCATCTCCTTGGAAGATGCTTATTTCCAAAACACAATGCTTCCTGATATCGCCTTTGCCAAAGAGCATAATATTCGCTACATGCCCGTTGTATGGCCTTCTTATTCTGCATACAATTTGAACAAAAATATTTCTTCTGCGACTTTCTCATTAAATCAAATCCCCGCAGAAGGAGGTAATTTCTATTGGGAACAGCTATACAACATTTTAGCCAAATCTGGCGGAGTCTCAGCTATTTACGGCGCTATGTTGGATGATTACAACGAAGGTATGGTTTTGGGCAAAAGCACAGAAACGCAAGACGATTTACCTGTAGATATCAATCTACTTGCTCTTGATTCAGACGGATATACTAAATTACCTAACGACTGGTTCTTGAAAATAACAGGCATAGCAAACACTGCCCTTAGAGATGGTACGACAATACCTCAAACACTGTCTCAAGCCCTGACGTTCCCCGGACTGACTCCTCTTTATGACTTATTACCAGGGTCATCATTAAGTCCCGGACAATACATCAAATCTTGCAATGGAAATTATGAGTTCGTTCTTCAAAAAGCTGGGAATGCAGTACTCTACAATATATCTTCTTATCCACATCAAGTCGTCTGGGCAACTCCAGCATATACATACAAAAAAGATCTAGGCGCATTACTTAGCTTGGATACAAGCGGTAATCTTAATCTATATGACGCAACTAGTACTTTGATTTGGTCTTCATCTCAAGATGGTGGTATAACTGGAACAGTCCAAGGACTCAGTGTCACAAATAATGGGAATGTAGTCATATATGATACGAGTAATAATCCACTCTGGACCTCCAATCCTCCTCCTGTAGCTTATATAAAAAATAAAAATGTATTTCAAAATGAGACAGCAAGCGCCCTTGATGCCATCAAGTATATTTGGGATAAGATACTTCAGTTTTTTAAATTTCTTATGAGTAAAATTCTATAAGTAGGTTAAGGTGTATAATGGCACCAAGGTCATCTCTCATTACCAGCAACTATTAAATAAATATATGAACACTTTGGTTTTGGCTCAAATATTGGGAATCGTTTTCGTAGTCTTAGGTTTATCAATGTTTTTTCAAAAAAAGAATACGGTTTTGGCTATGGAAGAATTATTTCACAGCAGAAGCCTTATGTGGATAGGAGGAACTGTTGCTTTAATGATCGGCGTTACTGTTGTTGTCCTTAATAATGATTCAACTTATGGCTTGTCGCTTTTAGTTGCAATAATAGGCTGGCTTGCAATAATCAAAGGATTATTTATTCTATTATTTCCTAGTAAAGCAGCTCCTTTTTATAGAAAATTTAACACAGAAGGTGTTTTTGTTCTGGTGGGGGTGGTTGTATTTATTTTAGGTTTGGCTTTGATCTACTAAGAGCTCGTTTGATGGTGTTAGAATCTGTGCTTGGGTAAAGTGAGCGAGACATCTTTGACTAGTAAACCACAGTTCACCTATACTGTAGAGCAATGAATCAATCATATCCAAAAGCAATTATTCACGTGGATGGCGACGCTTTTTTTGTCGGCTGTGAATTAGCAAGCCAGTCCTTGGCTCAAAGGCAAACCAGTTATCACAGGACAAGAAAGGGGAATCGCTTCTGCTTTAAGCTATGAAGCCAAAGCCAAGGGACTTCGAAGAGGGATGAATATGATAGATGTAAGAAAGAATTGTCCTGATGTAATTATTTTTTCTTCAGATTATTCTCTTTATAGGATGTATTCAGAGAGAATGTACAAAATTGTTCAAAGATATTCTTCTAAAGTAGAAGAGTATAGCATTGATGAATGCTTCGGTGATATTACGGGAATGGATGTCATTCTAAAAAAATCCTACGAAGAAATCGCCAAGCAAATAAAATATGATCTTGATAATGAGTTAGGAACAACTTTTTCTATAGGACTTTCAGTTAACAAAGTCTTGGCAAAAACTGCATCTAAATTTCAAAAACCATCAGGACTCACATTTATTCCATTTCAAGAAATAAATAATTATCTTTCCAAAACACCAATCGGTAAAATTTGGGGGATGGGTCCAAGCACGTCTATTGAATTGAGTAGATATAAAATATATACGGCTCTCGAGTTTGTTTCCAAACCAAAAGAATGGGCTAAAGAATTTTTATCCAAACCTTTGGAAGAAACGTATTACGAACTTCAGGGAAAATATCTTTTTGAGGTTGATTCGGAATCCAGAGATACTTACAAATCAGTGATGAGAACCAGAACATTCAGACCATCTTCAAAAGACAAGAAGATTTTATTATCAGAATTGTCTCAAAATGTTGAAGAAGCTTGCCACAGACTTCGCAGCTATGGATTGGTTGCTCAAGGATTTTCCTTTTTTCTCAAAACTCAAGACTTCAGATACAAAACTTTTGGTATTAATTTGCTTAAACCAACATCACTCCCACAAGAAATCCTAAAAGAAATTCAGAAGCATTTTAACGAAGTTTTTGAACCTAATACGCTCTACAGAACAACGGGCGTGAGATTTTATAATTTGATTGATAATCAATCGCAGATGCATGATCTCTTTGGAGAGTCACAGAAATCAGAGAAAATATCCAAGCTCTATCAGACAGTAGACTCTATTTCAAGAAAGCATGGAGAAAATAGTATTTTTCTCAGTTCCAGTTTGGGATCTAATAGGAAGATATTTATATCTAAAAAAATATTGAATATTCCGAGTTTGGGAGAGGTGAGATAAAATTTGTTTGAGGTGGTAGAACTTGGTTTAGATATAAAAATAAAAATTGACCCATCTTAATTAGGAGTGGGTCATTTGTTCGGAATGATTTTTGCCATTCTCTTCAGCGAGCTGGAAGTGTACATCAATGTCGATTGTCAGCCAGTCGACAGGGATGCGTTCAATGAACCACAGACTTTTGGAAGGATTCTGCAATTCAATTATTACAACCGCGTAGGTGGCTAAAGCAAACGATACCGTAAAAACTGCCACAAACCCGTCTACAGCAGTTTTGTACTCAAGCAGGGAAATAATGGCAAGCAAAGGAATTGCAAAAGCCAAAATCAGAAGATGGATGACAATTGGAATCCTTTCATCTCGATAGCACAAGAAAGTCTCTTTGTCCCTTTTGAGGACGCTGATGACAACTTTCTGGTACTTATCCCAAACTGTCGAAAAAGTGGTTGTGGCCACAATTCCGTATGTAAGCGCCAGCATGACGATGACGCCCGCCAACAGGATGTTTTCGTCATCTTTGGCAAAGTGAATTTCTTTGCTGAAAAGTTCGCACCACCACAGTACGCTCACCACGACGGCGAACGAAAATGGTTGGAGCAAAAGCCAGCAGTGTTTCTTGAATGACTGCCATCTTCTGGCGAAGTCCTCGCGTTTCGATAGTTTCTTTTTCATAGGACATGTATGCCTGCATATTAAAAGTAATTAGGAGAATGTCAATATAGGTTCCAACTTCCCGTTATCTCAGATAACAAACAGTTAGAGCCGATTCCATAGCTCTATTACAAATCTTTTCAAATACTTACAAATCTGTTACAAATGGAAATCTGTTTGAGGTGTTAGAACTTTTTAATATAAAAATACACCTCTCTTGAGGTGTTTTGACTAGATGTTCGGGTTAGCGGTGATTTTGAAGTGAATTTTTTTAGCAAGATCAGGAAAGGTGATTTCATCTTTATCCCTCATTTCTTTGAGGGCAAGAAAGAAATATCCTTCGGGGTGATTGAAAGGATGCTTGCCTCCGCCGTAGTAATCGCTCGTGTAGTAAATATCCGGGAGGCCTCCAGTTGGAAGCTTTGCATCTGATCGGTCAAAAGAGCCGATGATCTTGGTATTGAGAGCCCGTGCCGCATGCTCGGCATCTTTTGCCTCAATCACGAGAAGCAGTTGATCGCGATGGTAATGAGTTCCGCCCAAAACCGGCGTGTTGTCTTTGCGCCCATCCCTAAGAGTGCACAGGTAGTACAAGAACATTTTCATAGTTGGTTGTTATCTTATGTCATATTAAACGAGATGACTTTGATGTCAAATACGATCTTTAGATGTTAACCAAGTTAAATATGTTAAGTTTTGAGTATAAAAAATTCGCCTGTACTCCGAGGAGGTGGGCGACTATTTAGTTTTGAAACACTCTGTCAAAAAGAGCGTTCATTTCAGCGGCGAAGCAGGTAGAAGGAACTTCGAGTTCTTCTGTGGGATTAGGGCCTAAGTTACCCTCTCGCCAGTTGAGGAAGGTTTCCACACCTTCCGGTAATGGTAAAAGATCTGCACTCATAAAATAAGTATACTAAAAAAGCACAACGATAAAAATCGCTATTTCAACTTCTTTCAAATACTTTCAACTTGTTACAAATGGAAATCTGTTTGAGGTGTTAGAACCTGTAATTTGTTAATTAAAAAGTAACGATAAAATAACATAAAGCAAAACACCCACTAAAATAAGGATACCAAGTATTATGTTGATGTAAAATTTATAGTTTAACTCAATATTAAGGTGAGTAGCAGGCAGTACTACTTGAGCTACATACATCGCTAGTAAGAAATAGGATTGACACAGGATAGATAAAATCAAAAATACTTTTTTGATGACCCAGTCTTTTGATAAAACAAATATTATTGTCAGGATAAATCCAGCTATAGTTACTCTGATGACTGAAGGTACAATGACTTGTAATAATGAACAGTTACCACTGTTTAAACCATCTCCCAATCCGCATGCAAAAGAAAAAAAAACAAACCAGAAGTTTAAAAGAAATGCCACTATAAGAATCATTGCGCCAATAACTGCTATCTTAGATCTTGCTTCACTGGTAACTTTGTTTTTATATTGTTTGTCCTGATCTTTCATAACAAAAGTATACCAGATTCTAAACGATTAGAACCAATTATCTGCCTCTATTACAACTTCTTTCAACTTCTTACAATATGGAAATCTGTTTGAGGTGTTAGAACTTAGTTTAGATATAAAAATACACCTCTCTTGAGGTGTGCTGGTTAGACGTCAGGATTAGCAGTGATCTTGAAGTGAATCTTTTCAGCAAGATGAGGAAAGATGATTTCGTCACAGTCCCTCATTTCTTTGAGGGAAAGAAAGAAATATCCTTCGGGGTGATTTGTAGGATGCTTGCCTCCGCCGTAGTAATCGCTCGTGTAATAAATACTCGGGAGATCTCCAGTTGGAAGCTTCACGTCTGACCGGTCAAAAGAGCCGACGATCTTGGTATTGAGAGCCCGCGCCGCATGCTCGGCATCTTTTGCTTCAATCACGAGAAGCAGTTGATCTCGGTGATAGTGGGTTCCGCCTAAAACCGGCGTGTTGTCTTTGCGCCCATCCCTAAGAGTGCACAGGCAGTACAAGAATGTTTTCATAGTTGGTTGTTATCTTATGTCATATTAAACGAGATGACTTTGATGTCAAATACGATCTTTAGATGTTAACCAAGTTAAATATGTTAAGTTTTGAGTATAAAAAATTCGCCTGTACTCCGAGGAGGTGGGCGACTATTTAGTTTTGAAACACTCTGTCAAAAAGAGCGTTCATTTCAGCGGCGAAGCAGGTAGAAGGAACTTCGAGTTCTTCTGTGGGATTAGGGCCTAAGTTACCCTCTCGCCAGTTGAGGAAGGTTTCCACACCTTCCGGTAATGGTAAAAGATCTGCACTCATAAAATAAGTATACTAAAAAAGCACAACGATAAAAATCGCTATTTCAACTTCTTTCAAATACTTTCAACTTGTTACAAATGGAGATTATAGGGACAAAGGGAAAACTTTGAGATTAAAATTATGTGTTTGAAGAAAGTTAACAAAGTTAACTCTATTAACTCGTGTGCCTATCATTTTTAGAAGGGGATCTTTGGTATCTTCTGAATTTATGAAGAACGTCTTGCCACGGCACATATACACTGAATGGCACATGGTTCTATGTGCATTTCTGTCGTCTCTATTCCAAGAAACGCTTAAATCCTAAGCTTTTGTTAAAAACTAGTGCGACATCCAATTTAGAGCTTTGCTCCTTTCTTTTTAGCATATATACTTATTTCACAACCGAATATTCCGAAGACCTAACCCTTAGAATTTCAAAACTTTAAGGTATGGTCACAAATCGAGACAAACATAAAAAACCCATCATTAGGGCGTTTGTCTCGTTATGCAGGGAAACTTGCATAAGAGCTTCGGCTCTCCTAGTGGTGGGCTTTTTGTTTCTCCACTAGGACAAAGCGTTATGACAAACGACATCCTAGAACAAATCACAGAAGACTATCTCCGAGAACTTGGGTATTTTACTCAGCATAATATTCCATATAGACCAACCGAAGATTACAAAGGTGGAACGCATTCCGACATTGATGTGATTGCAGTTCATCCACTTAAAAAACTCAATGATCCAGAAAGAGTAATTGTTGTCAGTTGCAAAAGCTGGCAAGAGGGTGTTGATCTGAAAACAATAATAAACAGATTGGAAAATGATCCTGCAAAGAGAATGCGTGAGGGTTTGGTTATGGATGTCTTCAGGGAGATCGCCAACAAGAAATGGTCTGATGCTTTGATAAATGAAGTTTATAAAAGAACAAATCAAAAATCTTTCATTTTTTATATAACCGCAATCTTTTTCAAAGGAGACAAGAAAGCTTTTCAAGACTATGGAGGATTTAAAAACAATTTGACCGATTGTACTATGCGACTGGTCGATCTTGAAGAAATGTTTTCATTCTTGTGGAGCAATCTTACAAAGACTCCTACCCACAGCGAATCAAGCAGACTTCTTCAGGTAATGAAAGCAGCTAAATTGGAAGTTTCAAAAATTATTAAAAGTTAACAATAAAAAGATGAAAAAAATATTAATTATTTTAGGTTTAGGATTAATTGTTTCAGGAAATGTTAAAGCTCAGACTCAGATGATGACAAAAGGTCCTTATACTCCTCCTGATATCATCGGATCATCTTCCCCTGATTTTATTAATGGTGGTTGGGTAATTACTCGAAACCCCGATGGAGCTACATGTGAAGATCTTATTACTCATTATTCTGCGAATGGAGTACCTTTAACAATAGAAGAAGATTCTGCTCCGTATCCTTGTCCAAAACCTCAACCTGTAACTCCAACAATTACTCCTGTCACAGTTCAAATATTATTCCAAGCCACCAGTTCAATCGCAACTTCAACCGCAGGAGAAATCGAAGGCACAGCATCATCAACCAATTCAACATCCACATTAAGCACCCCTACTGATAACCAAGCACTGATTGCTTCCCTTGAGGCAGAATTATCTTCTTTGATGTCCCAATTAGTAGTATTACTTGAAGCAAAAATAAATAGTTACAAATAAATATGTATAACGTAAATTGCCCAAAGTGCGGAGCCTGTAGAACAGACTCCAAAGCTCGTGGTACAATTTTTGTATTATAAATAAAGAAAAAATATGAACCACTATCTAGATGTTTTAAAAAAATATACAGCATTTGATGGACGCTCAAGAAGAGCAGAATATTGGCACTTTGTTTTATTTAATTTTATTATTAGTCTTATAATTAATTTTTCAAGCATACTTATTGGTAAAAATATATCACTTGCTATTACTGTTTTATTTGCGCTATTAATTATTATTCCCACCTTAGCCGTTAGTGTAAGAAGATTGCATGATACTGGAAAAAGTGGCTGGTGGTTATTGATTGGTTTAATTCCGATTATTGGTGCTATCTGTATTATTGTTTTAATGTGTATCGATAGTAATCCTGGAGATAACAAATACGGCCCAAATCCAAAAGGTGTAACGGCTACCAATTAGTTCATAATCCGTTTAACTAAAACAAGTTCTAACATCCTCAACTAGACGGAGCAAAGTTGACAGAGATACTTTTTTGTTATATCTTGCTTTTTGAAAGGAGTACAATCGAAAATATGATAGAGAAACTTTGCAATGGAATTACGAGCCTTTTCGGTCTCGCTTGGAGCATCAAAACTTTTGGCATTCAAGGCTACTTGAATCTGCGGAAAATCTCAAAACCGCTGCGCACAGGTAAATGGCCTGACTACTCGAAAGATTTGTTAAAGTAATATCGCTCAAGCTACGGCTTGGCGAATTTTTTATATTAAAAAGGTTCTAACATCCTCAACTAGATAGAGCACTTTTTTAAGTCTTATTTCACAATAGTTATTTCTGAAACCCCTGTAGGATTCAGAATTTTTTACTCTAAATTGTAATTATGTTTTAATGATTACGTCTGACGTAAATACAATATGAGTAAAAATGCAAAGCGAGAAATTAATATTCCAAATCCAGCACTTAAATCATTAAAATTCCTTATCGGCAATTGGAACATGGAACTATCCAACGCTTCTTTTCTTCCTGACCCAAAGAGGACAATCCGTGGCAATATCTCAATTGAGTGGATAGAGGGCGGCGACTACCTTGTCATGCGTCAGGGTAGAAAAGGAACAGTACCCAACTATGCCACTTGGCTCATCGGTCGCGACGTTGATTCTCCTCAATACACCGTCCTGTACTCCGACGACCGCGGCGTCTCTCGCGTGTATGAGATGAGCTTCAAGAACGGCATACTGAAAATCTGGCGCAACTCGCCGAAATTTTCACAGCGGTACGAGGGCAAGCTAAGCAAGGACAAGCGGACAATCAAGGCGTATTGGGAAAAATCGCTCGACGGCAAAAAATGGGAACATGATTTTAACCTAACTTATATGAAGCTTAAAAAGTAGTATAATGTGTCCATGAATAAGCGACCTCTTTATGTGTATATAATCGGAGTCGCAGTTGTGTGGGCGATTATTCTCACGCTCTCATGGTTTGGAGTCATTTGGAAACCCTTCCATGATGTTGTCTCAGTATGTGCAGGCTTCGCCATTGGAATGCTGGCAATGTACATTGCTGTGCATTTTTATAGGTGGAAATAGTGCTTAATGAAAGTATGAGTCCTGTAACTTTTCTAACTATCAATCTCGCAATCGGTTTTTACAACGTTGGTACAATTTGGGCAAACGAAGTAGATATTTTTCGTTCTTGGAAATTAATTAATAAGAATGATTTTCTGCGTGTACAAAAAGTTCATTGGAAAAAACTTCCTTATTGGGTCATTATTCCGTGGGCACTTGAAATTATCGGCTCAACCACACTTATTTGGTATCACCCAGCTGGATCGCCTTTGTGGGCAATTTTTGGAGGAGCCATTTGTCTTTGGTTATCACTTATTTTAACTTTGTCTATGTGGGGTCCTTGGCAAGGAAAATTATCTAGAGACCTATTGGGTTCTGAAAGCCCCTATCTCGCAAAGATTCTGAAAACACACTGGATACGGGTTATCCTAATCAATCTTTATGCGTTAATTTTACTTGCTTGGGTATTGATGTTGATTAGATAAACCAGGTTCTAACATCGTCCAACATTCGGAGCCAAACTGAGGTGCGCTCAAGTTGCGTTAAACAATAAGAAACTGGAAAAAAGCCTAGAAATTGGCTATTCTATTTAATACATGACTAGTCAAGGTGATCTTATTATTAATGCTTCCTACAAGGATTTTTTTATTAGTCCACAATCAATGCGCGTGGACTCTTTCATATTTCCTAATATTGAAGCATTGGTAGATATGGAAAACTCCGTTCTAACAAGATCTATGGCTTTATTCTTAAAGCTGATTGATTCTAACAAATCAGTTAAATATGGAATTGAAATCAAAACGAATGGTAGTGAAAGATCCAGCAGGATTCCTCTAGTCAGAATTTCAAATACTTCTAGTTCTATTTGGAAAATTACTTCTAAAATTATCTCCTTAGAAAAGACAATAGTAGTGTTGAATGAGCTTCTGTATTTTCTAGAAGAACATGCTAATAAACAGTATGTTTTACCTAAGAAAATATTAATCTTAAAAGAAGATGAATCACTATTTTCAGACAAAAATTCAAAATATCATAATTTTGTTAATAATCTAGTTGAAAGTAATGATTTGTTTTTATTCTCTTTTGATTACTTAAATAAAAAGATTAAAAACAATGAAGTCATTGATTTTGATTCAATTATTTCAAATAACAGCACTAGAATATTTACTTCAAAGCCATGAGTGCGTTAATTAACAGAGTTCCCACAGGAAGAATAGTCAGCTTACACACCGAGTTATGCTATTTGTATTGGAGATTCGGAAATAAACCTTTCACATTACAAGAAATGAAGTTAGATTCGACACTAGAAAAAACGCAGTTGGATTTTTTCCCTCTAGCAATAAGTAATTCTACTTATGGTCGTTATAACGGTAAGTATGATCCATATCTTGATAACCCTTTAGATAAAGCTGGTTTTCACTTAACTCAAAGTACAGAAAGAGATAGTCAAAAGAGTAAATCTGTAAGTGAATGCTTCACGGCTTTAGAAGGTTTGGGTTGGGTTGATCGTATGAAAGACGGTAAAGGGGTAATTAATTCATTTGGTAAAGAAGTTGCAGGTATTAAATATAGTGACAAAAGATTTTTAGAAATCATACGTAAATCCGTTCTTAATTACGGACCTTTTGTTGGTTTTTTGTTTGAGTGCAGTAGAAAATCTGTTGATAATAAAGTTAAACGTAAAGATGTAATAATTGGATATACAAATACAAATGAGTTAGTTTTAGTTGATGGGCAATTAATTCCAGTATCTGTTGGTTCTCAAGATGATTCAATAACACGTACTAGATCTACACTTGTGGCATGGGCGATAACCGCAGGATATTTATGGCCAATAGATATCGAAGTTCCTAAAACTAATGATTGGCAAAATGAAGCACTAAACTTACTTAAAAATAAGACCTGGTCATGGACAAAGTTCCACACATTTATTCCAGCTGACTTGTTTTCAATTGGTAAAGTCCTCCACATAACGAGACCTCTTGGTTACAAGTGGATGACAAAGAGCACAAAAGCTTTGAGAGAGAAAGGTCAAGATAAAATAAGAAATGCGACGTTACAAATTGAAACGAAATTAAAAAACCGACGTTTCGCATTGGTATATTTACTAGCTTTATTAGGAAAAGATAATAAGATTGGATCTTTTGATAAATTGATTACTGAATTATCAAAACATCCTGATATTTTTGTTGTTAACCAAAAAGATTTTAGACATGTGATGGAATTAGAACTGAAACAAATATCAATTACATCTGGTTTAGTCTTTGTTCAGAATAAATCTGATGAGCTAGTCCCTTTGGTTTCTTGTGATTTTTCTAATTTAGAATATGGAGCACCAAAAGAGTTAATTATTTTACTTAAATCTATTTATAAGGAAATACAACTATGAAAAATATTGATTCAGTAAATATTCCTTTTGTTTCTTACCCAGATTATAAGAAATTTGAGAATATATTAACCAATTCAAGTGTAAGTGTTAAAGATTTTATAAATCCTATAAACTTTTTTATCCCGTCTGAAGCAAAGGTTGGTGGAATAGATAGAGAGGTTTTTGTTAAATCTTTATTTTCATTACGAGTAGTCCGATTACCATATTTTAAAATTATTGATGATCAAATTGAAAAATATAACCGTTTTGAAGATTACACTAAAAAAGATGAGGTGAACAATATCGCCTTGTGGATACTTTCTGCTTTTAGATACCTGTCAGTTAGTGACTTAATGCTTGGTAAGGAATTAGAAATCAATCAAGAAAATAATCCAAGAGATGGGAGACTGGATGTTGTTGCAATAAGAAACAAGAAAATTTGTGTTGTTGAGACAAAAACAGATCTTAAGTCATTACTGGCTGAAAATCGTTTTACTTATCAAATCGGTGGTTATTATAAAGAATGTTTAAAATATGCCGATAAGTACTTAGACTCTAAGGATCTACTTGTTTTATTGGCTATTGGTGGAGATGAAACGGATCTATTTCCACCTAATCATGAAGATTGCACAACTGGGAAAGTTGGAAGTATTTCAAGAATATTTTATGACAAATTGATAAAAGAAAATGTTAAGTTCATCAGTGCTAATGCAATATGGTCACTTGTTGCTTACAAGTATTTAACAAACACAAGATTAGATTTACTTAATTTTATTAGAGATATTTTTGAAAAACCAAATGTAATTGGTCTATTGAGTGCAGGAGTCGTGAAAAACAACACTGGCAAAATTGAGATTGAAAAAATTGATCTTACTTCTTTTTAGTTACCTTTTTATCTGATTTCTCTAATCCTTTTTTGGCTAATTCTATATAGTCTGGATTAACATCATAGCCGATACCATTTCTTCCTAAATCTTCTGCAACACGAACCGTTGTTCCACTACCAACAAAGGGATCCAGTACTGTATCGCCATGGAAGCTATATAATTTTATAAGTCTTTTTGGTAGTTCATCAGGAAATGGTGCTGGGTGCCCAACACTCTTTGCTTTTGCAGGCTGCATTTCCCAAATTGAATTCGTTGCCCAACCTCTCCATTCTAGGTGTGTTAGTTTTGATTTTTCTTTAATCTCCTTTGCAACTGGTAATCTCTTTCCTTTTTTTGCGAAAACAACTATCCACTCATATGGAAAACTAGAGAACATGTTTGTTGGATAAGGATAACTTCCAAATGAGCTAAACCTCACAATCTTTCTTTTATCCCAAATATACAAGGAATGCAGATACATTTCTTCTGTAGAATTTATATAGTTTTCTATGTCTTGAATTACTGTCTTTGTTACGCGTCTTTCAAAAGGTGTTTCTTTTCCAGATAGTAATACAGGCATTATGTTTATACAAAGTTTTCCGTCTGGTCCTAATGCCCTAATGCACTCTTTCCAAACAGCATTTAGGTTGTCCATATATTCTGCATAATTTTTTGGATCACCAATATTATTAGAATGATTTTTATCTTTGTTATATCTCTTAAGGTCAAAATACGGAGGCGACGTAATAACTAGATGAACGGCCCCATCCTTGATCTCTTTCATTTTTCTACTATCTGATTGATATAATTTTGCCATAATTTATTTCCAAGTACTTTTATCCCAAATTACTATTTGTTCTTTTCTTTTTGTTTTGTTTAACTTATCAAATATTTGACTACTCGATCCTGTGTACTGTCTCTCAATTATCTTATTAGGCTGATGGTGAAGTAATTTAGAAAAAAAATCACCGCCGTTAATAATTTGATTTTTTATCTTTTTATCACCGACTACAAATATTATCAAGGCGTCTTTTTTTGTAACTCTAATTAATTCATTCAATACTTGTCTCATGTCATCTTCGTAGGTTTTTGTATTCTGAATTAATTCTTTTTTTATAGGAACTCTTTCCATGTTAAATAATTCATAAATAATTTGACCGTAATAAGCAGTATAATCTAATGCATCAAAATAAGGTGGACTGGTAAAAACATAATCAATACTATTCTTTGGAAGAATTTCGCTCAATTTTCTTGAGTCATATTGATGAATAAAACCTTCTTCTTTAATTACTTGTTCGTATACGTGTTTTTTAATTTTGTTAATAAACTTTTCATAGAAATTTATATATTTTTTGGGATGTATATCTTTTCCAACTGTACTTGAAGTCCAAATATATTGATTACAACCTCTAGCCACTAAAGCGATTGCCCCTAGAAAACAAGCTTTTGAATATTCATCCATTTTTTTAAAAAAGGGCAAAAGAGAATTTATCTCGGAAAGAGTATCAGGATGAAAGGCTTTCTCTAATAAATCACTAGTCTTATTTGACTTCTTTAAATTTTTTTTTGCTTTTTCTATAAGAACACCAATCTCTTTGGCTTTAAAATCTTTTTTGATTGAAAAAGACGCAATTTTACCCTTGGCAATCCAATACGCCAAGGGATTATTGTCGATTCCTATAGATTTTAAACCTGCTTTACTTGCTTCATATACAATAGTTCCAGAACCACAAAAAGGATCCAGCAACACGCCTGACTTTAATTGATTCACAACTGAGATAGCATCAATTGCTGATATCTTTCCTCTGTAAGGATAAATACCATGAATTGAATTTGGATTATTAACCGAAGCAATAGATTCTATCCTTAAGGACTTCAGTTTCGTTTTTTTTGTTCCAGTTAATACTTTAACCATATTGTAATTTGCATTTTATCATTTTTAAACCTCCTTTCCTATGTCTGTGTTTTTTCATTACCAATTAAAATCTCCTTATTTTGAAGTTTCATTCGACTTTTCAAACAACCCAACAGTTCTCTTTTTTCAGCGTCTTTTCCCTCTCTCAAAAGGTATTTTGCATAATTTCGTATATCAATATCCCCTATCTCAATCTTCTCATTATTTTCTAATATAACTCTTTGGAATTTTTTAAATCTTTCCACTTCAGCTTTTATTTTTCCTTTAATACCTATCTCGTCTAAATCAATCTTCTCCATCAATTTTTCAAATTGCTTTATTAAATCTTCTTCGTTTATATACCCGCATTTACAATTTTTGTCTCTTGATTTAGTACAACCATAATACACATGTCGATTCACACTGTACTTCCCCCATTTCATCAGACACTAACCTTGTTAGCTGAATTGTATTCTCGAGCCGACGAAAGTGCAAATTGCACGGGTGACATTTTGAGGGCGGTATGAATCCTGGTGTTGTTGTAAATGTAAATTGTTTGGTAAATAGCGAACACCAGCTCTCCCAATGTTTTGAATCGGGAAGAATCCCCAAGATCAATTTTGAATTTGTCGTAGAAAGATTCCTGGTACCCATTCTCCCACGGACAACCTGGAGCAGAACGAGAAATCAATACCCCGACGGTCTGCAGCGCCTGAATGAACACCTCCGAGTTGTATTCACTGCCGTTGTCAGAGTGGAAAATTTTTGGTCTGGGATTATTTTGAAGAGCCGACATGAATGATGCTAAAACCAATTGAACAGCATGGGTGGTGTATACTGACAACCCAACAATTTTTCTGGTGAACAAATCTTCGACTGTAGCCACATAGATGGTTTTGTTTTCAAAGGGTATGCGGGTGAAGTCTGTCACCCAGATATGATTTTCATATTGGGTAAATAACTTTGATATTCTTCGATTTTTTCCATCTTCTACCACGTCTGCGATATGCCTTGATACCGAAAAGTTTCATCACTCGTTCAATCGGTTTGTGGTTTCTTTTGAGGGCAAGGGCGATGCGTGGAGAACCATATGAAGGATGCTCTCTGAGAACTTCTTCAATCTGACATTTTAGTTCCCAATCTTTGTCAGGTTTCTTTGGTTTGTAGTAGAGAGTGCTGCGGGAGATCCCAAGCTCTCTGGCCCGAAGAGTTTTGGGAGTCTCACTATTTTCTTTCAATTCTTTTTTTGGGTTTCTGAGAGCTTTAGAGTAATTTCTCCAACTAACTGAAGCAGTTGAGCATTTTCTCGCTTGAGTTTAATTACCTCTGAAAGAGTTGGCTGACCTTTGGTTTTCTTGGCTATCCACCCATATATGGTGACATCGCTGATGCCATGCTCTTTGGCTGCTTGGACTACACTGATACCATCATTCTTGATTCTGTTAATAATCTGCTCCTTTATTTCAGGGGCTATTTTTTGTCTTTTCATATGCTTGTATATTAGCTTCTAATTATACAAGGTTGGTGTATGAAATTTGGGGGGAGGGCCAACTCTCTTTGAGTAATCAAGATATTTTTGACTTTGAAGATATTTTTTCATTTATGTATGAAGAAAAACTATCTTAAAGCGGCTATTTAATCAAGCGATCTTATAGTTCATTAAGATTTCGTTTTAAATTTGAAAAGATTTGACCATTTTGTTAAAAAGTCTATTGTTAACAATATAAAATTTAATTTTATGCAATCTCGTATTAACGGTGTTGCTTGCTTTATATGACATCAGACACATCAATAACAGAAATCTTTACAGAAACCAGAGATCTTATAGATTTATTGGAAAACAAAGCTTCCGCTATTAATATCTCTGTTTTGGAGAATAATTGGGACGGAGAAAATATGTCAGTGATTGAGAGTGAAATGAAATCTTTTATATTTGACATCCAAGTTAATCTCGACATTTTAACTGAAAGATTACATATCGACCATTCTTATCAAATACCAGAAGACATTAAACGTTTGAGCTTTACTGAGCTTTTTTATACAGATAAGGAAGAACTTGTTGATAAATTATTTTTTGGGTTGAAGGATTATTTGGAAAGGTTATTTGCCAATGCGGAAGCAAAAAATCTTCTTTCTACTGAAGATCTGATAAGCACAGATGAAACTAGTGAATTTATTGCAGAAGAATCAACTTTGAAAATAGGTGAAGTCTATTGTAAATTTCCTCCCGACAGCAATGAGGCGTCTTTGTGCAGAATAATGAGTAGATACGAACCTCGTGTTGAGGTCGAATGTGTTGTTATTGGTGAAAAGATGACAGGTATTGATTTTGATAGAACAGACACTGGTTTTGATAGGAAAAACTGGCAAAGAATCTACCACACGGTATTCAGAGTTAACAAAAAAATAAAAGCTCAAACAGGGAAAGAGATGCTTTATGTTTGTAATCGTAAGACAGTAAAACGCTTATTTTAAAGCAAAAAACCTCGCACTAGGTTTAGTAAACCAATGTTTCTATAGAATGGCGACAATATAATTGCAAGTCGTGCTTTTATGGAATTAGTAAAGGATAAAACAGAAAAGGAGCTTGAAGAAATTCGGGAATATGTCCGGACTATTCTTGATATTTTTTCAAGTTCCAATTCTAAAGATGATGAATAAGGAAAACATGGAGGTTGTTACCTCAAAGAAATTAGATAGTGGAGAGATTGTCGAAATGATTTATCTCCCAGAAGAAAATAAGACTTTACTGGCAATGAATGAAATCGGTAAAGACGGTAAAGAGGAAATTGTTTTTAAGGAGTTTATTGAGCTTAAAGATAAAGATTCGACAATACTTTACCCTCTTGATCCCAAAGATCCTTTGGTCAAAGGTCGTTTTATAAAATTCCCTTCGGGCATTGAGGAATATAAAGATAATCCTACTTTGTTTAAGGAAATGTGCCGATATATTCAGAAGTACTTATATGTTAAAGAGGATTTCATTCCGATTGCGGCATCTTATGTCTTGATGACTTGGCTATACGATAGATTCTCAGTGCTTCCATATTTGAGGTTTATCGGGACATTTGGAGTCGGCAAAACCCGTGCGCTTGATGTGCTCGGAGGAATATCCTACAAAGCCATGATGATTGGCGGTG
The DNA here is from genome assembly GCA_963766885.1 of uncultured bacterium. GTDB lineage: Bacteria > Patescibacteriota > Minisyncoccia > Phycocordibacterales > CAIRYW01 > CAIRYW01. Next base: position 438,013 of record CAVYBO010000002.1, on the reverse strand, counting down.
CGGCCACGGCGCCGAGCATTTTCAGAACAGTAGATAAAATTAGAGGAACATTCTGTCTGGACGAGGCAGACTATAGAAGTTCTGAGCTTCACGACACTATTGTAAAGATACTTAATTCTGGCTACGCCAAAGGTTCTCCTGTCATCAGAATGGATCAGGGAAAGAATAAAACATTTGAGACAAAAGTTTTTGAAGTATTTTGTCCCAAGATTATAGCCACCAGAAAAAGATATGGCGATCCCGCTCTTGAAAGTCGGTGTATTACCCAACAGCTTCTGCCGTATATTGGAGATGAAATAAAAAAACCAGTTCATCTACAAGAGGAATTTGAAGAGGAATCTGAAAGCCTAAGAAATAAACTGCTGTTGTTCAGGTTTAACAACTTCAAGAAAGAAATTGCGTCAGATCCTTTTGTCAAAGAACTTGTTTCGCCAAGAGTGCAACAGATATTTCTTGCTTTGATCAGCACAGCATCGCTAATTCATCCAGAAGTGGTTGAAGAAGTTACGGAGTATGCAAAGAACTATGAAAAGGATATTCAGGCGTTTAGCGACAATCCAATCGAAGCAGATATTGTTGTGTGTATGTTGGAACTTATAAAAGAATTTTCCGAATCTAAAGAAAAATCAAGAGGCATACACCTAAAGGAAATCGCCGAGAGATATAACGAGAAATTCTATTACGATGTTGTCGAAAGAGAGGATTCAGTGTTCACTGGAAAAAACTATCGTATTTCTCCAAATAGAATCGGAGCTATTTTGACAGAACTTGGAATAAAAAAACTTCAAGGCAATCATGGCTACTTTGTTCCACCAGAAGAATTCAAAAAAGTGTCAATTCTAGGACGCCGATACAATGTCATTGATTCGCTGTATAAAAGCTCTGGCTCCTTGGATGAGTGGCGTGCGGATGACGCAAAGAAGAAAGAATCTTCTGAAAAAGATAAAAAGGATGAGAATAAAAAAGACGAGGGACCATATAAGGGCATCGGCTTTTAAAGTTAACAGGTTTAACTGTGTTAACTTAGTGAATCCCTAATAAATAGGGGTTACAAACTATTTCAAATTGTCTTACAGTGCTGAGTGTTATGAAAAAAATGGCAGCTTATTGCAGGACTTCTACAGAAAATCAAAAATCGGAGCAGACAATTGAATTGCAGGTAGCAAGCATATCCCAATTCGCAAAAGACCACGGCATCGTCATCACATCATGGTTCAAAGATGACGGTGTCAGTGGCGGATTGGCGGAGAGAGCAGAACTTATCCATTTAATGGACTATTTGGAGAATGAATCTGATGTGCAGGGAGTAATAATTTACAAGCTAGATAGGTTGGCGAGGGATCTCTATATCCAAGAGGGCATAATAAAAGAACTTACAAAACTCAACAAAGAAATAATTTCTACTCTTGAACCTGATTTGGGAAGCAACGACCCGTTCAGAAACGCCTTTAGGCAGATGCTTGGCGTGTTCGCAGAATTCGAGAAAGCGATGATTACTTTAAGAATGAAAAATGGAAGAGAAAGCGCTGTCAGCAAAGGCAGGTGGCATGGCGGTTTGGTGTTCGGCTACGATCACAAGCAAGGACAACTTGTCATCAACCAAAAAGAAGCGGAGATTGTTAAAAAGATTTTTTATTTAAACAGATATAAAAAACAAACTTCTTCTTATATTGCGAAAGAACTGAACAGACTTGATGTTCCCACAAAAACAAAGAAAGGAAAATGGAGAAATATGACTGTAGAAAAAATATTAAACAATAAAATTTATAGAGGACAGGTGCTGTATAGGGGAAAATTCTATAAAGGTAAGCATGAATCAATCATCAACTAAAAAATTTATAAGCTATGTCCGTGTAAGCTCAAAAGATCAGGCTAGGGGAACTTCTCTGGATGAACAAAAAGCGCACATAATGCGATATGCCGAATCGAAGAATTTTGAGATTGTTAAGTTTTACGGAGAAGTAGAATCCGCATCAACAAGCGGTAGGGAAATCTTTGATGAAATGATTGATACTGTAAAAAAATATTCTTATAGCGGACTAATTTTTCATAAGGTAGACCGTAGCGCTCGCAACCCAAAAGACCAAGCCATGCTTTATGAACTTATGCAAAAAGGATATGAACTTCATTTTGTGCTAGAGGGGCTTTCAACCACTGAGCCGATGGGGAGAAACATGATGTATCTTCTTTGGGGAATGGCTTCGGGCTATAGCGAGAATCTTCGGGCTGAAATCAACAAGGGAATTGATGGAAGACTTAAACAGGGAAGAATGCCCAACGGAGTGCCGATTGGATATAAGAAGATTGAAGGATGCAAGGCAATAATAGACACAACCAAAGAGCCATTTGTTAAGAAATTGTTTGAAGAATATGCCACAGGAAAATATTCCGTTCAGCAACTTGGACATCTTTCAAAAGAAATAGGTCTTACCAATAAGAACGGACGTTATCTAAGTAAAAACACTCTTCACACCATACTTCGCAATACTTTTTATTACGGCCTTATCACACATAAAAGAGGGGTGTTTCAGGGTGATCACCAGCCCATGATTTCAAAAACACTCTTTGACAAAGTCCAATATCTTTTAAAGAAAAAAGGTTTTAAAAGATTGTTTACCCACGAATATGTTTTTAGCGGCGCACTTAAATGTCCAACTTGCGGGAAAGGAATGAAATCTATGACAGCAAAGAAAAAATGGAAATATTATTATTGTAGAAATAAAAATTGTGAAATAAAAACAGTTGCAGAGACGGAGCTTAATGATGAAATATTTTTAGCTTTAAAGAAAATAGAATTCAATGAAGAAGAAATTATTAAATTAAAAAATGAGGCCTTGTCTCTCAAAGGCGAATCAGTTCTTTCTGTAAATCAGCAAAATAATATTTTAGATTTAGAAATCTCAACCATAAATGCTCGGCTTGAATCACTATTGCAGAAATTTATTGACGAAGCTATTGATCTTGAATCCTATAACAAAACCAGAGGCGCACTTCTGAATAAACAGATTGACCTCAAAGAAAGAAAAGATGCTTTGGAAAGAAAATTAATTGAAAAAACCGATGAAATGGAGAAAATCGGAAAACTCCTAGAAAACCCTTCTGGTGCTTACCAGATTGCAGATCCTATAAATAAAAGAAGATTAATTGAATCTATGGTGGAAAACCTTACTCTAACGCCAGAAGGACTATGTATCTATTGGAAAAAATCATTCTATGATGTCATAAAACGATACAAACTGAAATAAAATGGACAGGGTGCGGAATTTATCAAATCATTTTGTAGAGCTGTGGGGGTTTGTACAGAGGTGGAAAGGGAATTTAGTTTGAGGAAAATATCGTCAAACATCCCCACGTCACACTTTGACTATATTTTCGTTATAATAAACAGATTATGCCAGAAAATCCTGAAGATTTAAAAAACCTTGTCGAAAAGGCAAAAGATGGCGACAAAGAAGCCTTTTCGTCTTTGTATAGACTTTTTTTCACCCCTATATATAGGTACATATATTTTAGGACAGGGAGTAAAGCCGAAGCAGAGGATTTAACCCAGGATGTTTTCCTAAAAGCATACGCTTCTCTACGTAGATATTCCTATTCTGGGACTTCACCACTTGCTTACTTCTACACCATCGCTCGAAACAGTGTCATAGATTATAGAAGAAAGAAGAAAATGGTTGTTGCCGATGATGAAGAATTGTCTTCCATTGCTGATGACAGAGATAATCCACAGGAGCAAGCAATTAAAAGTGAAGATGCAGAAATTGTCAAAAAGAAAATTGTTCTTCTACCAGAAGAACAGCAAGATGTGATAGTGCTGCGATTTATTGATGGGCTTTCGACAAAGGAAATTGCTACAATGTTGGCCAAGAGCGAGGAGGCAGTGCGTCAGCTTCAATCCAGGGGTCTCAAATTCTTAAGAAAACATTTTTTATATGAATAACGATGAGCAAAAAAAAGAACAAGTCATCCAAGAAGCATTAAAACTTCTAGAACAAGGAAGATCAGAAGCTTCTATTTTAGACGTATATCCTGAGTTTAATAAAGAGTTGGTGGCGCTATTTGATACTGTGCATATACTTGGAGTTCAAAAAAGCGTATTGCCTTCTGAATCTATCTTGCAATCTGTTTTAGATAAAATAGCGACTGATTCTATTAAAAGTCCATATCAAAGTACTGCTGGCGGTGGCCGGTTTTTAAAAGGCCTATCTAATTTTCAGAAAATTAGTATTTCGTTTGTTGCAATTGTATTGCTTTTTTCTGGAGGATTATTTTATATTCAGAGTGGATCTATAAAGTCTGGAGCTAATCCTTCAGGTAATAATTCATCAAATTTTCATCTCACAACCAGTAAGAGCGACGTCGCTTCTTCAAACGATGTTTCGGATTCTTCTATTAATCAAGATACAAATGAACTTGATACCGAAATTAATGCTCTAAATGATGACAGTAATAACGTTGATCAAGCCTTAAATCCTCAGAGCTCATAATTATTAGTGGTGTCACACTTTTGGAATGTATTCGTTAAGCAGAGTATTAGAAAAGTAATTAACAAAAATAATATGAATAATAAAAAAATCATTAAATCGGGACTTTCTTTAGCCATCGTCACTTCACTTTTTGTCGGCGTTGCTGTTTTGCCAGCCAGTGCCCAGACAGTAGGAGTGAATACTTCTACAACAGCTCAGGCTAATTTATCAAAAATAATATCTCGTAGCGATACGGCTATTACAAAAAGGATTACTTCACTTAACAATCTCAATGCACGCGTTCAAGAAATGAAGAATGTTTCATCAACGGAGAAGACAAATATAACGAATGCTGTGCAGACAAATAGCAGCGGGTTGACTTCATTAGAAGCAAAAATTAATGCAGATACAGATGTAACTACTGCTCGTGCAGATGCAAAGACCATTACAGCAAACTATAGAATTTATGCACTGGTTATGCCGCAAGGTTATATCTTAGCCGCTTCTGATCGCATAGACACTATTTCAAGCATGATGACAGCTCTTAGCACCAAACTTCAAACAAGAATTAATACTGATTTGTCAGCAGGGAAGAATGTAGCAACCCTCCAGTCTGCTTTAGCTGATATTAGTGCGAAGGTTACTGATGCTCAAACTCAAGGCAGTAGTGCTCAGAGTGGAGTTATAAATCTGACTCCAGATCAAGGCAACACGACCATAATAGCTTCAAACAAAGCAGCTCTAGTTGCCGCTCGAGCAAATATCAAGACTGCCACAAGTGATTTTCAGGTTGCAAGACAAGATATAAAGACAATTACTCAGGGTTTAAAATCTCTCGAGTAAGAGTATAAAAAATTTCTTCACAACATAGGACAAACAAAACCCCTGTAGAGGGGTTTTGTTTGTTTCAAAAGGTTTAGAAATTACTGCGAATGACACGGTACGAAATTTATCAAATCATTTTGTAGAGTTGTGGGAGTTTGTACAGAGGTGGAATTTTATTTAATCTGAGGAAAATATCGTCAGTATAGTAAGTACTACTTTTCATAAAAAATTGACATTCTGACGAAAAATACGTAATGTTCTGGGCAGTGAAAGATGAAATGTTCCTTTCAAAACGTCAGTTGTTTGGTTAACTCCGTTGCTATAAAAAGCGCGGAGAATTTTTTTATTTAAAATTTTTTGGAAATCTGTTTGTAGTGCTAGCGTTGCTCGTAGCTACGGCGGGGAACTTGTTTCAGAGTAGGTGACGCCAATTGATGTTAACTATTGTTTAACAATTTTATTTTCTCAGCTCTAGAAAGTTTTTTTATTTCCCACTCTCTCTTTAAAGCTCTACTTTTTGTTCTAAATTCCTCTGAATATTTTAATACAACGGGTCTGCGAGCTTTTGTATATCTTGCGCCATTTTTTGAATTATTATGGGCAAAAATTCTTTTTTCAAGATTATTTGTTGAACCGGTGTAATAGGTCTTGTCTTTACACAGAAGAATATAAACAAAATAGGACATTGAGAAATTATACTATTTTAAGTAAGTTTAAAACTAATAACTTGCTCCTATTACAAGTTCTTTCAAATGGAAATCTTTTTGCGGTGTTAGAAATTGTTTTTTGTAAAAAGTGCTAATATATTAGCAATGGATATCTTTAACGATCTCATCGTAATATTTTGGCTTGTCTTTATGCTCTACTGGCTTACCTCCGCTTTTAATTCTAAAAAAAATCTTCGCACCTTTTCTTGGTCAAAGAATGTTGGTGTCCGTATTCTACTTTTCATTATTGTTGTTTTGGTTTTAAATTTGCCAGGATCTCATAAATTCATTGGAGACAATGAATTTGTCTTTTCACCTATAATCAGAGCTATTGGAGTTATTATTTGCGCTCTTGGGATTGCATTTGCCATTTGGGCCCGCCTGCATCTTGGCAGAAATTGGGGAATGCCCATGTCTTTGAAAGAAAGCCCAGAACTTGTAACTACTGGACCGTATACATATGTCCGCCATCCGATTTATACAGGTTTTCTTACCGCAATGATTGGATCTGCGTTTGTTATGGGAATATTTTGGCTGATTACATTTGTGGTCTGCGGCTGCTATTTTATTTATGCCGCTAAAGTAGAAGAGGGAATTATGATGAAAGAATTTCCGAATCAATATCCTGATTACAAAAAGAAAACTAAGATGTTAATACCCTATATTTTTTAACTAAAACTCTGTTCGGAGAATGTTAGAACATTTTTGGACATAAAAAATTCCGCATTAGCATATTGCTCGTGCGGTTTATGAGACCTGTTTGTGGATGAACTCTGGCGGCTCGTGGATAGACTTACGAACTGAAACGCTTAGAGGTGTTGTTTTCTCTCTAATGTCAACGCGTAGGAGTTCCATGCTTTGGAAAGAAAATTAATTGAAAAAACCGATGAAATGGAGAAAATCGGAAAACTCCTAGAAAACCCTTCTGGTGCTTACCAGATTGCAGATCCTATAAATAAAAGAAGATTAATTGAATCTATGGTGGAAAACCTTACTCTAACGCCAGAAGGACTATGTATCTATTGGAAAAAATCATTCTATGATGTCATAAAACGATACAAACTGAAATAAAATGGAAATCTGTTTGAGGTGTTAGAACCTGTTTTTTGTTAATTAAAAAGTAACGACAAAATAACATAAAGCAAAACACCAAGTAAAACAATAATACTAAATAGTACATTTATATAAAATCTATAATCAATAACACTAAGATGCATGACGGTCATTATGACTTGGGCTGTACACATTGCTAATGCAAAATAAGATTCACACAGAATAGATAAAACTAGGAAGATTTTTTTGATGAACCAGTCTTTTGATAAAATAAATATTATTGTCAGAATAAATCCCGCTACTGTTGCTATGAAGATTTGTGGCAGAATGTCTTTAAGTAATAAACAAATACCGTCTCCGCTTCCTAATCCACACATCACAGAATAAGCAAAAATAAACCAGCAATTTAAAAGAAATGCTGCTATAAGAACAATCGTTATAAGAATTCCTGTAACAAATATTGCTTCACTTGCAGTTTTGTTTTGTTCCGGTTTGTTCGGTTCTTGCTTGAGCACTCCTGTTTGGAATAGCGCATCGAGTGCCGCTTCCTCTTGGAGATTTTGTTTCGACTCACTTTTGTCTAAACTCGTCTTATCCTTTTTGTTTTGATCTTGCATATAAAAAGTATACCAGATTCCAAACAATTAGAACCGATTCCGTGGCTCTATTACAACTTCTTTCAAATACTTACAACTTGTTACAAATGGAAATCTGTTTGAGGTGTTAGAACCTGTTTTATCTGCTAAAATAATAAAGGAACCACCGAGACGAAACCAACCCACTGAAGGTGGAATCTCCAAAGTTCCATATTATGAAAACGACGAACTCTTTCTCGTCGCACGTGAGCAAGAACGCCCGCGAAATGAACTGAGGCAGCGTGTCCTTAAAAGTCTCTAATTGGAGGGATTGACACCCTCTGAAGTTCAACTGGTACCCTCGAAGCTTCGGCAACGAGGGTACCTTTCTTTTTAAAAATATTTAACTATGTTAAGAGTTTTGGATATAAAAATCACCCAGCTTACTCTTCGCTGGGTCTTGCTCCTAGATCGGACACTTTCACTTCCAACATACCGAACATCTCTCCGTTCTCGAGGATAAGTCTGCCGAGAGCTTCTTCGGCACTTTCACCGAATCCAGTAATATCTGGATTGCCATCCAAAGAGGCGTGGGCGGTATTGTTATAGACGCCGATATTTATTTTCATATGAGAAAGAATGTTACGAAGGTAGGATACCTTTATTGTTTATAGTGTCAATGTTTTGCAGTTTCGCAGTGTCTATATAGATTGCAAAGTTGCAACTCTTCTGGTAAAAGAATAAAAAAGCAAGTATACTTTCCCGTATGTTGTCGTTAACCCTATCAGAATTAACTACGAAGCTAAAGGAGATCAAATCTAAGGGTTTTATTAAAACCCACAAAGCTCATGATACTGGTATAGGTAAAACACTCGAAGATCTCTTAGGTATACCGGAAAATAATCTTCAAGTACCTGATGTTGGTGAAATTGAGTTAAAATCAAAAAGAATCGGATCCGATAGTATGCTTACCATAGCAACAAAATCTCCTGTGCCCCGTGGTGTGAATAAGGTACTTTTTGAGAAAAACAAATATTTAGATATTCATGGTGAATATAATTTACACTCTACTATGTACGGTTCTCGTACGAATAATCAAGGCCTTAGAATTAAATTTACTGATGATAAATTAATATTAGAAAATAATCATAAAATCGAAGCATGTTGGCCAGTAAGTATTTTTAATGACATTCTAAAAACTAAATCGGATAAAATACTACTTGTCTTTGCTGAAACTAGGGGAGAGAAAAAATCGGTGAATGAAGAATTCCATTATACCGAAGCATTTCTTCTGTCAGGTTTGAATATAAAAAAGTTTAAGAAAGCTATTGAAGAAGATAAACTAAAAATTGATATTAGAATTGGAGTATACAGAAGCGGGAAGAATAAAGGAAAATACCATGATCATGGTACGGGTTTTAGAATTAGCAAAAGAGACTTTCTTCATATATTTGATGAATATAGTCAAATTATTTAGATTTTCTTCAGCACCACTATACTTTCTTTGTTCATTGTCTCTTCAAGTGCACCAATCTTATTTGTTGGAGAATTCTTCATAGGCATTCTTTTTCCGGGGATATTTCTCACGATTATTTCTTCACACGAGAAGCCGATAGCTTGAGCTAATTCTACAATAATGAAATCTGTCGGGATTCTTACTTGTTTTACTTGTCTATTACCTATAACAAGACAGAAATACTTTTTTGGTTTTAGAATTCTGTGGGCTTGTTTTAAGCAATCATTTAAGCCGATATTAAAACTTAAAACATCTCTTGCCCGAGTCTCATCTTGAGACGCAATTTTTTCAAGTGACTCAGCTAACTTCTTAGAGGCTAGAGAATGAATTAATGTTTTTGTCGCTTTACCACCAAGTAACTTGTTATCTACACCAGAAGCGTCATTTGGATTTTCAAATATGTTAATCCATTGTGATGATAGTCTCGAGAATTGTCCATATGCCACAGTTGTTCTGCTATCACCATATGGTGGAGAAGTTATGATCAGATCAATAGAAGAAGATTTTATATCATTATCTTTAGAAGAGTCCCCATAAATTGCTTTTATCCAACTAGAGCTAGTGTCCCTATAAAATTCTGTCATGCCCGCAATATTTCTTTCTGTAAACTTTTTGAAAATACCCAGAACATCAGGATCATGATTTTCTAACTTCTCTCCTTTGTTTCTTACTAACTTGAACTCATGAGTTTTAGTGTTTGATGAGTGTCTGACAGTTTCACTAAACCCAACTGTAATAAAGTTACGAACACTTTCATCGTGAATCTGTCCTATCGCTTTATTGATTTTTGATAATTGAGTAATGACTTTTTCTTTAAACCAAAAATCTATGTTTTTAAAATCTGGCTTTATCAAATTACTTTCCTCAATTTCTGAAATATTTTTTAATAATTTTGCATATGTGTGATTCAGGACAATTGGATTGATTGGTGTTGTTTTTGCTTTTGCTAAAAAAATTGCTAGAGGATTAAGATCAATGCCATAAGCATTTCTTCCTAAGAGTTTACTTTCAACTAATGCAGTTCCAGAACCACAAAAAATATCACAGATAGTATCACCTTCTTTACTATATTTTTCTAAAAGTCTCCTAGCAACTTGAGGGATAAACATAGCTGGGTAGGTATGAATTCCGTGAGTATATGATTTTGTTTTCTCACCACGATAATCCCAAGAGAAGTCATCTTTTCTTAGATATTTATCTCTTTTTTTCTTTATTTGAACAACCATTGATGTCTAAATTATATCATTAATCTTTTAGCATCTCTGGTTAGAATAGATGTTTATAACTCCACAAAACCGCTATGTTAAGATATCTCCATATATGGCAAGGAGGATATTCACAAAAGAAGAAAGAGAAATACACAAAAAGAAACAACTTAAGTTTTGGACTGATTTCAAGAAATACGCAAAGTTAAACAAAACAAAGCTAAAACTGCCAAAAAGCCAACCCTATCACTTCATGAATATCAAGCTTAATAAAAAAGAAGCACATATAGCTTCTAAAGTCTTTCTGCGAAAAGGAATATGCGAAATAGAACTGTCTATTCCAGAGAACCCAAAGTTTTACTTTAAACTAAAAAAACACAGAGCAGATATTGAAAAAGATTTGGGAAAGAAATTAAAGTGGAGAAACATCCCAAGTATGTGGGTAAGCAGAGCCACTCTAACTATTCAAAAGAAACCTCTCCAAAATAATGAAGAACAATGGCAAGACTGTTTTAAATGGATGCTCCCAGAAACAGAGAATTTTTATAAAGTGTTTCCAAAATATTTGAAAAAGATAGCGTAAGATATATAATTACAAAGATCCACTGGCTCCGATCTCCAGTGGGTTTTTTATTTTGTAGCAGACCAGATCAAAGCTCCAATCCACCCCAAAACTGTCCAACCGAGAAGCAGATTTAGAATAAAAATAGCTTCTTTGTTTTTATGATTGGCATGATAAGCATAGATTGTAGGAGTAAAATATATAGATCCAACGATTGCTATTAATATCACTCCTACTAATATTCCTCCTAATTCATTCATATGATTTTTAAATTAACTTATAAACATCACACTTTTATCTCAGACCTTTTGATTTGTAAATCTCTCCTGAATACAAAATTTCACCTCCGCTCTGGTTGATAAGTTGAATAATACGAGCAGAGTAAGACTTTAGAGGACTTTTAGATTTATTGTCTTTGATTTGTTTTTGCATATCCAACAACATTTCTTCAAGAGAAATGAGTTCGACAGGGCAGTCAGTAAGTGTGGATTTGCAATATTCAATAAACTGATTTTTTAAATCAAGATTTTTATATTTAGTTGCAGAAAAATATAGTTTAAATTTCTTCTGTCCTGTGAGTTCAAACACTTTAGCTTTGAGAGCAGTGATCCACTCTTTGTTTATCACTTCTTTGAATCTCTCCAATCGCATCACTCCTGTTTTTATCTTTTTGTCTGGCGCTGCCTTTATCAAATTTAACAATGCTTTGAGATCGACTCCTGAATCCCAAGACTTGCAACTGACGACAATGACTTTTGAGATATCTTTCTTTGTAGGGTGAATGCCAATGACATCAATATCTGAAGCAGTTTGTTTTGAAAGAGAATACGGAACATTATGCAAAGTAAAATATCCCTTTGATTTGAAATAGTCTTCAGTTATTTGTTCTAAGACATCGTTATACATAATCGTGTGTCCTAGTGGAGAAACAAAAAGCCTACCACTAGGGGAGCCGAAGCTCCTATACAAGTTTCCCTGTATAACGACGTGAACGCCCTAATGATAGGTTTTTTATTCACGTCGATTTGTGACCGTGCCTTGAGGTTTTCAAGGGTTAGGTCTTCGGAATATTTGGTTGTGAAATAAGTATATACGCTAAAAACAAAGGAGCAAAGCTATAAAACAATATTGGTTTTGGTATACTAATCCTACTAACATGGAACACTCGGAAAGATTCCCAGACAATTTCTATAGAGTTACGATCAAAGGTCTCTGCGTTAGAGATGGTAAGGTTCTTTTAGCCCTTGAATCAAAAGAATTGGGCGGAAAATGGGAATTACCGGGCGGAGGTCTAGATTTTGGTGAAGACATAAAATCTGGTTTCAAAAGAGAAATAAAAGAAGAGATGGGATTAAAAGTTACAAAAATATCAGACTCCCCAGTGTACGTGTGGCCACACAGATTTGAGAACAATGCGCGCAAATTAGGTTGGTATTATTCCTTTGTGGTGGCTTACCGAATAGAATTAGAAAATCTTGATTTTACTCCGTCAGAAGAATGTGAGAAGCTAGAGTTTTTCTCAAAAGAACAACTAAAAAATACAGAACTCTGCGGACAAACAAAAGATTTTGCTGATATTTTTAACCCTGCTGACTTTACTGAATCTTTCTAAGTAATATGTACCCATCATCAAGCAATGGCCCTCCCCCCAAATTTCATACACCAACCTTGTATAATTAGAAGCTAATATACAAGCATATGAAAAGACAAAAAATAGCCCCTGAAATAAAGGAGCAGATTATTAACAGAATCAAGAATGATGGTATCAGTGTAGTCCAAGCAGCCAAAGAGCATGGCATCAGCGATGTCACCATATATGGGTGGATAGCCAAGAAAACCAAAGGTCAGCCAACTCTTTCAGAGGTAATTAAACTCAAGCGAGAAAATGCTCAACTGCTTCAGTTAGTTGGAGAAATTACTCTAAAGCTCTCAGAAACCCAAAAAAAGAATTGAAAGAAAATAGTGAGACTCCCAAAACTCTTCGGGCCAGAGAGCTTGGGATCTCCCGCAGCACTCTCTACTACAAACCAAAGAAACCTGACAAAGATTGGGAACTAAAATGTCAGATTGAAGAAGTTCTCAGAGAGCATCCTTCATATGGTTCTCCACGCATCGCCCTTGCCCTCAAAAGAAACCACAAACCGATTGAACGAGTGATGAAACTTTTCGGTATCAAGGCATATCGCAGACGTGGTAGAAGATGGAAAAAATCGAAGAATATCAAAGTTATTTACCCAATATGAAAATCATATCTGGGTGACAGACTTCACCCGCATACCCTTTGAAAACAAAACCATCTATGTGGCTACAGTCGAAGATTTGTTCACCAGAAAAATTGTTGGGTTGTCAGTATACACCACCCATGCTGTTCAATTGGTTTTAGCATCATTCATGTCGGCTCTTCAAAATAATCCCAGACCAAAAATTTTCCACTCTGACAACGGCAGTGAATACAACTCGGAGGTGTTCATTCAGGCGCTGCAGACCGTCGGGGTATTGATTTCTCGTTCTGCTCCAGGTTGTCCGTGGGAGAATGGGTACCAGGAATCTTTCTACGACAAATTCAAAATTGATCTTGGGGATTCTTCCCGATTCAAAACATTGGGAGAGCTGGTGTTCGCTATTTACCAAACAATTTACATTTACAACAACACCAGGATTCATACCGCCCTCAAAATGTCACCCGTGCAATTTGCACTTTCGTCGGCTCGAGAATACAATTCAGCTAACAAGGTTAGTGTCTGATGAAATGGGGGAAGTACAGTGTACAAAAAGATGAGACTAATCAATGCTAGCGCACTAAGTATTTTTATAATATTTTTAGTCATATTTTTTTCTTATATCTTTAATAACCGCGATATTCTTTACTTGTTGTCTATAGCGATGATGAGCTTTATATTTTTCTCTCAAAGTATTTTTTTCATTTTCTGTTTCCGCTTCTTTGATTGCTTCTTTGATTTTATCTATTTTTGATCGTGATTTGTTACCAAGTGTTAACTTGGTTCTACCAAGTTTTATTCCTAAGTGTTCAGCACCTTTATTAAATTGAATAATCTTGTTTTTCCGAGCATCTCTATGTACGGGTAAAGATTGATTATAATCACTTTTCTCCAATATATTTATAGCCAATTCTTTTGCAGTTTCCATTTGTTCAATACTTACTTTGCTTGCACTAATTCCTATGTCGTCGACATATATTGCTACTTGCGCGTCGTGTCCTTTTAGTTTCTTTTTAATTTTCCAATTCAAATGTTCGAAAGTATCGAGATTACACCATACAGCAAGTCTAGAAGAAGTTGCGAAGCCACGTGCAAGAATAATATCAGTTGACCCTGAATTTTTAGGACCACGTGGTACACAACAGAACTTAGCAAGTAAATTTGATGCTTCGACAGTGCATTGAGATTTATTATTAAAGAAGTGGAAAACCCTTTCTTTTGTAATCTGTTCAAAAAAGCTTTGCACGTCTAACTTAAGTAATGTGCGATTTCGCTGGTTGCCGAGTAAGTGATAAGCGGCTTGAATATTATTCCTTCTTGAAATTCCTCCATAAATAAATTCTGGTATTAAATAATCATACGGAGTAAGGATTTTTGCATTTATAAGCTCAAGAAGCTTTTTAAGTTTAGGAGATTTTGCAGCGCTTCTTACATATTTATTTTTTTCAGGTTCGGAACGTTTACTGTCATACCAATAGCTGTCAAAATTTTTAATAACATCATTAATTAAATCTAACGCTTCATTTTTAGAAAAAGAGGATGACGAAATACGTTTTGCAATTTCGTTTTTACTTCGTATAGAGATGTTCGGGTAGCGCTTGTTGTTAGACATACTCTCTTAGTTTTTTCGCTTTCGTAGTAATTAAATAATCTTGGAATTTACTTCCAGCTTTAATTAAGTTTCGCTCAAGAGCTGAAAGCTTTTTGATATCCATATCTTTTTCAATAAACGAGAAAGGTGTGATTGAACTAGGATGAACTGATAATTTTTCAGCTAGGTTTTCAATAAAATTTCTCGAAACTTGTTTTTGTCCCGTTTCAATCATAGAAATAAGTACAGTTGAAACTCCAAGAGCTTTTGCTAAATCTTCTTGAGTCAGGTCAGCTTTATTTCTTATTTTTTTTAGTAAATCTTGAAAGTTGTTCATAATATAGAATACGATTAAAGGGAGGCTAGCTTATGATGTCCAGAACAATCCTTAAAATCCAGACTAAAATCTGGAGAATTCGGATTAGATGCTGTCTTACCATAATTTGCCTCCCTTACATACAAAACGCTCAAAGCAATACTGTTGTGTGACGAATACCAATAATTTTTCATATTTTGTTTATTTGGGAATTAATTCTTTCTATTAATTGGTGACTCGCAGATTGAATGGTCATTTGTTTCGGTGGTAGCGTTTTGTTGTGAAACTCACTGACCATTCGATCGTTGAGTAACCCCTACCATATAACTATCTCTATAATTATCCCATCCAATTCTGACCAAAAAAAATTCCTGACTCGCAAAGATGACACGACATTGACACGCCATGAATCAATTGAGCTTATGACCAAAAATATATGAGCCTTGTAAATAGAGACATTAATGCACAGATGTGCCGGTGAATTTTCTTTTCCTACTAGTACCTATAGAGGAAAGTTGAGGCAGTTTTTATTCTGCCTGAAATAACCGTCTTTAATGACTATCCAGTTGCCTTGATTTTTCAAAGTACCTACTAAGCTTATACTTTTTGTATAAGTTAGTCAAGTGCCGTTATACACAATATATTTGATTATGACTTTGTTTTGGTTAGAACCTCTTTAAAGCAGACAGAATAAGCTCCAATTAGAATTGGTCTATAAACTGTATAGTTTTCGATTATGGCTTAAAAGTGACGGTTAGAACCTCTCGAAACTATTTGTTACCAATGTATAAACTAAATTTGAGGAGAAATATTCCTGTAGTGTGGAGATGGCGGGAATCGAACCCGCGTGCAAATGAGTTTCTTTGATGACTCTACGCAATGTGTTTTTGCTTGAAATTTAAAAAATAATGCTCAAAGCAAAACGAAACGCATTATTTTCGATCTTCTAAGATTTTTGTCTTGCGGGCGAAGAAATCCGCAAGCTTATTCTCATCTTATAACACCCTGTCCAATTCGAGAGAAGGGAACTGGAAGGATGGCATCCGGTTTGCGAGCTTACGCTCTAGCAAAAGCGAATGCGAAATCGTTTGCTCCAAAATATGGAGAAGCGACTTTCTGTGCTTTAGCACTTGAGTTTTCTCGAGAGTTTAAGAGATTTCGAGAATTCTCTATTGCGCACAGCAAAGAAATTTCAAATGTCTATGCCAAGCATCCCCCGAAAATTTTGAAAGCTTTCAAAATTTTCGGGGGACAACATTTGTTTCTTTGGATGCTATTGATTTTTCAAAGTTCTTCTAATTTCTTTGTCAGTATCTCGCTTTTTGATTGACTGTCTTTTATCAAACTTTTTCTTTCCTTTGGCTATTGCCAAGCGAAGCTTCAATTTGTGTCCTTTATTATAAAACGAAATAGGCACTATTGTCAACCCTTTGTTTTCTGATTCTACAGACAGCTTTTGGATCTCCTGTTTTGTCAAAAGAAGCTTGCGATTCCGTGTCCTTTCATACGATGGAGGCGCGTTCTTGGGTTGAAAGGCGGGAATATCTGAGCCAATCAAAAAAACCTCACTTCCGCGCACTGTCACAAACGCTCCTTCAAGATTGCCTTGACCGGCTCGGATGGATTTGGCTTCCAAGCCCAAAAGTTCCACTCCAGCTTCAAATTCCTGGAGAATTTCATAGTTGAAAAAGGCTTTTTTGTTTTTGACCAAATCCATAAATATTATTTTAGCATTTCTGAGAGATTAATCTTTACTAAACGTCTAGTATGTATATAATGAGCGTAATAAATGGATAATCAGAAAAGTCCAAAAAATAACAAAAAGAAGAATCTACCGCCTGTAAAAGGGGAGTTTTTTCGCAATATTATAATTGTAATCCTTTTTTTGGGCATTTTGGTGGCTTCATACTCTTATATCTCAGACTATTATTCTCCAAAAACCGAAATCAGTCTGACACAAGTGGCAACTGACATAGAAAGCGGAAAAATCAAAAGCGTTGACGTTTCAGACAGCGGCTTGATTTTGACATACAGAGATGGCACTGAGAAAACTTCCCAAAAAGAAGACGAAAGTTCTTTGACGGATTCGCTTTCAAAGTTTGGTGTTACCGCAGATCAAATGTCCAAAGTGGCAATCAGTGTGACCACAGGTTCCGGATTTGCATATTGGTTTGAAACGATTATCGGGCCAATTCTTTTGCCGCTAGTCTTTACACTGCTTTTAATCTGGTATCTTTCTCGCCAAGTCAAAGGTGCCGGCATGCAGGCGTTTTCTTTTGGACAATCGCGTGCCAGAATCACTGATCCAGATGACAAAAAACAACGCGTAACATTTAACGATGTTGCTGGAGCAAAGGAAGCCAAAGAAGAACTGCTTGAAATTGTAGACTTTCTCAAAAATCCGAAAAAATTTATTGAAATCGGCGCGCGCATTCCCAAAGGAATTCTTTTGATGGGCGCGCCTGGAACTGGCAAAACTTTGCTTGCCCGAGCCGTTGCCGGAGAAGCCAATGTTTCTTTCTTCTCGATTTCCGGTTCAGAATTTGTGGAAATGTTTGTGGGAGTTGGCGCGTCGCGTGTGCGAGATTTATTCAAACTTGCCAAGACTGCAGCCCCGGCAATTATATTTATTGATGAAATTGACGCTGTTGGAAGAGTGCGAGGCACGGGAGTTGGCGGAGGAAACGATGAAAGAGAACAGACTCTAAACCAAATTCTTGTGGAGATGGACGGTTTTGAGCCAAACGAAAAAGTAATTATCATGGCAGCCACCAACAGGCCTGATGTTTTGGATCCTGCACTTTTGCGTCCAGGAAGATTTGATAGAAGAGTGGTGATTGATTTGCCAGACAGAAAAGACAGAGAAGATATTTTGAAGATTCATTCCAGAGGCAAGCCTTTTGGCGAAGATATAAATTTGGGATTGATTGCCGAGAGAACGCCGGGATTTTCAGGAGCGGATTTGTATTCTTTGATGAACGAAGGGGCGATTCTGGCAGCGCGTGAAAATCGCAAAAAGGTTGCCCAGTTTGATCTGATTAGATCAATTGAAAAGGTAATGCTTGGTCCAGAACGCCGAAGTCATATTCTTTCAATGAAAGAAAAAGAAATCACCGCCTACCACGAAGCAGGCCATGCAATCTTGGCCAGTGTCTTGCCATATTCTGATCCTGTGCACAAAATCTCAATTATTTCCCGAGGCCGCGCTGCAGGATACATGCTCAAACTTCCAATTGAAGACAAAAGAATGCAATCCAAAAAAGAATTCCTTGATGACATCGCGGTTTCTTTGGGCGGATATGTTGCAGAGAAAATGATTTTTGGAGACATCACAACCGGCCCATCAAATGATTTGCAGGTATCTACAGCTTTGGCTCGCGATATGGTTACCAAATACGGAATGAGCGACAAACTTGGCCCTGTGGCGCTTGAAGGCTCTGGAGGCAAAGTGCTTTTTGGCCAGGGAGTGAGCGACAAAGAATATTCTGAAAAAGTTGGCGATGAAATTGACACTGAAGTTTCTGCAATAATGCACAATGCTATGCAACAAGCACAAGACATTTTGAATCAATACAAAACTCTCTTGGATGTCCTTGCCAAAAAGCTTGTTGAAGTTGAAGTGATCGAAATGGAAGAGTACGAAAAAATAATCGTGCCTTTTGGAATAACTCTCAAAAAGAAAAAGGTGATTGATCCAGCAGCTGCGGACATTGTGGCGTAATATTAAATTGATAAAAGAGCTATTTTGCTATAATATTCTTTTTGCGCGTGTGTAGCTCAGTTGGTAGAGCAGACGACTTATACTCGTCCGGTCGGGGGTTCGAGCCCCTCCACACGCATACGAGCGAAGCGAGTATGCGCTGACTAGCTTTGCGAAGCAAAGCGTTAGTCGGCTCGAAAGCCGGAGCGCGACGGCGCGAGGTGGGGTCGAAGAAAATTTCAGCAGAAATTTATCTGTGACCGAGCCCCTCCACACGCATAGCTTGGGTTTTATAATTTGAAAATAAAAAACACCCCGCTTGCGTAATGCAAAACGGGGAAGAAGGTTTAGGAACTCCTTCAAACGGTTCGGTCAGCTACCTGCTGAATTCACTCCAGATGCTGAAGTCGTCAGCCAGCGGCGCGAAGAAGATGCACATTCCGGCGCCGATGATCCATCCGAACATACAGACGAAGTACAGAAGCGCCGCAAATATGCCAACAATCGCGCAGATGCCGTCGATGATGCTTGCGATATGGTCGGGCATGAAATGTTCTACCCACGACAGATGGGTGAACCATCCAGCGAAGTAGTACATGCCTATGACCAGGGATACGAGCAGTACCCCGATGCCATAGCATTTCAGCCGCCCGCGCTTTTCTTCGCTAAACGGCAAACGGATCAGGGTGATCACCAGGCTCAGAATGAGCAGGGCGACAATGGCGTACAGGTTTTCATTCATAGGTTTGTTCCTCAAAGATCTTGGTTTTTTGGTGAAGAGTCATTCCCCACCGTTCGAGTAATATTATATCACTTTTAGGGGAAATGTCAAATATGAAAAAGAGCTTATTTTATAAGGCTATTCTGGTTTAAGTTTTCGGAAACAGATTCGTAAGCTCGTTTGAATAGTAGAATTGGCCGCCGAGGCCGCCGAAGCTGTATTTGAATGCATCAATATCAATTTCTGCGCCGCCGACTTGCGGATTGGCGTTTGGTTTGGAATGATCAAAGCCGATGTTGTAGAGCGTTGCTATAATTTCTGGTCTCTTTGAAATATCAAATCCAGCAGCTTTCCACTGGGTTTCTATTTCTTTTATATACAAAGCAGCATAAAGATAGCTGTAATAATGATCGGTGCTGCTGGTTAGACGCTGGAAGCGGTCAATACTAATGTTAATTGGATCTGTAGAATCAAAATCAAGCAGATGCGCATATTGAACACCAAGATAGTCTGGAGAAGTAGGATTTTTGAGATCGTTTTCTATTTCTTCCGCTGTCATTTCTTTGAAACCCATAATTCCCCAAGAAAATTGAGATTGGGCGCCAAGAATGTTCAAAGGTTGGAAAAATTGTTTGAACGTTTCGCGTTCGGAATAATAAAGCCTCATTTGCTCTACAAAAAGTGGCATAACAATAAGGCGCGCTGGCACGCCAGTGATTGCCGATACGCCAGTTATAATATTTGCATCTTTGGAGATGGAAACTTTGAGCGCTTGATATTCAGGATCATTTACCCAAGGCGGAGTGGTTGTAGAATAATTTGCTTCGGTATTTCCAGGAAGCACGTAACCAACTCCTTGAATAAATTGATTGTCTATAATTCCAGAGGTGTCTGTGAGATGAAACTTAACTGCAAAATAAACAGCCACAAAAATAAAGCCCAAAGCGGCGAATATATAGACTAAAATTTTAAATATTTTTCTTAATATTTTCATTGCAAGAATAAGTAAGATAGCACACTTTTTTGAACAATAAAAATCTATTCAAAATGCACTTCTTTTTTGTTTTCTATCACTTTTGCAAGAAAAGGATAGTTTTTGAGATTGCTGTTTTTGGCAACAATTTCTTTGGCCTCCAAGCGGGCTGCTTCCACCATTTTGATATTTTTTATCGCTTCCATCGCCAAGTCGGAGAGTCCCCATTGTTTGCCGCCAGAGAGTTCTCCTGCACCGCGGAGTTTGAGATCAAGTTCGGAAAGTTCAAATCCGTTTCTTGCTGTCTCTAATGCTTTTAGACGCTGAAGTGTCTTTTCACTTTCACTTTCGGTAAACACAAAACAAAAAGATTCTTTCTCGCTTCTTTGCACGCGTCCCCGCAGCTGGTGAAGCTGCGCCAGTCCAAAACGCTCCGCGCCCTCAATAATTATCATTGTGGCGTTTGGCACATTTACTCCGACTTCCACTACAGACGTGGCAACTAAAATATCAATTTTGCCCGCTTCAAATTTCTCCATAGTTTTATCTTTTTCGGTTGGAGTCATTTTGCCGTGCATTGTGCCGATTTCAAATTCCGGAAAAATAAATTTCTTTAATCTTTTGGCTTCTTCTTTGACTGATTTTGAATTGATGATGTTTTCTTGCCCTAGTTCCGGAGCGTTGATTTTGGGACAAATGACATAAGCCTGTCTGCCGGAATTTATTTCTGATTTTATTTTTTCGTAAACTTTTTCCCGCTCATTTGGCAAGACAATTTCTGTTTTGGTTTTTTGCCTGCCTTCAGGCAGTTCATCAAGTAGCGACAAATCTAGGTCTCCGTAAATCGTCAAAGCAAGCGTGCGGGGAATCGGAGTGGCAGTCATTGAAAGCAGGTGG
Source organism: uncultured bacterium (assembly GCA_963766885.1). Lineage (GTDB taxonomy): Bacteria > Patescibacteriota > Minisyncoccia > Phycocordibacterales > CAIRYW01 > CAIRYW01. Next base: position 416,687 of record CAVYBO010000002.1, on the reverse strand, counting down.
GGAATCCGAGGATCTTTTTTGGTGATTTTTTGGCGGCTTCGGGTGCCAAAGCGATGCTGTTCGTCTATGATTGCAAGAGCCAGGTTTCTGAATTTTACAGATTCTTGAATCAAAGCGTGGGTGCCTATGATAATTGAAATCTCACCGTTTGAAACCCATTTGAGGAATTGATTGCGAGAAATATTTGTCCAGCCGTTTGGTGAGACTTTGGATGGGAATTTTCTGCAACCTGAGCCTGTGATAAGTCCGATTGAAATCGGCAGGTGCCTGAAAAGCTTTATAAAGGATTCAAAGTGCTGCTTTGCCAAAATTTCTGTGGGTGCCATGTATGCGACTTGAAGCGGACCGGTGAAAGCCGAAGACGTTACGCGCGACTTTTGCGGAGCAAAACGAAGCGCGTAACTCTGAGGCTTGATAACCTCCGGATCACAGTCTTCGTTCGCCGTTGGCGAAGTCGCCTGTGACACCGTCGGTTTACCTCCTTCGACGATTGCAAACGCCGTAGTAGCTGCCACAGCTGTTTTGCCGCTGCCAACGTCGCCTTCAAGCAGGCGAGACATCGGATATGGCTTTGATAAATCTTTCAAAATTTCTGCAGTGGTTTTTTCTTGCGCCAGCGTCAAAGAAAAGGGAAACCTTTGGACAAAATCTTTTATTTCAGGTTCGATTGCTTTGGTATCAATAACAAACGACTTTTCTTTTTTCTGTTTCTTCCTTTCTATCTCATTTTGTAGCTGGATAAAAAAAACTTCTTCAAAAGCAAAACGTTTTCTGGCTGCCAGCGCATCGTCTGATTTTTTTGGTGTGTGTATCCAAACAAGCGCTGTTTTGAGGGAAGGCAGGCTGTATTTCTGAAGTATTTCTTGAGGAAGTGGATCTTCAATTTTTTGAAAAAATTCTGAAGCAAAAATTTTATTTAACGCGTGATAAATCCAGTTTGAGGTTATGCCTTTGGATTCCTGATAGACTGGATACAACGAGTGCTCTTCGCCGTCTTCGCCAAAAAGCGAATCCCCAACAATTTCTGGAATTTTGGAAACTTTTTCTATATGCGGATTGGAGAAAAACAAACCTGATTTATTTTCGGAAACAATTCCTTCGATTCTCACCAAGCTCTCTTCCTGAAACATTCTGCCGATGTATGTCTGATTAAACCAAACAGCCTTGACAGAATCTGTATCATCAGAAATTGTCGCTTCAGTCATTGGAATCCGAGTGCGGAAAGTTTTTTTGATTTTTATTTTAGAAATTTTGCCAAAAATCGTGGCTTGCATTTTTGGTTGAAGTGCAGAAATCAATACTGCTTTTTCTGTGCCGCCGTATCTTGTGGGGAAGTGATAGAGCAAATCGCGCAAAGTTTTGAGCCGCATTTTTTGAAGCGCTTGCTTTTGGTTGTCTGTTAGTTTTTTAAAAAAAGAAATTAAATCTTGTCCCATCAGGATATTTTAACAGATAAAAAAATTGCCACCTGTAATTAAACGGTGGCAGCATGATGAAATTCTGGTTGCCAATGGTCTTTGGCTACTTTCACCATTCTCTGGGTGGGTAAATCCTCGGGGTTTTCTTTGAAGTGGCACAGAAGCCACGTATCTAGCCTGCAACCGCCAGTTGTGGGAATCACCTCTTCGTCGAGAAGCTTGTAAAGCTTCTCGCACAAAAGGTGGCACGTTCTGTGGCTTTGGAGTTGCAGTTCCACCAAATGTTTGAAATGTTCCTTGGCTATTGAGTCTCCTTCAGGGGAAGCATCGCCAATATCAATTTCCTTCAGTCTGACCAGCTCAAGAAGAAGCTCGCGTAGAGTCGTCTGAATTTTTTCTTCGTCAGTTTGATAAGGACCCAGAAACTTGGACCAAAACAACGCCCACAGATATTGTAAAATAACAGGTAAATTGTACATACAAAATCAAAATACAGGCAAAAGAAACGGCTGTCAAATAATATTATTGCTGAGCTGCCGTTGAAGGAAGTTGACAGCCGGTTTCTTCTGAGAGCTGATCTAAAGTTTGCACACCAGTTGTGGTAGCGCCTTTAATGACCCATGTTGGATAGGATTGGATTCCAACAGCGTTGCAGGTTTTATCCTGCGAGAGGCCGTCAGGGTTTGAACATTCAATATAAGGTAGATACTGCACCGCGCTGCCGAACTCGCTTTTTTGAGCGGCACAATGAGGACACCAGAATGCGCCGTAGAATTTGGCACCGCTATTTGCAATACACTTTGCAAAGCTGTCTAGTTTGCTTGGTCCTGGTTGGCTGGCGTTTTGAAGAAAAAATAATCCAACGACAATTATAAGAACTGCTACCCCTCCGCCGATTAGGTATTTTTTTTCTTTAGACATGAAAATATTATAAACGATATTTTTAATAAGTAAAATCTTTGTAATATTTTCGACTTCTTTTGGTTATATAAGTAGAAATGAATAAGAACCTTTCAAACGTACTAAAAGCTTTCGGCATCACTAGCGGACTCTATGAGATCAAACCGATTTCGGGTGGAATAGTGAACTCAACTTATCTGATTCTAAAAAATCATCGGCCGCTATTCATCTTGCAAAGTATGAATGCAAGCATTAATCCAGCAGTTTTAGAAACATGGGTAGAAGTATCTAAAGTTTGCAATGCAAAAGGCTTACTCGTGCCATCCATCAAGCGTACCGAAGATGATGAACTTTCTTTTTTGGACACCGACCAAAGATGGAGAATGATTTATTATATTCCAAATTTGGAAGCAAGACAGTCAAAAGCGAGCTTAGAGAGTGCAGCGGGATTTCTTGCTGAGTTCCACAAAGCTTTGGCATCACATAAATTTGTTCCAAAGGCCATCGTTACGGATCATTTCCATGATGCCTTTTTTGTTGCAAATAAAGTCGATGATTATGTTCGCGAAACGAATATAGCTGGACTGGGTAAAACAATATCTGTAGGAATAATGGGAATTGATCTTGGATCATTTAATCTCCAACTTATACACGGAGATCCAAAGTGGAACAACTTCTTGTTTAATCAAAATGGACTTGTCATAGCAATCATAGATCTGGATACGGTGATGTTAGGAAATGTTTTAACCGATTTGGGCGACGCATTACGAAGTTGGTCAAAAACAGCAGATTACGGTTTTGATTCCAAGAAGTTCGATATTGCTCTTTCGGCATACAACCTCCGAGCTGAAAATGTTATATCTAGGGATACTGCCATTAAAGCAACTTCTCTGATAACCTACGAGCTTGCGGGAAGATTTTTAATAGATTACTTTGAAGATCTTTATTTTGGATGGGACAAGAAATTGTTTTCATCCAGAAGGGAACATAATCTATTCCGCGCAAATGCGTATGCTAGGCTTGCAAAAATAATTCGCTAAGGAGTCAGTACTCCTTATTTTTGTAACAACTTATCTTTTTTGGAGTTATAATATGAAACGATGAATATGTTGGACGAATCAACTCTGAATAATCTAAAAGACGAAGAGCTGCTTTTGCTCTCTCAAAGTGAGCCGGATGTCTTTGCTTTGCTAATTGATCGCTACGAGATGCAGTTTTTGAGAAAGGCCGTTTCGGTCTTGAGAAATTCTGATGATGCCATAGACGCTGTTCAGGACGCGTTTGTCAAAATTTATGTGGCTGCCAAAAGATTCAAAAGGCAGGAAGGCGCCAGCTTTTCATCATGGGCGTACAAAATTTTGATTAATCACTGCTTTACTCTTTATCAGAAAAACAAAAAACGCAGAGCGAACACGATGCTGATTTCTGAAGAAATGGAGTCCGTGCTCCGCGACCATAAAGGCGAAGAGGAAATAGAAAAGCATTATGTAATGGAGGAGTTTTTGGTTCGTCTTTCAAAATTGCCAATAAAGTTTAGGAATGTATTGGAGAGGCATTTTCTGTTTGGAATATCACACAAAGAAATTGCAAAAAAAGAGGGAATTTCCGAAGGTGCTGTGCGAGTGCGGATTCATCGCGCCAAAACAATGCTTAGAAGCGTAATTGCTTCTGAAGGCAATTTAGAATAAAAATTATGAATGAAGAAATGAAAAACAAAATAATGTTTCGGGTGAAAATACTTCATTTTGTGCAGGAGGTTTTGAGCCCGACAGGAATTAAAGTTTTTGTGCTTATCTTCAGCTTTGCCGCAATCACTTTACTCGTTTCAATAAAAAATGTTTTTGAAAATATGTTTTCTACTTTTAGAGATCCTGTTTATTACGCAAATTACATTTCTGTGGCTTTTATCCATACTCGCTTTGTGGTTCAAATCGCTCTGTTGGTTTTTGTTGCAGTTTTAGTTTCTGTGATGTTTGACTTGGCGCGTACCATAAAATGGAATCTGCACTCAAGGGCGTATTAATTTTCTATATTTTATTTCTTCCACAAATCCCATACTTTGCCAGCTACGTTTTGAGGCTCTCCTTCAAGAGGAAAATGATGCAGGTTTATAAACGGCAGGGAATTGGCTTCAATTATTCCCCAATGCTTACCAGTTGGGTCTGTGGTTGGGTCATCAACAATAAAATCAAAGCCTACAATGGGCGCGCCAAGCAGATCTCCGGCGCGCTTTAGTTCCTCAAGAATTTTTGGATGAGTTTTGTTTATCATTTCCACAGCGTTGCCTCCATAAGAAAGCCCGATTTTTTCCGAGAGATCAATAGTCTTTCCTTGAGGCAAAACAGAATCAAGATTTAGGTTTTGCCTTTTTAAAAACGCTTCAGTTTTTTTGTCTATTAAAACATCTTTAACTTTTTCGTGTTTGTTTTTATTTTTTTCTTCAATAAGTTCCGCGATATTTTTTTTGCCATCGCCGGTAATTCTTGGCGGATCGCCGCGAAGGATTCCGACGATTTCTCCTCCCACATACGTGCCGCGATAGACACTGCCGAGCAAATGCTCTTCAACAACAACAAAGTAACAAAGTTCTTTGGCCACAAAAAATCCGTACTTCAAATCATCGATAGTGTAAATAAAAGTCGTAGTGTGCCTGCCGCGCGAGCCGACAACAGGTTTGACGATTACTGGTTTTCGGATTTCCTCAAAAATTTTCAGAGTATCTTTGAAATTTGTGACCCGTCCGCCTTTTGGCGTAGAGATTCCAGCCTTGAGCAGTTTCTTTTTTAAAACACCTTTGTCATCCATCCAAGCATAACTTTTAGAATGCATTTGCGGAGGGATAGGCAGGCTTTCAAAATAAAACCATTCGTTATTTATTTTTGCCCTGTATTGCTCAACACTCTTGCCTAAAATAACAAATTGCTCCATCCGTATGCCTCGCGCATCTGCTTCTTTCCAGATGACCTGGGATCTTTCAGTGTTTGCTTTTGTCCGATCTTTATTAAATTTGAGCATTCCGACGGTATTAAATAAAAATACGTAAGGGGTGGCTATTGTTTTGGCGATCTTGAACGTCAGGGCGTTTTGAAGAAAAGCAGTAAAGTTTGTAATCGGAGAAAAGAACACATCCATAGTCTGCGCCCAAAAAACATAATCATGATTGACGGGATTATTGCCGCAATAAAGACACTTTTTTTTATCTAGATTTTCAGTTTTAATTTTGAGAGACATTTAAGGTTTTGTGAGCTTTTGGCAGATTATCAATTTCTACGTATTCTCCGGAGATAATTTCCAAAAGTTCATACATCATAGCATCAATGCTTTCTCCGATTGTAGTTTTGTCTAAGGCTTTTTCGGCGAGCAGATTTGCTTCCTCGGCATTTTTTGTGTGGACCAAAAAATCAGCCAATGTTGCGGGTCTGCTTTCTTCATTTGAAAAGCTGCCGGCAATTACAACTTCGCCAGAAAAAACATCCGTCCGCACATTTTCTGTATTATTCTGAAACTCAGGAAACACCTTATTCCAGGATTTTTTCATCTCTGCCAAATATTGGATTTGGGAGAATCCTCCGCCAAGTGTAATTCCATAGTAGAAGGCGAGTATAGAATAACAAAGCGCCATGCTTGGCATCAATGAATAATTTTCTAATCCTTCCAAAATTTTTTCTGGCGAAAGCTCTATTTTTTCTCCATCCAAAGTTTCCAAGAGCTCTCCATTTAAAAATAATACCTTTCTTTTGTTTTTTTTTTGGTCAATTAGCCAAAAAAGTACTGAACCTGTTTTGTCATTGGAATTATGCGCTCCTGAAATATTCTCAAAATTTTGAATATACAAGTCTCTTCTCTCTTTATCAAAAAATATTTCCGAAAGAATTTCTTTTTTGCTTATATGTTCGATCAAAACACTTTTTATAATTTCTTCCGCTTCAAGATACAAAAGCTCTCCACGTTCCTGTCCAAAAATTTCCTGCCACCAAATATTGTTTATAATTGTTAGCTGTTCGCAAAATCTTTTCTGCTTCCATATATTTTTGTCACACAATGATTTTTCTATAAAATTTATAAATCTTGTTTTGCCGGATTTGGAAATATTTTCCAAGAAAATATGATCTTTTATCTTTACCAAATCATTTTTAGATATCGCCGGAATTCCATAAAGCGGTCTTTGTCTGTGTGCGAGTGATATTAAATGTATTTTTTCCAATTCTAGATTTTTGTTATGAAAAAATACGGAGCGTGGGAATGAAGAATTGGTAGGAGAAACCCCGCCGACACTAAAGGTGATTTGAAAATCGGCTTTGTCTGAAACAAGCGGACTTGATCTGGCGATTGCCATATTTGAAAAAAAGGGATGGCAAAGCAGTCCGTGGTGGTCTGCAGTAGAGGCAAACCCTGTTTTTTTAAGGCTGTTCCAAGCTCTATCCGCCTTATCTTTACCAAGCAAATCTGAAACTATTTTATTAAAAATAGCCCTAAATTCAGGCTCATTTTTTAATTGTGAGTTTCGTATGTGGTTTTGTTTGATATACTCAACCCACTTTTTGTCCTTGTATTTTGTGTAAATTTGGCCAAAAGCTGGCCTTTTTTCAAACACTATTTTTTTGGCTTGCTCAAGAAGCATGCTTCATTATAGAATAGACATACGCAATTGAAGAAATTGAAATCGTAATACTAGATTCTACTGAAATTGTGCACCAAGATTAAAATAGGTACCGTATCTAAGGGCAGGCGAATTATCTTGGTTTTCAAGGCGACCCTCGATAGCTCGTAATGCAACACCGCCGGCGTTCCGATCTCGCCGGCGCTGTTGCCTTGTGAGAGATCGAAAAAATCCAACTTATTTTAAGTTGGATTTTTTGTTTGTTATTGTAGTTTTGCGCCCAAAAATTAGGAGTGTATAATTACTTTATATGAAATATAAAAATCAAAAAGCAGCAAAATTTATTTTCGCAGTTTCATTTATCATGTTTCCCTTTTTTTATTCGCAGGCGTCAACAATTGTCTCGAGTAACATTACAAGCAATACTGCTTGGACGAATAATGGAAGCCCTTATATTATCTCCAACACTATTCAAGTTGCGAATAATGCGAAACTCACTATCAATCCCGGAGTGGTTGTACAGTTTGGTGACGGGACAGAGATTGATGTATACGGCTCGGTTGTTGCAGGCAGCAGTAATAATTTATTAAATATTCTAACTTGCAGCATACTGAATATTGGACTATGCACAAAGACATACTTTACTTCCATAGAAGACTCTACGCTCGCTTCAAATGGAGTAAATTCAACGAGCACTCCTAATATTGGATCATATAAAGGTATTGTTTTTGAAAATCAGTCAAGCGGCGCATTCAATGGCGTAGAAATGCGCTATGCTAATTCTGCGTTATCATCATCAAATGCATCGCTTTCAGTGAACAATTCTAATTTTCCTAATGACAGCACTAGTATTTCTGCAAGCGGTGGCAGCTTACAGTTGAATAGCAACAGCTTCTCAAACAACAATCAGCCTGCGATGGTCAACTATTCCACGCAATTTACCCATAGCTCAAACAGTTTTTCTAATAACACAAACAACGGTATTGGTTTAACTGGTGATGTCTATGGCATTAATTATTCTTTTGCATCCGGAGATGGCCCTTATATTCTTCTTTCAAATCCAACAGTATCATCTGGAAAAACATTAACCATTAATCCAGGTGTAACCATCCAAGGATCTTCAGGCGGCAACTTTATTACCATCGACGGCGGTACGCTTTCTACCGCGGCGAGTTTAGGTTACGGAACAAACCAGAATACTGTATTTAACGGAGTTTCTCTTCAGGCATTTAATAACGCAAGCGTTAATCTGACAAACACGGAAATAGAAAACATCGTAAATGGAAGCACTGCGTTACAGGTGTGGGACAATAGTGCGCTCAATGCAAACGCGCTCACAATTAATGCTGTTTCTGGAGATGCTATTGATGCTTTCAACAGCAGCAATCTAAACATAAAAAACAGTACTATAAGCAATTTCGGTTCTTCAAATAGCGGTATTAATATATTTGATAACGCTTCTACAACTATTCAATCGACAACAATCAATACCGGAGGATACGGAATTGTGGCTTTTAATCAAGCGGCGGTAACAGCAAAGAACATCACGATTGAAAACTGTTCGCTCGGCGGAATTACTAGTTTCGGCGATAGCAGCTACTCAAACAATAGTATTAATCTGCAGTACAGCCAGATAACAAACAGTGCTTTTGGAATATATCCGATCGATAATACAACTCTTGCAGTATCTAACAACAGCATTGAGTTTAATGGAATGGGAGCAATTGCAAATCCGGGATCATCATATAATCTTTCTAACAACTGGTGGGGAGATAAAAGCGGTCCGTACAACGCGACAAGTAACGCCACGGGCACAGGCAACGGAGTATCAGACGGTATAATATTCCAGCCTTGGCTTAATTATAATCCTGTAACTACAAATAGCTGTTCAAACAACGGTCATTATTCTGGATGGTCAATCTCTCAAAATCTAAATCTTATAAATCAAATAGGATCTTGGGCTCTTTTGATGCAACAGAAGTACAAGTATATAAAATAAAGGCTTGGCGGAGAGAGAGGGATTCGAACCCTCGGAGCCTGTTAAGGCTCGGCAGTTTAGTAAACTGCTGATTTAAACCACTCATCCATCTCTCCAATAATCACAGTGGGATTCGGTCACAGATGATTTTCTGCTGAAAATTTCTGCGACCCCGGCTCGACGCCGTCGCGTCTGCGTCTTTCGAATCGGCGTCCCAAAGCCAGATTCTGATATAAAATATATCAGAATCAGTCTTTTCGGAGACGGCGGGATTCGAACCCGCGAGGGGTTTTGAAGCCCCTACATCTTTAGCAAAGATGCACATTCGACCGCTCTGACACGTCTCCAAGGTTTTGACAGATTATCATAAAACCTCATCTTTTTCTATTTTCATAATGTTATAATTAGACATTATGAATATCCGACCAAAACAGATTGCCAAAGCGCTGCTTTTGATTCTGCTTCTTGTGCTTATTATTCTTTTTGGATTATTAGCTGAACAATATTTTGAGATAAGAAATCAGGGAATAATAAACACCGAAAAATTGCAGCTGCAAAACTTAGCGAGCCAAAAACCCCTTAATGCAGCAGATGTCATTTATATTGAGCCATGGATGACATTCAATTACATAAATATCTCTTTCAAATTGCCAAACAATTATTTGAAAAATGCTTTGCATATTTCTAATCCAAAATATCCTAATATTGTCATTGTTAAATATGCAAAATCAATTGGCAAAACAGGAACCATATTTACAAATACGGTAAGAGCAGCTGTCAGGCAGTATTTTTCTTCTAAAACCTAAATACTGCTGATGGATTATATTGTCACAACACTGCTCTCATATCTGCTCCTGTACAAGTATGTAACAGTATTTGTGGTTATTTTGCTTTCTAGTTTTCTACTGCCGCTTCCTTCCAACACTTTATTTATGGCTGCTGGCACGTTTGCAAGCCAAGGATACTTTAATGTTGAGACGCTTTTTGTGGTTGGACTCATAAGCAATTGTTTAGGAGATATTTCTGCTTTTTCTGTCACAAGAATTTGGGGAAATAAAATAATCACCAAAGAGCGTATGAGAAAATTTTCAATTCTGGCAAAGATTGAAGATTTTTTTAATGCTCATTCCAAGATGACAATTTTCCTAACTCGCTTTACCGGCACGCCTGGGGTGGTTATAAATTTCTTGGCGGGGTTGACTGAAGTACCGGCAAAAGTTTTTGTATTTATTGATATTGTTGGAAACATAATCAACATCGTATTTTTTATAACCCTTGGATATTATCTCGGCGTGTTCTCAGAAAGCTATTCTGACGTTTTGGAAATTTTGGGCTGGATTGTTATTGTAGCTATTGCCATTTATCTGATTGTGAAATTGTTTTTGAAGAATAATAACGGGTGATTTAACTGCGCTATAATAGAATAATGGAAAACCCAATTGAAAAAGGACCAGAACGTATTCCGACAAAAGAAGAAGTAATGGAAGCTATTGGACTATTCGCAGAAAACACCACTCTGGTTCGTGAATTATCTGACGAAGGAGGGCTTTATTTACTTGAAGCAAAAGTTGAAGGAGAAAATCCTGGAGAAATTACTCAATATGAATATATGAGAAAAGGAAGATTTCCAAATCAAAATCAAGCTTCAGAAACTGCTATACACAAAGTTTATTATGAAAATGATATGGCTATAGGTGGTGACAAAGTTGCTGTCTATAACTCTGAAAGAGGGGTGTGGGAGGAAGTTAAATAGTTACTCTCCGCTTCGGGCGATAGAAAAACAAAGAATATGTTTTGCGCCGGCGCGGCGAAGCACGCGCCGGCTTTCGCGCATTGTGCTTCCAGTGGTGGAGACATCGTCTATGACGATAAAAAATGTTTTGTCGATTTCGACCTTAATTTCTTCGGGAATTTCTGCGATGAACGCCTGATGCAGATTTTTTAGTCTTTCATTTCTGGAAAGATTTGTCTGGTGCTTGGTGTACTTAATTTTCTTTAAAATATTTTTATTCATTTGCGATGGAATTGCAAATTTTTTGGAAATTTCTTTACTCAGATCTTCTGCTTGGTTGAATCCTTTTTCTTGCAAACTTTTTTTATGGCTCGGCACCGAAACAAAAACAATTTTTGAATCCGAACCAAAATTTATATCATCTTCCAAAAAAGATAAAAGCATATCTGCGCAAAAATCAGCCAAAGAAACAAGAATTTTTTTGTTTCTGGAATATTTTATTTCTCTTATGGCCTCGTGTATTTCTTTGTTTTCATAGGAAAAAAAACTCAAGACATTATTTTTTTCTAAGGGAGAAAGAAGAGCAAGCCAATCCTGGCTTTGGAATTTTTCAAGCCTGATTGCCAGTGGGCTTTTTTGAAAAAGATACTCTTCATAACAATCCTGAAAAAATGATAGAATTTTAAAGAAGATCCGATCCATCATGATATAATCTCTATATTACTATATTTTATGAATAATTTTTTAAGTAACATACTTAAGTTCAACCACGCAGACACGAACGTAATCGGAGTTGACATTGGGTCTTCGGCTATAAAAATCGTCCAGGTTGCCAAATCAAAAGGCAAAGCGATTCTAAAAACTTACGGAAGTCTCGCTATAGGTCCTTATGCCGGAGTGACAATTGGCCAAGCTGCAACACTTCCACAGGAAAAGGTAAGCGAGATCATAAGAGATTTGATGAAGGAAGCGAATGTCACTACAGCAAACGCCGGTATCGCTATTCCTTTGCGCGCCAGCTTAGTTTCAATAATTGAAATGCCGAATCTTTCTCAAAACGAACTGAACAAGATGGTGCCGCTTGAAGCCAGAAAATATATTCCTGTGCCGATAAGCGAAGTTGCAATGGATTGGTGGATAATTCCAAAAGAGGAGCCTCGAAGCTTTGCTTCTCCGGGCGACGAAGAGCCGATCAAATCAGACAAAACAGAAGTTTTGATTGTTTCAATCCATAATGAAGTTTTGAACAATTATAATTCAGTAGTCAAAGGCGCGGGACTTGCGACAAGTTTTTTTGAAATAGAAATGTTTGCAACAATCCGTTCTATTATTGAGCACGAAATAAACACAGTTATGATTTTTGACATGGGCGCCGCAGCAACAAAACTTTATATAGTTGAAAGAGGTATAGTCAAGCAGTCGCACATAATAAACAAAGGCTCTCAGGATATCACTTCCGCCATTTCCCAAGGCTACCAAGTTTCCATGGAGAAGGCGGAAAAAATCAAAAGAAACATGGGGACTCTGAACAAAGAAGAAGAAAAAAGCATTTATGACATAGTGTCTCTCACTCTAGATTACGTTTTTTCAGAAGCGGGAAGCTTTATGCTTTTTTATGAGAAAAAAACCCACAAAGCGGTATCAAAGGTATTTCTAACTGGCGGCGGAGTTGCTATGAGTGGTTTTATAGATTTTGCAAAATCCAAGTTCCAAACACAGGTTGTTATGGGGGATGCTTTTGGCAAAATTGAAGTGCCGGCGTTTCTTGCTGATATTCTCAAAGAAAGCGGTTTGGATTTTGCCGTTGCTGCCGGTATTGCCTTGCGCAAGCTTCAGGAATTTATGTAATCATAATTTAAACTATTAAATTCTAAAGATGTGCACAGTTTGCTCTACACAGAATTTTGATTAGGGGTTAGAATATAAGAGAAGTGGAAACAAATTTTCAAAATACTTTTATACCAAAGACGTCTCTTGATAAGCCAATCTCAGGCCCTCACAGGGAAGGGAGCTTTCTTAGTTTTATTTCAATTATTATCCTTATATTAAGCGTGGTAGTGGCAGCGGGCACTTATGCGTGGCACCAGTATCTCTTGAGCGAAGTGGCATCTATTCAAAATGATCTGGAAAAAAATGAAAATGCTTTTGAGCCGGACACTATAAAGGAGTACGCAAGGCTAAACAGCCGTTTTACTAATGCAAGTTCTCTATTGGAAAATCATGTATCAATTTCAGCCCTTTTTAATCTTCTGGACAATGACACTTTGAAGTCAGTTCAGTTTTTGAACTTAAAATATGGTACTGACAATACAGGGTCAATTGCTGTCCAGATGTCTGGCTTGGCAGCATCTTATAATTCTCTGGCATATCAGGCTAAAGTATTTTCAAACGACCCAGCCTTTAGGAATGTTGTATTCTCCAATCTAAATCTTGATAAGTCAGGAAATGTGGTTTTTGATTTCAGTGCCAACATTGATCCAAGTTTCTTGTTGTATAAAAACAATCTAAGCGCTTATGCTACTGATCAAAATCAGGACGCTTCAAGTACAGTTACAGATTTAAGTCAGAGTGTCTCAAGTACAGATACAAATTCAGATTCAAGCACCACTCAGAGCCAAACAGACACTAACAGCTCTTCAAATAATCAAATCCAATCGCAATGAAAACAATAGTTCCAATTTTAATTTTAATTGCATCAATCGGGATTTTTCTGGCTGTTACAAATCCTCAGTATCAGGCTATAAAAAGTGTCAGTTCTCAAGTCAGTAGTTTAAATGCTGCTCTGGACAAATCTGTACAAATTCTTAATAAAAGAAAGCAGTTGGAATCAGAATACAACAGTTTTAGTCCGGCAGATTTGGATGCAATAGTTAAGCTTTTGCCTGATGATGTTGACAACGTTCAGCTGGCCCTTGATATGAACGGCATCGCAAGGAATCACGGAATGTCACTGCGAAATATAAAAATACAGAATCAAGATGTTTCCAACAATATAAGCGGACAAGCCACTCTTGGTCCAAATACTGACCCTGTCGGATCCCTTGTGCTTTCTTTTGAGGTTACCGGAAGTTACCAGAGCTTCGTCGCATTTTTAGAGGATTTAGAGCAGAGTCTCAGGGTTGTCGATGTTATAGGTGTTGATTTTCAATCTCCTAATACCGGGACTGCTTATGATTATTTAGTAAACATAAGAACATATTGGCTAAAATAAAATGAAAGACTTATTTCAAAAATTTAAAATACCCATAATTATTATCGCAATTTTAGCGGTGGGTTTCATTTTTTATAATATGTTTTTCAAAAATAACGGCAGTACGGATGCTGTCTCAGTTACCACAACAACAGACAATCCAGACCTAGCTGATTTTTTACCACTTCTTTTGCAGGTGCAAAATATTCAATTCGATACAACATTTTTTGATGACCAAGAGTATGCTTCTCTTAAGGATTTTGGTCAGACGATTATTCCAGAGGACAAGCAAAGAGATGATCCGTTTGCTCCAGTTGAGGGTATGAATGCTGGATCTTCAACAGTTGAAGACTTAGGACTTTCAGAGGAGACGGTTTCTAGCACTTCAACACCTTCTCTTAATTCGCAAACTAATCAATAGCAATGGATTTTTTAACTATTCTTTTAAAAAAGGGGGTAATAACCTCTGAAGACGCAAAAAAAGCACAATCAGAAGCCGCTTCACCCCAACAACTTGAAGATATTTTAAAATCATACGGAGTAAGCAGTAAAGACATTCTTGAAGCTAAAGGTCAATATATGAGTGTGCCGACCAGAGTCTTGTCTAGCCCTAATATACCGATGGAAATTTTGAAGTTTATTCCAGAAGACTCTGCAAACTATTACAAAATACTGCCCTTAGACTTAAAAGCCGGCGCTCTCGAAGTTGGAGTAGTAGACCCGGAAAATCTGGATGCCCGCGACGCGATTAACTTCATTACCTCAAAAAACAATGTTCCTTATAAAATTTTCCTTATTTCAAAGGAGGACTATGAAAAAGCCATGCTTTCTTACAAAGGTCTATCTGGAGAAGTCACAAAAGCTCTTTCTGAATTAGAAGATGATCTTTCAGACGAAGAAAGAGAGATGGTCAATATTAAGGACGAGGAAGTCGGCAAAAAAATAAATTCTGTAAATATTATAGAAGATGCGCCAGTTAAAAAAATTGTTGCCACAATTCTTCGTTATGCCATCGAAGGTGAAGCGTCTGATGTGCATGTAGAGCCAATGGCTGATAAGGTCAGAGTTAGATTCAGGTTGGACGGCGTTTTGCACACATCGCTTATTTTACCTGCAAAAGTTCTCAATGCTGTTGTGGCAAGAATAAAAATTCTATCTGATATGAAGCTTGATGAAAAAAGAAAGCCTCAAGACGGCAGATTCAGCGCAAGAATTGACGGTAGAAAAATTGATTTTCGTGTTTCAACATTTCCAACATATTATGGAGAAAAGGTTGTGATGAGAATTTTGGACCAGACTCAAGAGGTGTTAAATCTTTGAAGGATCTGGATTTATCGCCAAGAAATATGGAATTAGTAAAAGAAGCCATTCACAAGCCTTACGGATTGATTTTGATTTCTGGGCCTACGGGATCTGGAAAAACCACAACGCTGTATTCCATGATAGAAGAAGTAGATAAAGAATCCAATAACGTGCTTTCTTTGGAAGATCCTGTGGAATACAGCATTGAAGGAATGAGCCAATCGCAAATCAGACCGGAGATAGACTATACCTTTGCCAATGGGTTGCGTACCACACTTCGTCAAGATCCGGATATAATCATGGTTGGAGAAATCAGAGATAAGGAAACCGCAGCTCTTGCAATCCAGGCCGCGCTTACTGGTCACCTTGTATTTTCGACAATTCACACCAACGATGCAATCGGCGTAATTCCAAGACTTGTGGATATGGGCATCGACCCATATCTTATCGCTCCGACTTTGATTTTATCTATGGCGCAGCGTCTTGTTGCAAAAATATGTCCTGAAGGTGCCAAAGAGATCCCTGTAGAAGGAAGTATTCAAGTAATGATAGACAAACAGTTTGTGGATTTACCTCAAGATTCTAAAATCGATTTGTCAAAAAAGAGAACGGTGCTTGAGGCGACACCCACTACTGAGTGTCCTAAGGGCACTCACGGAAGGCTAGCTGTCTTTGAAGTTTTTAAAATGAGTAGAGAATTGGAAAGTGTTATTCTTGCAAGTCCTGTTGAAACTGAAATTTGGAAAGTAGTTAGAAAAGAGGGAATGCTCACAATGAAAGAAGACGCAATCATCAAAGCCCTTGATCATCAAATTCCTTTTGAAGAAATAAGCACTCTGGCATAAAATTTGCATAAATTTGATGTTATAATTAAATAGTAATGGACGATAACAAAGTAAAGAATAAATATTCAATAGTTTTGGTGGATGATGATAAGTTCCTTTTAAATATGTATTCAATGAAATTCACCAAAGAAGGAATGGGAGTTCAAGCTATTCAATCTGCTGAGGAAGCTCTAGACAAATTTCGTACAGGATTGAGCCCAGATATTTTGCTTTTAGATGTTGTGATGCCTGGAATGGACGGTATGGAGCTTTTGGAAACAATTCGCAAAGAAAATCTTATACCCAATACCACAGTCATTATTCTTTCCAACCAAGGTCAGCCAAGCGATATTGATAGGGCGCAAAAGCTGAATGTTGACGGATTTATAGTCAAAGCGACTACGATACCGTCAGAAGTTTTAAAAGAGGTTCTTAGGATTACTGAAGAAAAAGATAAAAAATAATACAAATGGATTACAACAAAGAACTAGAAGATTTAATAGAAACAGTCATAAGGGAAAACGCCTCCGATTTGCACGTATCTGAAAGAAGGCATCCGATGATAAGAATTTCTGGAGCCCTTGTTCCGCTTCTTAAAAAAGAAATGCTTTCCGGCGATGATACCAGAGGAATTCTAAAACAACTTATTTCAGCGGAATTCTATGATATGTTTCAAAAAAACAAAGAAATTGATTTTTCTTACGAATACAAAAACTCGGCAAGGTTTAGGGGCAACGCCTTCTTTCAACAGGGACACATCTCAATCGCCCTAAGGCTCATTCCAAAAGTAATAAAAACCCTCGAAGATCTTAAAATTCCAAGCGCTATCGGCGATTTTGCCAGAAGAAAACAGGGATTTTTCTTGGTAGTGGGACCGGTCGGGCAGGGCAAAACAACAACTCTTGCTTCAATGACAGAATTAATAAATCAAGAAAGAGCAGAACATATTGTGACAATTGAAGATCCAATCGAATACACTTTTGAGCAGAAAAAATCCATTATAGATCAAAGAGAAGTCAAAATAGACACCAATAATTTTCATAGCGCTTTGATTTCCACTCTTCGGGAAGATGTAAACGTTATTGTGGTTGGAGAAATGCGCGATCCAGAAACAATGTCTGCTGCTGTCACCGCCGCGGAAACAGGACATCTTGTGCTTTCGACCCTTCATACCAACAACGCGGCTCAAACAATTGATAGAATCATTGACTCTTTTCCTTCTGATCAGCAGGAACAAATCAGAATTCAACTTGCCAGTTCGCTTTTAGCGGTGTTTTCTCAGAGGCTTGTGCCGAGAGTTTCAGGAGGAAGAATTCCCGCTTATGAGCTTATGATTGCAAACGATGCTGTGGCCAATTTGATACGAGAAAAAAGAGTTCACGAAATAGATACTGTTATTGAAACAAGCATGGAGCAGGGAATGGTTGACATGAACAGATGCCTTGCTGATTTGGTGCGCGCCGGAGAAATCAGCATAGAAAATGCGTACAAGTTTGCCTTTAAGCCTAAAGCGCTTGAAAGAATGATTTAATCTTAATATAACTGATTTAAAATGCTTTTCAAATATAAAGTCATAGACAAAGACGGCCAAGAAAGCGAGGGGTCAATTGACGCTTCTTCTGTGGATATTGCCATAACTTCGCTTCAAAAGCGCGGATTAGTTATTGCAACGATCAAGGAAGCAAATTCTGGTTTTCTAAACAAAAAATTCAACATTTTTAGCTATGTTAAAAACAGAGACCTGGTTATCGTTTCCCGCCAGATAGCCACTCTTTTTTCTGCTCAGGTTTCAGCTCTCAGAGTTTTTAGAATTCTTTCAGAACAAAGCGAGAGTGCAGTCCTTGGGAGATGTTTTGGCTGAAGTTGCTAGTGATATCCAGGGTGGAACGTCAATTTCCAAAGCTATGTCCAAGCACCCAAAAGTTTTCAGCACTTTTTATATAAACATGGTGCGCGCCGGAGAAGAAAGCGGCAAGCTTGATCAGACTTTCACTTATTTGGCAGACTATTTGGATAGAAGCTATGCAATTTCTTCAAAAGCAAAAAACGCATTGATATATCCGGCGTTTGTCATCTTTACCTGTATTTTGGTTATGAGCATAATGCTTACGGTAGTTATTCCAAAAATTACTTCTATAATCACTGATTCTGGCCAACCGATACCTGTATATACCCAGATTGTGATTGATATAAGTAATGTTGTAAGAGATTATGGTCTATTTATTTTGATCGCTGTCATTATATTGATTTATGTTATAGACAGATACAACAAGACAGAAAGTGGAAGTATGGCCATTTCTGAATTCCAAATCAACACGCCGTATATCGGCAATCTCTACAAGAAACTTTATTTATCCAGAATTTCTGACAACATGAACACACTCCTTTCTGCCGGCGTGCCGATGATTAGAGTGTTAGAGCTTACAGCCGAAGTGGTGGACAGTAAGGTGTATAGGACGGTTTTACTTGATGCTCTTGAAAGGGTAAAGTCCGGCAGCACCCTTTCTGATGCTTTTGCATTGCATCCGGAAATGCCTGGCATTATCATCCAAATGGTGAAAGTCGGAGAAGAAACAGGAGAACTTGGCAGAATGCTTGAGACCTTAGCCAGATTTTATGAAAGAGAAGTCGTCAACTCGGTGGATACTTTGGTGGATTTGATTGAGCCTGTGATGATTGTTGTTTTGGGATTCGGCGTAGCTTTTCTTTTGGCTTCGGTTTTGATTCCAATTTACAACCTTTCTTCGTCAATATAAATATTGGGACTTTTCCACACCCCGGGCTTTTAAATATTAATTTACTGATATAATTATTAATACCTTGAAAAATCGAGGGTCAAAGAAAACAACCGCTTCGTCGAACTAAGCGGCACATATTAAAAGAATTTATTATAAGAAAATGTCAAAAAATAAAGGTTTTACACTTATCGAACTTCTAGTTGTGATTGCAATCATCGGTATCTTGTCTGCTGTTGTCCTTACTTCTCTAAACGGCGCAAGATCAAAGGCAAAAATTGCTGCTTTTAAAAGCGAACTTTCATCAGTTCAGCCATCTCTTATCACAGTTTGCGATTCAGCAAACATTGCTAACACTGATGTTCCAAGCACTCCAACTCATGATAATGGAAATATAGTGACTCAAGATTGCGGTTCAACAGGAAATCAGACGTTCAACGTAGGATTCAACGCTCTTGCTAGTGATGTCATTAGCGCTTGCGGTACTGGATATGTCACACAGTCTGGCGTAACTTACACTAACCCTTGCTAAATCTTTTATAGATTTTAAAACCAAAACCCTTCGCCCAGGCGGAGGGTTTTCTGTTTTTATGGATGTATGGTAAATTTTGTATCAATGAATAAAATATTCAATAAACAGTATTTGGGCAATATGAGCAGAGACATTTATGAAGACCTAAAAACTTTTTTAAAAAGATCCTACCAGTTTCTTCTTGACCATCCGTATATTCAATTTCTACTTGTTTTCAGCTTATTTTTTATTTGTTTCGATGTTGTATATTTTTCAGTGGTTACTTTGGTCACAAGCGATGACCATTTTTTCCATTTTCGCTTTGCCCAAGTGGTTCGAGACGATGGGTTGATTAACGCCTTTAAAAATTTTACAGCAATTTACTTTTCAAAGATTGTCATAAATAAAAGCTACTTCCTTTATCATAATTTTCTTTTTTATTTGGCTATTATTCCGTTTACGTATATTCAGCCATTGTTTTTGGGAATAAAACTTTATGCCGTTTTTGCGGCGTCACTGATTTTTGCGGTTTTGTATTGGTGTATAAAAAAATTTTCAATCAAATACGCATTTCTTTGGACTCTGTTTGTATTTGCTTTTACCGGATATTCAAGCATTTGGAGATTTCTACTCTCTCGTCCTTACGCTTTGGCTCCCGCAATACTGATGCTTATGCTTTTGGCGTGCCACAAGAAAAAGTGGCTTTGGGTTTTTGTATTGAGTTTCGTTTATGTTCTCTGGCACAGCGCAACGTTTTTCTTTCCAATAATTATTGTGCCTGTCTACCTGGTTTTTGAAGCGTTTTATAAAAATAAACCTCAGTTTTCTCTGCTTTGGGCGATGCTTGGAGGCACAGCTCTGGCAATTGCGGTCTGCTATCTGGCAGGATCAAATTTCTTGCTTTATTCGTACGACAATATTTTTAAAATTTATGTAGATACTATTTTGGGGAAGAAAGTGAATATTCAGGAAGGAAGCGAACTTTACCCTATGAATTTTTTTGATTTTATTAAAGACAATGCGTTTATGTTTGTATTTATGATAATAGCCGTATTTATTGAAATAGGGCAGTATTTATATTTAAGAGGCAATGAAGATCTGGATGAGGCGGCTTTATCGGCAAAGGATAACAGAAATGTCTTGAGGGGCACGCTTTTTACTCTGACGCTCTTGTTTTTTTTGGGGACAATTGCAGCCAGCACAAGGTTTAATGACTTCTTCGTGTTCTTTGTCGGTCTTTATGTTGTCTTGGTGTTTGATTACACACTTTCTTATATTTCAATAACAAAAAAATATATCAAACAAAGCCAGTTTGCAGCCATAATATGCGTTTCGATTTATCTTTTTGTTGCCAATTTTGTAAGTTTGGATCAGATGCTTGCGTCTGGAGCGCCCCCTTATACTTTTTCAGAAATCGGAAATTGGCTTGAGACTCATACAAATAAAGGGGATATAATTTTTAATGTCACTTGGGATTGGTTTCCGCAGCTCTATTACAACGATCCATACAACAATTACATTGCAGGATTAGAGCCGAGATTTTTATACAACTACAGTCCAAAGCTTTATTGGCTGTGGATTCATATTGGAAGCAATGGATATGTTTGCTCCACAGAAAATTGCCCAAGTGAGGATGATGCTTCCGAACTGGCTTTGAACAATCCATTAAAAAACAAAAGCTATTTTGTGAACGAAGGCAAGCAAATCAAAAAAGTTTTGGAGGATGATTTTAAGTCAAAATACATTGTCACATCAAAAGATTATCTGGCTTTAAATGATGTTTTGGATTTAAGCGGAGAATTTAAAAAAGTCTATACGGAAAGCGGCTATTACTATATCTATGAAATCAAAAGCTGATTTTAGTTATCCACAATCAAACATTGTATTCTTTCAATTAGTGTATAATTATAAGCAAGTTAATCATTATTAAGTTTTTAGATCGCATTTATATGAAAAAAGGTTTTACACTCATCGAACTTCTCGTGGTAATCGCAATTATCGGTATTTTGTCAGCTATCGTGCTTACATCTCTTACAAGCGCAACAGCAAAAGCTAGAAGAGCCGCAGCACTTTCTACAATGGAAGGTGTAATGCCTGAGTTAGAAAGTTGTGATGGTGATAGTATGTATGTAGTCAACAATGCAGCCCCTACTGTTAGTGGTAATATTTGCACGCAAGGCTCTGCTAATACTACTCTTGCTCCTGGTCATACTGCAACTTGGCCAGCTCTTACAACTGGTTGGAGTTATAATGGTTACTCAGGAGGTCTTAGTATCCAAAATGGAAATTATCAGTTCAATGCTGTGGGACCAAGTGGACAGACCAATATTGTTTGTAACTTCAACACTACGGTTTGTAGTTAAATTTAAAAATTGCTCAAAAATTAAAAAGCCCCTTAATAGGGGCTTTTTAATTTTTCTTTTGTAAAATTTCTATCCCAAAAGTCGATCCGCTAACCAAAGGCTTATCGCCAAAAGTTCCTAGTGGATTATAAGTTGATTTTATCCAATCCATTATTCCTACTCCGTAATACTCTTGCCCAAAAAACGGATATCCATATTCGCTAGTATCAATATGAATTAATAATATTTTGTCTGGAGGGTTTTTCTCAAATGAATTTAGTATATTATTTTCTCCAAAAAGTATCATCTCTGGTGGCATAAGAGTAACATAAGGTGTTGAATTCTTTTCGCCAGTTAGAAAATTAAGCATTACTCCCTCAGGTAAAACGGCGAGTGTTGAAGTTGAGTTATCTAGATCAAGGATTTTTTTTCTAGCTGCTTCTACAAAAGCTCCTCTGTAATCTGCTCTAAAAGAATTTACCCCTTCCCCAACAATATATTTTTTTTGAGAAATGTGTGTAGCTGTTATGTAGATATAAACACAACAAGTGAATATTAAAATAACCGAAGTAGTAGCAATTAATATGTTTTTATTCATTGAATGCATTTCTAACTCATTTGGGATCAAATATGTAAACGTAATTATAAAAACCAGAGTTGCTGGAAGAGCTAGAGTAAATCCGTAATCAGTTAAATCGGCATTAAGGATTATTTTTGAGATCATAAATAAAGCAAATAAAACAAAAGGAATCATTTTTAAGGAGTAGTCTCTTTTATTGGGATTTTGCAGGCAAACAAAAAGCCATATCAAAATTGCGATTAATAAAAATGGAAGAGGTCTTGCGATTTCAAACCAGTTTATATCCTTTGTTATAAAATAAAATAACAATATATATATTACAGCGGCAATCAACACAGAATATTTTATAAATAATTTACCTGATTTATTTTGCGATATGAAATCTTCATATTTTGATATTAGAGATAACGCAAAGGCTGGTAGAAATATGAGTATCCACTTAAATGTTTCTATCACCATTGTCCAGATATTTCCAACTGGGTCGTTTAATCCGATTTTATCTTGATAAAAGACAAGAGACGAAACTTTATATTGAAATAATCCAGTCCACGGATTTAAAACTCCACTGATAGCATCAACAAAAGGCATTTGTGTTGAGAGAATGAGAGCGGAGATAACAATTGGTACCAACGCTGCACCAAAAAATATTCCAAAGTATCGCAAAATTTCTGATTTTGCTTTTTTGTTTACAAAATAGGCGAGAAAAATTGAACAAACCCCCACAACCAGAGCTGATAAGGCTATTTCCGGTTTAGTTAGAAATGCTAAGCCTGCAAAAAAACCTGCTGCTATAAGCCATTTGTCCTGCATTTTGGCTTGCCATTTTTGAAGCAAAAGAATCATTGCAACGCATAAAATTATTCCGTGTG
The DNA here is from genome assembly GCA_963766885.1 of uncultured bacterium. GTDB lineage: Bacteria > Patescibacteriota > Minisyncoccia > Phycocordibacterales > CAIRYW01 > CAIRYW01. Next base: position 393,706 of record CAVYBO010000002.1, on the reverse strand, counting down.
TTATCTCATGGGAATATGGAGCGATAAAATTGTAGTTACTTATTCCAAGCGCTTGACCGAAAGAGAAAATACAAAGTGTCACCATTATTCCAATAAATGCAGTCAATCGGTTGGCTAAAGATTTTAGAAGATTCCAGACTAATACAATAAAGACTGCAAGAAGTGTAAGATTTGTAATAAATAGTGTTCGGAGGCTTGGTCCGAATATTTTGAAAATTAATGCATTAAAATATGGAGAAATAGGACCGTTAAAATATGCAATGTCTTTGTAAAGGACGGCTCCTTGGCTAAGCTGCCAAGGCACATACACCTCTCGTCCAAAATCAACCACAGGGTCAGCCCAGGTATTCCATGTAAAATGTGCTAAGGATACAAAAGTAACTATAATTATTATAGGTCCCAACCATAAAAGATATTTCTTTAAAACCGATTCTTCCACCGCATTAGTTTAGCAGATTACGTAATGTATGGCACTTTATTCACATTTTGTTTTTAAGTTTAGCCAGTCTATAATTACGGAATATGAAAGAAGGATTCACTCTTATCGAACTTCTAGTGGTAATCGCAATTATCGGTATTTTGTCAGCTATCGTGCTTACATCTCTTACAAGCGCAACAGCAAAAGCAAAAAGAGCGGCAGCAATGTCTGATATGGAAGGTGTAATGCCGACTTTGGTTAGTTGCGATGCTGACGGTGGGGCCGTTCAAGCTCCGACTAATGTTAATATCGGAGGGGGCAGCATCTGCAGTCTTGCGGGAGATCCTGGTACTTGGCCTAATCTTTCAAGTACTGTTTTTTACTACTACACCTCTGGAACTTCGGGATTGCTAGCTCCTAATGAAAATTATGTCTTTGCTGCAAACAACGGATCAAACACAATCACCTGCACTTTTAACACGGCAAGTTGCAAATAAAATTTGAAAATGAATAAAAAAGGTTTTACATTAATAGAGATTATGGTCGTAATCGCAATCATTGGCATTTTATCAGCTGTGGTTCTAACATCTCTAGAAAGCTCAAAAGCCAAAGCCAGAGATTCAAACAGACTTGGTGATTTGAAAAGTCTGTCCGAAGCAGTTCAAAATTATTGGCAAGATAATAACTATCTGTTTCCAAGTGAAAATTCTGACGGAAGTATTGCTTCCGGCTATTCTCTTTATAATGATCCAAAATTTGAAAGTTATTTTAACACTAGCTCGGGTGCACCAACTGTACCAGCGGATCCTTCAACCAAACAACCTTATGATTATTTGCTAACTGTTACGAATGGGGTGCCTAGTTATTGTATTGGCGCAGTTATGGAAGTAACGGCAAGCAATCTGCCTTGCACAACCAACAACCCAAAGGATACATACACTGTTGAAGGGCCATAATATTTTTTATAGTACGACTTTGTTTCCTTATAAACATAGTGAATTAGTACCGCTCTCGGGTATCAGTTACTACTGAGAACAAGAAGTAGCCTCGTGTTAAACCTAAATTTCTTATGAGCGCAGCGAATTAGAAATTGGAAATACCCCTGTGGTATAATTATTCTTGATGGAATTATTACTTTGCATAATTGTTTTCGCCCTAGGGACTATCATTGGCAGTTTCCTTAACGTTGTAATTTTGCGCATCGGCACAGGCAAGGGAATTATGGGCAGATCGTTTTGCATGTCTTGCGGCAAGGAGATCAAAAGCTACGACCTGATTCCGATTTTAAGTTTTCTGTTTCTTGGGGGCAAGTCCAGATGCTGCCGGTCCAAAATATCCGCGCAGTATCCAATTGTGGAATTTATCGCGGGCGCTGCGTTTGTTTCTGTATTTTTGAAGTTTTATAACCTGCCGAGCATAAATGTTCTCGACATAACTTTTTGGTATTTTGCTTTTTCTATTTTGATTGCAATCGCTGTTTATGATTATAAGCATCAAATTATTCCGGATTCGCTGTCATACACCTTTTCTTTTATAGCTTTTCTATATTTTATTTATACTATCAATATTTCAACAATTTTTTCATATCCGCAGATTCTAAATCTCCTAGCAGGACCAATTATTTTTTTTGGGTTTTCTTCTCTTTGGATTATGTCAAACGGAAAGTGGATAGGGTTTGGCGACGGCAAGCTTGCTTTGGGAATGGGATTTGCTTTGGGTATTGCCAGATCTTTTTCGGCCGTAGCGTTTGCTTTTTGGTTGGGGGCGATTTATGGAATTATTGTGCTTTTAATCCAAAAAATCGGAATTATGGAAAAAAAATACAAAATGAACAGCGCGATATCCTTTGCCCCATTTATGATTTTGGGGTTTTATATCGCTTTTATGTTTAATGCCGATATTTTCAATTTTAATACTCTGATTTTTCAAGGGATTATATGATAAAGAAAATTAAAAACAATTTCCGAGAAAAGGCTTTCGCAGCGCGCCGGCGCGAGAACGAGGAAACTTTTCAGCAGAAAAGATTTCCGTACTTTTCGAGGAAAGATGTTTTTAATTTACAAAAAGGATTTACTCTGATTGAAATGCTTGTGGTGGTGGCTATCGTTGTAATTATCACGGCTGTGGTTTTGATCAAGCAGTCCAAATTTTCAAGCGATATTCTGGTAACAGATGCAGCTTATGAGGTGGCTCTTTCAATCAGAGAAGCTCAAGTATACGGGACGGCTTCCAAGGATAGACTTGTGGTTGGAGATTCTGGCTATGGCGCTAATTTTTCAACCACTAATGGCGCCATGATTAGCGGCTTTTATGTATTCTCTGATATTGGATATAGTGATGGAGATGGAAATACACTTTATCCTTTTGTTTATACTCCAAATCTTTCCGAATATTCAATTACAGACAACATTACCTTAAATCAAGGACAGAAAATAAGAAGATTTTGCGCTCATTCAACAATAAGTGGTGGGTATTTATGTTCCGATGGGGTCGGTAGTGCAAAAATCGGCTCTCCTAATAGCTCGCTTAATATAGGATTTTTAAAGCCGGATCCTGAAGCAATCATAAATATAAGCTCACCTGACACCACATCGGTTTCACCAAGCCCTTATGACAGTGCGATAATCGTTATCCAGTCTTCCCTTGGAGATAAATGCCGGGTAGTTAAGGTTGATGAAATAGGACAAATTGCTGTTGAGCCTGTCGGCGCAAACGATTGCAGCGCAGGAACAAACGGCACTTATTCCCCAGGTTCTTAATTTATATGATTACTTTTAATAAAAACACAAAATACACAAAAGGTTTTACACTGATTGAAATAATGGTTGCTGTTACTATCTTTGCATTGGTTGTTTTGGTTGCCATTGGAGCAGTGGTTGCTATAGTGGGAGCGGACAAAAAAGCTCAGTCACTTAATGATGTTATAAACAACATGAACTTTTCCGTAGAAAGCATGGTTAGGGATTTGAGAACAGGATATAACTACTCTTGTTCTGCGGGAGTGTCGGATGGAAATGCTTGTACATCAATAACATTCACTTCCACAATTTCATCACAAGCAGGAGATCAAATTACTTATACCCTAGACACTTCGCGCGGAGTAATTACAAAGACTGACGAGGACAATGATCTTACACAGGACCTGACTTCTTCTAATATAAAAGTAAACCGTCTAGATTTTTATATTCAAAATACCGGAACCTGGTCAAGTGGTGAGCCACCTCGGCAGCCGCTTATACTTATGATTCTGCAGGCCAAGTCTACAACAAATGGCGGAGAACAATCGGAGTTTAACATCCAAACTTTAATTTCCCAGAGAAAGCTAAATGTGCCAACATCTTAATCATCTTAATGAAAAATTTTTTTAAAAAAAATAAAAAAGCGTTTACTTTGATAGAGGTTATGGTTGCAATTACCATACTCCTACTTTCAATTGTCGGCCCAATGCAGATTGCCGCCAAATCGCTTTTTGCAGCCTTTTATGCCAGAGATGAGATTACGGCGTATTATTTGGCGCAGGAAGGAATTGAATATTTAAGAAATAAAAGAGATATGTATTTTGGCGATAATACTAGCGGCTGGCCGCCAGAGTTTTCTATGTGCGCCAATGATCCAGATGCAGAAAGTCCGGGATGTAAGCTTGATTTGTACCAATTATCCATAGGTAGCCGTGTAGATCCCATCTCCGCTTGCGGTAATTCTGGCAGCAGTAATCCTTGCGGATATTTAAATTATAATAGTGATACAGGATTATATTCTTATGAGTCTACAGGCGATCTAGACGTTTCGCAGTCAAAATTCAGCAGACTTATAACGGTTACAACTCCATACAATGGAAGCAATGATGAGGCGCTGGTAACAGCCACAATATCTTGGTCTGGAGGACAGCTTTACAGCGGCACAAGGACATTTACACTTAGCGAAGTTTTATATGATTGGCAAATATATTAATTACATTCAAAATATGAAAAATAATCACAAGCGGGCCTTTGCTTTGCTTTACGCTTCAATGATAGGAGGACTTGTGCTTGCCATAGGCGCCGCTATTTTGGATGTGGCTATAAAAGAGATTAATCTTTCCTCGGCGGGAAGCCAATCGCAGTTTGCTTTTTATAATGCTGATACCGGTACGGAATGCGCAATGTATTTGGATAGGTATAGCAAAACAATCGACTCTAATTGTCCTTCTGGGCTTTTTCCATCTCCTTCCCTTAATTTTAATAATTCTGGTTGCAGTACCGCATCTGAAAACCCGCCCACAAATTATACTTGCCTAGGTTCGCACCTTATTGATTCTAGCGGTAATATCATAACTGATTTTAGCAATGTTGGCGGTGTTGATGGCGGTAATGACTTGGTAACTGGTATCTATTCATTCAGTGTTCAAGTTCCTAATGAAAACAATGTCTGTTTTGATATTAAAATTGACAAAAGTGTCACAGGTAAGACCACTATAACTTCCAGAGGATATAATACTTGTGATGTAAACAATATAAACAGGTTTGAAAGAGCGATTGAGATTTCTTTCTAATATGGTTCCAATAGAAACTATCAAGAGAACAGAAAAACTGAGAGAGCTTATCAATAAGTTGCGCTACGAATATAATGTGCTGGATTATTCTGAAGTAACTCCTGAAGCGCTTGATTCCCTGAAGCATGAATTAGTCCAGATTGAAACTAAATTTCCAGAGCTTATTACTCCTGATTCTCCAACACAGAGAGTGGCAGGCAGGCCTCTGGATGAATTCAAAAAAGTAGCGCATAGAGTGCCTCAGTGGTCTTTTAATGATTGCTTCAACGAAGAAGAATTGCTTGCTTTTGATAAGAGAATAAAAAATTTTTTGAGTAAAGAAGGCGTGAAGGAAAATCCGACATATATTTGCGAACTGAAAATTGACGGCCTAAAAATCGTGATGACTTATAAGAATGGATTTCTAATTCAAGCGGCAACTCGTGGCGACGGAAAGATTGGTGAAGATGTGACAATGAATGTCCGGACCATTGAATCAGTACCTTTAAAGCTTTCTCAAGCTGTCGATATGATCGTCGAAGGGGAAATATGGATGTCCAAAAAAGTTTTTGAAGAATTGAACAAAGAGAGAAAAAGGAAAGGTGAGCCGCTTTTTGCTAATCCTCGAAACATTGCCGCAGGCTCCATCCGCCAGCTTGATCCCAAAATCGCCGCCGAAAGGAGGCTAAAAAATTTTGTCTATGATATCGCAGAAATAGATAACTTTCCGCAGAGTCAAGAAAAAGAATTGAAAATGCTTCAAGAGCTTGGATTTAATGTGAACAAACATTTTCAAAAAGTAAAAAATGTTGAAGAAATTATTGAATATTGGAGCAAATGGAAGGAAGGTGCCAAAAAAGAGGATTATTGGATTGACGGAGTGGTGATAAAGGTTAATGAAAAAAAACTTCAGGATGTCTTGGGTTATACGGGCAAAGCGCCAAGATGGGGAATTGCTTTTAAGTTTCCAGCTGAAGAGGTGACTACAATAGTTGAGGACGTTTTTTTTCAAATCGGAAGAACGGGAGTTATTACTCCTGTGGCCAAACTCAAACCTGTTTCTGTTGCCGGTTCTACGGTTGCTCGCGCGACTCTTCATAACGAAGATGAGATTAAAAGATTGGGACTGAAAATTAGCGACACGATAATTCTTCGCAAGGCTGGAGACGTCATTCCGGATGTGGTCAAAGTTTTGACGGAACTTCGGATTGGAAAAGAAAAGATAATTCATATGCCAAAAAATTGTCCTGTCTGCGGAACGGAACTCAAAAAAATAATTATTGGAGACAAGTCAAAAGGGGGAGAAGTAAGCGCTGCGCTATATTGCACTAATCCAAACTGTCTGGGAAAAGACAGGAGAAAGCTTTATTATTTTGCTTCAAAAAATGCGTTTGATATTAAAGGAATGGGACCAAAAGTGATTGATCTGCTTTTGGATAATTCTGTTATTTCTACTGCGGTAGATATTTTCAAGATTAAAAAAGCAGATCTGCTTTCGCTCCCAAGATTTGCAGAATTGTCTGCGGATAATTTGATTGAATCTGTAAACAACCGAAGAAAAGTTTCTTTGCAGAGATTTATCACCGCGCTTTCAATTCCGCAAGTTGGCGAAGAAACCGCAGAAGACTTGGCAAATAATTTTAAAACAGTAGAAAATTTTTTTGGAGCAACAAAAGAAGACTTGGAAAATATCGACGGAGTGGGCCCGAATGTGTCGGATGCAATAGTTTTGTGGCGCAAAGAAAAAGCAAATCAAAATCTAGTTAAAGGCTTACTCAAACAAATTGAAATACAAAAGGTTGTTGGAAATTCTGCAGCCAAAAAACCTCTTTCGGGAAAAACATTTGTATTGACTGGTACACTATCAAGTATGAGTCGCGATGAGGCAAAGAAAAAAATCAAAGCTCTTGGCGGAGATGTTATTGGATCGGTCTCAAACAAAACAAGTTTTGTAGTAGTGGGCGAAAACCCCGGCTCAAAGCTTGATAATGCCAACGCGCTTGGTGTAAAAGTTTTATCCGAAGAAGAGTTTTCGAAACTTCTAAAATAAGCCATATTTGGTATACTCTTTCCATGATTTCAAAAGATGATGTAAAAAAGCTTTTAAATTTGGCGCGATTGGAGGTAACGGATGCCGAGCTGGAAAGCGTGGCTAATGAGATTGGAGCCATACTTCAATATGTGGGAAGCATCGATTCTGCGATTGCGGGCAATGAGAATATTCCTGGTCCAGAAATTTATAACAATTTGCAAGAGGATGATAAAGCAAATGAATCATGTTTGGAAACAGAAACACTGCTTTCTTCGGCGCCGAAACGCGATGATAATTTTGTAAAAGTCAAAAAAGTAATCTAATGATTGATCTCAAAAATCTAACAATCAAAGAGGCGCGCAAAAAACTTGATGCACGAGAAATCACGGCAGTACAACTTGCACAAAGTTATCTTGAGGCAATCAAGGCCAAAAATTCTGATTTGAATGCTTACTTGGAAATTTATGACGATGTCATCAATCAAGCGGAAGAAGCTGACCGAAAAATAAAAAATGGTGAGAAGGGAGAACTGCTTGGAATTCCGCTTGCAGTCAAAGATAATATTTTGATAAAAGGCAGAAAAGTTTCTGCCGCTTCAAAAATTTTGGAAAACTATGTTGCCACATATGACGCGACAGTCATTGAAAAATTAAAAAAATCTGGAGCTGTATTTTTGGGACGCACAAATATGGATGAGTTTGCTATGGGTGGGTCAACAGAAAAGTCTGCATATGTTACTACAAAGAATCCTAACGATACAAGCAGAGTGCCTGGAGGAACTTCTGGTGGATCAGCTTCAGCTGTTGCTTCAGAAATGGCGCTAGTTGCTTTGGGTTCCGATACTGGTGGATCAATTAGGCAGCCGTCAGCTTTTTGCGGAGTGGTTGGAATGAAGCCTTCATACGGTAGAGTGTCTCGTTACGGACTTATGGCAGCGGTTTCATCATTTGATCAAATTGGACCTATTGCAAGAACAGTTGAGGATGCAGAAATTTTGTTTAAGGCGATTGAAGGCTTTGATGAAATGGATTCGACTGTCCAAAGAATCTCCAAGAGAGAAAATTATTTTAAAGAAAAAAATTGGCGTTCCATATGACTTTATGAATCAAGGCGGTATCGATTCAGAAGTATTAAAATCTTTTAATAGCGGAGTTTCAAAGTTTCAAAATCTTGGTTATGAGATTGTCGATATTAAATTAAAAAATCTAAGTTATTCTTTGGCAGCTTATTACATAATTAATTTTGCTGAGATTTCTTCAAACATGGCGCGATTCGACGGAGTGCGCTACGGTTCATTAGTTGAAGGCGATAATTTACTCCAGGATTATATGAAAACGCGAGGCCAATTGCTTGGCAAAGAAGTGCGCCGAAGAATTCTTTTGGGAACATATGTTCTTTCTGCCGGATATTACGATGCATATTATGGCAAAGCAAACATTGTCCGCGCTCTAATCAAGCAGGATTTTGACAAGGCTTTTGAAATAGTAGATGCAGTTTTGATGCCCACAGCTCCAACACCAGCATTTAAAATTGGAGAAAAAACAAGCGACCCGCTAGAAATGTATTTAGCAGATATTTTTACTGTGCCAGCGAATTTGATTTATTCTCCGGCAATTTCAATTCCATCTGGATTTACAGAGCCCAATTCTTCTGCTGACAAGCCTTTGCCGCTTGCAATTCAGTTGATTGCTCCGTATATGCAGGATGAAATTCTTTTTGAAATCGGCAAAGATTTTTCTGCATAGAGCTTTCATATTGTGTTAAAATTCAAATATGGCAGAAGAGAAAAAATCAGAAGGGGGAGGAGGGAGTGAAAGCTCCGGTGCTGGGAACAACGCGGTCTTTGAAGTGCTTTTCTGGGTTCTTCTTCTTTTGGCTGGCATCGGCTTTATTGGTAACTTCTTAAATGGTGCTGGCATAAATTTTTCCAATTTTCCAAGCGCTGCGGACATATTTGAAACCATTTTCAATTCAGTTCAAATTGCTTCTGTTTTTATATCACTTGCGTTTTTGGGCGGAGCGATTTATTTTAGCGTCAAAGTTTCTGAACTTTTGTATAGTCACGGCGGACACGGAGATGCTGATACGGATGCTCATAATACTGATGTGCGCCATAATGAGATTCAGATAGTAAATCGTGGTCCAAATAAAAGATGGCAAGATATAGAATCAAAAATAAATTCTTTTGAACCAAACGATTGGAAGCTTGCTATTGTTGACGCTGATATAATTTTAGATGAAATGCTTACAAAGATGGGCTACGAGGGTGAGGGGATTGCAGAAAAATTAAAACAGATTGATAAGGCTGATTTTCATACTTTGGATAATGCTTGGAGCGCCCACAAACTCAGAAATAAAATTGCTCATGAAGGCAGCGCGTTCAGACTTTCAAAGGAAGAAGCGGAAAAGGCAATTACCGACTTCAAAAAAGTTTTTCAGGAGTTTTATTTTATCTAGCGATCTTTTACTTGTTGCGGGGCCGGGATGTGCGCCCGGGCCTTCAGGTTATGAGCCTGACGAGGTACTGCTCCTCCACCCCGCTGTGAATTCTGAATCCTATTCAGAATCTTAATATTATCCACATTTCTTTATATATTGCAAGATTAATATACCTACAATATATGGTAATATATGCACAATGTCTAATTTTATATTAAAAAATAAAGTTATGAAACTCAGGCAAAAGGGTATGAGTATGCCTTCTATTGCAAAACATTTGAATATTTCCAAAAGTACCGTAAGTCTCTGGTCTCGTTCGGTTGTTTTGACTCAAAAGCAAAAAGAAATTTTAATTCAAAATAGTATTGACGGAAGAAATAGAGGACGAATCATTGGGGCTGACAGGAATAGAAAGAAAAAACAAGAGAGGGTTGATTTTTTTAAAAAAGAAGGAATGGATAAATTTAAAAAAATATCAAGACGAGAGTTGGAGCTTGTGAGTGCTGCACTTTATTGGGCGGAGGGTGCTAAGACGGAAAGCAGATTTATGTTTGTAAATTCTGATCCCAGAATGATAAAAATTATCTATACATATCTGATTAAAATTTTGTTGATACCAAAAAAGCGGATTAAGCCAGTTGTTCAAATCAATCAGATCCATAAATATAGGATTGGTTTGGTTTTGAAATTTTGGTCTGATTTGCTAGGATTACCTACTAGCTCATTTGGAAATACTTATTATGTTAAAACATCGCGTAAAAAGATTTACGATAATCACAATTCTTATCATGGTGTGTTGAGGTTAAGCGTATCAAGAAGTTCAGATTATCAGTATAAAATTTTAGGTATAATTAGTGCGATAATTTGCCGAGGTAGCTCAGGTGGTTAGAGCGGGCGTTTCATAAGCGCCAGGTCGTGAGTTCAACTCTCACCTTCGGCACAGAAAATAAGAAAGTTGTGGGTTCGATCCCCACCTCCAACACAACACAGTGAGACCTATCGGAGAGCCTAAACACAGGCTTTTTTCGAGGTTGTCAAGCACGACCTTTTTAGGGATCGAAAAAAATTATCTATATTTTCGCTTTAAAAATTATCTTATCTAAAGTATACTTTAGATATATTAGCTTAATCAAATCACTATGGCTTTAGAGGATGCATTAAGAAGAAAGCGACATGCTCTTGAAGAAGATCAGAAAAGGGAGAGGGAAAAAGAAGAAAGAGAAGCAGAGGGGAAACTTCGGGAACAGATAAGCAGCTTAACTTTAGAAAAAGAAAGATTGGGTGCATTGCTTGGAGATTTGAAATCTCAAAAAGCATCTATGTCAGAATCGGTGGCTGATCAGAGAAAAAAACGAGCACTCTTTCAAGAACTCCATGTAAAGTATGCTCCTACCTTGCAGGCTTTGGGTATAAATGAGCCGAAAGATTTTCTTTCTTCAGAGGATTTTTCTGATGAAAAAGAAATAGCTGAATATAAGCAAACAAAAGTAGCAACTCATGAAAAAGTTGCCACTCTAAAAGAAACAAAAAGAAAAGCCAGAAAAGAAGTTGAAACCATAAATGAAGAAGCTGAGATTAGTAAAGAAGACTCCCAAAGCGAATTGGACTATTTTGTAGCTGTAGTTCAAAAACGGGTTGAGGTGCTCCAATCAGAAATTGATAGACTGACTAGCCAAACTCCTGAAGCTATAGCAGCAGATAAAGAAAAAACTAAAAAAAGAATTGAAGAAAAATTTGATCCTGCTTCGGTACGCTATAACGTAGCTTATCCTCCCAGACCATCTACTGTTAAGCCAATAGATGTCAATGACGCTGAACGTTTTGGTGATGAAAGTTTTGTAAAGAGTGCAATATTGGAACAAGGAACAAGGATTATAACAAAACAAAAATTGGAACAAGAACAAGGAACAACCATCCCGCCGGGGCATTGGAGAAGAGATACTAAAGAACTCAATAGCCAACTTACAGCTTTACCTTTAGTAGTTGATGCGGACTGGTCTTCATTGAAAGTAATGCATTTTAGAAATGCAAATCCACAGATATCTGAAATAGAAAGGACAGAGGAAGCTATTTCTGCAAGAAAAAAGCTCAGAGAGGAAGCAAAGCACGACATTATTTCTGCACAGGTTTATCATAACGCTCACGCTAAGCTTGAGATAAAGGTTGATGTTTCCAAAAGTGGTAAGGGGGAATATTTAAGTATTAGTATTCCAAAACTTGAAGAAGAGAGAAAAAATATATATGAATCCAATCGTAAGATAAAGGAGGAAGAAATCCCAGCACTTGAAGAAGCGAGGAGACAAAAACTCTCAGAAGAGCCTGGGTTTTTCAATAAAAAGAAAAAGGCTCAAGAAATTAAGGAAGCTGTGGATGCTCTGACCGTTCAAATTAGAGAAAAACACGATGAGTTGAGAAGAGGAGAAAAAGAAGCAGAGGAGCGATACAAACGAGATGAGTCAACCAAAGATCTTATCTATAAGAAATTGGGCAAAGCAGCAGATTTGGATTCCTTAAACTTAGACCATTCTCAAATTGCTGGAACAATGACCGTGGCAGATCTTATAGAGAAAATGAGACTTCTTCTTGAGGAAGAAAAGGAAGAAGAAAAATTATCTCCAGATGATCAAGAGCTTTACGATAGATATAAAGTAATAAAAAGAGAACTTGATCAGGCGGTTGAAAAATTTAACAGATTTTCACCTCCAAGTAAGTATAGTGAGCCAACGATTAACTACGCATAAAAATTGTTAATTGTTCGCTAAACTAATCACTCCATTTGAATCCGTCCATTACTCATCTGTATCCTACTTCTCAAACACGACAGCAGTTGTCGTTTCTCAAACGCTGATCCGTCACGCAGTATGTACTTGGCATAATTTCGGATATCAATATTAGCCACCTTTATCGCTTTGCTCTTCACTCCAAGCAAACTTGACTCAAATTTCTTGTGCCGTTCCATCTCGGCTTTGATCTGCTCTTTCATGCGGTACATATCACTTCTTCTAAGTGCCAATGGCGTGTTCCATTTTGTTCCAAATTTTGTAAAATAACCCCAGACCGAGACCCTTCAGTTTGAAATACTAAAAATCTCCCAAGAATCCTTATGGGGTCTTGTTCTATAAATTTTGAGACTAGAGTGGGACATAAAGTAATTTTTTGTTGACAAAGACGTCGTCTGGTTATAGATTCTAAAGTAAAGAGTTTTTTATGAACAGAATATTTAGCAATAGAGGGAGCCGCATTGATACGGGAAAGATTGATATTTCCGAAACAGCGAGAAAATGCCCGCACGATGATCACCCCATTGTGAAGGACGGTAATGATTACAAACCTTTCATATTCATAACTGATTCGTCCATACGTCAAAAGAAGGAAGATCTCTGCGGGTTTTCCCTAATGCAATGGGCCGCGGTTGTGTTGGTCATCATCCTTGTGCTGGGTATGGTGATCGGATTGTTTGTTTTGGCGCTATCTGGCCATTCCACGAATTGATTTCAAAAGAGAGCACATGCTCTCGATTTTTTTTGCTTGATTTTGGATAAAGCTTCATTTTTCTCAAATTTTTGCTATTATCATCAAACGCAATTGCAAAATTGCGGGTGTAGCTCAACTGGTTAGAGCGCTGCCCTGTCACGGCAGAGGTTACGGGTTCAAGTCCCGCCACTCGCGCAGACAAAGCCCCGAAAGGGGCTTTTGGTTTGCACGAGTGAAAAAAGCGGAGCTTTTTTAGGTACTTGAACGGCGGAGCGATGTTTGGGCAGTAGCCAAAACCGCGAGTCGGTGCCCAGACAAAATTTTCTGACGAGAAAATTTTAGTCGAGGGAAAGATTCCCGCCACTCGCGCATCGGTTTTTGTTGTTATTGTTTATAACAACGGGGGGGTATAATACACCTATTATCAGTCGGGTATTAAATTAAATAAATGAAAAAATATATTTCTCTTCTCGGTGTCGGTTTGCTTTCTCTTGTTGTCATCTCTCCAGTATTTGCTCAAAGTGTAAGTGCTTCTACTGCAGCTTCTACTAAACAAGAAATTATTCAGCTTATAACTCAACTTCTCCAACAACTTGAAGCGGAGTTGCAGACTTTGTTGGGACAGCAAGGTTCAACTCAGACGACAACCACAACAACTTCAACCCAACCTTCCATTACTGTTATTAGTCCAACTGCAGGAAGTCAATTAACAGCAGGCCAGACATACAACATTACATGGACATCTTCTAATTTACTTTGTCCAAATATCTCAATCAATCTACTTTCAAATAATACTTCAGTTAAAACAATAGCAAACGCTATTTCTAACAGTGGTAATTATTCTTGGATAGTTGATTCAAGTATACCAAGTGGTTCTTATTCTGTTGCTGTTGGAAATTGCGGAGCATTGAGTCCAGGTGGAGAGGTAGGCGCTCAAAGCGGCATTTTCTCAATAATTTCTGGAACACCTACATCAGTAGCACCTACGATAACTTCAATCTCTCCAAATACTGCCTATGTTGACAGCACAAAGTTTGGTATGGGAAGTTCTATAACGGTTTATGGAACAGGATTTTCTGTTAATGGTGGAATTGAAATACATTTGTTAAATGCTTCTACTGGTGCTGTTATTACAGACGTTTCAACAAATAATCCTTCTGGGGAACCCACAAGCGATACCCAGTTTTCATTTTCAGTTCCAAACAGCACACTCCCAGGACAATACAATGTTGAGGTTGAAAATATTTATGGATTAAAGAGTAATCAGTATCCTTTTACAGTTTCTGGTTCAACACAAAATCAAACCCCATCTATTACAATTACTTCACCTAATGGAGGCGAGAACTTAATTAAAGGAAATACTTACAATATAACTTGGAATGCATCTCCAGCTTTTAACTCCGCTTATTCACAAGTCAGAATTACCTTAGTTGCTGGTAATGAGGATCAAGCAGTAATACCTGACCAAAGTGTGACTACAAACAATACTGGAAGCTACACCTGGAATATTCCAAATGTATCGCTAAGTGCTTATATTCAAAACTATTCAGGAGGTCCATATACATTAAAAAACGTTGATAATCAAAATCAGTTTAAATTTTTAATAGAGGGTTATCCTCCACAAAGTATGATGGCTGAAGGACCTTTTGATTACAGTGATAATTACTTTACTATTAGCAACCCAGGACAAAATCAAAGTTCAACAAATCCTCCAATATATTCATTATCAACAACGACGGTTCCATTCAATGGGTCAACAAACATTACAATAACCGGCTCTGGGTTTAATGGTTCAACAGCGATATATATCAATGGTCTTACTGGACAAAAAATTACACCGACATCAGTGTCTAGTAATGGCACCACTTTAACTTTTACTGTTTCTAATCTAGGGGCTTCCTATGGCTACGGAAATGTAAGCGTTGGAGTAAGTAATGATGGGGTATCAATTAATAATTTGCTTTATCTTTCAGTTTTAACACCTACTCAATGTAAGTATTCCTGTTAGTCTAATTATTTAAATTGGTTCTAATATCTAATATTTAGTGAGTTCAGGTATAGGGTAAAATGTCGGAATATAGATTGTCGCATCATTCCTCCTCTCAAAAACAGTTCTAACATCCTCTACTACGTCGCCCATCAAAGAATTTCATAAATAATACCCTTTATTTAGGCTGTAAAATCAGTTCTAACCTGATATACTTTTGGTATGAAAAATAGAATTGAAACGATAGTAGAACCATCTGAAGAAATTTTTCGCATACAGCAAGAAAAATTAGAAGAAATAAAAGCTCTACTTCCAGATTCACACGTTGAAGCTGTTGGAGCTATGGCTGTACCTATGACTGGTAGACCTGAACTAGACATAATGGTCATAAGTGAACATATTGAAGAAGATTCTCAAATTCTTGTGCAACACGGATACAGACAAGGTCCTGTAGTGGATGAAACTTCTTTCTTAAAAATAATGGTAGAAAATGTTGAGGTAGCCGTTCAAATAATGTCTCCAGAAAATAATAATATAGATAAGCATAGGGGAATTATTGAAGTGCTTCGTGGAAATGAAGAATTAAGAAAAAGATACGAAGAATTTAAAAGAGGTCTTTCTGGCTTGAGTCGCGAAGAATACAAGGAAAAGAAAGGTGCTTGGATAAGAGAAAATATAAAACCGCTAATATGAAAAAGCAATTTGTAATAATTCTAGAAGGACCAATGGGTGCTGGTAAAACTACAATCGCTTCTATACTTCATCCAAAACTTCCGAGAACAGCTTTACTCAGTATGGATAAAATCAAATGGTTTCTTTCTGATTTTGAGAGAAATAATGAAGATAATGGTCTTATAAGTAAAGTAATGCTTTCAATGGCAAAAACATTTCTTGAACAGGGTTGCAATGTACTAATAGAACAGGGATTCTGGAAAAAAGAATATGTTGAGCCATATATAAACCTAGCTAATGAATTTAGAACAGATTTACATTTCTATCAGTTAGAAGCCCCAATAGAAGTATTAAGGGAAAGGGCACACGTCAGGCCAGACACTCCAGGAAAAATACCCCTAACAAAAGAAAGAATTGAAAATAACCTGAAAACTTGGAAAGAAAACAGGTATGACCTAGGAAAAGTATTTGATACCACAGAATTTTCTTCAGAAGAAGTTGTTAAATTTATTTTAGTTGATATTAAAAAATAAAAATTTATTATGCCAATAAAAGAAATAGAGGTAAAAGCAAAAATTCAAGATAAGGAAAATCTCATTAAAACCTTTGAAAAAGAGGGGATTCCTTTTGGTATTGAAGTCATACAAAATGATTCTGTCTTCATAAACTATTCTGAAAAATATGCCGATTATCCAGATGGAGCTGTGTTTGCAAGGATTAGAGTTACGAAAGATAAAGTTCTTTTTACCGTAAAAAAGCCACAAGGTTCAATGAAAAATAATCTATCAAAATTGGAAAAAGAAGTTGTGGTTAGTGATGCAAAAATTACCTCTGAAATGATTGAACTTATGGGTTATAAAAAAGCTATGGAGCTAAACAAGAAAAGAAGAAAAGCAAATTTTAATAATTATGAAATCTGTATTGATGAAGTAGAAGGATTGGGAGATTTCATAGAAGTGGAAAAAATGTCTGATGAAGATGATGAAGTTGTCTTCAATGAACTCTTCTCGTTTCTAGAAAAATTTGGAATCAAAAAGGAAGACAGGGTTATGGTTGGTTACGATATTTTGATGGCTGACAAGTTAGGAATATAAATACTCATATCATTCAACCTCTCAAAAACAGTTCTAACATCCTCTACTACGTCGCCCATCAGTAGATTTCTTCAATAAATCCTTATTTCCCTTAGACTTTTCAGTTCTAACCTGATACTATTTTTAGTATGGAAAATAATTCAGCCACTGAAGATGAACTCAAAGTTAAAATTCAAGAACTTTTACGTAAAGCAATTACAAAGTTTGTATTAAAAGGCAAAGGCTATTGTAACAATGCTTATTATATAGAAACTTCTGACAAGAGTAAGTATATTGTCAAAGAACAAGGAAACGACAAAGAGTTGCAAGAACAAAATGATTTGGCGATAGAAGCTGTCGTTATTCAACAACTGTATAAAATAGGTCTTTCTGTTCCTATACCTCGTGTAATTTTTGTTTCCGAAAAACCAAAAATGTATGGGTATGAATATATTGAGGGCGATATGATGATGGACGTATGGGAATCTCTTTCGGAAACAGAAAGAATTGATATTTGTCGTACGCTCGGCTATTTTCATAGCGAGATTGGTAAAAAATTTACTAAAGAAATGGCAAAACAAATCGGCATTAAAATTGACGAGTCGTTAGATGTTCATCCAGAAGTGGTATTGATTTTCTGGGGTGGGTGCATTTTCCGGACAACAGGATTATTAGAACAGTCACCAAAAAAAGAATGTTTAGAAATATCAAAAACAAAGCAGGGAAGCCCGAGACGGTGCAATATTACATTGGGCTTTTAAAGCATGGTAATACAAAAACGGTAACCAAAAAGGTTGAGAATTTTGTAAGCGATATACCTATGGTCCAGGAGTTTTAATGCACTTTACATACGCCAAATATCGTATATACTAAATGCACTAAACGTGGACTGGCATCTTTCGCAGGTGCCGTCTGTTTTATTTATTAAAAAATAGCTTGTGCTGAAGACGAGTGAAGTCTAAAAACTTATCTCCTGCAAATTGTTTTATTTCTTTTGCTGTTCTTGGACCTCTGCCTAATATCAAGACATCTTTGCCAACTTCCTTGAGGTGTTTCAGCACTGGCAGAAAGTCTCCATCTCCCGATAGAACAACGGCTCTGGTAAAATTATGTTTTTCTTTCATCAAGTGGAAAGCCATATCAACATCGCAGTTAGCTTTTCTTTTTGTGGTTCCATCATCTTGGTCGTATAGCTTTACTGGTTTAAGAAATAGGGTATAACCGAACTCTTGGAGCTTTCTGTAAAACTGCACCCTCTTCAGATGTCTGCCAATGAGCAAGATAGTTGCTTCATCAAGTTCTTCTCCTTTGTTTTTCAGCAAATCTGCAAGATGCTTGTCCAGCTTTTCTATCGGCACCGTATCTTCTGTCTGGTAGTCGTATGGAAAGTCGTGTATCTCAACGCCACCGAAGTAAAAAACTTTCTCTGCACTATATTTTTCTTTCAAGTATTCCAAAAGTTTCTTGTAATCAATTTTCCAGCCGAGACTTTTCTCTCCTCCATAAAATAAGTTTGATGCATCAATAAAAGCAAAAGTTTTCATATACTACATTGTAATCGCTTCACACTTATTCTTCAAATCTGCAATGAAAATATAACCGTTATGTTCTCTTATTCTGGTTCCAACAGCGTCCACGAGGGCGCGCATCGGTTTTTGTTAAGTAAAATAAGGATAAAAAGTTCACACCATTTAGGGACTTGAACCGAGATATGTTTTGTAGGGCAGTAGTGTATAATTACTACATTACTAAATTATTATCAAATATGAAAAAATATATTTCTTTCTTGGGTGTCGGACTTCTGTCTTTAGCAGTTTTCTCTCCTGTGTTTGCACAAAGTGTAAGTGCTTCTACTGCGGCTTCTACAAAACAGCAAATTATTCAGCTCATTACACAACTTCTCCAACAGCTTGAAGCAGAGTTGCAAACTTTACTTGCACAGCAGGGTTCAACTCCAGCGGCTTGTTATAACGGTGCAACCAATCCTCCTCATTGTAATGCAGATGGGGTATTGGGTTCTGGCTCAACACAAACTACGTCCTCTTCTATACCAGTTATTACATCCCTATCAAATACATTCGGTGCAACATCTACTGATAATGTGTATGGACAAAACTTAAGCAATATAGTTAACGTGTATCTTGTTTCTAGCTCGGGAAATACATCTTATCTAGAGTGGGCAAGTGCAAATGGAACATCTTTAAATCTTGCTGTACCAGATAGCCCAGCCCTACTTGCTGGAAATTATAATCTCTATATTACAAACAGTTTAGGTACGAGTGCTTCTTATTCATTAAAAGTTGTAGGTAATTCAGTTTCAACTCAACCATCTATATCCTCCCTGTCAACAACTTCTGGGACTTCTGGTACAAAGGTAACAATTTATGGTAGTGGCTTTAGCACAAACAGTACCGTGAACTTTAGTCAAAATGGCAAAGTAGTAGGATGGCTCGTTGGTCAACCAATAGTTGATAGCAACCAACTTATCTTCACTCTCTCAAATATTTTTGTTGGTAATTCTGCTTCTGGTGTCTATCAGGTTTCTGTAACAAGCAACGGCACAACCAGCAATTCGGTTAATTTCACAATCACTGGAGGTGGTGTTAGTTCTTAATCCACTTTAGTTATCAAAAGTTTCATATATAATATTCTGTACTAAACGTGAGAGGCATCCTAAATGGGTGCCTTTCGTCTTTAAAATCTGGTATTTATATTTTCATTTATCTTTTCCTTCAAATCTGCAATGAAAATATAACCGTTATGTTCTCTTATTCTGGTTCCAACAGCGTCCACGAGGGCGCGCAAGAAAAAGCCCCGAAAGGGGTACCTTTCAAATTGACATATAGCCAGTTTTCTCTATAAAATATGTATACTAAACGTGAAAGACATCCTATATGGGTGTTTTTCGTTTTTAGCATCAAATATCCTTGTTTTATCGTAATAATAAGGGTGGGGATAGCGTCTTTATTGATGTGCTCCCCAATCTGTTATAATAATTATATATATGGTGATATCTACTTCAAATCAAAAAAAGTATCAGAGTACCATTGCTTATTTGTGTAAAAAATTAGGTGGTGAAGTGCGAGGCAAGAAAAAATTAGCGAAATTGTTATATTTTGCTGATTTTGATTTTTATGAAAAAAACCAGAAATCAATAACTGGAGATGTATATCGCGCGCTTCCAATGGGGCCGTTCCCAATTGCGCTTGATGAAGTAACTGCTGATATGGCAAAGAAAAAAACCATTACTGTTGAAAGGGTTGATGGTAGCCAAGGATATAATCCTACGGAAGTTTATCGTTGTGTTGAAGACGCGGGACCATCATCTCTTGATGAAGAAGAAAAAAAAATGCTCGACAGAATTGTTTTGAGGTATGGTCATCTCAACGGTAAACAGTTAGAGGAATTATCTCACGCCGAAGCTCCTTACATTGGAACAGAGTTAAGAGAAGAAATCCCGTATGAACTTGCTTTCTATCGTGGTACTGATTTTAGTGATTTATGATCGAGTTTATCTATCACGACGGTATTCAAAAAGAAATCGCCGCATTTAAGCGGCGGTTTTCACAAATTGATGATGGTATATCTATATTTCAACGATTGTGCGAAGTGCAATTTAATCCCACAAACCCTAAACAAGTTATTGCTCCTGCAAAATTACATCGTATAACACAGAATGCTATTTGGACAATGTGGAAGATTGAGCTTGTGGTACCTAATTCTGGATTACGTCCAAACCAGTTTCCCAGAATGTGGTTTGCTGTAAAAGGAACCGTTATTGTGTTGCTGTGCATCGGGACCCACATTGATAATTATAATGATGCGGAGATGGACCAAACCGCAATGTCTCGAGTGACCGACATTTTTTAGTTTAGAATTATTTTTTCTTTCAGGTCTGCAATGAAAATATACCCGTTGTGTTCTCTTATTCTGGTTCCAACAGCGTCCACGAGGGCGCGCATTATTTATTCTTGAGGTATCTAAATGATACAATTATTTCATGAACTCTTCGTCGATTTTTTCATATATTAGAAAACTTGCGGCAGTTGCTATTTTACTTGCTGCAGTTTCTGCTTACGCTTCGATTGTGATGGTTATGTACAAGGGCGCTGATCCTTTGGACATAATAGTACAACTAGCAAGTGTCGTAATAATTCTTTTTTTGATAATAATTTATTTAATTTCCAAAAGAATCCGCCAAAACAAAATAGATATGGAAGAGATTGAGAAATCGCAAACAGAATTCGTCTCAATTGCTTCTCACCAATTGCGGACTCCGGCAACTGCGGTCAAATGGTATACAGAGCTTCTCTTGGATTCGAAAAATCTTTATTCAGAATCAAGGGATCAATATGCGCAGTCCATTTATGAAGCCAATGAAAGAATGATCAAGCTAGTCAATTCATTGCTCAATGTCTCGCGGGTTGAGCTTGGCAAGCTGGCTATCAAACCCAAGGAAACTGATATAGAGGTCCTTTGTAAAAAAATTGCTGAAGACTTTCGCCCGCAAGCGGTGGAAAAGGAAATTGCCATATCATTTCAGGAAAAGGAAAAACTGCCTATTGCGCTTGTGGATCCGGAATTGCTTAGAATAGTTGTCCAGAACCTTATTTCAAATGCCCTGAAATATACCAACCGCAAAGGCAAGGTTACGGTTTCATTTTCTGTCCTAGACAGCAAAACAATATGCATTGCCGTAAGCGATACGGGAATCGGAATTCCAAAAGAGGAAATGTCAAAAATTTTCAGCAAAATGTATCGCGCCAAAAACGCCCTCAACCTGTCATCGGATGGAAACGGTCTGGGGCTTTATCTTACACATTCTGTTTTGCAGGCCATTGGCGGTGAAATCCGCTTTGAATCTACTGAAAACGTGGGCACTACCTTTTATGCTATAATTCCAATAAGAAATTCGGTTAAAAAGGAGGGTAATTTATTAAGTTAATCTATTATCATGAATAAAACTATTCTTATTGTCGAAGACGAGTTCACAATCCGAAAGCCGCTCGCAATCAAGTTTCAGGAAGAAGGATTTGAGGTCATGGAAGCAGCGGACGGAGAACAAGCTCTTAAGCTTGCTCTGGAAAAACATCCCGATATTATTCTTCTCGATCTTTTGATGCCGGTTATGGACGGCACTACCACTCTAAAAAAACTTAGAGAAGATTTTTGGGGGTCAACCGTAAAAGTCATTATTCTGACAAATGTAAACAACATGGATAAAATCGCTGAAGCGGCCGAATACGGAGCAAGCGAATACATAATCAAATCCGATATCAAGCTCAAAGAAATGGTGGAGAGAGTCAAAGAGAGACTAAGCTAACCTTTGACATATTTAATACCAAGCTTATTATTAAAGTATTAAAAAGGTAATAAAAATATATGGCAAATCAATTTGAAAATCCAGGAGAGATAACTGTAGACGATATAGTGGCTGAATATTGCGGTGACGCAGATCCTAAGGACGTAGAAAAAATGAGATCTAAGATTCAGGATTCTTTGAATGAAGGAACGACTGAATTTAGGGTGGCTAAATATGCGGGTTCAATTGATGACACACGAATGGATGCGGCAATTAATCTTAAACCAGATGAAAAAGTAATCGGCACATGGTCAGGATTTCAAGGTGCGGATAATAACTCAGAATTCTTTACTCTTGTAGCAAAGAAACCCAAGGAATTCACAGAAGAGGGTGCGACAATATAATAAGAATAGCTTTTCTCAATATAGACGGCAGTAAACTGATGACTCATCAAAAGAAAAATAGCTAAAATGTCTTTAAATTTTGGCTTTAAAATGCAGTCAAAAAAACTAGCTATTCACATTTCGATAATTTTGTTTTCAAGCTCTTAGAAAACACTTTTCCACCTGTTTTGCTTTTTAAAAAGGTGTAAAATTACTGGTGTAAATTTAATTTCATATTTTAGAAAGCTTAAAAAATAAATATTATAAAAACTATGAGTAATGGAATCTCAATCACCAAGCACGACGGCACAAAAGTGCCTTTCAACGCAGATAAAATCAACCGATCAATAGAACGCGCGTGCCAGGGGATGCTCGATCCAATCTCAATGGTTACTCAAATTGCTACCGAAACACAACTGACTCTGTATGATGGCATTACTACTGACGAATTGGACAAAGCGACTATCAATACCGCAATCCAAAACATCAAAGAGGACATAGAATACGATAAAGTTGCTACACGACTCTTATTAAAAACAGTATATAGAAAGGTTATCGGCGAATATGACAAAGATGACTTTGATGATTTCAAACAAAAGCACCGCGCGGCTTTTCTTTCTTATATAAAGGACGGCATAAAGGACAAAAGGCTTCATCCTGATATGGCCGATAAATATAATCTGGAAAAGATTGCAGACGCGCTGAAGCCCGAGCGCGACGAACTGTTTATTTATTCTGGTCTTGATGGATTGATGAACAGATATTCAATTCGGGATATGAAGCAAGGCACAATTGAAACTCCACAATTTCTTTTTATGAGAGTTGCGATGGGACTTGCTTACCACGAAAAAGATCCGACTTTGTGGGCAATCAAGTTTTACAACAAAATGTCCAAGCTTGAATATATTGCGGCAGGATCAACAAATCTTGGCGCAGGCACAACGCGTCCGGCGCTTTCAAATTGTTTTCTTTTGGAGATTCACGACAATATGGAGCATATCGCCAAATCAGTTTCTGATGTGATGCTTTTGTCAAAAGGTTCTGGCGGACTTGGCGCATCAATCACAAAACTTCGCGCATCAGGTTCACCGCTCAAATCAAACTTCGGCGGAGTTTCAACCGGACCGACAACTTTTGCAAAAGTTATTGATACCGCAATTCGCGCAATTCAAAGAGGTGGAAAGAAAAAGGGCGCGCTTTGTTTCTATATGGAAAACTGGCACTTGGATTTTCCAGAATTCATTGACTGGAAGCACAATGCTGGAGACGATTATCTTAGAATGAGAACTGCAAATACTGCCGCTTATGTTTCTGATGAGTTTATGAAGAGAGTGAAAAGCGGCGATTCCTGGTACATGTTTGATCCGGCAGATGTTCCTGACCTAAACGAACTTTATGGCGCAGCTTTTAGCAAAAGATACAAAGAGTATGCAGAACTTGCTGATGCGGGCAAAATGCGCACTTTCAAAAAAGTGCCAGCCCAAGAGCAATATAGGCAAATACTGGTTGCACTTCAAACAACATCCCATCCTTGGATTGTATGGAAGGACACCATCAATTTAAGGGCTCTAAATAACAATACTGGGACTATTCACATGTCTAATCTTTGTACTGAAATCTGCCTTCCACAAGATAAAGACAATGTAGCGGTTTGCAACCTTACTTCTATCAACCTGCCAGCACATATAAAGGACAAAGAGATAAACTGGGGCAAACTGGAAGAAAGCGTGCGTTTGGCAGTTCATCAGCTAGATAACCTGATTGATATCAATAAATCTCCGATTCCCGAAGCGGACCGCTCTGACAAACAAAATCGAGCGGTAGGGCTTGGAGTGATGGGCTTTGCTGATTCTATAGAGAGGCTCGGCTTGGCGTATGATAGCGAATACGCTTATGACTTTGCAGACAGGATTTTTGAATTCATAAGCTACATGGCAATTGATGAGAGCGCAAACCTGGCGCAAGATCGAGGTGCTTATAATAATTTTAAAGGCTCGGAATGGTCCAAAGGCTTGGTACCTTTTGATTCAATCGCCAAATTAGAAAAAGATAGAGATGAAAAAATAACGGTTTCTCGAGAAAGCAAGCATAAAGGGCTCAACTGGGATGTGCTTCGAGCGAAAGTGAAAAGAGGCATCCGAAATGCAACTCTTATGGCAATTGCGCCGAATGCAAATATAGGACTTGTGGCAGGAACAACTCCGGGAATTGATCCTAGATTTACCCAAGCTTTTTCTAGAAATAAAATTTCAGGAAAATATCTTGATATCAATCATAATCTTGTGCGAGACTTAAAGAACATGGGAATTTGGGAAGAGACAAGAGATTTGATTATTGAAAATCAAGGTGATATTTCGGCCATAGAAGGAATTCCAGACCACATAAAAAATATTTACAAAACTTCTTTTACCACTTCTCCTTATGCGTTCATTGAAGTTGCCGCGCGCGCTCAAAAATGGATGGATCAGGCGATTTCCAGAAATATGTACCTTCAAAGCAGGGATATTGATGAGGCGATGAGTATTTATTCAACAGCTTGGGAGAAAGGACTCAAGTCTACGTATTATCTGCACATGAAACCAAGACACACCGCCGAGCAGTCTACTGTTGCTGTCAATAAGTCAAAGCAAATGGGCCGAGTGGGATTTGCAGCGGTCAGATTCAAAAGCGATATAGCGCCGCAGTCTTTCAATATGCCGCTTCAAAAGAGTCTTGACATAGAACCAGAAAAAGAATCTAAGGCTAAAATTTCTTCGGAATCTTTAGAGGCTCAAATAAAACCAGAGAAAGAAAATCCAAAAGAGAAACAGAAAGAAAAAGTTGCAGTGCCAGTGCAGGCCGCAATGCCTTCAAGACCAAATGTTATTATGACCGATTCAAAGACTTGTCCAACAGATCCCGCAGAACTTGCCCAATGCGATTCTTGCCAGTAGAATAACAATTCATTACAAATTAAATAGTTTTAGAAAATATGCTTTTAGGAAAAGCCGAACCAGAGGACGTAAATTTGCATCCAATCCGCTATCAGTGGGCTTATGATTTGTATAACCAGGCTGTTCGAAACACCTGGTTTCCACACGAAATTGCTCTAAAAGAAGACTTAGAAGACTGGACCAAGATGACTGAAGATGAAAAACACGCTGTAAAGTTTGTTATGGCTTTTTTTAATCCCGCAGAGCTTATTGTAAACCGCGTGCTTGCCTTGGGAGTTTATCCATATCTGAAATCTCCGGAATGCCATCTTTATCTTGCCAAGCAGATGTGGGAAGAAGCCAATCATTGCGTGGCTTTCGAGTATGTTTTGGAGACTTTTCCTTTTGACAGGGACTCTGTCTACAAAATCCATCTTGAAACTCCTTCAATGCAGGCAAAGGAAGAGTACATAATGAGGCATTTCAAAAAGATGACAAGCACCAAACTTGATATTGAAAGCACTGAAGGCAAAAAAGAATTCATCCGAAACTTAGTTGCAGTAAACATTGTCATGGAAGGAACCTGGTTTTATTCAGGATTTATGGTGGCGCTTTCTTTCCGTCAGCGAAACCAGCTTCGGAATTTTGGCTCAATGATCAACTGGGTGCTTCGCGATGAATCGCTTCACCTAAAGTTTGGAATCAACCTTGTTCACAATATTCTTGAAGAAAATAGCGAGCTTTTGACAGAAGAATTTGCAAATGAGATTAGAGACTTAATCATTGAAGGCGTAGACAAGGAAACAGCATATAATAAAGATCTTTTTCCAAATGGGATTCTCGGATTAAATGCCGATTATGTTAATCAATACGTTCAATATGTGGCAGATAGACGACTTGAAGAATTGGGGCTCCAAAAATATTACAATGCAACCAACCCGGCCAAATGGATGTCCACAGCAACAGATGTATTTGAGCTAGTTAACTTTTTTGAAGCTCAAAACACGAACTACGAAGTGGACGGACATACTCATAGCCAAAAAAAGCAGCCTGAAGAAAAAAAGGAAACTCCTGCCGCTGAATAATGCCTGAGGTATTAAAATACTCTTTGTTATAATTTTTTTGTGATAAAAACAATAGTTATTGGAAATGGTTCAATAGGCAAAGAGCTTCAAAAGCAGATAAAGAGAATTGGCTGGTCTGTGGATTTTGTACTCACCAGTAAAGATATTTTGGATAGAGAAGGCAAAAGAGTAAATTCCATTTCAGAATGGAAAAAATATATTGCCGCTGATATTGTTTTTATTGCTGTTCCAACATCTTTAGCTGATATTTCTTTTGAGTATATTAGATATTGTGTAGAGAAAAATATTCCAGTTGTGACATGTGAAAAAGGTGCTCTTTCAGAATATTTTGAGAAACTCCAGTCTAATCTTAAAAGTATCGGCTATAATGCAACAGTTGGCGGAGGCACTAGGATGCTTAAGTATCTAAACAGCAGAAATAAAGAAAATATTTCAAGTGTCACAGGAGTTGTAAACGGCACGCTTAATTATATCTTTTCAAGATTATCAGAAGGAGCCACAAAAGAACTTGTAATAAAAGATATTTTAGAAAATAAATATTCTGAACCAGATGCAAAAACGTTTACTGAGATTATAAATACCGAACTTTCTGATTTATATAGAAAAGCAATCATTATTGCAAATACCGCTAATCTTTGGATAAAATTTGAAAATCCAAAAGAGATATCACATCAAATAATCGAAAAAGCCATTTCAAATCCAAAAGAGTATAGATTTTTGTTTTTAATGGCTAAAGTTGAGAATGGTGATTTTATAGATGGATTAAAATATCAAATTAAGGACTGGTTTATATATGCAGGAATTTTTAATATTAAAAATTTTGTTCTGGATTTTCCAGAAGGAGTAAATAATGTGCTTTATATAAAAGAAGGTGAAAGTTTGTATAGTGTTTCTGGTCCTGGAGCAGGTCCAGAACCGACAGCTTTGTCTATGATTGCTGATGCCAAAGAAATTTTGAAAATGCTAAAATAGATCTATGCCAGAAAAGGTAATCAAAGTTGGTGTTGGTGTGATGATTTTCAAGGACGGAAAAGTTTTGCTTGGCAAGAGCAAAGCTTCAAATAATCACAAAGATCAGGAATTTTCTTTTCCTGGCGGACATTTGGAACACAATGAATCTCTTATTGAGAGTGTCAAAAGAGAGACTCGGGAAGAGTGCGGAGTGGAAATTGATAATGTAAAGTTTTCGCTGATTGCAAACATAAGAGAATTTTATCCAAAACATTATATTGGTTTTGGATTTATTGCTGACTGGAAAGTAGGCGAGCCAAAAGTTTTGGAACCTGATAAATTTGATAATTGGGATTGGTATGATATGAATAACTTGCCAGAGCCGCTATATGTGCCAACAAAAATGATGATTGACGCTTATAATAACAAAACAAATTTTTTGGACGCGTAATTTTGTGAAAAAAATAAAAGTAAATTTAAAAAATTCTTACGATATTTGCATAGGCGACGGGGTATTTTTTGATTTTGATTTTTCAAAAATTAAGGCAAGTGGATTTTTAATTGTGGCTGATGAGAAAGTAAAGAATATATTCGGACTACAGATTAAGAAGGTTTTTTCAGGAATTAATAATGTTTCCTATTCCCATATACAAGCCTTAGAAAAAAATAAATCTTTTAAAACTATAGAGCAAATTATCAGTAATCTTGTTGAAATCCAGGCTGATAAACAGACTATTATCGTGGCAATCGGAGGAGGGATTGTTGGAGATCTGGCTGGTTTTGCCGCATCAATTTATATGCGCGGCATTAGATACATACAAGTGCCGACAACTCTTCTTGCCCAAGTGGACAGCTCAATTGGTGGTAAAACCGGCGTAAATTTGCTACAGGGCAAAAATCTGGTCGGAACTATTTATCAGCCGATTGCTGTTTTGTCGGACACAAAATTTTTGGAATCAATCGGTGAAAAACAAAAATCGGAAGGAATGGCAGAAGTTATCAAATATGCAGTAAGTCAAGATAAAACTTTCTTTGATTTTCTTGAGAAATCAAAAGATTTTTCGCCGTCATTTGTAGAAAGAATTATTATAAAAAGCGTTGATATTAAGGCAAAAATTGTCTCAAAAGATGAAAGTGAAAAGGATATGAGAGAGATTCTTAATTTCGGACACACCATAGGCCACGCGATTGAAACTGTTTCAAAAAATAAAATTAGTCATGGTCAGGCAGTGGCAATTGGGATGCTTTATGAGGCAAAACTTGCGGAGTCTTTGGGAATGATTAAGATGGGGGATATTCTACGGCTTGAAGGTTTAATCAAAAAATACAATTTGCCGACAAGTTATAAAATAAATGCAGAAAAATTAATCAAAACAATGAAGCACGATAAGAAAAATAAAAACGGTTTAATTTATTTTGTTTTGCTGAGTGGAATTGGTGGTGTAAAAAAGAAAGGCAGCGAGGTTAGTTTTCCGGTTGATGAAAAAATTATAGGAAAATTTCTGGACGCGTAATGTCAAAGCCCCTATCTTATATATCAATATCAAAAAATAATCTTTTAAATAATTTATCCATTTTTCGGAAACTTGCTGGCCAAAACAAAATTGCTGCAGTAGTGAAAGCAAATGCTTACGGTCATGGTTTAAAAGAAATTGTGAGTATTATTGATAAAAAAGTAGATTATTTTCAGGTTGATGATATAGATGAGCTCCGAGAAATCAGAAAGTATACAAAATTGCCAGTATTTGTTTTTGGTTTTGTGCAGCAGTCCGATTTGGAAGAATTGGTAAAGCTTGATGGCACACCTGGCGTGTATGATTTAGATATTATAAAAACATTAAATCTTATAGGAAAAAAAGAGGATCAAATTTTAAAAATCCATCTAAAGATTGATGCCTACTTAGGCAGACAGGGAATTTTAGTTGAAGAGTTGGATTCTTTTTTGAAAAAAATGAAAGATATTAGAAATGTTCATCTTGAATCCGTCTATTCTCATTTTTCAAATATAGAAGATACAGAAGATCTTTCACACGCCAGGAAACAATTCGATAATTTAATCGAAGCAAAAAATATCGCAGAGAAAATTCTGGAAAGACCTGTGGGGATTCATATATCTGCTACATCAGGAATTCTTAGCGATCCTAAAAATAATTGGGGTAGTTCAATTTTGCGCTTAGGTATAGGTTTATATGGACTTTGGCCCTCTCCTGAATTACAAAAAAAGTGGCAGAAAAAAATAAATTTAAAACCTGTTTTATCGTGGAAAAGCACGGTTGCGCAAATAAAATTTTTGCCAAAAAATTATCCTGTGGGCTACGGATTGACTTTTGTGACCAAAAAACCTACAAAGATATGTGTTATCCCTCAAGGATATAGCGATGGATATCCAAGAGCACTTTCCAACATGGGATATGTTTTGATAAAAGGTCAAAAATGTCCCATCATTGGAAGGGTAGCTATGAATATGTTTTGTGTTGATGCTAGCAAAGTACCGGGGATAAAATCTGGGAATGAGGTTGTTATGATTGGAAATCAAAATAGTCAAAGTATTTCTGCAGAAGATTTGGCTCAAAAGACTGCTACAATAAACTACGAAATAGTTGCCAGAATTTCACCACTACTAGAAAGAATTATTGAATAAAATTAATAAACCAAGTTAAATGTCCAAAACATTCTGGGAAAAAGAATATAAGAATCCGAAGCACTTAGCGATGTCGGACAAGCCTGCGGAGGATTTGATTACATTTGCCAAGTGGGCAAGTAGAAACGCTGAGTGGGATCCGTTTCCAAAAGACGGTTTTGTTTTGGATATTGGCTGCGGTAATGGCAGAAACATAATTAATCTTTGCGAAGAGTATGGAATGAAAGGGTTGGGTTTGGACATTGCATCAAGTGCAATTGAACAAGCTAGAAATAAAAACAAAGAGAAGAAACTCCAGGTGGAATTTAAAGCAATGGAAGTAAAGAGTAATCTTCCGCTGCCGGATGCGTCTTGTGATGTGGTGCTTGATATGATGACCACGCACTTTTTGGGTGAGATGGATAGAAAAAAAGTTGCCAAGGAAGTTGCCAGGGTAACAAAACCTTACGGATGGTTTTTGTTCAAGAGCTTTATATTTGACGGCGATAGTCATGCAAAGCGTTTGATCAAGGAATTTCCAGCGGACGAGGAGCGAAGCTATATTCATCCGCGCATCAAAGTGCGCGAACATGTTTTTAACGATGAAGAAATATACGATTTGTTTTCAGAAAATTTTAAGATTTTCAAAATGCTCAAAAGTTACAAGCATGTGCTCGATGGAAAACCGCACAAAAGACGTACAGTATCCGTATATATGGAGAGAAAGCGAGAGTGATTAAAAGTTAAAGCCGAAAGATTACAGGCGACTTCGCCTTTGGCGAACGAAGACTGTGATCTTGAGGCGACAAACAAATAGAAAAAATATGAAAAACGCAAAAGATTTAACCAAAGAAGCTCCAAGAAGCCCTTATGAAGAAATTGCGAGCTTTGCAATTCTTGCAAGGACAATAGACAAATGCAGAGCCTATTTGAATGATACCGCTGGAGAATATCATTTTGATTGCGCTATGGATAAAATGCTGTTTTCTTTTATGGAAATTAATGCAGGAGAATTTAAAAATTGTGTTGCAAGCGGAGCGGATGACGCAGAGATTGGTCAATGGGTCAAAGACCACGGAACACAAAAAACCGATGAAGAAATAAAAGCATGGAGCGATCATTTTAAGACTGACTATTCTTATGCAACCGATCCAAACAAAAGCGCATGGTTTGTGAGCGAATGTAAAAGGCTTGGACTGGAACCCACGACTACAACTTTGTTTGATTATCTTGAAGCAGACGACAAAGCCAGCTTTCAAAAATAGCTCAAAAATAATATATAATTGAAAAACTGCTCGCGGTATATTAAGATTGCCAGCAGTTTGCCGTTGTAGCTCAGTTGGTAGAGCACGTCCATGGTAAGGACGGGGTCGTCGGTTCAATCCCGACCAACGGCTTAGAAATTATTTTAACAGCTCTGATATAATCACTAAATGGGCAATTTCAGCAAAGAAATGGAAATCGCAACAAGCATTGCCAAAGAAGCGGGGGTAATAATCCTGAAATATTTTGATGCAGATCAAAATATAGAAATCAAAGAAGATAATTCTCAAGTTACAATTGCTGATAAATTAGTGAACTCTTTAGTGATAGAAAGATTATCAAAAGCGTTCCCAGACGACGGGGTAATAGGTGAGGAAGAAAGTAATACTGAATATGGAAGAGGAAGAAAGTGGTTTTGTGATCCAATAGATGGTACTGCTGGATATGTTTGGGGTGTTCCAACTGCAATGTTTTCTCTGGCACTTGTTATTGATGGAAAACCAGTCATTGGAGTTGCTTACGATCTATTTTTAGACAGAATGTATACAGGAAAAGTTGGAGAAAAAAGTTTGTGTAATGGCAAGCTGATATCAGTTTCAAGCCTTGATCTTAAGTCTGGAATTTTTGCTGTATCTGGAAGTGCAAAAAACCTACCCCGGACTAAATACTTTCAGAGAATGATTGATGATAAAATCCGATTAGCTTGTTTTAGTGGAGTTGTATATAAAGCTTGTCTTATAGCAAAAGGTAAATTGGTTGGTCATGTTGAACAGGGAGTAAATGCCCACGATATGGCGGCGGTGCATCTTATCCTTGAAGGTGCTGGGGGCAAAATAACTTCACTTGATGGGAAAGACTTGAATTACTCAAAACCTTTCAAAGGAGCAATTGTTTCAAATGGAATTACTCATGATGAGATTATTAAATATTGTGCTTAGAGATTTGATTTCATTATAAATATAAAAATTGACCGCTGAACCAAATATGTTAAGCGGTCTGAGAGAGAATTTCAAAACCCGAAACTTCAATCGCCATAAAGGCGTACTTGCTTGCGCCAGGATGAAGCTCCAGGGTTGCCGTGCCGTTGACGGCATCTTCGTCACGAAGCCCTTGTAGAGCAAACGCAAGCTGACCCTTGAGTCGCTTAAGCCATATGGCGAAATTATCCGAAATGTTTTCGGGAGCAGTTTTGATTTTAATAAGGTACATGATTACATTAAATTCTTTAGTATTGCTTTTGTCAAACAAAAAACCGCCTTTGTGGGCGGTTTTGAGATCATCGGAACAGGAGGAATTACATTTGTGGAGAAGAAGACGACTGGTCTTTCGTCTTACCATCACAGCATTTGCACATTTTTTTGTGTGTGCAAACTTCAACAATCGCTGCGATACCAACAAGGACGTAGATTACTCTTGAGATTGGCGCATCCATGCCACCAAAGAGCATTCCTACATCCCAACTGAAAAGTCCAACCAAAAGCCAGTTGAGACCCCCGATAATAAGGAGAATAAAAGAAATCATGTGTACTGCTTTCATAAATTTGTTTATTGGGTTAATAAATCGACCTTAGTCTTTTAACCGTATAATTATACTACTTTTAAAATCGTCAATAATTGATTTATTCACACATAAACTATATCTTTTTGAAGCGCCATCTTATCTCTGTTTATAATTTCAAATTCACTACCACTTCTGAATTTGACGCTGGTCAACATATTCGATAAAATTAATTTGTGTCGAATCCTAAAAAACCCAGAAAAAAATGTCGCAATTGTGCTAAAGAAACTGCGCGAATGAAGTATATATACTGTAGTAATGCATGTTAGATTGAATATCAGTACAAACTCTATATAAAGAAATGGAAAGCTGGAGAAGTACACGGTTTGCAATGCATTGGTGTAGTGTCTGGACATATCAAACGTTATTTGCGAATAAAATTCGGAAATAAATGTTGTGTATGTGGTTGGTCAAAAATTAATCTTAAGACCGGACAAGTTCCCTTGGTTGCAGATCACATTGACAGAAATTGGCGAAACAATATTGAAAGTAATCTTCGTTTAATTTGTCCAAACTGTGATTCATTAACTCCCACATATGCCGGGCTAAACAGAGGAAATGGCAGAATGAATAGAATTTTAAGCAACAGGGTTAAAGAAGGTCGTTTATTTATTAAGACATTGCCGAAATAGCTCAATTGGTAGAGCAATGGTATCGTAAACCATAGGTTGTGGGTTCAATTCCCACTTTCGGCTTAAAATATTTTAATTATTGACAGCTCTATTATTTTTAGTAATGTTTTATACAGAGCATCCTGTTTGCGTCTAGCTCCTTAGAAAGGCATGTAAATGCCGCTGCGAATGTCGCTTTATAGCCTTATCGGAAACGTATGGGATGTTTGGTTCGTGTTTTACCACACTAAGTTCCCACTTCATTTGGAATGGGGATCATTGACCAAACCTGACTTCGTCTAAGATCAACTGGGGTTCTGCCTCGGTTGTTTTTTATAATATAGGTTTTTGTTATAAGATTGAGATACTTTTTATGAAAGAGGACAGAGAAAAAAGGATCAGAGAAATTGAACAGCAGATGAACTCAGCGGATTTTTGGACTGACAAAGAAAAGGCACAATTGATGATCAAAGAACTTCAGGAATTAAAAACAACAGTGGAAGGCGGCAGTCCATACGACATTGGCGATGCTGTGATGACAATTTTTTCTGGAGCGGGAGGAGTTGACTCCGAAGACTTTGCTGCAATGCTTGTCGGGATGTATCAGAAATTCATTGCAAAGAAAAACTGGGGGATGCATTTGATTCACGAAAACAAAAATGATCATGGAGGATTTAGAAATATCACTTTTGAAATTAAGGGCAAAAACTCTTATGGAATTTTGAAAAACGAATCCGGAGTCCACAGGCTTGTGCGCCTTAGTCCATTTAATTCCAAAAGCCTTCGGCATACTTCTTTTGCGATGGTGGAAGTCATTCCAAAATTTGAGAAAAAAATGAACATAGAAATTCCAGAGTCGGATCTGAAAATTGAATTTGCAAAATCAAGCGGCCCTGGCGGACAGAATGTGAACAAAAGAGAAACAGCTGTACGAATAGTTCACATTCCAACCAAAATTGCCGTGCACGTGGAATCCGAACGAAGCCAGATGCAAAACAGAGAGAAGGCCATCGAAATTATCAAAGGCAAACTTTATGCCCAAATGGAAAAAGACAGGCAGGCCAAAGAAAAGGGAATGCAGATTTCCAAAACCACGAGCGTGGAATGGGGCAACCAAATCCGCTCTTATGTTTTGCATCCGTACAAAATGGTCAAAGACCACCGAACGAATTTTGAAACATCCAACACAGAAGCCGTTTTTGATGGCGACATAGACGGATTTTTGGAGGCTGAGAAAGGTTTATAGTATAATAAAGCACATGATTTACTTTGATAAAGTCTGCAAAGTTTATCCAGACAAATCTGTTGCCCTTGAAAACATCACGGTGGCTGTAGAGCCGAAAGAGTTTATTTCTGTCGTTGGACATTCGGGGGCGGGAAAAACCACGCTTTTGAAAATGATTTTAGGAGAAGAAGCGCCATCCGAGGGCACTGTCTATTTTGAGTCTGTAAATATCCACAAGCTTTCAAAAAACGATATCAACAAATATCGCCGAAGAATCGGCACTATTTTTCAAGATTTTAGGCTTTTGCCTAACCTGACAGTTTTTGAAAATATCGCCTTTGCTATGCAAGTTTCTGGAAGGAGCGAAGAAGACATTGCTTCAGATGTGCCGCATGTTTTGGAACTGGTGAATTTGTCTGACAAAATTATGAACTTTCCAAGACAGCTTTCAGGCGGCGAAAAACAGCGGGTGGCTATTGCTCGCGCAATAGTCAATCAGCCGGATGTTATAATTGCCGATGAACCAACGGGAAATTTGGATCCGGTTGCCGCCAGAGAAATTGTTGATATTCTGCAAAAGATAAATGATTTAGGCACAACAATAATCTTGACTACTCACAACAAAGACATAGTTGATTCGCTTGGCAGAAGAGTTATTACTTTGGAGCGAGGAAAAGTTATCAGAGACAACAAAAAGGGAAAATTCGTCATATAAAAAATATGTTTTGGACAAATGTAAAAAGAGTGCTTAGATTGGGATTAATAAATTTTGCCAGAAACGGCTCAGTTTCTTTGGCGGCCATTCTTATTATGACAATCACTCTGATGGTCATATCTTCTTTGTTTTTCACCAGAGCGGTGCTTAATTCGACGCTTATGGAACTTGAAAACGCAGTTGACATAAGGGTTTACTTATCTCCATCGGCTGCACAAAGCGATATGGACAGCCTGGAGCAGCAAATCAAAGCTCTGCCAGAAGTTGCAAACGTCACCTATTCTTCAAGCCAACAAGAATTAGATCAGTTTACATCCAGGCACCAAAGCGACCAGTTGACTTTGCAGGCGCTTGCTGAGGTCGGCACAAACCCATTCGGCCCAGCGTTTTTAATTAAGGCTAAAAACAGTTCGCAATATGACAGCATCGCTTCGTTTCTTTCTTCCGAACAGAACCAATCCGACAACAGCATCATTGAGACTGTGAATTACACCAGAAACAAAACCGCTATTGATACTGTTAACAAAATTATTACAGCATCCAAAACCCTTGGCGCTGCTGCTGCGGGATTTTTTATCCTTATTTCAATTTTGATTACATACAACACCATAGCTCTGGCGATTTATATGGCTAGAGAGGAAATTTCCGTTATGCGCCTTGTGGGGGCAAGCACCCGCTACATAAGATGGCCGTTTGTGGTTAGCGGCCTTATATATGGATTTTGCGGAGCGGTGCTTTGTCTGATTTTGGTCTCGCCAATGGCTTATTGGGTTGGTCCAAAGCTTTACGATTTGGGTACCGGAATAAATGTTTTTAAATTCTACCTTTCTAATATTTTTGAATTTATCGGAATAATTTTATTATCGGGACTCGCAATAGGCAGCGTGTCAAGCTATCTTGCGGTAAGAAGATATCTTAAAATTTAGGAAATGGCAAAAAAAAAAAAAATCACAAGTATGTTTTCGTGGTCGGCGGTGTGATGTCTGGGGTCGGAAAGGGTGTCGCCACTTCTTCGATAGGTATGCTTTTGCAGTCCGCCGGCTTGAAAGTAAATGTCATCAAAGTTGATCCATACTTGAATGTTGACGCCGGGACGATGAATCCAACAGAGCATGGTGAAGTTTTTGTACTTGATTCCGGACTTGAAACTGATCAGGATATGGGAACTTATGAGCGATTTCTAAATCGCGATATTTCAGACAGATGCTATATGACAAGCGGAATGGTTTATAAATCTGTGATTGATAGAGAACGGGCGCTCGGCTATGGTGGCAGCACGGTGGAAGCGATTCCAGACATTCGCGACGAGATCATCAACAGATTCAAAGCCGCTGCGGAAAAATCCGAATCTGAAATTTCGATAATAGAAATTGGCGGCACAATCGGCGATTATCAGAACATTATGTTTATTGAAGCAGCTAGAGTTTTAAAGTTAAGAAATCCAAAAGATGTAATTTTTATAATGGTTTCGTATTTACCTGTGCCGGGCAAACTTGGCGAGATGAAAAGCAAGCCTACACAGAACGCGATGAGGATGCTTAATTCATACGGAGTGCAAGCCGACATCTTGGTGGCTCGCAGCGAAGTACGTATGGATTCCAAAAGAAAAGAAAAAATCGCTAATTCTTGCAGCATTCCAAGCGAGTACGTCATTTCTGCTCCAGATGTTGATATTGTTTATGAAGTTTCTGAAAATTTGGAGAAAGACAATATCAGCGGAATTATCCTGAAGCTTCTCAGCATGAAAAAAATGAAACCTGATATTTCTTCTTGGAAAAAATTCGTTCAAAGTGTCAAGGAAACTGAAAAATCGGTGAACATCGGGATTGTCGGAAAATATTTTGATACTGGAGATTTTACATTGTCAGACGCGTATCTTTCTGTTATTGAAGCTATAAAATTCTCGGCATACAAGCATGGAGTCAAAGCCAGGCTGACGTGGATTAATTCTAAAGATTTTGAAAAGAATCCTGTGGCCTTAAGGGATCTAAAAAAATTTGACGGCATCGTCGTGCCTGGAGGGTTTGGAGAAACTGGCATTGAAGGCAAGCTATCGGCCATTAGATTTGCCCGCGAAAACAAAATTCCTTATTTTGGACTTTGCTACGGAATGCAATTGATGGTAATTGAATATGCGCGCAATGTCTTGCACTGGAAAGACGCCAACACTTCTGAAATCAATAAAAAATCAAGCCGTCTTGTCATCGATATAATGCCTGATCAGGAAAAAAAGCTTTTGAACAAAGACTACGGCGGTTCAATGCGGCTTGGATCTTACCCTGCTATCCTGAAGAACGGCACTATTGCTTATGAAAGCTACAAAAAAGAACAAATTTCCGAAAGACATAGACATCGATACGAAGTTAATCCTATGTATATAAAAGACTTGGAAATTGCCGGACTTGTTTTTTCTGGCACTTCTCCAAGTGGCAAGCTTATGGAAATTGCCGAGCTGCCAAAGTCCAAACATCCGTTTTTCCTAGGTACACAATTTCATCCCGAATTCAAAGCCAGGCCTCTCAATCCTCAGCCGCTTTTTAATTCGTTCATAAAAGCCGCTCTGAAGAAATCGTAGGCATAAAATTGAATTGGCTGTAATAATTGTGGTTTTGCTCCGTTTACAACACTGTATGCTGTCGGGCATATTGTGCATAAACAAAATTTACTATGACTAATAAAATAATCAAAAAACTGTTAGCGGATGGCGGAGCCGCCTGTTTGCTTGCTGTCTTACCTCTATCTGGAGTGTTGTATGCAAGCGCCGCAACTTATGTTTCGGGCTCGGATACTTCACAAGGAGCTTCTGAATCCTCGTCTGGAGATATTCTAAGCGTGAATTTAGGATCTTCTTTGGAAACAAGCTCTAGTTCTACAATTAACGCTGGTGACCAGTCTTCTGCATCTACTTCCTCAAATAACTCTACAGGTTTGAGTTTGGGCTCAGCTATTGATTTGCCTAATCCAAGTGTGGATTTAAACGCAAATGCAAATATAAACACAAGCTCAAATACAAGCGCAAATTCAAACACTGCCGTGACTTCTGCCGCAAATGTTTCAACGTCAGCTGGCCTTGACTCGTTTATAAAATCAGAAATGAATGCGAACGCAAATGTTAGCGGAGTGGCTGTGGATTCCAGTAGTGTTAATGTTAATTACAAAGAGCCTGCAAAATTGTTTGGATTTATTCCAATGAATATGTCTGTCTCTGTCAGTGTTGATAACAGCGGCAATGTCAAATTTCATTACCCATGGTACAGATTCTTGGCGTCGGTTAATGATACAAGTCTTAACAGCAATCTTCAATCCAATACAAGAGCCACATTGAATGCAAACGCAACTGCTAGCGCAACGTCATCTCTAGCAGTTAAAGCTAAGGTTCTGGAAGCTGTGGTCAACACACTTCGTTCCAATCTAAGCGGCAGCGCAAACGCAAATGTTAACGCAAACACTTCCGCGCAAACACAAGCAAGCGGGTACTAAAAATTAAAAAATATAGATAAAAAATCGCGGAGGGCTTGAGGGAGCCGTCCGCTTTTTTATTGAAAGAACTAAAGAAGTGGTATGGAGGGTGATTGCTCGCCGCTTTCCTGGTTGCGCATACGCCTGTTTCCAGTATCGTGTGTGCGGGGAAGTTCCATCGGCAGACCGCTTTCGGGGAAAAAGTTTTTCACGACTTGTTCTTCAAGCAGTTGCCCAAAAGATTGCCGAAGGTCTTGTTCTTGAGGGTGTTCTGGGGGTGGTGGAGGAAAGGTGGGAATGTTCATATTTAAATGGATTACCAACATAATCTTACCACTTATTCCTTTATTACAAATCCACAGCTTTTGATTTTTTACCCAAAAAACGCTAATCTATAGGTTCAAAAGCTGACAACAGCTTTTTTGTATTCCTTGAATATTTTGCGGGATCGTCTAATGGTAGGACATCTGCCTCTGGAGCAGGGTATCTTGGTTCGAATCCAGGTCCCGCAGTAGTGTTTCCAAATCGGTATTTTTTGAGGTATTTGCAAGTATCTGATATGGACTTTTGAATTGGTATTTAACGATTTTTTGGTTTTCTATAGAAGCGTTCGAAAGTAATTTTTCTAGCATCTTTCTCTTTTCTTCTTCCGTAAGTTCCAAATACGTTTCTGAGGCTCTACTACTATCTAAAAAGACATTTTTGATCTGTTCGAAAGTGACTTTACTTATTCCGCCTTTAGCTTCAGTTTCTTTGATTTGTTTCTCAATTTCTATGCGTTTGTTTTGTATTTCCTGAACCTTGGCTCTATAAACTTCTTCACGTATTATCTTAGAACTATATCCATCTACGAGGGCAGATTCTTTTTCCAGAAGAGAATTAAGCTCATTAGAGAGGTTTTCTATGCTTGAAGCAGTATAGTCGTTTTTGAGCTCATTTCTCTCTTTATAGGCTTCTGCAGCCATTTCAATCAACTCTTTGTCAAAGGCCAGTTCCTTGAACATACTTGAAAGAAGAGAATCAATCATTTCCGATCTTAGATATTTTTTATGTTGCTCACAGTTTCCTTTGCCATTAGTGCAGTAATAATAAATGTAACCTTTTTTTGTATCAGTAGTTAAAGTACATTCACAAGAAGCACAAGATAGAAATCCACGTGCAGAATAGAAGTGTATATTTGGACGAGGATGATGCCTGCCATGCAAAACATCATCAACTTTATTAAATAGAGAAACAGAGATTAATGCTTCATGATTGCCATGATATGTTTTTCCGTCTTTCTCCATCAAGCCACAGTAAAGCTTATTGTGTAGAATTCTGTGAATTTGGCTCTTCTTAATCTTATTTCCAGTTTTTGTTCTCATTCCTTCTTGATACAAAATATCTGAAATTTGTTTTAACGTGTATCCACCTGTTGAATATAATTCAAAGGCTCTAAAAACATATGAGCCAAATTTTTTATCAATCTTAATAGTTTTGCTGACTTTATCGTTGATATATCCAAAAGGAGCTTTATTAGGCCAGTCGCCCTTTTCAAGTTTTGTACGATGACCTCTTTTAACATTCAGACTTAAATCTATAACGTATTGATTAGCCATAGCCTGTTCAATACCCATAAGCAAAACATTATCGTTAGAATAGAAACTTTTTTCAAAAGTTCTTATGTGTTTAATCATTCCGTTTTGAAGAAGCCATTGTACTTGTCCGCCATCAACAGGATTTCTTGTGAGACGATCAATTTTCCAACAGAGAATAGCATCTGCTTTTCCTGAAGAAATCATCTGAAGCATTTCGTTAAAAATAGGACGGCCTGGCTCTTTGGCCGATTTGCTTTCTTCAAGAGTCAGAATAATTTCAAGGTCTTCATATTTTGCCAAATCCAAGAGTTCTTTTCTTTGGGATTCTAATGATAGAACCTGTCTGTCTTCTGATTCTGTTGATTTTCGGCAGTAAAGTATGTATTTCATAGCATTATATAATCACTTTTATTTATTAATTGGAAGCCTTGAATACCCGATACCTACATTTACCTAGCCATTTAGTGTCGTAGGTCTTATCTATCACAGGAGAGCTGTCATCACCAACATAATCGTCAATGATATAGGAAACAGAAAAAGAGCCCGATTTTACATATGGACGCTTTATATTTCTAGAGGCCACATAGGCCTTTTGATTTCTTAATCTTGGATCAATAAAAGCTTTTTGCATATATTTTGATAAGTAAGAAGATATTTTTTCGTGACCATCAGTAAACTTTACGTAAACAAATCCTTTTGCCCATATTCCTGCGAGGAGACGAGTTTTTCGTTCATGTAAAAATAATTCAGCGGGTAGCCCCCAGAACAAAGCGTGAAAATGAACGGCACCACGCCCTTGAAATTCTGGGACACAGACGTACCTGAAAACTTTTCCGTATTTATAGCGGAGAGACTGGATAAAAGACCGATAGTCCTTGTATCCGACACTGATATCGGTGATGTTTTCCTTATAGGTAAGAGTAACGAGTACAGGAAGTTCAGTTCCGACAAGGTTAGATGTAACAAGCCTTCGGAAATCCATACCAGCGTGTCGTGCGTGATCTTGTCTTTTCCCCAGCTTTCTTTCCGAAAATGTATCTTGTCCACTAACTCCCAGATTCTCATCACCATCAGTATCTTTGCTTTTTCTTCTATTTCTCCGTCTGATAGGGTTTGGTTTTCGTTCGTATTCATATGTTTCTAAATTTTTTCCTGAAATAATAATTTTTACGTATTCACTTTTCTTTTTCATTTGTATTGAGTTGGGTAATTAGCAAGTCATCAAACGGGGTCAGCCCCGCCCGTCCTCTCAAGAGGATCGGGCGGGGACTTGCCCCCTTCCATCTCTGCAAGCACAGCAAACATTCCTGCTAGAGAGTGCAAGTATTCATTGGCAACTTCATCAGAAATATCGATACTATGCTTCTGCTTAAAGTATTTCTGGATGCGTATTATTAATATTTGGCTGAATTGTAAAAACATAAAATCCCCTCGGGGTTGAGGAGATTGTCTCTAAACACTATTACGGTATCTTACGGGTACGATTTACAAATAGTCAGAATTTATTTGCGCATAGCCTGTTTTACCAGTTTTTACTATAAAAAATTTATTTATGTTGGCTTGTTCGCTAACTTTTTTGTTTATGTCGTTACAAGCACGATAAATAGATCGCCAGTCCATTTTTTCAGCAGGAAATTTTGACTCTAGGATATCGCTATAAAAAGATTTTTCTTTTAGACCGTCTTCGTTAGTAAAAACATACTCTAAAACATAATGCGAATTGGGTAAATCATTTTTTAGTTTTATATGGACTTCTTTGTCATCTATTTTTAAGATACTGTTTTCTTTATCAAAAATAATTTCTGGTTTACTTGTTGTCCTTGGTTTTGGCTTTGCTAACTCATCTAAAAGCATGACATGAAAACGTTTCAGTTCTGATTCGTAAAGATTACGCTTACCATCAAACCATTTGTTATATATTTTCAAAGTTTTTTCGCTCCATTTTTTTAGCTTGACGGTGTAATCCATTCCGCGAACAAGAAGAAGGGCAACGGGGTCTTGTTTATTATCTGGCGCATCAGTATTTTTGTAATCGTCAATCGGCAAATATATTCTTACATAAATTGTGCATCCCACAGCATACAAGTTAAAACGCTCTAACTTAATGGTTTGAGATTCTGCCTCTTCAGCTTCATCATCTGTCATTGGACGCTTTTCCCATCGCTTACCGTGTTTTTCTGAATAGTCTTTCTCACTATCTTCAAAAATCTTTTTCAGTTCTGGCGTTTTTTCTATGAAATCAAAATAGTGATAGAGACACTGGTAAAAGTCTCTGTCCGATGTGCTCTGGACGGCTAAGTTAAGGCGCGTATTAAGGCTTTCGGCTAAGTCTGTCATTTGAGTGCTATAAGAATACACGAAGGAGTAATTTTTAAAAGTTTGGGTTATAATTTCTTTACAACTAAATAGGGCCTAAACCATTAATTTTTAATGGCATGGCAAAAAACCAGTAACGAATAAAGAACCCATCATATGGGGTCACCGTTACTGGTCATATTGGGAAACCGATATGGGTTGCGAAAGCAATCACCTATGTGGTGGGCTTTTTGCGTTTAAAAAATGAAAAATACATATTCATTCATAATAATTTTTATTCTGTTAATCGGAACATATATCTTCTTTCAATGGAGAATTACAGACTGTCCAACGCAAACTTTTTGCTATGAACTACACGCTTTTGTAAACAATCTTTCTGAAAAACAATCAAACCCCTCATCATCTAATCAAATTCCTTTAGAACAGGTAAATAATCTCGGCTACACTTTTTATCTAGGACAAATAGATTACCCGAATACAAATGACTTAACTGACGATTTAAAAAATCAGATTACTCAAATTGTTTACAATGCAAAATTTCCTGAGAGTATGTTAAAAAATATTCCGATAATTATTGTCAATAGTTTGGCATACTCAGATAATCAATACATCATCGAGCCAAGCAACGGCTTATCCGCTAAGCTACCACCTCTAAATACGATGTGGCTTTCAGAAGGGGCTTCATATAGCAGATATAGAAGCGGTCAGTCATTGATATACATAAACAAAATTGTGTTAAACAATAATTTTGCAGGAGATCTTACACACGAACTCGGCCATGCTGTTGCAGGTACTTTAACAGCTCAAGAATGGAAAGAATATTATGCACTTAGAGGTATACCTGCAAATATGCCCTTAGAAGACGATGATGGAAATGATCCTACTGAAAGTTATGCTTCTTCTCCCTCAGAAGATTTTGCTGATGTTTACGAGAATGTCATTACAAGGACGCCGATAAATACTGATTATGGTGCTGTGGATTCGCAGACTAGAGATTTTCTTAATCAAATTGTTAATAGGTTAAACTAGAACATTTTTGATAAAAATGAAAAAATATGTTATAAACTAAAATATGGATACAGGTAAACTACTAAAAGTTATAGAGGATATTCAACAAGACGAAAAAAACTTTGGACTTCAGGCTAAATTCCAAAATATACTTGCCCTTTATACTCAAAATACACCAGATGTATTAAATACTGAATTAAGTTCTCTTGAAAAAGAACTTAATAAAACACGCCTATCTAACTATGCTTTAACAGATTTTGAAATTCTTGAAGATTTGAAGATAGAAACTTTTTTTGGAGATCGAACATGGATAGAGTTAAACAATATCTTAAGTAGCCAAGGACATGAGGTTTTAAAAAAACTTACAGATTTTACAACACAACGTCAAGAGGCTATAGACAAACTAAATACAATTAAAAATTCTCTCAATGCTCTAGATATTGAAGCAAGAGAACTAACTGAAAAAGAATATGAGATCGGATTTTCTTTTCCACTTGAATACCAAAAATTAACAAATTTTGAAGAAGTTCTACATGACTTAAAATTATTTTTGGTTGAAATTGCAACAGCGACTAATCAGGATAAAGAATTCATAATTAGTTATGTAAGTAACGGAACAATACAAATATTTATACAAACAGGTGAACAACTTGCACATTATTTTGGTATTGCGCTTGAACACGCTCTTAAAATATACGAAACAATTCAAATGACGGAGGCGGCAAAAAAGGCTTACGAACATCTCAGAGATGACAGAAAGAAGGCTATGGATGATATTAATGACGCTGACAAGGAAGAAAAAAGTGAAGCTATAATTGAAGAACTTACAAAACAATTAAAAATTGAAAACCACGAAAACAAAAGTAACATAAGAATACTTTTTAAGTTATTGCTGAAACATTTTGAAAATGGTGTAAGCGCAGAAGTTATAACCCCTACCATTGAGAAACCTCGCGAGCCAAAAGCTGATGATGATGAGGAAACCATAAAACATTTG
Organism: uncultured bacterium; assembly: GCA_963766885.1. GTDB lineage: Bacteria > Patescibacteriota > Minisyncoccia > Phycocordibacterales > CAIRYW01 > CAIRYW01. The sequence continues at coordinate 349,119 of CAVYBO010000002.1, read as the reverse complement.
GAAGAACAAAAGGCTTTATACAATTCAAAAAAACAAATTGATTTAAGAAATAAGAAAATATTTAAATTACAGCAGAATAAATTTTACGGATTAAGTAGTGGTTTCCTATCAGAGGGTTACAAAAAAGAGGATAAAAAGGAGAACGAATAGTTAAAAAGTCGTTATATGAATGAAAAACAAATTATAAGCATCTTTTATGAAAAATCCCAAACTATTAGACCTATCTTCATTTAAGTGACTATAAAAAACTTAAATAAATTTGATTCAGTAATAAATCTAAAGGGTGAACTTCAGGCTACCTATAAACTTATACGTGCACTAGAAGCTCAAACGATTGCCACTCAAGAATTTTTGAACTATACAAAAGCAAAGACGCGACCTGATTATGAAAAATTTAAGGATTTACTTGAAGTAGATCCAAAACAGATTGATAAACTCTACGAATTGGGTTTTGTTGCCTTTTTCTCTAATTTTGAATGTTTTATGTTTGAGTTTTTGAAAGAGCTTTTTGTTAAATATCCTGAGTCCTACTCTTCTGATAAAGTGGCAACATATGATGACGTAAAAGATTTTTCTAATGTTGAGGAAGTAAAAGAATATTTTATTGATGCATTTGCTATTAATAAATCCTACGAAATCAAAGAGTGGAAAAAATTTTTATTAGAAAAATTTAATATTAAAGTCTTTAAAGATGATAAACAGGGGCATTATTTTAATGTTTTAAATTCTATAAGAAATATAATTCAGCATTCGGGGAATAAAACAAACTCAAAATTTCGAAATGAAATGAAAAGGGTTATTAAATCTTTAGTACCGATAGGACAAAAAACTAAATTAGATTCGAAGAAGAATTTCGATAGGGTTTTTACTCTTATGAGTAAACTACTACAAAATATTGAAGAAAATTGAGCCAATTAAAAGGAGTATCTATTTTATTGTTTCCAATTTATAATGATAAAAAAAATCAAAAAAACAATACGTTATGGAACAACTATTGTTGCAATTCAAAATTCTCAAATGGTTGTAATTGCAGCTGACGGAATGGGTACTTTTGTTGGTGGAGGAAAACAAAAAAGTCAAAGTGAAGTAAAAAAACTTTTTGAATATAAAGACAATCTCTTCGGGGTAAGTGGTTTGGTAAAACATCACGGTGGGGATTTTGATGTAGCTAAAATAGTTGAAGCTTCCATACAGGATGGTCAGACAGTTCCTAGTACAATTAATAAATTAGAAACAAATATTTCGGAAGCGCTTAAGAAATTCTTACTTAAAATTAAAACTAATGAACCAGATGTTTTTAAAAATGAAACTGAAGGTGATAAGAAAGGAACATGTGTCATTCTTGCTCATTGGGAGAATGGATGGGCCTTCTACTATCGCTATTCGTTTCGCTGCAAAGTTAAATGAAAAAGGAGAACTAATTATTGACACAGAGCGACTTGCAGGTAGACATATTTTTTATCTTGGCCACGCTAAAGTAATTCAAGAATATCTAAAAAAACATGGTACCGGGAGTATCATTTCGACAGAAAAAGGAGCGAGATTTCTTGTACAACTTGAAATTGACGCTGGCACGCCAGACATAGGATTACCGATTAATTCGGCACGAATAGACAAAGATGGTATCACTTGGCTATCTTAGCAATACAGTTCCAACATCGTTCCAGACGTCCAGCCGTTTAAAAATCGTACCAAATGACCTAGAGGGGTATAATGGCGGTTATGATTCTAAGAGACGAAATTGAAGCGAAATCAAAAGAATTTGAGATTCACCCGACCAACGTCGAAAGGGATTATCTATTTGGCTGGTTTCTTTTTGGCCTTTTCACAATAAGTGATCTAAAAAATGAGATCTTTCTAAAAGGAGGAAATGCTCTTCGTAAAGGGTATTTTGAAAATACTCGATTTTCTTCAGACTTAGATTTTGGAATCATGGGTGATATTGATCAAAATTTACTATTGGGTGAAATCAATAAGGTTTGTGATTTTATTCAGGAAAAAGCAGGTATAACTTTTGTTAAAGAAGATAATAAAATTGAAGAAAAGTTTGCAGCAGCCGAAGCCCCAATACCTGGCTTGAAAGTATATGAAGCACGAATCTATTTTAAGGATTTTAATGGAGGATCAGATCATATGAAAATAAAGATATCGATGGATATCACTAGATTCGATAAAGTTCTTCTCGATATACAAGATGTTTATCTTATTCATCCTTATTCTGATGCTGCTGAGGTCGTATGTAAGATCAGGTGTATGAAACTTGAGGAGATAATTGCAACAAAACTAAAATGTTTAATGCAAAGACAGCATGCTCCAGATTTGTTTGACTATGTCCACTCAATCCGGTTGTTAGGAGGAAACTTGAATAAAGAGGAGGTGGTACAAACCTTTGTAAAAAAGACCATTTTTGAAAGAAATCCTTACGCGTTAAAAGATGTACTGAAGATGACAGCTTTTGATTATTTCAGAACCTATTGGGTAAAAGGTATAGTCTGTGCAAAACAACTTTTTATTGATGTAGAAGATGCTATCACATCTTTTGTATCTGACGTTGAATCTCTTTTTGGTATTTATACCGACAACGGGTATGCTCAGTTTGTATATTTCAGTCCTGAGGCGCGTGCAGTAATAATGAAAGGTGCAAGAGAACAAACTCTTTTGAAAATCCGTTACACAGATTCAGATAGAATGATTGAACCATACTCGCTAAAATATATGCAACGCAAGGACGGATCTCAACGGGAGTATTTTTACGCCTATAATCTTAGTGGTGGTAGCGGAGTCGGTGTAAGATGTTTTGTTGCAGATAAAGTTGAAGGGATAGTAAACACAGAAGAAAAATTTATTCCTCGATATCAAATAGAGTTATCCAAATCCGGAGAAAGACCAGAAAATCCTTATTTTTTTGATATAAACAAACCATTTCGTGCGGCAAGACATAGATCTGTTATAGCGAGAAGTTTTTCTGGTCCGAAATATATTTATGAATGTAGTTATTGTGGTAGACGCTTTACTAGAAGCACATATGGTAATGTGACATTAAGTCCCCATAAAACTAAAGATGGCTATCCTTGCAATGGTAGGAATGGATATTATGTAGATACAAGATATTAATAATTATTTATCAAGAGATACGGCTGTTTAGAATTATGTTAGAAGATCTAAGAGTAGTTCAAAATAAGCTTGGCCTATAAAGAAATTTGTGTTATTATTTTAGCCATGCAAAAAGATGATTTTAAAAAAGAGTTAAAGGAAATTCTTGAACTAGTTAAATTGTGCCCCCAAAACCTTCAGGAAAAATGCTTCGAAATTCTCTTAAATTCTTTGCTAAAAGGAGAATCTCATAAACCTCCGGTTTCAATAACTGATACTATTGTTGCGGGTGTATCAGATATTCCTAATGAAGTAAACAAAAGAATAAAAGTCTTTACAACCCCAAACGGTATTAGTGATGATTTAATCCGTAAAGTTTTTAGTATAGATGAATTAGGGAATATAAGTATTGAAGTCACTGATCTTAAATCTAATAAAACTAGCCGAAGACAAAAAAATCTTGCATTGCTTATAGGAATAAGACATCAATTTATGGAGGGCTCTTTTGATGTCCCAACTGAGGAGCTTAGAGAAATGTGTGTGACTTATGGTACATATGACGCTGCAAATTTTACAACAAATCTTAAAGCAATGAAAGAAATTTTTGCTGGATTTAAACCTGGAACAACAAACAAACTTTCTCCAATTGGTAAAAAGTTAGCTGCAGATTTGGTAAAAGAGCTTGCCTCTTAGGAAATTAAATGAAAGAAATAATAGAGGAACTTGAGACCTATCTAACGTATGTCGATGATGTAGTAAACAAGATAAGAGCAAACAAATCTGCTTTTATCTCTCAAAAAAATCTTAAAGATAAAATATCTAATCTTTCAAGCCGTTGGTTTGAGGAGTTTTCGACCAAAATAAGAAAAGAGTCTGTTATTTCTGACGAAGAGATAAACAAAGTAGATTCAGTAATGGAAAAGATGATCCAAATGTCAACTGCTAATAACAGAAAAAGTTCATACATTGCGCTTTTGAGTCCCTTAAGAAAAAATATACAGAGAGATATTTTGATCCCGATGATTAGAACTGGGCGCTCCTCGCCGATGGTTTGGGAAGGTATATCTCAAAAAATTCTTGTAAAGATTACTTCGAATGATGAAAGACAATACTACGAAGAAGCTTTTAGGGCTGCAAAAAATCAATGTTATAAAGCAGCGACTGTTATGGCAGGATGTGCCGTTGTCGATAGACTTCGTGATTTTGTAATAAAAAAAGGTTTTGCTAGTTTCAACTCAACATCAAAAAAACTAAAAGCAAGTCAGTCTGGATTTTATAAAAAATTTAATAAAGAATTTAATATTAAAATTGAAAATGAATTACAAGAGGTTTTTGAAAAAGACCTAACTATTATAATTTCCGGTATGATTTCTCTAGATTTAAATCAACTTCAAGCAATCTTACATCTTTTTGATATAAGAAATAGTTGCGCTCATCCATCTTCTTATATAATGGATGAATTATCTTTTGCACATTTTCTTTCAGAGATTTATAACTTAATATTAAACAATCAAAAATTTGTTTAGGGAAAATTAATCAATGAGGTTTATAGTTTACTTTACCAGTTCTTAGATTTACTGGGGGCTCATGTTCTTCAAATATTCCGAGAATAAATCCAACTTCAACTAAGTTCTTGTCAAGTTTCATGAGTTCATTTATAGCAGCAATTTTTTCTTTGGGGGTCGTTTCAGGATCATTTCCACCAAGACATCCAGGAATAGCAATTTTAAATAACTCAGTTCTAAGGATACGACAGCTTTCTGAATATTCTGAGTATTTTTTATATCGAGTTTCTTCCTTAACGTTTTTAGCATTATCTTTTGTGACTTCTTTACGTAGTTCACTGAGGTAATTCAAATTCGAAATATAGACCCCTTTCTTTTCAAGATATTTTTGTAAATCTCTCAAGGGCATAAAAGGGTCCTTAACGAAGGACTCATTAATAGCTTTTTTATACCTTTCTCTAGTGTCATCTCCTACTTTCATAGCAATTTAATTGTAGCGCATTGTATTTGAAAATTCCAAACACTCCATATAAAATGGGCTATAAAATAGGTGTATTTATAAAAACTGCTTACAAGTCTAATTTGGTGGGAGTCCATGACTGGTCAGGGACAAGGATTCACACTAGCCGAACTCGGTCTAATAGTGAGAAATATGTTATATTTTTTACATGGACAATCCTTTCGAAAGAAGTCTAAAAGCTTTTAAAGTTAAACAAGGTGATCAGCCCGATAATGTTGAAGAGGCGCCAGATACTCTTTCTGAACAACCAGAAACTCTTGCTACTGTTAATAGGCAAGAGGTGATGAATCTCTTCGGGCTTACTAGAGAACTTTTTGAATTTGCTCAGGATAATAATTTGGGACATGAAGGAGGTTTTAGATATTCTGATGTGAATAATGAGTTTTCAGATAATCCGTTTGCGATAGAATTGCCGCAGAAATTTTATCCAATTATTGCTGAATATCCAGGAAAATATTGGGCAGTTTCCTTTGAAGATCGATTTGATCCGTATTATGCAAAGGGCACTAATATGCGGCTCATTAAATTGTCTACGGTTCCTAAGCGATCCCAAACTGATGATAAGATTCGCGAGATCAGTGTATCTGAACCTGCGCCTAGTGAAGGCCTCGGGAATATTCAATTTATGTTTGTTAGAGATTCTTTAATGAATAAATCGTTTGCGACTATAAACACAGCCTCAGAAAATCAAACTGATTCTCCGTACGGTTCAGCTGAAATGGTTTATGAACTTGATCCAGTTGGAAGTAAAAAACTAGTTAATTCAGAATTCAATCGGATGGATGAAGGTATTTTTGAGTGGGATTCTGCAAAAACACCAGTAAGGTGGCTTAGATATTTAAGAATGCGTCAAGATAAAGTGAGTGAAGCCGAGATTCAATACGAGGATTCATATATCCTTGGTCGTCATCACCAACGAGAAGATCATAAAGATACTAGGGTTCAGGTTAAGATTACATCAGTTGGAAAATTAGATGCACCTGAAAGCATGGTTGTTTCAATCGGCTCAGAAGTAGGAAGTAAGAATACTGTTTTATTTGAAGATTCCCTTAGTCATGTAAAAGTTGTTCTACATGATAATGATCCATGGACAACTAAAGAAAAAATGGTAAAAATTCTGAAACAAGATCCAAATTACGCTTTTCTTTTTGAAGGAGATATTGATACCGACAAATTGATAGAATTGTTAAAACGTAAGGCAGATTTAATCACAAATGATTGGGATAAAAAGAGCACGGTTTTTTCTGGTAGTGAACTTGAGGAAGGGAGAAAGACTCTAGAGCAATAAACTGTTCATTATATTTTGAAATTTACTTAGACCTAGACGGGTGTCTCATGAAGATGAAAAGTTGTCAGAATACCCTTACGACGTCTAACTACGTACGCACCAGACCTTAGATCGCAGTTGACACGAGCTAGGTTATTGCGCCCGAGACGCCTTATTCTTAGCCTTTATAATAATGTGAATTTACTGCATAATATTGGTGTGAAATACATCAAATTTTTCAAGGATTTGGGCAAAAACGACTCTCCAATAGCCGGTGGTAAAGGGGCATCTTTGGGTGAAATGATAAATGCCAAAATCCCAGTTCCACCAGGATTTGTAATACTTTCAAGCTCTTTTGAATACTTTCTATCCGAAAATGATCTAACTCAAGAAATTGATGCAATTTTGGACAAGATAAACCATAAGGAAATGGAAGAAGTTGAAAAAGCTTCCGAAGATATCAAAGAAATGATTCTTGAGGCAAAAATGCCCAAAGAAATGCTGAAAGAAGTAAAAACTTCATTTAAGAAATTAAATGCAAAGTTTGTTGCTGTCCGTTCAAGTGCCACGGCAGAGGATGGGGCAATGCATGCTTGGGCTGGTCAACTAGATAGTTTTCTCAATACAACAAGTAAAAATCTGGAAGAAAATATCAAAAGATGTTTTGCTTCACTTTTTACCCCGAGAGCTATATTTTATCGATTTGAAAAAGGATTAAATGATACTCATATTTCTGTGGCTGTAGTAGTCCAAAAAATGGTAAATAGTGAAAAATCAGGAATCGTCTTCTCTGTTCATCCTGTTACGGAAGATAGAAATCAAATGATCATTGAAGCCTCTTGGGGACTCGGAGAAGCTATTGTTTCTGGACAAATCACCCCAGACAGCTATGTAATTGAAAAAGAACCAAGGAATATCATTGATGTAAATGTTTCAGAAAAATCAAAAGGGCTATTTAGAAAATCCACTGGAGGCAACGTTTGGAAAAACATCCCAAATAAAAAAGCTAATGAGCAATGCCTTTCTATCAAAGAAATATTGAAATTTTCAGATCTCATCTTAAAAATAGAAAATCACTACGATTTCCCTTGTGATATCGAATGGGCATATGAGAAAAGAAAATTCTATATTACTCAAAGCAGGCCCATTACAACACTAAAATGATTAAGTACTCTAAATTACTACAATCAAGATTGCCGGAGATAGAAAAAAGTCTTTGGTACAGGCAACGATTTGATGCTTGTCCCCACTTTATGTTTTTCCTAGGTGATTCGCATATATCATCTATTCAGAGAACTAAGTACCAATATGGTCAAAGAATTGCATACGCCGGTTTTTCAAAGCATAGAGCGGATTGGTATCACAATTTGGGTGAGCTTGAATATACAACTTCCAAAATAATCAAAGCTTCAAAAAAAGATCCTAAAGTTAGTAGAAAGATGATTAGTAACTTTATGCCTTGGCAAGAAAGGTTTTATAAGGACTGCTTAAAATTAAACAGTCTTGACCTCGGTTCTTTAAGCAAGAAAGAACTTTTGGATAAATATAATAGTTTGGCTGATATTTACACCAAGAAATTGAACAGCTCCGGATTAATTGACGGTTTTACTTTAAGTACTGACACATTGATTGCTTCAAAAATTAAAACCTTTCTTGAAAGCAAAGGATTGGAAAATAGGTTTGTAGAATATTTCGGAATCCTAACGTCTCCAATTTTTACATCGTTCCTACAGTTAGAAGATATTGAGCTACTAAAAGTCGCAAAGAAAGTAAAAGCAAATCCAAAACTTAAAAATCCTCTTATTAAAAAACATCAGAAAAATTATTTCTGGACTCAAAACAATTATGTTAAGGATAATATTCTTACAGAGGAATTTTTTGAAAAAAGAATTAATCAATACCTGAAACTTGATGTTAAAGGAATCGATAAGAAAATAAATGAAATTAAATCAATTGCTTCGGATCACAAGAAACAAAAATTACACCTTATCAAAACGCTTATGTTACCCAAAGAAGAAATCACTTTGCTTGCAATCACGGACGATTTCAACTGGTGGCAGGATGAACGTAAAAAGGGAACTTTCTGGGCAACGCACTACTTCAGTAAACTGCTTGAAGAAATATCAAAAAGAACCAAATATTCTTTGGAACAATTGAAGTATGCTTTTCCTCCAGAAATGGAAGCAGTTTTAAATGAAAAGATAGACACTAAAGAATTGGATAGAAGAATAAACTACTGCATTATTCTCTGGGTTAAGGGCAAATATGATGTTACAACTGATTTACCTTTGATTGAAAAACTGGATCGCATCGGTACCGGAGAATATAAGAAAGGAAATCAAGAATTAAAAGGATTTGTAGCGAGCAAAGGTATTGTCAGGGGTAAAGTAAAAATAATTGAGAGTGTTGAGGAAATTTATAAAGTTCAGACTGGTGATGTTTTGGTTGCTGTTATGACTCGTCCTGATTACTTACCGGCGATGCAGAAAGCGGCCGCCTTTGTCACGGATGAGGGCGGTGTCACTTGTCATGCCTCTATAATTGCCCGTGAAATGAAGAAGCCCTGTATCATTGGCACCAAGATTGCTACTAAAATTCTGAAAGATGGTGATATGGTTGAAGTGGATGCAGACAAAGGAATAGTAAGAATAATCAAAAATAAATCTTCTTAAAATATGGATAATACTGATGAAAATAGAGCTTGGAATCTTGTGGCAACGAGAGTGTTTGGACTTTTCGAAATATGGTTAGCTACTGAAGTATATCCAAATTTTCCTATAAAAGAGGGTGGTTTTAACCTGGATACGATTGTCTTAGGTAAGCATGGCATCATGGAAAGGTATGTGGATCAGAAAGAATTAGATGGATTTGAAAATCTAGCAAAAGCAGGAAGTTTTTTGGAGCTTCTGAAAGGATTTAAAAAATACGAAGAGTTAGTATTTCCTTTTTTTGAAAAAGATCCTCTTGAAAACAGAGAGGAATTCATGAAAATATTTAGACAGTTATGGATCCATGAGATTACTTCTTTTTTCCTGGGATTTTATGTCACAGACCAAGAGTCGATTGATATGATTTCGGACTTAAGAGGAACGAAAAGCGCGCAGCATATAGCAACTTCGGAATTTCTTCCAAAGTTATATAAACAGATTTCAGAAACTTTGAATATTGATACCGAGCTACTCAAATACGCTCTACCTGATGAAATTGTATCTTTAAATCTTGATGCAGGTTTATTAACCCTAAGGCAAAAGCAATACGTTATAGAATCGATAGCAGGAAAAGCACGCTTATTAATCGGAGAAGAGGCTGTAGCCTATACCAAAGAATTTCTAAAAAATATCAAGAATGAAATTGATGAGAATATTTCTGAGTTTAAAGGAAACCCAGCTTTCAAAGGTAAAGTTTCAGGTAAAGTGATTATCATTACTAACGAAAATGATTTAGTAAATGTTAGTGATGGAGACATTCTAGTTAGTCCAATGACAAGAACATCATTTCTTCCTGCCATGCAAAGAGCCTCAGCTTTTATTACAGATGAGGGCGGTGTAACTTGTCATGCTGCAATTGTTGCAAGAGAGCTTCAAAAGCCTTGCATTGTTGGTACTAAGATAGCGACAAAGGTTTTGAAAGACGGAGATTTAGTGGAAGTGGATGCAGATAGGGGAATAGTGAAAATTCTTAAATAATTATGGATATTAAAAATTTTGAAAAAGATATTGAAAAAGTTCCAATTCAATACGAAGCAGGAAGGGCAAGTTATCTTTGGGTTGCCAATGTTCTTTATAATTATTTGGCAAAAGAAGGTTCGTGGAGCCTAGATCTTCCTGGAGTAGTTGTATTTAAAAATACTTCTTTTAAACTTTATCTTTCATTTATTCCTAAAATAATAAATTCAGCTTTTGAAAGACTATCTAAACCAGGTGGAATGAAGTCTCTGGAAAAGGAGATAAAAACCCTTTCAACAAAAATCCAAAATATTTGTATTAATGAATCAGACCCAAGCAAATCTCTTTCAAAGTCATTTGCAAGTTGCTTTGATCTTTTTGAGTATATGCATCACACGGCTACATATCTTAGAAAAATTGATAAAGCTATAATTAATAAAATAACTGATAAGTTCGGAAGCGAATCAGTAAATATTCTTTCTGCTTGTAATGTTTCGAATAGATTAAGTTTTTTTGCCGAAGAAGAGATTGCTTTGTGTGATTTAGTGCTTAAGATTAAAAACAACCCAAAGAAAGATTTATCATTAGAATTAAATAAAATATTTAATTCATACAAACACATAACTCTCGGTTATTACGACGAACAACCACGAACATACGGATATTACAAAAAAAGACTAGATGCTCTCAAAAAAGAAAAGCCAGAGATTATCAAGAAAAAAATTATTTCAGAACACAAATCTAGGTTAAAAGAGCTCAATGGATACTTAAAGAAATATTCTGGAGACCAAGTCATTTTAAAGTTGATTGGTGAGACTTCTTGGATGAAAGATTGTTACAAGTTCTATATAAATAAAGCGCAGTTTGAATTTGAAAAATTATGGAAAATTGCTTCCAAACAAATAGGTCTTCCTGTTGGCCAATTGAAAAATCTAATGCATGAAGATCTAATTAATCTTCTTAAGGGTAAAAAACTTTCAAAAGATAAATTAAATCTTTACAAAAAAACTATTGTTTTTGTTGCTAAGCCGAAAGGATATAAGTTTTATATTTCTGGAGATAAAGCAGAAGATTTCATTAATAAATATATTGAGCCTAAAGCAGATGCAAATAAGGAAATAAAAGGCAGATCTGCTTGTAAGGGTAAAGCCAAAGGAAGGGTAAAAATCGTCTTATTGCCGGAACAATTTAAAAAAGTCGAGAAAGGAGATATTTTGGTGGTTCATAATACCAGTCCAGATTTTGTCCCCATACTTCACAAGGTTTCTGCGGTTTTAGCAGAAGAAGGAGGAATAACTGCCCATGTTTCCGTTATTACTAGAGAGCTTAATATTCCCTCAATAGTTGGAATTCCTAGAATTACTTCAATTCTCAAAGATGGAGATTTAGTAGAAGTCGATGCAGATAAAGGGATTGTTAAATTAATTCAATGAAGGAACTTAAGCCAACAGTTAAAAGAGATTTAAGTCTATTTTCAGTGCAGGCCTGGCAACAAGGATATGGTAAATATTTAAAAAAGTCCTTAGATTGGTACTACCCTGTGATTTTTCATTATGATGGTGAAAAAGTTAATTTTTACCATTCCAATAATGACTTCAAATATTTTAAAGAGATTATTACGGGGAAGATAATTGATAATAAAAAACTTTTCAAAGAGTTGAATTCGGAATTTATCAGCAGTATAAATAAATTAAAAAAAATTAATGTTACTTCTGAAAACTTAGAAAATATCTTCAGATTAATTGGCCAGATAATGTCTTTCTACATTTTTGTTGTCAGTGATCGATTTGTAAAAGCAATTCCAGAAGCTTGGGATTCAAGAGTTTTGTCAGAAGGAATTTTGTATTCTTTTGACTCAAAAATAGAAGATACAGTTAATTCTTTATTGAAGAAGAGCAATATAAATAAAAACTTGAAACATATAATTTCATATAAGGAAATCCAACAATTATTAAAAGGTAAAAGTATAAATCAGCAAAAAATTCGAAAACGCTCTCAGGGATACATTGTAGAGGATGAAAATATTTTGAATGGGAATAATTTCGCAGATTTTTGTTCCAAAAAAGGTATCAATAATCCTGAAGTAAATAAAGAAGTTTTTGAAAAAGTATATACAAGAGATACTACGATTATAATTCAAGAATCTTGGGGTAAAGCTTGTCGACAATACGTACAAAAAAATTGGGGCTGGAAAAATCCACACAAACCCCTAGTAATTCATTATTTTAAGAATGGGACAATAGAGATTTGGGAAAACATTTCAGGTACAGAATGGCTTAAGGATCAAATACTCAAGGAGAATAAAAAAAGTGATAAATTCTACAAAAAGATAGGTAAAAAATTTGAGAAAGACTACGCTCTTTTAAAGAAAGAGTATTTAAATAAAAAACATTTATCTAAAAAAACAGAACTGAAAAAATTTGTTGAAAAAGTAGATAAATTGATGTTTGGTTTTCTCATTTATTACTACTCTGCAATAGATGAAAGGACTCCTAAGGCTATTAAATCCTTGGCACAAGGTTTTAGAGAAAAAGAAACATTTTTTGCTTCTAGTAGTGAATTAATCCGAAATTCCCTGCTACATATTTATCCTAATCTTAAAGGTTTTGAGACAACAATCTTGAGTTCAGAGATTTCTAACCCTCCGGATAAAGTTGAGCTAAAAAAGAGATTAAATGATTATATTCTTGTTGACGGTATTAAGTACGGAAAAGCTAGTTTAGATATTTTTGCCGAACAAATCGGTACAGTTCTTTCAAAGGAAATAGTAAAAGATAATAGAGAAATTAAAGGAGGCATTGCTTTTAAAGGTAAGGTTCAAGGAAAAGTTTTCTTACTATTCAGAAGAGAACAAGTCAAAAGTGTTCCCGTGGATGCCATTATTGTTTCTCCAATGACCACCCCAGATTTTCTTCCTGCAATGAAAAAAGCGGCAGCTTTTGTGACTGATGAGGGTGGGATAACTTGCCATGCCGCAATTGTTGCACGGGAATTAAAGAAGCCTTGTATAATTGGCACAAAAATTGCTACTAAGGTTTTAAAAGATGGTGATGTGGTGGAAGTTGATGCAGATAAAGGGATTGTGAAAATAATCAAATGAATCTAAAACTAGATTATTCTAAATACAGACAGCTTTTTTCTACCACAAACACTTCATATCTCGGCTCTGATTTATTCATGACAAATTACAAAAAGTTGCATGGTCTTGCTGTATTTTCAAATAATACCTGGACAACTTTTCTACCAGAAAAAGTAATCAAAGAAACTCTAGATGACGGACTTAAGCTTTTTAAAAACACAAATAAATTCTCAGATTTCAAAAATGAAATTTATTCATACTACGATCATGCAGACAAATTCTTCAACGATCTTTTAAAGAAAAAAGAAATTTCTTTGTCAGAATGTAAACAGGCATTAAATTGGCTTTCTGATAATCATAAATATTATTCAAAAACAGAATTCTTTTATGTTGATAAAGCCTATCAATTTAAGGATAGCAACAAAACTATAGCCGACAATTTAAAACAGTTTGAGAAAATAAAAAATACAGCTCGTCTTAGGATGAATAAATTGCTTTTTAGTAAAGATTCTCACAGGATAATGTTTTTGAAAAAAATATCTGAACAATTTAGCCTTCCTTTTCAAAATATCCTTGGATACTCAAAGCTAGATATCTTAAATCTGTATAAAGGTAAGAAATTACCTCAAGTTGTAATTAATAACAGAAAGAAAGCATACATTCATTATAGTTATGGAAATAAAATCATTTATTTTGATGGATCTGAAGCTTCGAAAATTGCCAATGAATTTTTCTCAAAAAAGAATCATAATGAAAAAGAAATTAGAGGCATACCTGTTTATAAAGGTAAGGTTCGAGCAAAAGCCACAGTTATTGAATATGGACCAAGTTTGTTTAAAAATTTGAAGACTGTATTAGCAGCTATGCCAAAGGGTAATGTTTTGGTTGCGGATACAACCTCCCCAGAGCTTTTAATGGCTTGCAAAAAGGCTTCTGCCATTGTCACAAATCAGGGTGGTATGATGTCTCATGCAGCAATTGTAAGTAGAGAGTTTAAAATACCTTGCATTGTGGGTACGCAAAACGCAACGCAGAAAATTAAAGATGGAGATTTGGTGGAAGTTGATGCAGATAATGGAGCCGTTAGGATTTTAAAGTAATTTCTTGCTTTATAAAGGTTCCAACATCGTCCCACACACCCAGCAAATACTTTTGATATAATAAAATTATGAAGGATTCAAAAACTATAGACGACTATATAAAGAACTATCCAAAATCTACCCAAAAAATTTTGGAGCAACTGCGAGCGACAATCAAAAAAGCCGTACCAAAAGCCGAAGAAAAGATCAGTTATGGAATTCCTACTTTTACACTTAATGGCAACTTAGTCCACTTTGGAGCGTTTGAAAAACATATCGGGTTTTATCCGACTTCATCTGGTATCTCGGCTTTTAAAAAAGAGATTTCAAAATATGAAAACTCGAAAGGTACAGTGCGATTTCCAATCAATAAGCCGATCCCGTTTAATCTCATTACTAAGATCGTGAAGTTTAGGGTTAAGGAGAATTCAAAAAAGTTATAACACGGGTTTAGACATTCCAGTTCGTAACATGCGTAATATTTCTTGAGTTATAATTGAAATATGACAAGAAAGAAAATATTTTTACTACTATTTGTTTTAGTTATACTACTCGTGATTATTTTTGGTATTAATCAATTTTTGTTTTTGCAGAAAGCCCACAGCACTTTTGAAAATTACTATAACTTTAGAGGCTGTGTTCAATTGCTGGAAAAAACTGACACATATGGAATTTGCAAAACTTCTTCTGGGCAGACTATTAAAATAGTTGAGATAAATAGGAAGTGGTATTTGGAAGGGGATGGTCCGGGAATCTGGTAATTAGTTTATAATTTCTAAGACTATATCATAAGCCGTCCACGCTCCAGTCTTTTGTAAGTAAGATAGCTAATTTCTCCATGTTATAATTTATCCATAACAAGTTTTAAAAGGTAAATTATAAATTACAATGATTATATTACTTGGAATCCTGGGTGTGATTATTAGCATGCTAATCGGTATGTTTTGGTATTCATTGAATACGCCGATGGGCAGAATTCAAATGGCAACAACTGGCCATGGAAACCTTTCCAAGGAGGAACAGCTGAAGCGTATGGAAGACATGAAGCCGCATATGTGGAAATATCTTCTTGCGCAGGCATTCTTAGCTTTTCTAACCTCTCTCTTTATAGCTTTTATTATGATTGAGCAGCAAGGCCTGGGTTTGGGAGTTATTTACGGAGAAGTAGGTCTTGCGTGGCTCTGCTTCACCGTGCCAATAGTTGGACAATCTTTGCTCTGGGGAAATTGTGAAAAGAAATTACGATGGAAGAAGTTCTTCTCAGACATTTTATCTAACCTCGTCACTTATTTCGTGATCATCCTCGTCTTCAGCTTCATAGTGTAGTCCTATAGTATGAAAAATTACTGGCTGATTAAAAGCGAACCTTCTGCCTATTCAATTGATGATCTTGCCAAGGATAAGCAGACACTTTGGACTGGTGTCAGAAATTATCAGGCCAGAAATTTTATGAGAGATTCTATGAAATCTGGCGATCTTGTTTTGTTTTACCATTCAAGCGCTGGGGTGGTAGGTGTTGTAGGCGTTGCTGAAATTTCTGGCTCGTCTATGTTCGACATGACAGCACTTAACAAAAGGGATGATCATTTTGATCCAAAAGCGACAAAAGAAAATCCAATTTGGTATGCTGCTCAAATCAAATTCAAAAAGAAATTAGCAAAACCAGTTACATTGCCTCAGATAAAATTTAACCCAAAACTAAGGGGGATTAGGGTCGCGGCTCCAGGATCGAGACTTTCTGTCCAACCTGTTTCAGAAACGCATTATAAGGAAATTCTCACAATGGCAGGATTATAGATATTTTATCTGCTTGAGTCAGCCAGAAAATAGCTGGGACTCGAACTTTTGATATAATTAGTTTGTGGAATCAGAACAAACCTATATACAAAATCAGACAGAAGAAGCAGAAATTACAGCTTCAAATTTTGAATCTCCGGCGTTTAGAGAGGCTTTGGAAAAATTGAATAATGTTTTAGAAGATTTGAAACGACAAGGAAAATATGGGGGTGAAAATATTACGATAGAGAATTTTGAAATTAAAAGATTTCCTGAGATGACTCACGCTCATGGCGGTGTTTCGCAGGTTGAAGAGAAAATATCTATGCTTCCTTCGTCTATGTATACTCCAGCAATAGTAATTCATGAAGGGTTACATTTTGCCTCGAATTGGAGATTTTGGCAGAAAAATAAATTAGGAAAATTTCACGAGTATCAATCAGGATTTTCAATCAAGAGAGGGGTTAATGAAGAAGAGGAGTATCGCGATCTAAATGAAGGATTCACTGAGTTTTTTGCGAGAAGGTTTTCAGAAGGTATGGAAGACGAATATGATGATCACAAGGATGAGATGATTCAGTTGTGTGAAAAACAGTACGATGATGAAAGTGCAAAAGTAACAAAGTGGATTAAAGATTTAAAAAAAATTGACCCTAGAACTTCTGCCGAGCAGATTGATCTGGATTTTTATGAAAAAGTTAGAGCTTCATTAGAACAGAAGAAAGTAGATTGGCTATTTTTGCTTTCAGAAAAAAGGCCAAAGCCGTACGAGGCGGAAGCTATTTTTGTTCATAGTTATCTTTTAAGAAAAGCTGAAAAAAGACTTAAATCAACGAATGGGCCAAGTCGCCCGTTTAAGGAGATTTTCAAGGATATCGTTGATGAGGCACTTGTAGCGTATATAAACGGAGACAACATTTTTTTGAGTGATTTAGACGAAATATTCGGAGCCGATTTTACAAAAGATCTACAAGAGGCTCAAAAGTCTGGAGATTTCATGAGTATCCTAATTAAATACACATAGTAATTTTATACTAAAAACATGAACATGTTTAAGCCTGCAAAGGCAGAATCCGTTAAAGAATATTTTGACATTCTTCCCAAAGAGCGCGTGGCACCGATGAAATTTTTACATACATTTATCAAAAAGGCTGCACCTAAATTAAAATCAAATTTTATTTATAATATGCCCGGGTATGGGAGCTTCAAATATAAAAACAATAAAAAAGAAATGCTTGACTGGCCAATTATTTCTTTGGCAAGCCAGAAGAATCACATAAGTATATTTGTTTGCTCAGTAGCAGATGGAAAGTATCTAGTAGAAAGTTATAAAAAAGAATTGGGTAAGGTAACTGTAGGTAAAACGTGCATCAGTTTTAAAAAAGTTGAGGACTTAAATCTTAAAGTCTTGGAAAAAGTTATCAAGCTTGCAGCAAAATCTCCGGGTCTTACGGGATTAACAAAATAGTTTCAAGATTGTCCCTGCCTGTGGCAGGCAGGCCATACGTCCAGAAAATATTTATGATACAATAAAAGAGTGAATTTTATATACACCTCTCGTTCTTTGAGCGAACAAGACAAACGAGATGCCGTAGCGAACCTTTTAAATAATACAATTCCTGATCGGGATTTCTATATTTTGGTAATCGGAGCAATTCTCTTGGCCGTAGCTGGTATTTTTTCCGACAGTATCGCAGTACTTATTGCCGCTATGATTGTGGCGCCGCTGGCGTATCCAATACTTGGCATGAGTTTTGGAATTGTCTCTATGGACGGAAAATTATTTTGGCGTTGTGTGATAATGCTTTTTATTTCACTTCTTCTGGCAATTTTTGGAGCGGGGATTTTGACAATATTATTCGGCGATGTTCGAGTAGATAATGTGTTCATATCTTTTGAATCAAATCTTTATTTGTCTCTAGCGATCGCAATAATTGCCGGATGTACTGCAGCGTATGGACTTGTGCGCTCCAAAGTTGGTGGGGTGATGACAGGCATTGGAATCGCTGTGTCGCTTATGCCGCCACTTGTTGCCACTGGCATTGGACTTGTAGATGTAAATAGTTTTTCACCTGTAAACACATTTATAGTTTTTTTGCTGAATGTTTTAGGAATCATGATTGGAAGCACAGTCGTATTTGTTGCCATTGGACTTAAAAGGTAAACGCCATTTATGAGGGGGACCACTACGTGCGGCAGGTAATAGGATAGCCGCATAACGACGATCTTTCTTAACCACGCTTCGCACTTACACTGCGGAGCAATTTTTTATAATTAATTCCGTTCGGGTATGAGTCCTTAAAGAAGACTAAAAAAGTTATCCACACCCCCTATTTGACAGCTTTTTGACAGAGAGTATTATTACCTCAGTAAGTTATTTCAAATTGAGGAAAGAAAACTTGCGCAAGCAAACAAAGTTGGGAGATTTACAATCTCCAAAATCCACTCACCACAACCACCAACCAATCCCTTTTTCACCCCAAACCCCACCAACCCACCCAACTCAACCAACTTTCTCTTCTTTCTCCTCTCTTTCTCTCGCAAGCACTTCATCCTCATGAAGTGCTTTTAGGTTTATAATTGAATAATGAAAAATATGTTGGTAGTAAGAAATATTATTGCTAAAGCTCTAGGGGCTTTTTGGATACTGGATGGTTTGTTGCAGTTTCAGCCCAAAATGTTTGGGGCGGATTTTGTAAACTCAGTACTTTCTCCTAATTTAAGCGGTCAGCCGTTTTTTATCCATGCGACAATCGCATTTGGAATATATCTCTGGAATATAAATACAAGTCTTGCAAATATTCTGGCTGCGCTTATTCAAATCGCAATAGGGGTTCTTTTATTTTTTCCTGCTTCATGCAAGAAATTCAAAACAGGATTGTATCTGTCAATTATATGGGGTCTAATAGTTTGGATTTTTGGAGAAGGATTGGGTGATCTTTTTGCGGGCAGCGCCAGTTTCTACACCGGCGCTCCAGGTTCTGTTTTAATTTATGTCCTGATTTCAGCATTTTTGCTTTGGGAAGAGAAAATAAAACTCGAGTGGTTTCCAAAAATCGCCGGTTGGACATTGATTCTTGAATCGGCTTTGCAACTACAAGCTGCTTTTTGGACGTCTGACGGCGTGCAAGGAAATATAATGGCGTCGAGTATGGAATCCCTACGTTTTCTCAGTAGTTTTCCAATGTATATTTCAAATCTACTTTCTATAAATCCTGTATTAGGAAACTCTCTGCTTGCTTTAATTCCACTCATTGTTGGCTTGGCAATTATTATCAAACCGAATCGTATAACTGGAACGATAGGACTGTTTTTTCTTTTCTTTGTCTGGTGGCTTGGACAGGATTTTGGGATGCTTAGCACCCTGATTACAGGAACAAGTACCGATCCAAATACCGCCCCAATCTTAGCTCTTTTTATGTTGCCCATATTCTTTGATTACAAATTAGATTTTGAAAATAAAAATAAGTTTAATGCTAATATGGGCGGTATGCAAAATATTAAAAAAGATTCTATAATTAAATTCCTGGTTCTTGTTATCATTATTCTTTTGGCAATAATTATTACTCCGTATTTAACCGCGCCAAAACCCGCTTCAATGGGTCCGGGCGCCATGGCTCCGATGGGTATGATGGTCAAAACATACAATCTTAAGCCCACTGACCCAGTACCAACTGTTGATTTTCAGATCACTGAAGATCCTGTGGCAATGGGCGGCTGGGACATTCATATTACAACAACAAATTTCACCTGGACGCCGCAAAATGTAAATCAGGCGGTAGTTCTTGATCAGGGACACGCGCACTTGTACATTGACGGCAATTTGTTTGTGGTTTACGGACCGTGGTATCACACGATTGATTTGACAAAAGGCCCGCACACTATCGTGGTTGCGCTGGCTGCAAATGATCACACAATATTTGCTCTGAACGGAAATTATATTGAGAAAGAGAAGACTATTGTTCAAAATTAAAATTCCAGTTATCAGCGTTTTGTAAAACTTGGGATATAATATCAATAGATCGCTTTTATGGAGCCAGAAAACAATCCGAATATTCATATAAATAGTAAAGAAATAGCAATTAAGGTGCGGAGGTTTAGAAAGAAAAGGAAAAATCGGCGACGCCACTTTTATATATTTAGCATTTTGTTTTTTTTGATTTGCATCATTTGTATAATTGCAGGTTTCTTTTTTAGCAATCAAATTTCCTGGACAAGTATGAATAAACCAGTTACTTATCCAACAGGAGAGGATCCAAATTTTCTTACTCAAGTTGATGATTGTTTTCTTCCGACAGCAGCTGTTTACGGATATGACTTGCGAATTACGGCTGCATACAGATCAATTGCTGACCAGACAGCTATGTTTGATCAAGGGCGCACAGTTGACGGCCACGTAGTTTCTGAAGCTTCGCCGGGTCACAGTTTGCACAATTACGGTTATGCGGTGGATGTTGTTGATAGGTATAAAGGATATGATATCGATTGG
Organism: uncultured bacterium; assembly: GCA_963766885.1. GTDB lineage: Bacteria > Patescibacteriota > Minisyncoccia > Phycocordibacterales > CAIRYW01 > CAIRYW01. Next base: position 328,646 of record CAVYBO010000002.1, on the reverse strand, counting down.
ACAGAATTGGTAAAAATCGGGCAATATTGCTCTCTTGAATCGGGAGGCATTGGTGATCTGCCCCATTTTGAAGAAAGGGGTGGCTTGTCAACCGAACAATTTATGGCAGGTCAGAGACCGTCTATTCTCAAGCTTCCGTGTTCTGTTATGGCTTCGCGTGTAGCATCTGGAACACCATTAACTCTTCAAGATTTACAGCAGTGTGGAGCGCCGGATTTTAACAATGATTGATTATGTTAAGAAGACAAAGAATAAAAAAAATAAGAAATAGGATAGTAATGTTTATAATAATAGTTCTTATTTTAATTCTCATGGCAATTGTAATTTTTAATGATCAGGATATTGGAAAACAGACTACAAAAGCAAGTGAAATCAAGCCGGCATATTTTGCAAGCACAACAGTTCAAATGATAGACCAAGATGAGTCTGGACAAAACGGCACCGCGGTAATTACAGACAACGGAAGCAATGAATCAAAAGTAGTGATCGATATAGAAGGGGAACCGACTGCAACCAGTGAACCGGTGACTATTGATACAGGTTCATGTAATCTTGTTGGAGGAATCGCTTATACTTTAAACAATCTCGTCGGTGGCAGCTCAACAACCACAATAGATGTCCCTTTTTCTGAACTTTTGTATCAACAGCTTCCTCTGGCGATAAATGTGCAAGACTCAAGCGCCCAACCCGATACCTACGCCACTTGCGGAGATATAAGTGAACAGCAATAAAATTTATAACTTAAAGAAAATTAAGATATAATAAATAAGTTGAAAGTAAAAGCAGGACGCAAAGCCTGCTGTTTTCATGAGAAATTAATCGAAATATATTGCAGCGCCTAACGTCTATAAAAACACGGTAGAATAGGTATTTTATGAAAGAAAAACGACAACAAAACAGTAAACAAATAAATATAAGTTCACCGGCGCCGACAATTTGGGGACTGCTTGGCAGATATGGATTTCTCATAAGCATGCTTGTAGTCCTGACTATTGTTGCCAACGGACTTTCTCTTGCCGTTCCTGAAATTATTTCAAAGGCGATTGATACATTCACAAAGGGAAGTTTTTCATCCGAACATCTTGTTGTTGAATTTTCTATCATTGCGGTTTTTATTTTTATCTTTACCTATCTGCAAAACATTGTGCAGGTTTACGCGTCCGAGCGCGTTGCTCGCGATATTAGAGATGACATTGCGGCCAAAATATCGGTCCAGCCTTATTCATATATTGAAACCGCTACTCCCGCAAAACTTTTGACCAATCTTACATCTGATACGGACGCGGTCAAAACTTTTGTATCCACAGCCATCGCATCGATTATTTCTTCAATATTTTTGATTTTGGGCACTGCGGTGTTGCTTATTATCACCAACTGGAAACTCGGACTCACTGTAATTGCTGTCGTACCGATTATCGGAATAGTTTTCTTTTTTGTATTGAGCAAAGTCCGCAAACTGTTTGTAAAATCGCAGGAAGCGATTGACTGGCTCAACAAAGTAATCAGCGAAAGCATTTTGGGCGCAGCCCTGATTCGCTTGCTTAACTCGCAAAATTACGAATACGAAAAATTTCTTCCGGCCAACACCGAAGCCAAGAGGATCAGTTTGCAGATTTTAGGGCTTTTTGCCAGCCTTGTGCCTGTAATTACTTTCTTTACCAACATTGCGACTCTCGCCATTGTCCTAATGGGCGGACATTTTGTCATTCAGGGAACAATGTCTTTGGGAAATTTCACCGCATTCAACAGCTACTTGGCAATCCTTATTTTCCCGATTCTAATCATTGGATTTATGAGCAACGTCATTGCTCAAGCTGAAGCCTCATACGGCCGTATTCTCCAAGTTCTGAAGGCTCCGGTTGAAAAAAAGACAGGCGGATTAAAGGCAAAGCTCCGAGGAGACATTGAAGTCAAAAACATAATCGTCAAATTCGGCCAAAAGTCTGCGCTCAAAGACGTTTCTTTTGATGTTTCAGCCGGAAGCAAAACAGCAGTCATCGGCCCGACAGCCGCAGGCAAAACCCAGCTTTTGTATTTGATGACGGGACTTTTGACGCCCACAGAAGGCGCTATAGATTTTGACGGCAAGGATCTAAATGAATACGACAAGGAAAACCTGCACAGCCAAGTCGGATTTGTTTTTCAAGACAGTGTGATGTTCAACTTGAGCCTGCGAGAAAACATCGCTTTCAGCAATACTGTCAAAGACCAAGACATTGAAATGGCGATCGAGACCGCAGAGCTCAGAGATTTTATTGACGCCCTGCCGCAAAAACTGGACACTATTGTCTCAGAGCGAGGCACAAGTTTATCCGGCGGACAGAAGCAGCGCATCATGCTTGCCCGAGCCCTGGCGCTTAATCCAAAGGTGTTGCTTCTTGATGATTTTACTGCACGTGTTGATACTAATACCGAGCGAAAAATTTTGGATAATTTGTCCAAAAATTACCCAGACCTGACTCTCATTTCCGTTACCCAAAAAATTTCGTCTATTGAACATTACGATCAAATTATCCTTTTGATGGAAGGCGAGTTGATTGCCAAAGGCACCCATCAGGAATTGATGGAATCCTGTCCGGAGTACGTTCAGATTTATCAGTCGCAGCGAAGCACCAATCAATACGAATAAAAGATATGAACTATTCATTAATCAAAACAGATGTAGAAAGAGAAAAAGAAAAAGGCGTTTTGACGACCGCGTGGAAGAGACTTGTTCCTCTGATGGCGGAAGAAGGCAAATCCGTGACCATAGCGTTTATGGCAATACTTGTAAATGCCACATCCACCCTTGTGGTGCCGATAATCATTGCGCACATCGTGGATACTTATATTGTGGGCAAAGATTTTCATGGAGTATTGGTTTTTTCCGGACTTCTGTTTGTTGTTTTTCTTTTTGGTCTTGTTGCCAGCTATGTCCAAGTCAAAACGATGGGAGGATTGGGCAGGCGACTGTTTTTAATTTGCGAAATAAAATATTTGGCAAGCTCCAAGAGCTTCCTGTGGCGTTCTTCAACCAAAACAAAGCTGGCGACCTTGTTTCCCGCATCAACAACGACACCGACAAGCTCAACCAATTTTTTGCTCAGGCTCTGATGCAATTTGTGAGCAACATCGTGCTTATCATCGGCGCTGGAATATTTCTAGTGGCAATTGATTATCAGTCTCGGCATTGTTGCACTCGTCCCGGCGATTCTTGCTCTTGATTGCCACCCAATTGCTTTCTCCTTGGGTCAAGCGCACCAGTTTAAAAAGTCTCCGCACACTGGGAGCGATGAGCGGAGAAATCCAAGAGAGCATAAATAATTTCAAAGTCATCGTGGCTTTCAATCGCCTTGATTATTTCCGCGACAAATTCAAGGAATCAAACCAACTGAATTATTCAGCTTCCGTTTCAGCTGGAATTTCAAGCAACGTATTCAACCCGATATATGTCCTTGTTTCAGTCCTTGGCGCAGCTTGCAGTTTTGGCTTACGGAATTTATTTGATATCCCACGGCAATTTCACTGTCGGTCTGCTCATTGGATTTTTGCTTTATGTCAACAACTTTTATACGCCGCTCAGGCAGCTTGCGTCTGTCTGGTCTTCGCTTCAGCTTGCGCTTGCCGGATTGGACCGAATTTCTGAAGTGCTTTCTCTTGAATCCAATATCCAAAAAATTCCAAAAGAAAATTGCAGTTCCGACTCCGAATCCAAAGCTGTCCTTGAATTCAAAAATGTATTTTTCAGATACGTGGAGGGCAAAGATATTTTAAAAAATATTAATTTTGCGCTAGAAGCGGGCAAAACTTACGCTCTTGTCGGGCCAACAGGAGGTGGCAAAACCACCACCGCGTCTCTAATGGCTCGCTTGTATGATCCAACCGAAGGCGTAGTGTATTTGGAAGGCAAGGATATGCGCTGCTATGATCCGGCCGAGCGCGCCAAAAAAATCGGATTTATTCTTCAAGAACCGTTTCTTTTTACCGGCACTGTCCGCGAAAATATTCTCTATGGCAATGAAGAGCACAAAGGATATTCAAACGAAGAATTAGTAGAAGTTTTGGAAAAAGCTCATCTGACAAAGCTTCTTGAAAGATTTTCTGAAGGTTTGGATACAAAGATTGCTTCTGGTGGGGATGCTATAAGTTTGGGGCAGAAGCAATTGATTGCTTTTATCCGCGCCGCGCTCCGCAATCCGGATATTTTGATTTTGGATGAAGCCACGGCCAATATTGATACTGTTACTGAACAACTTTTGGATGAAATTTTAAATCAACTGCCGGTAAAAACTACCAAAGTCATTATTGCTCACCGTTTGAACACAATTGAAAACGCCGATGATATTTTCTTCGTCAACGCCGGCGAAGTGACAGAGGCCGGTTCAATGGAGCACGCTGTAGATATGCTTTTGCATGGAAAGAGGGAGAGTTAATTTTTTTGCTTGTCGTTCGTTATAATTAGTAGGTTAAAAACTAATAAATAAAATTATGCAAAAAATTACACCATTTTTGTGGTTTGATACGCAAGCAGAGGAAGCGGCAAAGTTTTACGTTTCTATTTTTAAGAACTCAAAAATTCTAGACTCTTCGCAATACGGAGACGAAGGTCAAGAGATTCATGGCAAACCAAAGGGAGAGATTATGGTTGTTCAGTTTGAACTTGATGGGCAGAAATTTTCTGCACTAAACGGCGGACCGCATTTTAAATTCACAGAAGCCGTGTCTTTTTCAATTGATTGCAAGGATCAGGCAGAGGTGGATTATTATTGGGAAAAACTTTCAGAAGGCGGCCAAAAAAGCCAATGCGGATGGTTGAAAGACAAATTAGGCTTGTCTTGGCAAGTTGTTCCAGAAGCTTTGGGAGAATTAATGAGTGATCCTGATCCCGTAAAATCAGACAGGGTAATGGCCGCAATGCTCAAAATGACTAAGCTGGATATAGAGGTTTTAAAGAGAGCTTACGACGGAGAGTAGTTATAATAAAGACGAAGGTTTCTTTGGTTATGTTAAAATTATACCAATGAAACTATGACGGAAAATCTCTTAAAAAACAGAAAAGAAAATACTGACTTTGAATCAGAGGAGGGGAAACAAGAATTGACGACGACCGAAGAGCAAATCTCAGATTTAGAAAGCCCTGAATCGGCTCGGGAGAGAAAATACAAAGAGCAAGTCGAAATTGCATATCAAAAATCCATGCTTCGTTTCGGGCATATGATTGCCGAAAGAAATAAGCTCAAAGCAAAGGTGGCTGCAGAAAAAACACCGCCGAAATCTTCAGAAAACAAAAGCAATTCTGAGCCTGTAAAAATTAGCAGCCTTGAAGAAGAAAAAGAAGCTGTGGCAAAAAGCTCTTTTATTTCCAGAATAAAAAATTCTTTCAGGGTTAAAATAAATGAAATTAAAGGAATAAAGAACCCAGAAGATGTTGTGGCTTTGCAGGAATTTATTGAAAGTCCTGTTTACTACCAATCAGACGTATATAAAAGGGAGTCCCGCAAATTAGATAGAGAATCGGTGGCGAAATTGCCAGAGTTGATAGGGAAGACTAATGATCCAATAACCACGATTACACGCCTGGAACGCATGGGATTTGGATTTCATCCGGACACCTTTCGATACAGGGATTTTGATTCTCTGCTTTATTTTGCTGATTCAGATGGGGCGATCGATGCGCTTGAAAAAATGAAAGAGAGTGGATTTACTATTCCTGCAAGCCTGGGCCGAAGTTCTTTTGCTGAGGATGTAAATGCGGTTGATTTAGCGAAAGTACTTGTTGGCGACAAAGAAGATCTTGATTTTGCAGAAAAAAACAAAGAAACTCTGGAGAAGTTTTTCGCCGAAACAGGAATAAAGCTGTATCCTAGTCCAGAATCTCTCAAAATAATGAAGAAATTGCTTGAAGATGCTACAGCTATGGACTTTTGCAAAAAATTCAACGGCAATTTTGTAACATACTCCTTTGAAAGAAATAACGCCATTTTGGAGAGAATTTTATCTTTGAAAGACAAAAGCGTTTTGGAAGATATTATCAAATTGGATTCTTTTTCCGACACGCAAAGCCTTGTTAATAGGATATTTGACGGTTTTTACGAGGGAAGTACTGAAGAAGATTTGACTGCCAAGGTCAAAAAAATGGAAATAATTTTGAAAGACCAAGAAAGTATTTCCTATCTGGAAAAGATTTCTGAGATAGTGGGTGAAAAATTATATATTGAAGGAATGGTTGAAAATGTTCGAATAATTAGTGATATTAAGCCTTATTGGAAGGAGGTCTTCGCTTATTTTTCAATTATGGAAGAAGTGAATCTTCTTCAGATTTACATGGATAATCGATATTCTGTTTTAGAAGGTCTAAAAACTATTGCTGAGAGGATGAAAGATAATGATTTTAAGCAGTTTATTTTTGATCCATTTGCCAAAAAATTTCGTGATGCTTTTGAAGGAACAACATCTTTTAATTTTAAAACAGAGTGGCAGGATGTATTTTTTTTATATAAAAATTATAAACAGGATATGGAGCTTGTACTTACTCCGAAGGTTGTAGAAATTGCAGGTTTATTCAAGGGGGAGAACTTTTTTCATAACTATCCAAAATATATAGAGCTGGCGAAGATAGACAACTGCGCTGAAATTCTTGAAAAAATGAAAACTATCTTTGGTTATACGATCAGCGATCCTAGAACTATTTTGGAATTATCTGAATCCGGTGTTCTAGACCAACTAGAAAAGTTTTTAGAGATTAAAAAATTATTTGGAGAACGGCCTCTAAGTTATAACGATTATTATTTATATATTCATCTTATCAAAATGCCTGGCGCACTTGAGTTCGTAGACAGAATGATTAAATATAGCGATAGAGTACTAACAATAGAGACGTTTCAAAATTTAACACCTGATATTATTGCATTGCCGGTTGAAAAAGCTATGGAGATATTTTTAGTAAATGATTTTAATTCCAGAAGATTCGGTTTTCTGGAATCAAAACAATATCGAGATATTTTCTTTGAAAAGAAATTAGCCGATTTTGGGAAAATTGAAGAAAATCAAGAAAGAGAAACCAAGCTTTCAAAAATAAAGCGAATAGAGCAATCTTTTTCAGTAAAAGAAAACCCAGAAGATTTAAGTCCTAGGGTAAAGGAAAAAGTGGAGTTGTTTAGAGATAAATACGGGCCAAAAGGCGAGACTTTGATGGCACTGGCTATTGTGGCATACGGATTGGACGATGAGGATGCGTTCATAGAAAAAATGGCTAAAATAGAAAAAGTTTTGGATTTGTATAGTCGGGACAATATTCCCTCGGGAACCAAAGTCTCTTTTGGCATTGAGTATGAAGTGGGGCATTCTTTGGCAACAGAATATTCTAAAATAAGTGCGTTTGGATACAACGGTGATATTGAGCTTGTTAATAGAAGTGCGGGAATTTCTTCTGGAGGTGATGGGGTGCATGAAATTGCAATAAGGCCGACTGATAACCCATACATATTGATCGCCGAAGTAAAACTTTTGCAGGACGCAGGATTTTTGGATTTTAATTTTGAGAAATATCCATCGGCTGCCAGAGGATATCATCTCAACTTGGGTGGAGAGGGTGGGTTGGCGGCAGATTCAAGTGCATGTTTTTTGCATAATGCTATGACTATGGCAAGCCTCACCGGAATTAATGCCGGTAGAGAAGTGTTGCGCGCTAAGTATCCTGTTTCAAATAGTCTGGATAAATATTTTGCTCAAACACGCGGAGAAAGGGTAGAGATCAAAGGAATGGCAACAGACAGCTTTGAGCAATTTGAGAGATCAATTCTGACTTCATACCATGCTGGAATCGCAATTCAGTTGTTTAATAAATACACAGGTTATTCCAAGTACACCAGACAAAGCGAATTATTTAATAATGAATTTATTGATCAGCTTCCAGATTATGAAGAGGAACTTGATGGGTTTTTAAAAGAGCGCAAAATGCTTGCTGAACCGTTTAGTTCAAATCAAGAACGGCAGATACTTTTTGAATGGTTGCAATTGGAAAAACAAATTACCAATGCTTTGCGCGAGCACAATGAATCATTTGGCGACAGTGAGTTTAATGGTTATGTGGTTTTGCCCGATGGCGAATTTGTTGACACAGCTGAACATATTGATATTGCGCGAAACAAGAAACTGCTTGGTAATTTGGATGCTGATTCAGATGAATTTAGGGAAAGATTTAAAATTAACGAGAATCTTCTTTTTCAGGGTCAACAAACTGATTTTGTAAATGGTTTGGTCAGAGTCAATAATCTTTTTCTAAAGGCTCCAACAGGCAAAAGAAAGACACAGCTTGATAACAGTTCAGTTAATGCCGCCTCAATGCTTTCTGTCATGAAAAATGAGGGATATAAAATTTCAGACGATAGCGGGACTCCTCAGCAGTCAATTTTTGATAGAGATGGAAAAATGCGGGAAGGATATTATTATGTCCAAGGCGCGTCGGAGGAAATGATTACCCACAAATCCCAAATTTTATTAAATAATTTTAATAAGAGAATGGAGGAGCTTTTAAAGGATAATAAAGATTCTATTACAAATAATTCTGCCAAGACAAAAAATTATGCCGTATAACCCAGACTCATTTCAACAAAGCCTTGATTCAATGCCAGCTGTTAAACCGGAGTTGCATTTCTTTCTGAATGATTACGCGCAAAGAATTATTGAGGATAAAAAACCTTCTGAAGAAGAAGCAGATATTCTTGATCAAATATTTATAAGGCTTCAAACTCTTGACCAGGATCTAGTTTCATATTTATTGGCTAAAAAAGAAAATGATTTGACTAAGGAAGAAGTCGGAATAACCGCTGGATATTTTCTTGCAAGCAAGCTACTTGGACCGTCAAGTGAGGAGTTAAGGGATATGATGTATTATGGACTTGTTGATGTCGATACATTTAGAGATAAGGCTGTTTCTTTGGCAATGCCAGAGCATACCCGTTTTATAATCGTTCAAACATATACAAAAATAAAGTCTTAGGGAGATTAAACTCTCAATTTCCAAGAGTTATCCAAGCTTATCCCTTGACAACATAATTACAGGGTATATACTGTATTTATGAAAAACACAAAATATTCCATTAGAAATCTAAAGGCGGATTTCCCTAATGAAGAAGCTTGCCTTGATTTTATCTATAACACTCTACATTCCAAGAAATGCTCTTGTGGCGGCGAATACAAGAGGATTAAGGGCAGAAAGCAGTATCAATGCAGTAAGTGCCGTTATCAGATTGCACCTACAGCTAACACTATATTCCATAAGTCAGATACTCCGCTTTCTCTATGGTTCCACGCTGTCTTTGTTTTCTCTAACGCTAAAAGCGGAATTTCAGCAAAAGAATTGGAAAGACAGCTTGGCGTAACCTACAAATGTGCTTGGAGGATCCTTTCAATGATTAGAAAAGCTTTAAAGCAAAGCGATACAAAATTAAGAGGCGATATTGAAATTGATACTGGATACTTTGGAGGCAGACACTACGCTGGAAAAAACAATGAGAATTTGAGCGAGGTAATGGCTAAAAAATCTGTTGTTACAATCGCAGTAGAACGAGGAGGAAACATCAAAGCGGAAGTTATGCCAGATGCTACAGCAAAAAGTATGAGCGACTTTGTAGCAAGGAACATAGAAATCAAAGCTACAACAATAATGACGGACAGTAGCAAAGTTTACTTAAGAAGCGACAAGACACACGACAGAGTAGCAGTAGACCACCACAAAAGAGAATTTGCCAGAGGTGATATTCACATCAATACGATTGAGACCTTTTTTGCTCATTTGAAAAGAAGTATAAAAGGCACCTACAAGGCTATTTCAAAGGAGCATTTGCAGTCTTACCTTGATGCTTTTGTCTTTCATTATAACAATCGGCACAACGACAATCAGCGTTTTTCCGCTTTAATGGGTGCCTTATTGCACGCTTCAAGATAGAAAGAAAATCTGACTTATTGTCCTTTGACATAAATTATTTGGGGGATAGTTGTGGTCAGTTGGGGTGTTGGTTTCCAAACATTTACCATAACATCTACAATTACAGCAATCATCATAAATATTAATATAATAAATCCAAAGTATACTATTCCTTGGGAGTGTCTCAATTCAGCTAACATATTGGCAATTATTCCTTGTTGAGCTTTAGCATCTTCTTGAAGTTTCTTAGTAGAATCAAAAAGCTCCTTTGTTGATTTGGAAAGTTCTTGTATATCATCAACAATTTGACCTAAGTCAATAAGACTATCAACTCCTTGTCCGGATTTACCTAAATCAGAAGCCCCTTTTTGTTCATTTGAACTCATATTTATTTTTCTTTCACCACTTCAAGATAAAATTTATCATTATCTTCCAAGAGTTCTCCATCTACCTTTATTTTTATTAAATATCTACCTAATTTTTCAAATTTCATAAGGTTAAAAGCCGTAGTTACTTCAATATCTCCCACTACAAAAGTACCTGAAAGTTTATTTGTTTTGAACTCTATATTTTCAGGGTCTAAAATTGATACCTCAATATTTAAAAGTCCATTTTTAGAAGTATAAATTTTACCCGCTACAACAAAGCTTTGTATCCAAAAATTTTGATTCTTAGGGATAAGTATAGATTCAAAAATATCTATATAAGAATAAAGCCCCCCTTTATATTCATCCTTAACAACTCTCCCTGTGGTTAAAAGATAAGATACTTGCGTTTTCATATGCTTATTTATCATATTACCACTTCTTAGAAAACTTGGGTAATTTCCTAAATCTTTTATACGTTGATTTAATTTGTTCATAAAATTATGTTGTTAAGGGTCATACGTTGAGTTATCCACAGTTACGAACTTGCAAGTGAACTAGAGTTCACCTATACTAATTGTATGAGCAAGCAACAAACAATAAAAGAGATCGAGAGGGAAATAATTAGAATTAACAAAGCGATCGATTTTAAAATAATTAAAGGTCTTTCATATAGAATAGAATCAAGGCATCACAAAATTCTGATGGCACAGCTTGCCAGACTCTCAAAGCCTAGATTTATTTTCGCCAGGTCAATGCAATTTGTTTCAACTTTTATTTTTTAAATTTCTTAACACATGTTTAATACCTACAAAGAAAAAATCATTTCTTTTTATCATAAGCACAAAAGGATGCCGGGGTATAAAGAGTTAATGGACATCACAGGTTTCAAATCCAAGAATGCGGTTTATAAACTGATCAATAAGCTTGTTGAAGCGGGGATTGTTTCCAAAGATGCAGAGGGTAGGATAACTTTAAATAAATCTTTGAGCGAAGTTCCAATACTTGGATTGGTTGAAGCGGGATTTCCGTCTGCTGCTGAGGAAGATAATTCAGACACGATGAGTATTGATGAATATTTGATTGAACATAAAGAAGCGACTTATATTTTGGAAGTCAAAGGAGATTCAATGATTGATGAAGGGATTCGTGAGGGCGACTTGGTGATTGTGGAACGCAAAAAGGAACCCAAAGAGGGAGACATTGTAATTGCTGAAGTGGATGGTGGATGGACGATGAAGTATCTGCGCAAAAACAACGGCAAGCCGTATCTCGAGCCCGCCAACAAAAAATACAAAAATATTTATCCCAAAGAAGAACTCAACATCGCCGCAGTAGTGAAGGGGGTGATAAGGAAGTATTAGATTAGAATAGATTATTTTTTATAATATCTTCTCAGATGTCCAGCAATTGACTTTTTGTATTTTGAATGTAGTTTATAGGCAGGAAATCTTTGACCTATGAATAAACCAATTATGTTCGTGTTCGGGGAAAATAAGGATAATTTTTTTGAGACCTACACACCTCGAGTTCACTTCCACATTGTTTCTGATTTGACCGGTTGCGAATATGTTCGATGGCTCACTGACCACTTTCAAGCGTTTATTCGCTTTCTGTCGAACAACATGAGGAATGAATCTGCTGCCAGTCGGTTCTACTTTTCGGCGGTAGGACAGCAGGGTGGTGTCGGCGGTATCCACATCGGGGAGAAATACTTCGATAGTTGCAAGCTCTACGTTTACGACGGTGGAGAACGTGGATTCGGAGAAGATAAAAAGGGTATTGTGATGCGCGATCACGAAGATATACGCTCCAAGGTTGCGCCAGTCTACGAACTTGCGGAATGGTTCGAGAAATATCTCGTTCTTCACAACGTTCCTTACACCCGCTTCGGTTACACTCTAAACCGTGAGGAAGTGGTTCAGGTTACCGACCCAGCAGGATTCAACTAGCGCCAAGCATAGGACTTGGCTATTTTTATAATTTTATTATCAATTCCGTTCGGATATAGTTCCAGACATCCATATAAAATAATTTGCTATAATCCTAAACATGGCAGAAGAAGAAACACGAAAAGAAAAAATTAGTATGTGGCCGCAGCAGAGACTATTTGGTTTTACGGATGGGATTTTTGCGTTTGCGATTACACTTTTGGTATTGAACTTAATAGATCTGCACGTTCCAGCAGGTGACGGATCTCTTATGCCAATATTTAAGACAAATGCCTCCGCACTTATAATTTTTGTGGCAACGTTTGTTATCATTGCTCGTTTTTGGATGTCTCATACTCGCTTGTTTGCAATAATAAAAGAAGTTGATAGAGCAATAATAATGCTCAATAACACGCTGTTATTTTTTATTACCATATTTCCATTTGTTGTTTCAATATTTGGAACACATATTGAAAATAAAGACGCAGTGATAATGTACGCCGCTTGTTTTGCGATAGTCGGTATCTTGCAGTATCTAATTGGCAGGCATGCCAACAGGAATGGATTGCTTATAAGCGATGATTTGCGAGACCGCAATTTCTTAAAAATATTCACTTTTTATACTTTAAGCACGCCTGTCGTGTTCATAATCTCTATTTTTGTTGCACTTGTTTCGACTTATGCCGCAGAAGTTCTTTGGGTTGTACTTTTCTTTCTGCGAATGGGATTTAGGTATTATTATCGAAATAACCGCGGAGCGGAGATAGAGCTCAATAAATTATAGTACTGAAACTCTAGTATTGATTTTTTTAAAAAACCTGATATAGTTTTTTTATGAACGATTTCAAGAAAAAACCATTTGGTGGCAGAGACAACAGAGGTGGAGGAAATTTTGGTAACAAAAGGGAATTTGGCCGTCCAAGCTTCGGTGGTGATAGAGGTAGAGATTCTGGACCAAAAGAAATGTTTCAGGCTATTTGCGCATCTTGCGGCAAGACCTGCGAAGTGCCTTTTAAACCAAACGGCAGAAAACCTGTTTATTGCAAGGAATGTTTTGCGGCAAACGGAGGACAAGACGGAGGGTCTAGAGACTTCGCTCCAAAAAGAGATTTTGGTTCCAAACCATCATTCAACAAGCCTCAATACAATAATGAAAGTAAGCAAACATTTAAACTAGAAGGAAGCAATGGAATAGGCGATTTGAAAAAGCAGATGGAATTTATGAACATTAAGCTAGATAAACTTATTGAAATATTATCCGACAAGGCTCCTGCAAACAAATCTTCAGAACCTACTCCAAAGCCTGTCGCAGCGGTTATTGAAACTCCAGAAAAGAAAAAATCTCTCAAAAAAGCAGCTCCAAAAAAGAAGAAGTAAAAATCTTTCTATTTATTCCCAGCAGAATTTCCTGCGACAAAACCGGTAGTCCAACAAAGCTGCAGGCTGAATCCGCCCGAAGGGCGATCAATATTTAAGATATCTCCAATGAGATAAAGGTTTGGAAAAATTCTCGATTGCATTGTTTTAAAATCTACTTCAGAGAGATCCACTCCGCCGCTTGAGATGATGGCTTTGTCCACTCCAAGCAGTTTATCAATATGAATCGGAATATCTTTTAATAATTTTACAAGCAGCAGACGCTCTTCGCGGGTTATACTGTTGCATTTAGTTTCGGCATCGATTCCTGAAAGTTCAATTAAAACAGGAACTAAGGCTCCTGGAAGCAAGCTCCCCAAAGAGTTTTTTAATTTCTTGTTTGCATCTGCTTTAAATATTTCTTGAAGTTTGGAATTGAGCATACTGTAATCAAGTTTTGGTAGTACGTCTAAGGAAACTACAACTTCACCATATTTCAAAAGTTCTCCAACGTCTTTGCTCATATTTAAAATTGTAGGTCCACTTACTCCAACGTGTGTAAAAAGAATTTTCCCCTTTTTAATATCCTGTTTTTCTTCGTTTTGAAATACTGTCAGTTTGATGTCGGTCAAACTTACTCCCGCAAGCCTTTTAATCCAAACATCTTTTGTTGCAAGAGGCACAAGAGATGGTGTCGGCTGAATTATTTTGTGCCCAATTTTTTGGAGCCAAGCGTAGGCGTCGCCAGTTGAACCTGTTTCTGGTCGGGAAGTGCCGCCGGTTGCGATGATTGTTGATTTTGCGCAAATAATCTTTTTGCTTTTGAGTTTAACTCCTACAACCTCATTTTTATCATCTGACAAAATAATTTCTGACACAGGAGAATTTTTGAGGATAGTAACCTTGCTAACTTCAATATATTTTACAAGGACATCCAGGACGGATTGAGATTTATTACTGAGAGGGAATACGCGATTTTCTTTTTCTACTTTTGTTTCCATGCCTCTGGAATTAAAAAATTCTAAACTTTCCTTTACGTTCCACTGCGAAAAGGCGGAAAACAAAAACTTTCCATCTTCTTTGAATTTTTCTAGCAATTTTCTGGTATCAAATTCGGCGTTGCTGACATTGCATCTGCCTCCACCAGTGATCAAAAGTTTTTTGCCGAGGATTTCATTTTTTTCAATCAAAATTACCTTCAAGCCTCGTTCGGCTGCTCTTCCTGCTGCCATCATTCCAGCTGGTCCGCCACCAATCACAGCCACATCCCAAATAATTTCTGTAGATTTTGTTTCCATTGCGGCATCTTATCACAAAGATGCTGTTTCGTGTTATAATTTACTTAATTAAAAAATAATTTAAAAATAAAATGACCGAAGAAATTTTAGGCGGAGAGGTAAAGAAAAAAGCTGGTTTTAAAATTTGGGCGCTATGGATTATTCAATCATTGCTCGCAGCACTTTTTATTTTTAGCGGAGTGATAAAACTGATTAGTCCGATCGCGGCATTGATTAAGGAGTTTCCACTGCCAGTGCTTTTTGTAAGATTTATCGGTGTTTGTGAAATACTTGGTGGACTCGGACTTGTATTACCAGGAATTTTTAAAAAACAGTTGTTTCTGACGCCGCTTGCTGCAATAGGACTCGTAATAATTATGATCGGCGCGGTTGTAGTGACGGTTATGACTATGGGGTTAGTACCTGCAATAATGCCGTTGGTTGTTGGAATACTCTGCGTATTGGTCGCCCGCGGTAGGTGGTCGGGAAAGTAATATTAAATTTTATTTAAGGCAGACGGCCGGGCTTGGGTTGCTTTCTTTTGCATTCGATGAAGATTAATTCTGATATAATTATCTTGTGAAAAAATATTTAATTATCTTTATAATTTTAATCACTCTCGCATTTATCGGCTGGTATTTAACTCGTCCACAAGCAGCCATTAGTCCAGTTGTTATAAATAAACCGCCAGTATCAAATCTTCTGCTAAGGTACACAAATACTAAATTAGGATTCTCAATCAGCCTGCCAATCGGATATGAGCCTGACGAGTCGTATCAATATCAAGAACTTGGCCCGGGAAAAGATATAAATGGGGTCAAGTTTACAATTCCTGATTCGGTTGCAACAGGCACAAATCTTTCAAGTGATTCGTACATAAGCGTTGAAGAAATTCCGCAAGCGCCGAGTTGTTCTGCTTCGCTATTTCTTTATCCCGCGCAAACACCAAAGACAGTTATTGATGATGGGGTGACGTATTCTGTCGCTTCTTCAGACGGCGCGGCTGCAGGCAACAGATACGACGAAACTGTTTATGCAATCCCAGGCACAAACCCTTGTGTTGCGGTACGATATTTTATCCACTATGGAGCAATTGAAAATTATCCTGCGGGGATAGTCAAGCAATTCGATGAGAACGCCATTGTGAATGATTTCAATCAGATTCGCCGGACACTTGTCTTAAATAAATAAAAATATGGAATCAACTACCGAAACGATTTGTTCTTATTGCCATCAGCCTACAAAGACGGAATGGTATTTTTGCCCGAACTGCGGCAACAAATTGAATTCGGCTCCGCTTTCTACCTCTTTTTGGACACAGTGCTGGATATATGCTTTCAGTATTATTTTGCCGATAATTTGCTATGTGATGGTTTCCAAATGGCCCGGTGGAAAGTATCTGAAGTCAAAAGAGCAAAAAGCCAGAATGATTGGAATAATCGCTTCAATTCTTTTGGCGCTTTCTACGATTGTTACTGTGTGGTACGCAATAGTGTGGACCAAGCAGTTTGTTCAGTCTTCGGTCAATAGCGCTGAGAGCGATCTTTCCATATAATATTTTCCGAAACTATATGACGAGTCTGGGCGTATTAATAAAAACTACAAATGCAATTTATTAAACGTCAGATTGAATTTTTTTGGCTGCCTATAGTGCTCTCTGTTTTGCTGGCAGTAGAAACAAATTTTTTTAATGTCTGGCTCAATCTTGCAAATCAGTATTATTTTCCGCGCCTAGTTGCCGCATCGGTCGGCTTAAGCATGCTTTTGTTTTTCCCTGCAGTGTTTTTCTCCAAAAGAAATTTCAGGTACATGTATTTGTCTTTGGTTTCTATAATCGTTTCCTTGATTTTTGTTTCCGAATTTCTTTATTACAAATATTCAAACGGATTTCTTGAAGCTTCGTCCTTGGGATACGCCGGACAGGCCTTTACCCTTTTTGGCACAATTCAGACTTTGCTTTCTTACAAACTGCTTTTATTTATAAGTCCGATTTTTCTATTAATCATCGGATTTTTTGCGGTGAAAATCGATAGAGAAGCAAAACTTTCTGTCAAAGAAAAAATCGTCACAATCATTTTGATGATGATCATTTTTTGTGTTGGGTATGGAATTCTTTTGAAAGATGAGGAAGCCGATTCCGGAGATTTAGGCAGGCTTTATGATAACAGTGAAATGTATAATCTCTCAACTTTGGTGGGCAAAGCGGGCGTTGTTAATTTCTATCTGGAAAGTTTTGCAGAATATTTTTTTGGATCACACAAGATAAGTCCAAAAGACAAAGATTTTCTTATCAGTTGGGCAAATTCCAGGGCATTGCCTCCAGAGGGAGTGGAGTTTGGAAAATTCAAAGGCAAAAATCTGATTTTTATCCAGGTTGAATCTCTGGAAAATTGGGTAATAGGCTACAAAATAAACGGAGTAGACGTGGCGCCAAATTTAACCGCCCTTTCAGAACAAGGAAAATATTTCACAAATTATTATTCTCAAATCGGAGTGGGCAACACCGCGGACGCGGAATTTTCGACTCTTAATTCGCTTTATCCTTTACCTGATTCTGTTGTTTTTATCACAGAACCGAACATCAAAACAGATGCGCTGCCTAAGCTTTTGGATAATAACGGCTACACAACTGTTGCCATGCACGGGGATGTTGCCACATTTTGGAATCGATCCAATGCATATCCGCCAATCGGCTATGGACATCAAATAAGCCAGGACTCCTACACAATTCCGCGTCCGGTTGGATATGAAAACTTGGGCGATGCCGATTTCCTGTCGCAGTCTTTGCCAAAGCTTCAAGCGCTTAAACAGCCGTTTATGGCAACCCTTATCACCTTGAGCACTCATACTCCTTTTACACTGCCTGCCGATCTGGAGACTTTGAAAATTCCTCAAAATACAAATCTCACTCCAACGCAGGAGCAGTATTTGGAAGCAATTCACTACAGCGATGCCGCGCTTGGGAACTTTGTCGCGAGCCTCAAAAAAGACGGTCTTTATCAAAATTCAATAATATTTATTTTTGGAGATCATACAGCTTTCATTGGCACGCCGGATTCGCAGACCGAGCATGTGCCGCTTATTGTCCTGACACCCGACAGTACGTTTAAAGGTATAGAAACCGAACCGGCAAGCCATTTGGATTTGTATCCGACCGCGGCAAGTTTACTTGGAATTCAATATCCCATTACAGCTCTCGGACAGGATCTTTTTAGCACCAAAACTCCAGTTGCAGTCCAAAGAGTCATCGGCACTGGAGCGATAAAATTTATTTTGAGTCCAAGTCTCAAGTACACAGCTTCTGCGGACGGCGTTTTTGAGGATGGAACGTGCCTTAGCGTTCCAAAAGATAACACTTTGCCAACTGATTCCTGCAAAACTTTGTATGACGAAGAGTCAAACACGATCAAGGCTTCGGACATAGCAGTGAGGTATAATTTATTGTCGCTTTTAAATGCTAAAAAATAATATGGAACCCACGGTTTTCTTGTTATCGATAATATTTTTGATTCTGCTTTTTATTGTCTGCGGAAAAAAAGGATTGAGATTGGTTTTTTCTTTGGCTCTGACAATCGTTGCGATTATTTGGATCATCACTCCGCTTATTGTTCACAACTACAATCCTGAACTTGTGATATTTTTTTCTGGTTTGATAATTATGCTTTGCATAGTTTATCTGACAGAAGGGTTTTCTGTTTTGTCCCATATTTCTGTCATTGCTGTGGCTCTTAATTTTTTGATTGTTTGTGTTTTGTCGTATTTTTCGGTTTCTTTGGCCGGGCTTACGGGGCTTGTTTCAACAGACGCCAGTTTCCTCGGCCTTACTGGAATAAATCTTCAAGAACTTTTGATTGCTGGGATTATGCTAGGCACTCTTGGAATCTTGACTGAAATGGTTGTCACCCAAATTGCAACTGTTTTGGAATTCATAAAAAGCAATCCCGCCGCAGAGAGCAAACAAATTTATAATCAATCATACAAAGTGGGAATTGCGCACCTCGGTTCAATTATTAATACTTTATTTTTAGTTTATGCCGGAGTTTCTTTTCCTTTGATAATAATTTATGCTGGCAGTAGCGCCTCGCTTTATAACACATTGAATTACGAACCTTTGGTCAGCGAAATAATCCGTATGCTTGTCGGCACAATCGGACTCATCATCGCAATGCCAACCTCAACCACGCTTGCTGTCTGGTGGCTGAAGGGAAGAACGGAGAAAAGAAATAAAAATTAAATATAAAAAATTCCCCAGAGCTCTTGCGAGATGGGGTTGGAGAACGATTTAACGCTCCTTTTACAGTTCAGTGATGATTTTGCCATGCTCGAGTTCCCGTATCCAGCCCTCATTCACTGGAGAAAGAATCGGGTGATCGAGTGAAGCTTGCTCGTAATAAGTATCGAACTTCGCTTCAGCCAGTCCGAATGCAAGGCACAGCTTGTGGCATTCTCTGAACCACTCCCGCAGTTTGTTAGCGGACTCAGAGTCTCTGCCGAATGTTTTCTCGGCGTAGAGAATCATCGAGGCTCTGCCAATCAATCGCACGTTGACGCGGTCGATCAGTTCCTGCTTTTCTGCTGTCAGGATATCCCGGAGTGTCGTGGCCAAAAACGTGTACAGTCTGACCAGCTTGACGCCGAACATGCTTTTCTTGGCACGCTCCATTCTCCAGAAGGCTGAGAGCGCGATGAGAAAAAGACACCATATGAAGACATCAACGGCACAATTCTTCCAGTTGAGGTAGCTGTGGTATTGTTGGCGGTCGAACATATCAAGCGATATAACCACGGGCGTGATTATGCTAATGATAGTTGCGAACCAGCCTGCAGCGACTTGGTATTTCATCTGCGAGTCGGAGGCTTTAGGCTCCATATCATCGTCAAACCTTCTGCTCTTGTTCCATCCATTTAGAAGGTGCTCAGGGATGAGTCCTTTTTTCAATAGGAAATAAACTTCACTGTTTTTCATGGTACTAACTTTCTAACTATCCAACTCACACTTATTGCCAACGGGGCTTCAGGCCCTCTTAATTCGGCTTCAGGCCGACAAGATTTGTACGTTAATAAAGCAACTTGTGCAAGAGGAATTTCAGTCGATATAATACCAAATTATTTGAGTTTTGTCAATAATACTACCTTGTTATTTTTTCAGAGCGTAAATATCTTTTAATATTTCGTCGCCGTGTTCGGTGGGATCAACTTTTGGATACGATTTGACAATTTTTCCTTCTGGATCAATTAGATATGAAATTCTTTTGTTAAACAGCGTGCCGTCCGCTCCGTATTTTTTGATGACTTCTTCTGAAGTATCTGCAAGTAATGTAAACGGAAGCTGATATTTTTCGGCAAATTCTTTGTGGCTTTCTGTTGAATCTTTGCTTATACCAAAAACTTTTACATTATTGCTTTCAAAGTCTTTGTACATATCGCGGATGGTACAGGCTTCTTTGGTACATCCTGCCGTGTCGTCTTTAGGATAAAAATAAACAAGCACATAATTGCCGCGATAATCGGAAAGGGAATGAGTCTTGTTGTCTTGGTCAGGGAGTTTAAAATCAGGAGCGATAGTGTTTGTTTCTAACATACTGACATTATAACCCAAATTTGAAACTAAATTAATCTTCAATTCGTATGAAGTTAGTAATATAATAAAAAAATATGAACGAATCGGCAAAGAGCACAATAGATAGCACAATAATCGAGGTTTCAGGACTGACCAAAAGTTTTGGAGAGTTCAAAGCTGTGGATAATATTTCTTTTTCTGTAAAAAGGGGAGAAGTTTTTGCTTTTCTTGGGCCAAACGGCGCGGGCAAGTCCACAACTATCAAAATGCTTATTACTTTGATCAAGTCCACAAGCGGCCAGGGAACTGTGGCTGGACATGACATTAATTTGGAGCCGGCTGAAGTCCGCCGCGCTATTGGCTATGTGCCGCAGCTTATCTCTGTTGACGGCACTTTGACTGCCTACGAAAACTTGATGCTGATGGCGCGGCTTTATGACGTCCCAGCAAAAATCAGAAAAGACAGAGTTGCAGAAATACTTTCTTTTATGAAATTGGAAAAACATGCAGATTCTTTGGTTCGAACTTTTTCCGGTGGAATGATTAGACGCATAGAAGTCGGGCAGGCAATAATCCACCATCCGCAAGTTTTGTTTTTGGATGAGCCGACTTCGGGCTTGGATCCTCTGGCCAAACAAAATGTCTGGGAGCACTTGCTTGAACTGAAAGATAAATACAAAACTACGATTTTCTTTTCCACCCATCAAATGGAAGAAGCGGAAAGCGTTTCAAGTCGTGTGGCTATTATGCACAGCGGCAAGCTTGCAGAAATCGGCACAGCAACGGAATTAAAACAAAAAGCGAACGCAAAAACTCTTGAAGAAGCATTTATATTTTTTACCGGCAAAGAATTGGAAGAAAATATGCCGGCAAGCTTTAAGGAAACCAGAAGAATGCGTCGCAATGAGCAAAAACTAGGATAAATTTATGATCAAATATTTTATAGAAAGTTTCAAAAAAGCATACATTCTCACCGAGATGGAAACTCGCAAGCTTTTTCATGATCCAACAGAACTTATTTCTCGCGCAGTGCAGCCGATTCTGTGGCTTGGAATTTTTGGAGAAGCGCTGAGCAAAATTCGTGCCATTCCAACCGGAGGCGCAACGTATTTGCAATTCATTACTCCAGGAATTCTGACTCAATCGGTCACGTTTGTTGCGATTTTTTATGGACTCTACATTATTATGGATAGAGACGCAGGAACTCTTCAAAAACTTTTGGTTACGCCAACGCCAAGGCTTGCAATCGTTTGGGGCAAGATGCTTTCTGCAGCAGTGCGCGGACTTTGCCAAGCGGTTATCGTGCTCGTTTTTGCTTTAATACTCGGTATTGGGCTTCATATAAATATTCTTTCAATTATTGGAGTTATTGTGATTGTTATTCTTGGCGCGAGCTGTTTTACAGGAATTTCTTTGATTATTGCTTCAATTGTAAAAACTCGCGAACGATTTATGGGAATTGGGCAAGTCATCACATTGCCTTTATTTTTTGCATCAAGCGCGATTTATCCGATAAGCATAATGCCGGGCTGGCTCCAAGTGGTGGCCAAAGTCAATCCGCTGAGTTATATGGTCAATGGACTGCGAGCGCTCTTAATAAACGGCAGCACAGCAGGACTCGGCACTGACATAGGAATTCTTTTTGTGACTGCAATAATAATCTCCGCGCTCAGCGCCTATATGTATCCGAAGGTAGTGATTTAGTTTTCATACTTAATCAACTCCCAGATTTCCATTTGATTTAGTCGGGCCTGTAAGAATTTATAGGGGAGAGGTATAATTAAATGTATGTGGAATGATTTTTTTGTCGCTATAGCCGGTGCTGCGGCCGCTCTTACAGGACTCATCTTTGTTGGCGTGTCTATCAATCTCACCAGGATAATTTCCATTTCCCGATTGCCAGACCGAGCTTTTCAGGCAATCCTTTTAATGCTTACAGTTTTGATCGTCTCCTTACTTTGCCTGGTGCCAAGCCAGCCCGTTCTTTTCATTGGCATTGAGATTTTAGGCATAGGTCTTGTTGTTTGGATTACTACACTCAGGCTTGATTTGAGAATTCTCAGGAATACGGACAAACAGTACAAAAAAGAATTTCTCTGGCAAATGGTATTAACCGAGCTTGCCGTTTTTCCATATGTTATCTCTGGTGTCGTAATCTTGAATCAAGGCCTTGTCGGCTTCTATTGGCTTGTGCTGGCTATTGTTTTCTCTTTCAGTAAAGCTGTGTTTGACGCTTGGGTCCTGCTTGTCGAAATAAACAGATAATTTTTTCGTGTCCCTATTTGAAACAAATTCCTATTTCGTTCGTATTAGTAAGAGTGTCTTAGAACATTAATATTAAATAATTACACAGAACAATGAAAAAAAGAAAAATATTAGCCACTGGGGCAATCGCAACCACGTTTTTGCTTAGCAGTATTCATCAAGCTGGCGCTCAAACAATTCAAGTTCCACAAGTCAGAACTCAGTTGGAAGCTGTTGGAGACTCGGATACTGAAAATGGAACCGATTCATCAGATTCTGTATCTATAGATGTCGGAGTTAGGGCAGATGATGAGATAACCAATTCGGAGTCAAAGCAGACTTATCAGCAAACGCTTATAGATCAAGGATTTAATCCATCACAAATACATAAAATTTTTGCTAGGGCTAGGGTGTTAGGGAAAAATAAAAATATTGATGACTAAACATACTAGGAAATAAATTTGACATCAATCAATTTTTAGTATATTATATAAAGGTAAGTTAAATCTCATTGGTTTTGTTCGCAAATGTGCGGATTCGAGGGCTAAAAATCTTTAAAAACTGGCGAGAACATCTAATCGCCTTACTTTTATTTTAAAGATTAGAAAAGACGCAGTTTCTGCGTTTAATAATATGTATAAAAAAAGTTTTGGGGGAAACTCCAGTAATAGAGGTTCTTCTTTTAGAGGACCCTCACGTAGCGGCTCATCAAGAGGTCCTTCAAAAGGACGTTCTTTTGGTGGCGGAAGAGGTGGAGGATTCAAAGGCGGTCGCGGTGGCGGAGGCAGTAGATTTAGACGATCAATTGATCCTGCTAAGTTTATAAATAAAGCTGTTATCACAGAAGAAACAGTAAACTTTGTACCCGAGCACAATTTTGTGGATTTTGTTATTGATCATCGTCTGAAAGAAAATATCATAACCAAAGGATACAAAACTCCGACTCCGATTCAGGACAGGGCTATTCCTCATGTGCTCAAAGGTGTTGACTTGGTTGGAATTGCAAACACCGGCACAGGCAAAACCGCGGCGTTTTTGATTCCGTTAATTGATAAAGTTTTAAAAAATTCATCGGAAAAAATAATTGTAGCTGTTCCAACTCGCGAACTGGCCCAGCAGATTGAAGAAGAGCTTTACGGCTTTGCCAAAAACCTGCCGATATTTTCTGTGTGCGCTGTCGGCGGAGCGCCGATTTCCAAACAGCTTGCAGGCCTCAGACGCCAGCACAGCTTTGTTATTGGAACGCCAGGCAGAATCAAAGACCTTGTGGAAAAAAGGGCTTTGAATCTTTCGCTGTTTAAAACAGTTGTGCTTGATGAAGCTGACAGAATGCTTGATATGGGATTTGTGAACGATATGAGGTTTTTTATGTCCAAAATGCCTCATGATCGCCACACTTTATTTTTCTCTGCAACAATGTCTCGCGAGATTGAAATTTTGATCAAAGAATTTTTGAAAGAGCCGGTATCAATTTCTGTAAAAACTGGAGACACCGCAAAGAGCGTGGATCAAGATGTTGTCAAAGTTGAAGCGGGGAAAAACAAAGTTGACGTTCTTCACGAACTTCTTCTAAAAGATGGTTTTACAAAAGTCCTTGTCTTTGGAGAAACCAAGCATGGAGTTGAAAGATTAAGCAAGGAGCTTATTTCTAGAGGCTTCAAAGCAGAATCAATCCACGGCAACAAAAATCAATCCAAAAGGCAAAAAGCTTTAGGACTCTTCAAGGACAATCACATTCAAGTCTTGGTGGCTACAGACGTTGCTGCTCGTGGAATTGACGTGAGCGACGTGAGCCATGTCATCAACTACGATATTCCTGCCACATACGAAGATTATGTTCACCGCATAGGCCGAACCGGCCGCGCCGGCAAAAAAGGAAAGGCGATAACTTTTATTTAATTTCCTCAACTTATTTAAAAGTAAGAACAAATATTTTCAATCGTCTTTTTATTTAAGTGTATGAGCAAAAATTCGTCTAACAGCGCGAATATTTATTTGTTGCAAAAGAATTTAAAAGCATTTCTGATTGTTTTTCTTATTCCTGCCATTGTCATAGTGGGATTATTTGAATTGTTCAAGCATTTGCCGCAAAGTCAAGATTCTATTGCCGCATCGTCTTCGCAAAACGCTTCTCCAAATAATTTGCAAAGCGCAAAATCATTAGCGGCCTCATCGACTCCAAAAAATGCGCTGCCTGCAAAAGTTTTGCTTGCCGTGCCATACGCGGCCGAAGCGCCAGGAAACTATTGGACTGGCCCTTGGAAAAACGCCTGCGAAGAAGCCTCAATGACCATGGTGGATAAATATTATGCGGGCGTTGCGACGACAAGCGTGTCAGAAGCCAAACAGTTTATGGAAACACTTTTTGCCGCTGAAGATAAAATTTACGGTTCAAATGTCAATGAATCTGCGGAGGAGAGCGCTTATATAATTAATAATTATTCAGATTTCAAAGGCACAATTGTAACCGATCCGACAATCGAGCAGATAAAAGAGCAGTTGAACGAAGGACATCCCGTGATCGCATTTCATGACGGCTTCGATCTTAATAATCCCGATATTCCATTTTTGCCGAACGGTTCCGCATATCACTCAACGGTAATTGCCGGTTATGATGACGGCAAGAATTCATTTATTGTGAACGACCCGGGCGATGAAACTGACGGAGTGAACCATTATTACGACTACAACACGTATATGTCATCACTCCACGATTATGATTATTCAGACAATCAAGCGGATGGACCCGCGCGAGTAATATTTACTTCAAAGTAATACAATCAAATTAATAGGTAAAACAGTTAATTTTTTTATAATAAATAACATGAATAAAACAGTCAATATAAAAAATATTCCCGCGTATCACTCTTATCCGGACAAAGGAGGCAAGCATCCAGGGCTTATCGTCATCCACGAAATCTGGGGATTGATTCCAAACATCAAAAATATTTCTGACAGGTTTGCAAAGGAAGGTTACTCTGTGCTTGCGCCAGATTTATTTTTTGATACTCCACTTGAAAGTTTGGCGGGAGAAAAGCTTTTTAAAGAAGCTCAAGATCCAGAAACCCGGGACGAAGCGCAGAAGAAAATGCGCGAACAGTTTGGTCCAATGAGAAGTCCGGAATTTGCAAAGCAAGCTGTCAATAAACTTAAGGACTGTTTTGAATATCTTTTGGATGATGAAAATGTAAATGGCAACATCGGAGTTCTGGGATTTTGTTTTGGCGGTACATACAGCTTTGCGCTAGCAGCTGCAGAACAAAGAATCAAAGCTTCAGTGCCGTTTTATGGACAGCCTTTGGAGAAAGACAAAATTCCAAATCTAAATTGTCCGGTTTTGGCTTTTTATGGAGAACAAGATACGCGACTTATAGAAACACTTCCAGAGCTCAAAGAAAATATGAAAATTGCTGATAAGAATTTTGAAGCAATCGTGTATCCAAACTGCGGTCATGCTTTTATGAATGAGAATAATACGCGAATGTATAACAAAGAAGCAGCCGATGACGCATGGAAAAAAACTTTAGAATTTCTTTCCAAAAATTTGAAATAAAAAATACGCACCTAATTTAGTGCGTGTGAGAACGTACGACGCTAATCGTCAAGCAGAGAAGGACCTTCTCTTTTCAGGATTTTCTCAATGATCGCCACGCTTGCCCAGATGGCCGTAGCGTAAAGAATAAGGTAGAGAAGCATAACAGGAGGTTGAGGGACCGGCCCGACAGCTTTCCAGTAGTCAGCCATTTGACTGGCTTCCTTGAGAAAGCTCAAAGACGATGTCAGTTCATTCCAAACAAAGAGAGAACTGAGGCTCAACCCGATGAGTCGTAGCCAAACGCCGACATTTATCACGCCGAGCACCATAGTTACCGCTGCCGGAAGCAGCACCAGATGCATCCAATACGGAGCATCTGAAGTAACGATACCGAAGTAATCTTGGTATTGAGCGGTTTGAAGATTGTAATTGAAGTCTTCTGCTTTAAACATGGCGATTGCGTATAGCAAGCCAGTTAGCACCATAGCTATTTTTTTGAGAATGTTCATTTCGCATTATTGATATAATAATTATTTTGATATGTCAATAGTTCGCAGTTTAAATAAAGTTACTATACCTATTCAAAAGATAAAGCAGTACTCCGTTTGTCCATCCGAATCCGTCTTGGACGGGGTATTCTCCTCCGGAAGCAAAAGATTCTGGATTACGAACATTATATTTTTCAAAAAAAGTTCCAGTTTTTTGGAATGCATTGATATTTGTGCCAATCCACTTCTTTGCTATTTCCTCTGCTTCATTTTTGAATCCGTATTTTTCCAATCCGATTATTGAAATGTAATGAAGGGGCGCCCAGCCGTTTGGCGCATCCCATTGTTCACCGGTTTCTTTGAGGGTGGTTAGAAGTCCGCCGTCTCTTAAAAATTTTTTCATAATATTTTCCTTTATAATTTCAGCTTGTCTGTCTGTGGCAATTCCCGCAAAAAGAGGGAATACGCCGGCAAGCGAAAGGTTCGGAGAATGAGAGTTTTCTTTTAAAAGATAATCGCAAAACCAGCCGTCTTTGCCGCTCCAGCAATATTTTTGGATTGCTTTTTTCCTTGCTTCAGCTTTTTCTCTGAATCTCAAAGCGTCTTCTGTTTGCTCGCATACATCACATGCATCCGCAATGATGAGTTCTGTCATAAAAAGAAGGCAATTTAGGTCAACAGGAAGAATGTCTATTGTGCGCGCTGTTGCACGGGTTGTTTCATCTGCAAACCAGCGGCTTGAGTAATCCCATCCGCTCTCGGCTCCGGCTCGCATATTCTGCCAAAAATATTTTTTATCCAAAACTTCTGTTGCCAGATCAACATCTTCGGCAAAAGCCTCTTCTCTTGGTTCCGCGAATTGGTCAAAGTATCTGTTTAAAATTTCTCCGCCTGGCATTTTAACAACATGCTCCGCAGTTTCTGATATCCCTATTTTAAATTTGATGTTTTTTGCACCATTCATCCAGTATTCATATTCCTTGATCATGGCAGAAAGATAAATTTCATAAATACTGATGTCTTTGGAAGTTTCGAGAAGCTGGATCATCAGTGCAAACATCGGTGGTTGTGACCTGGAAAGATAATAATTTCTATTGCCGTTTGGTATGAAACCGTGAGTATCAATCAGAGATAAAAAGTTTTTTACCATATCGAAAATCAAATCAAATCGGCCGCTTTCTTTGAGTCCTAGCATTGTAAAATACGAATCCCAATAATAAATTTCCCTAAAGCGTCCTCCGGGGACCACGTATTTGTATGGCAGCGCAATAAGCGAAGAATTTTCTTGATAAATATCAGCTTCACGGGTCAAAAAATCCCACATTTTTTCTATATATGCTCGTGCGTCGTTTGTGTCTCTGTGGTGGTGATTTCGAGCGTGCGGAGTTTCCGGTTCTTTTGGAAAAGAGAAATGCTTTTCTACGAATTCCCTGATGCTTTCTTTTTTTATTTCGCCTTCTTTATAATCAAGAATAATTTTTTCAGGATCTATCTTTGGTGTGCAGTCAACAAAAGTCTTGCTGTCTATCAGCGCTCTAGAGAGTTGTATTTCATCAAACAATTTTCCAAATTGTTGACGGGGCGTTTTTTGGTTTTTCCGCATCATTTTTGTTTTAAGTATTACTCAAATATACCGAATTTGAGGTTGATCTACTTGCGGCATGTTCTATTTTTTGATTTAGGCTATACAAGTAAAACAATAGGACCAGCATTAGTATGGTTATCAAAATCAGTATTATATAAAGGGTTTTCTTCATCATACTGATAATATACGTCTTTTACGGAGAATAGTTTTATGGAGTGGCAAAATTGTTCGGTTAAAACTATAATATAGGTATGGAGGAGTCAAATAAAAAGAGAGACTGGAGCATATTCTTTAGCAGCGTGTTTTTTGTTCTGGGATTTTCTGTGGTTTTTTCTATTGTTGGAATTTTGCTTCAGACTGTTTTGGTCCATTCTTCCAAAGAATTTCAAATGTGGCTCGGCAGAATCGGCGGTGTTATAATAATTCTTTTCGGGCTATTTCTTTTGGATTTATTTCGTCCGAGCTTTTTGATGCGCGATCACAAAATCGCTGTCAAAAAAAAGTTCGGCTCTTATTACATAACATCATTTGTTTTTGGAGCTGCCTTTGCCGTGGGATGGACACCGTGTGTCAGTGCGGCTCTTGGAGCTATTCTTGCGCTGGCTGCAACAGATGCTTCAAGCGCGTTTCTTTTGCTCTTTGCATACACCCTTGGAATCGGAATTCCGTTTTTGCTTGTAGGACTTTTTACCAATCAAGCCCAGAGTTTGATTGATAAAGCGGGCAAGTGGCTGAAATATTTTGAATATTTTTTCGGTATTCTGCTTATAATAATCGGAATTTTTATTTTTGTCGGGGAATTGAGCAATATTGCGAATCTGCCAATACTTGCCGGTGTTTTGGATAAACTTAATTTTGGCACAAACGCCGGAGGAAACATAAATTCAGTTTCAATTATTAACTTGGGTATCGCATTTATTGCAGGTTTAAGTTCGTTTTTAAGTCCGTGCATTCTGCCGATTATTCCCGGATTTCTTTCATATCTTGCCTCAACAGCAATTAAGCAAGAAAAAATATAAAAAATATGACAAATAACACAAGGAATATAATTTTAGTTTTGGTTTTGATAATCATCGGAGGAGCAATTTGGTATTTGGAAGCCGAGAAGGCGCCGACGCTTGTTGGTCCGGCCCCTGAGGTTGTTTCAAAGCCGATTCTTTCTGAGCCGGCGACCACTACTGCAGCAACCACAAGCGAAGCAACTTCAACTCAAACCTCGGTTAAAAATGTTGTAAACAGATCGGCTATTTTGGCAGCCAAAGCTTCAGAATATTCAAAGGCCAAAGAATTTGTTGATCCGACAGGATTTATAAATACTCCGCCATTCACGCTTTCATCTTTGGTTGGCAATAAAGTTGTGCTGTTAGATTTTTGGACATACAGCTGCATTAATTGCCAGAGGACTCTGCCGTATCTCAAAGCCTGGTATCAAAAATACAAAGATTACGGACTAGTGATTGTAGGCGTTCATACTCCGGAATTTGATTTTGAAAAAGTTTACAGCAATGTTGCGTCTGCTGTAAAAGCAGACGGTGTAATATATCCTGTTGTTTTAGACAGCAATATGGGAACTTGGAATGCATACAACAATGAATATTGGCCGGAAGAATATCTGATAGACATTGATGGCTATGTTGTACACAACAATATTGGCGAAGGAAATTACGCTGAGACAGAACAAGCAATTCAAGCCGCGCTCAAGGAACGCGCAGAAGTTTTGGGATTGCCGGATAATATTCCAGCAGGAATCGTCAGTCCTTCTGATATTGTTTCGATGGATGCAAATGGCGTGCAAAGTCCAGAAACGTATTTTGGAGCAGAAAGAAACCAGTATCTTGGCGACGGAACGCAAGCCACGATAGGCACACAAACTTTGACAATTCCAGTGAATATTACTTTGAACACTCTTTATTTGGGCGGCACTTGGAATTTTCAAAGCCAATATGCAGAGTCAGCGCCGACAGGCACAACCGACGACACAATTACGTATCAATATGACGCTAAGAATGTCTATATGGTAGCTAGTTCCGTAAATGGAACAAAGATTCAAATTCTTTTAGATGGCAAACCTTTGGGAAATCAAGCGGGGGCAGATGTCTCAAGCGACAGCACGGCTTTGATTCAAGCCAACAAGCTTTATAGTCTTGTTAACGGAACAAGTTATGGAGAACATACTTTGCAAATCACAGTTCCAAGCGGCGGACTTGATGCGTATACATTCACATTCGGATAATTTTATAAATAAATATAAAAATTTATGAAAGAAACAGCAATTTTTGGAGGAGGATGTTTTTGGTGTACGGAAGCAGTCTTCAAAATGATGAAAGGCGTTTCTTCGGTATTGCCCGGATATTCGGGCGGCAAAAATCCAAATCCAACTTATGAACAAGTTTGTTCGGGAACCACAGGACACGCAGAAGTTGTCAAAATCGAATATGATCCAAGTCTTGTCAAATACAGGGATTTGCTGACGGTATTTTTTGGAAGCCACGATCCGACAACTTTAAACAGGCAGGGCAATGATGTCGGCACTCAATATCGTTCTGTTATTTTTTACACCACTCCAGAGCAGCAAAAACAAGCAGAGGATTTTATCAAAGAAATAAATGCATCAAACAAGGATGGCAAATCCGTAGTAACTGAAGTGGTACCTTTGGAGAATTTTTATGAAGCGGAAAATTATCACCACGATTATTTTGCCACCCACCCTGGCAATCCGTATTGCGAAGTTGTGATAAATCCAAAGCTGGAAAAAGTTCAAAAAAATTTTGCGCAGTTATTAGATAAGTTGTACTAAATAATTTTTAAATTTATGGACAAAGACAATAAGCCAATGCCCCAAACAGAAGAAGAGTGGAAAAAAGTTTTAACTCCAGAGCAGTATCAGGTGCTTCGGCAGAAGGGCACAGAGGCGCCTTTTTCTGGAAAGCTTTTGCACTCCGACAAAGATGGAATTTATCGCTGCATGGCCTGTGGCAATCCTTTGTTTGCTTCAGATGCAAAATTTGATTCGGGTACTGGATGGCCGAGTTTTGATGAAGCGCTTCCAGGGGCTGTAATTTTAAATGAAGACCATTCGCATGGAATGAATCGTATTGAAGTAGTATGCGCCAAGTGCGGATCGCATTTGGGTCATATGTTTGATGATGGACCAACAAAGACCGGCAAAAGATATTGCTTGAATTCTGTCTGCTTGGATCTTGAGGAAAAGAAATAATAAATAATGGGCATTTATCCGAAAATAATTTTAAGTGTTTTTATTCTGCTTATCATGATAGTTGGCGGGTTTTTGGTGTTTAATTTGCTAGGCCACAAAAATTCAAATTTAGAAATTATCCAACCCAAAAAAATAATTCAAACTGCTGTTGTTGGAACTTCAACTGCTCCTGCTGCTCTGCCTATGCCTTTAGGTGATACTCAGTTTGTAATCGCGCTTAATGCAACCACTACAGATGATATTGCAGAAAATCTTTTTCAAGCGGGATTTGTGGCAACCACGTCGGATTTTGTTTCAGCTTTTAATTCATCTGGAAGCAATGCAATTGAACCTGGGGCGTATATGCTTTCAACAAAAATGACGCCAAATCAAATTGTTCAAGTGCTTGATGGCAATCCGTATATGAAATGGGTTGTAATTCCAGAAGGTCTACGAAAAGAAGAAATTGCAGCGCTTTTGGCAGAGACTTTGGGATGGACAAAAGCAGAAGAAAACGAATGGATAAATGTAGACACTACAAGTAATCCTGATTATGTCGAAGGAGTATATTTTCCGGATACGTATTTGATTCCTGTTAATGAAAAACCTGCTGATACAGCTAAAAGATTGATTGCGATGTTTAATGAAAAGTTCGCTCCGCTTTTGCCTCAGTTTGCGGCGCAAAATGTTAAATGGACAACGGCGCTCACTCTTGCATCAATTGTTCAGCGGGAAGCATCCGGAGATGCAGATATGCCTTTGATTGCTGGAATTCTCTGGAACAGACTGAACAATAATATGTATTTGGATGTTGATTCGACATTGCAATATGCAAGAGGCAATACTGGCAGCGGCTGGTGGGCGCCTATTAAAGCAAGTGATGAACAAATTGACTCACCATTTAATAGTTATACAAATAAAGGCTTGCCTCCACATCCGATTTCAAATCCAGGTTTGCCGGCAATTGAGGCGGTGCTCAATCCAACTCAAACTGACTGTTTGTATTATATTCACGACTCAAACCATATAACCCATTGCGCCGCTACTCTAGAAGAACAGGATGCAAACATAAAGCAGTATCTTATAAATCAGTAATCTTTTGCGGCGTGTTAGAATAAAAACATGAATTTAAAAGAAGAAATACAGAAAATTATAGAAGGCGATGTTTTGGATGATGCAGACACGCTCACAAAATACAGCCATGATGCGAGTTTGTTTGAAGTGTGTCCCAAAGTAATTGTTTATCCTAAAGATACAGAAGATGTAAAAAAACTTGTAAATTTTATTAATCAGAACAAAAAATCCGATCCAACTCTTTCCCTAACTGGTCGATCTGCTGGAAGCGATATGACAGGAGGACCGCTAAACGAATCAATTATTTTGGACTTCACAAAATATTTCAAAAAAGAATCCATAGACACGGCAAAATTGGAGGCAACAGTTGAGCCGGGAGTGTTTTTCAGAGATTTTGAAAAGGACTCGATGTCCAAAAAAGTTGAATATCCAGTTTATCCTGCATCCAAGCAGCTTGCTGCCTTTGGAGGAATGATGATGAATAATTCTGCTGGAGAAAAGACTTTGCGCTATGGCCAAGCAAGAGACTTTGTCAAAGAATTGAAGATGATTCTTGCGGACGGCAATGAATACACAATCAAAGCGCTGTCAGAGAATGAGTTGCAGCAAAAAATTTCGCAAAATGATTTTGAGGGGCAATTGTACAAAAAAACATTTGATCTTGTCGATCAAAATTATGACGCAATCAAAGCAGCGGAGCCGCACGTCCACAAAAATTCTTCAGGATATGCTCTGTGGAGAATTTGGGATAAAGACAAAAAGATTTTTGACCTCACTCAAGCGTTTGTTGGCTCTCAGGGCACGCTTGGAATTTTGGCAGAAGCTAAAGTTCGTGTCATTAAAGAAAAGCCGTTTAGGAAAATGATTGTGGTGTTTTTCAAAAGCTGGGATGCGCTTCCAAGTGTTGTGAACAAAGTTTTGCCGTTTCAGCCGGAGAGCTTGGAAACTTTTGATGACGCAACGCTCAAACTTGGCATTAGGTTTATGCCCGAGATTGCCAAAAAAGTTGGAGAAAGTTTTATTAAATTTGCTCTGCAGTTTTTGCCGGAAGTGTGGGTTGGAATCAAGATGTTTCGACTTCCAAAACTTATTGTGATGATTGAACTGGCAGAAGAGCAGCAAGAAACAATTACAGAAAAAACAAAAAGTATTGTTGAAACGCTAAAAGGCTTTAAAGACATCCAAATTCGGGTACTTGAAACTGAAAAGGACGAGGAGAAATATTGGGTGATGAGGCGAGAGAGCTTTAATCTTTTGCGAAGCCATGTGCACGGCAAACGCACGGCGCCTTTTGTGGACGACTTTTCGATTCTGCCAGAAAATATGCCAAAGTTTTTGCCAAGACTTCTTAAAATTCTCAAAGACGCTGGAATCAAAGCCAATATTGCAGGCCACGCCGGGGACGGGAATTATCACATAATTCCTCTTATGGATTTGACTCAAGAAAGCGAGCGAGCAAAAATTGTGCCTGTGGAAGAAAAGGTTTTTGCTCTAATTAAAGAATTCGGTGGCTCAATGACAGCCGAGCACAACGACGGAATAATCCGCACGCCGTATTTGGAAGAAATGTACGGAGAAAAAGTTTACGGATTTTTCAAAGACCTTAAAAATATTTTTGACCCATTAAACATCTTCAATCCTGGCAAAAAAGTAGGTGATACCAAAAAGTATATTGAGGATCATATAGCTCAACAATAAAATTCCTTAATCAGGTGGCTAAGAAGTCCTACTTTACATCATCCTTAATCATCTTCACAATCTCAGGAAACTCAGTCACATCAAAATGTCCGCCTTTACTCTCGTAGATAATAATCTTTGCATTTTTTAGTTTCTTTCTATATTTTTCTGCATGATTGACAGGCACAACGTCATCATCTTTTGAGAATAGCAGGTAGAGATTTTTGGAATTCTTTTCAAGAAGAGATAAATCAGACTTGAGTTTAAATCCGCCAACCAAATCTTCTTCAGTTATTTCATTGTCAAAAGGGGGACATATAAGATAAGTGGAGAGCGCTTTCTTGGGTAACTTGTGTTCAGATAAATATTGAGCCAAGAAAATTCCACCAAGCGAACTCCCGATCAAGATAAAAGGAGATTTTAAATACGGAATAAATCTTTCAAAATAAATCTTCCAGTCCTCATACTTGGCATTATCTTGCATGGGCATGCGGGGCCTGATGATTCCAAAGTCTTTGCCTATTTTTTTGTCTAAATAATCTATAGACCAATATACTTTCTTTTTAATACGTATTTCTCTAGTCTTTAGATAATGCAAATAGTCCTTTCTGTTTTTGAAGGTCATTCCTCCGTGAATCATTAGTATTTGAATTTTATTCTTCATTCTAAAAGTATATCAAATATAAAAAATTCGCATCCGGAGATGCGATTAAAAAGGGAAGAACACGCAGTGTGTCTTGCTCTGGATTTTGAGGATTTCGAACCGCCAGTGAAGATGAACTAATCCGGTTTCCACTTCTTTTACCGCTTCCGGAGAAATCTCCTCCGGAAAAGGTATGGCGATGCCGATTGGGTCGCAGGTCACCGTGGCTAGGGCTTCTTGCGGCCTTACGATTTCCCTTTTCAGATGCTCAAGGATCTCATTTGCACTCATAGGCCTATATTACTTTTTATCTAGTTCAAGTCAATAAATAATTTGATTTTCCCAAAAATCTATATATAATGGAATTTATGGTAACGCTACAAGCCGAAAAACGAGACACAAGCATAAAAAACGAGAAGCTTCGCGCTTTGGGCAGAATTCCTGCTGTTTTTTATGGTCCAAAGGAAAAATCAACCTCAATTTCATTGGATTATTTACAGTTTGAGAAGGTTTTGAGCCACGCGGGAGAATCCAGTGTTATTTCCATTGTTGGAGATGCTGGAGAGCATGATGCTTTGATTCACGACGTAGCTCGCGATCCTGTGACTGGCAAAATCATCCACGCCGACTTTTACGTGATGGAAAAAGGCAAGAAAGTGCAAGTTAAAATTCCTGTGGAATTCGTCGGCATTGCTCCTGTGGTCAAAGAGCAGGGAGCGATTTTGGTTAAAGTTATGCATGAAATTGAAGTGGAGGCTATGCCAAAAGACTTGCCACACGTGCTTGAAGCCGATGTTTCTTCTATTGTTGACTTGGATTCCCACCTTACTGTCGGAGACATCAAACTGCCTAATGGAGTAACACTTATTGCTGGAGCGGAAGAAATTGTGGCTTTGGCAAAGATGGCTAAGGAAGAAGTTGAAGAAACAGGCCCAATTGATCTCTCTTCAATTGAAGTTGAAAAGAAAGGCAAGGAAGAAGTTGTCGAGGATGCGGCTCCTGCAGGAAAAGAAGCAAAAAAAGAAGACAGCAAGGCCAAGTAATTTGGTCTTTTTGTTTTGCTTCAGACATTTTAGGTTGGGCAATTTATTTATTTTGTTATTTACCTAATGAAAAAAATCCAAAAAAGCTCTTTTTTACTTGTGTTGTGCGGTACGATTGCCACGAGCATATTTTTTTATAATTTTACTTTTGCTCAAACAGCTGATTCTTCTGGTACTCCCACTTGCAACACAGCTGCAGAAAAAGCGGTATGCCAATCTCAGCTTAATGAACTAAATCAAGAGATTGCCCAAAATCAACTTGTGCTTACCCAAAAGCAAGCTGAGGGAGAGTCTCTTCAAAATGAGATTGATATACTAAATGCAAAAATTAAAGATGCTCAGCTCAAAATAAAAGCGCACAATCTGGCTATTTCGCAGTTGGGACAGGATATTGATGTCAGGACAGAAAATATTCAAACTATTGGAGGGCAGATAAATCAAGATAAAGATTCTTTGGGACAAATTTTGAAGCAGACAAAGGCTTTTGATGACATATCGCTGCCGGAAGTTCTGCTCTCGGGCCAAGGGTTGTCAAATTTCTTTGCTGATTTGGATTCTTTTGATTCTATAAAAACAGCAATGGCTGACACTTTTACAAATCTGCAAAGCTCTGAAGCTGAAAATCAAAAAGAAGAAGACACTTTTACGGCCGAGCAAAATCAGGAGATTGACGAAAAAGTTGATGTTCAAAAAGAAGAAGCTGTTATTCAAGATAGCCAAACGCAAGAAAAGCAACTTTTAGCTCTAAACAAAAATCAGCAAGCAGGCTATCAAGCTGTTATTGCACAAAAAACGGCTCAAGCGGACAAAATTAAAGCAGCGCTGTTTTCTTTGGCCAACACTTCCGCGATTCCTTTTGGCACAGCACTTCAATATGCAGAGGAAGTTCAAAAAGCTACAGGTGTTGATCCAGCATTCCTTTTGGCGATTATTACTCAAGAATCTAGTCTTGGGGCAAACGTCGGTTCTTGTTATTTGACTGATGCTACAACAGGTGCTGGGGTAAACGTTACAAGTGGAAGGGTCTGGCCGAATCTTATGAAACCCTCAAGAGATGTCGCCCCTTTCTTAGTGATTACAAAATCAGTAGGACGTGATCCCTACGCGACCAAGGTTTCTTGTCCGATTGCTGGGGCCGGAGGATATGGAGGTGCTATGGGTCCGGCACAATTTATTGCTTCTACGTGGGCATTGATTGAATCAAGAATCGAGTCGGATTTAGGTATCTCAAGTGCCGACCCGTGGAATCCAGAGCACGCCCTCATGGCTTCTGGGATTTTACTTGCTGACCGCGGTGCCATAGCCGGGTCATATACTTCAGAGATAACAGCTGCTTGCAGATACTACGGCACAGGAGGCTCATCTTGTTCTTATGGTAAGCAGGTAATGGCCAAAACCGCTCAGATACAACAAAATATCAATATTATTAACGGGAATTAAAAGGGAGGTAAAAACTTGCCAATTTGGGGGTTTTCTGCAATAATCTGCATTATGAAAAAAGACATACATCCAGAAAACTACAGGCAAGTTGTGTTTGAAGACACCTCAAACGGCGCGGTTTTTCTTATTTCCTCAACTGTTGTAACCAAAGAAACGACTAAATTTGAAGGCAAGGAATATCCTCATTATAAGATTGAAATTTCAAGCGCGTCTCATCCATTCTATACGGGAAACGACAACGTTGTTGACTCTGCCGGAAGAGTTGAAAGATTCAAGGCTAGAGCGACAAAAACTGCAGCAAAAAGCGCTGCTAAACCAGCTTCTAAGAAATCAAAGTAACTGTTCCTTTTAAAGCCTTTTTGCAAAGGCTTTTTTCTTATGGATTCAACAATAAAACTAGACCCAAAATACAAAGAAAACAACAAAACCCGCTTTTTGGCGGACGACTTTGAACGCTTAATCAGAGAAGAGCAAGAAATTAAAAATATTATTGAGAGTGATCCTGGGATGAAAGAGCTTTCAGAAGAAGAACTTCTAACGATTGAAAATCAGAAAAAAGATTTGATTGCGCAGATGGAAATAATTTTGAAAGAAGAGGAAAAAGAAGAAGAATTTCCAAATGAGATTATGCTTGAAGTGCGTGCTGGAGCAGGCGGCGACGAGGCGTCGCTTTTTGCGCAATCACTTTCTGAAATGTATCAAGGTTATGCCAACGCTGAAGGATTTGAATGGCGGCCTATTGATGAGTCTCAAAGTTCTCTTGGCGGATTTAAAGAAGCCACTTTTGAAATCAGGGGCAGGGATGTTTACAGAAAACTTAGGTTTGAAACAGGAATTCATCGCGTCCAAAGAGTGCCAGCAACAGAAAAAAACGGCAGAGTGCATACTTCTACTGCTTCTGTTGCGATTTTGCCAATCAGAAAAAAAACCGATATTGAAATAAAAGACACAGATCTTTTGATTGAGTTTTCTCGTTCTGGCGGCAAGGGAGGACAAAATGTAAACAAAGTTGAAACAGCTGTTCGCATAGTTCACAAGCCAAGCGGAATTGAAGCCAGAAGCACTTCGCAGAGAAGTCAGCTAAAAAACAAAGAAATGGCCATGTCTATTATTGCGGCGAAGCTCGAAGCTCTTAAAGAGGAAGAAGAAAACAAAAAATTTGCTAAGGAGAGAAAAGATCAAGTTGGCACAGGCGACCGCTCCGAAAAGATCCGCACGTACAATTATCTGCAAGACAGAATCACAGACCATCGAATCAAGGAATCTTGGCACAATCTGCCAATAATAATGACAGGTGCTATCGGACCAATTATCGAAGCCTTGGCGAAAGCTGCTAAGAATTGATAGCGCAAACTTGTTCCAGATAACGCGAGTAAAATGCTTGACCAGACATGAATACCGTGCTATCATCAACACAGTATGAAACTGATCATTATTTTCTGCTGTGCCATTTCGTTGTTGGTACTAGGTTGGTACTTACAAAACCAATCAATCAAACATCAACTGAACAATGAGTTCGGTCCCGGCAACTGGAAGCGCGAAAGCGCCCTAGGCTATACCTACACCGTGTGGAGACCAAACTACATCGGTAGGGTCACTTTCTTCCCCGCGGGGGGGAGAAAAGAAAGACTGGTACTTGGACTATAGAGCCCACAACTTCAAAGGAGTGGGTGATTTTTTATATTAAATATTTGCAAAATATAGTGAATTTTGATAGCATAATCCCCACAACTTTATGACAAAAACAGACAAAGAAATCCCAAAAACAATCCAAGAAATGTTCAATGCTGGCGTGCATTTTGGGCTGATCAAAAGTAGAAGACATCCATCAAACAAAGACTATATTTTCGGTCAAAAGGGAAGTTTGGAGATTTTTAATCTAGAAATTACAAGCGAGCTTTTGGAAAAGGCTTTGGCTTATGTAACAGATTTGGGCAAGAACAAAAAAAATATTCTTTTTGTATCAAGCAAAAACGAAGCAAAGCCATTGGTCCGCTCTGCAGCAGAAAGAATCAATATGCCGTTTATCGCAGGACGATGGATTGGTGGATTGTTTACAAATTTTCCTGAAATGAAAAAGCGATGTGAAAAACTCGCAGACTTGGAATCAAAGAAAGAAAAAGGCGAGCTGACAAAATACACCAAAAAGGAAAGACTTCTTTTGGACAGGGAAATGGACAACCTAAATGAACTTTTCGGCGGTGTAAGAAACATGGCAAGAATTCCTGATGCAATTTTTATAATTGATCCACGTAAGGAAGCAATTGCTGTCAAAGAAGCAAAAAAGGTTAAAGTTCCTGTTATCGCGCTTTCCGGGACAGACTGCAACCTTTTGGGAATTGATTTTCCAATTCCTGGAAACGATGCATCACGATCAAGTATTGAATATATTCTCAAGCGTGTTACGGATGCATATTCGAGTCTCAGCTAGATTAAAAACAAATTTTTTGTACTTTATTAAATTATGATTACTACAGACCAGGTAAAGGAGTTGAGAGATAAGACAGGTATTGCAATCATGCAGTGCCGCAAAGCGCTTGAAGAAGCCGGGGGCGATATGGAAAAGGCGATAGTTATTCTCCGAAAAAAAGGCGCAGAAGTTGCAGACAAAAAATCAGACCGGTCTTTGGGAGCTGGCGTTGTGGCTTCTTATATTCACAACACAGGCACAGTTGGAGTGATGCTTGAGCTTTGGTGCGAAACTGACTTTGTGGCAAAGAACGACGAATTCAAAACTTTGGCCAAAGACATCGCAATGCAGATTGCGGCCACAAACCCGCAGTATCTTTCGGTTAATGATATTTCCTTAGAAGACAAGACAAAGGCTGCAGAAGTATTTGAAAAAGAGGTTCTAGGAAAGCCAGAAAATCTTAAGCAGCAAATTCTTGACGGTAAAATCGCAGCGTATTTCAAAGACAGAGTTTTGATGGAGCAGGAATATATCAAAGATTCATCATTGACAATTAGCACGCTTCTTAAAAATGCAACTCAGAAATTCGGCGAAAAGACGGCAATAGGCAAGTTTGCAAGATTTTCTATCAATAAAAACTAAAATGTTCCTCTCAGCAATTATTATTTTTCTTATTTCTTTAATCGGGTCAGTTTTTCTCATTGCAAATAGATTGGGGTCTCAGAACGGAGAAGTCGCGTTTATAAGTTTTCCTGTATCATGGGATTTGTTTCTTGAAAAGTTCTATATAGCTTCAAAAATTCTTTTTCGAGAGCTTCCAGTCAAAGTGGCTAGGAACTTCTATCATTTTGTTGTTATTATTTCCGTTGATACTTCCAGAAAAATCAAGAAAATGGTTTATCCAAAAATTGCACACATTGTGGAGGTGGCTAAGGGCACAGATATTCCAGAACAGACCAAGCCTGCTTCAGGATTTTTGAAGTCAATTAGCACGGCAAGTACAGATACGGTCACGACAAAGAAGAACAGTAAAAAATAAGTATAGATAAATAAGCCGCCTTAGCTCAGTTGGTAGAGCAACAGTTTTGTAAACTGTGGGTCCCCGGTTCAAGCCCGGGAGGCGGCTCCAAGTTATAATATCTCTGTGAAAGAAGAATTAATTAAAAAAGGTTTTCTACCCTTGGATAAATCGTGGATTATACGAATGGGTATTTTAGATTTGATAAATGGATACGATGATATTTCTAGATTTTTGGATAATCAAGAAAATCTTGGTGATGATTTAAATGCACTGAAAAGAATTTCTAAAGATTGGAATAAAAATACACCACTGGATGTTGGAGAATCTGGTACTTTATACAGGTATTTAAAATTTGTTTCTTGGAAGCTAAATCTAAATAAGGAATTTGTAATACACGCCACTTTAAAAAATCGTCCGATTACAAATGATCCGAATATTATAAATTTGTCCCAAGAAGAATTATTAAAACTTGATAACAATACCTCTCAATGGTCTAGTGCAGAGGTTTTACTTGGAGACAAAGAAAGGCTTCCGAATGCTCCCTATAAACTAAAATTAACCTATGAAGCTGTTGATTATTGGAAGACTCAAAGACATCAGAATAAATCTTGGGAGCCTAGATATGATGAAACTATATTAAACCAAGCTCTTGCTTATATAAAAATCAGAAACAAAGAAAATGTAGAATTTATACCAGAACAAGCTGAAGACTATTGTTTTGCATATACTTTTGATTTTATTACAAAAGAAAAAGGCGAAAAACTTTGGCCTAGCTTAAAGGGTCATGAAAGCAATAGGATTGAAGAAATGGAAAA
Source organism: uncultured bacterium (assembly GCA_963766885.1). GTDB lineage: Bacteria > Patescibacteriota > Minisyncoccia > Phycocordibacterales > CAIRYW01 > CAIRYW01. The sequence continues at coordinate 287,079 of CAVYBO010000002.1, read as the reverse complement.
AGTTTTGGAACAAGCAAAGAAAGGAGAAGAAATTTCTTCAAAAGATCATCGTGTTGTTCAAGCAATTGCAATGTGGGCAAAAGCGAATAATAAAAATATCAGCATTCTTTTTCCAGAAGCTGTAAACAAAACTTGGCTTCAGTTTTGGAGTTTTCTTAGAGAGTATTAACTGCTTGTAGTTGTCGCTGTGGAAGTAGCTTGTGTACTTGACGCCATATCGGCTTTTGTCTCTGCTGGGTATTCTTCGATAAGTGTTTTTTCCAGGGCGTCTTTGTCGTTAAAGCCGTTTACAACACTGTCTCCAATAACAGTTGCCGGCAGTTGGTTTCCAACTTTGAATATTTGAATCATAGTTTGCACCGCAGAAAGATTGAGGCTGTAGTCAAAGGAATAAACTCTAAGGTCCGGATATTTTTCCCGAAGATAAGTTAGAGCGTAGGACTCTTTGTCGCAGTCTGGACATTTGCTGCTTTGGTCATAGAAGTATAGGGCAAACATAAATTGCTTGCCGCATTTCTCCGATACTTGGCGCATCAAAAGATAATCTTTGATTTCCAATAGGGCGTACTCCTCTTTTAACTGAATGATCTGGCTTTGGTCTGAACCGATTGTGCTTTCGCTGTAATCTATTTTTTGGCCGAGGCTGTCGATTTGGGAAGAAAGCAGGGAACCGCCCACTTCTTTGCAAGAAAGCTCTGAGAGCAGAGAAAATTGCGTTTCTGAAGACATAATATCGGTTGATACCGCGTCTTGGATTGATTGTATTTCTTCAATACGCTTGTTATTTATCTGGTTGCTGATGTACAGAGCTGTGCCAAAAATAGAAGCTGTAATCAAAAAAACCAATAAATATTTTTTCCAGTCAAGCTTTCTCATGTTTTATCTCCAAGCCGAGTCTGTGGAAGTGATAGTGTTGTAAATTGCTTTTGAAATCCAGAAAGGGGAAATAAAAATATATACAGTAAGGAAGTAAAGAACTTCGTAAGAAATTTTCCATTTGCCGGTTGAAATTTTATTTCCAAGCCAGACTGTAAATATTGTGGTAAGAGTCAGGGCGATGCCAAGAATTGTAGCTGCGCTTGTATTTATATAAAACCAGTCAAAAGAAAAGCCGCGGATAAAAAATCCTCCAAAATAAATTTTCTGATACGTCAGCCAAGCGTTACTTCCAATGCTGAAAAGCATTTTAGCAAACAGAAACATCTCAACCATAATTCCAAGAAAGGCAAAAGGCAAAATAAGCATTCCCAAATCGCCATAATTTTTATTGAAAACCATCTCGCGGTAGTCAATCAGATTACTCATAAATCCGCCTACCCAGCGTACCCTTTGTTTGTATAGTTTTCGGACACTTGCCGGTCCTGTAGTGTAAACAATCGCTTTTGGCTCGTTGGCAATTTTCATATGGTGCTTTTGGATCCGCATCGCCATTTCCATATCTTCGGTGTTGTGAGCTTTTCTGTACATTCCAATTTTTTCAAAAACTGACTTTCTATAAAAAGAAAATGGTCCGGGAGCGATGTGTATCGCCCCGATTTTTTCAAGAACTTTTCTGCTGAAGTTTCCAAACTGATATTCTGCCTTCTGAGTTTTTCTCATGAATGTGTCTGTGCTTGCAATGTGAACAGACGGAGTGACGGCCATTATCTCCGAGTCAGAAAATCTTTGAGTAATCATTTTTAGGGCATTTGAATCGACAAAAGAATCTGCATCAAGACAACCGACAAATTCCGCTTTTGAATTTTGGATGCCGAGGTTGAGTGCCGTGTGCTTGCCGCCGTTTGGTTTTGAAAAAACTGTAATGTTTTTTTCTGCTAGATATCTTTCGGAATATTTTGCAACAACTTCCAAGCTGTGATCAGTTGAGCCATCATTCACAACGATTATTCCGTAGCGCTCTTTTGGATAGTTCAGAGCAAGTAGAGAGTTCAATGTCTTTGAAACTGTTTTTTCTTCATTATAAATTGGCACGATTATGTCCACCATCGGTAAAAAATCACTGGTTGGAGTTTTTTCATCAGACCCTTCAAAAAATGACATCAGTAAAAACACCTCAAAATAAAGCGAGCCGAATATCAAGATGTAATTTATTGATGCAAATATAGAATCCATTTATTTTGTTGATTTTCCTATAATTCTACACAATTTTTAGCTTTTGTGAAGGGAGTTTGCCTGATATAATCACATTCATGAAAGACGAACAAGCAGTCAAAAACTTAGGTCATTTGCACCCAATAACTATTCTTATTCGTGAAATAGCGGCAATTTTCAGTGAAATGGGATTTGAAATTGCGGACGGACCGGAAATTGAAACCGAATACTACAATTTTGACGCCTTGAATGTTCCAAAAGATCATCCTGCGCGGGATATGCAAGACACATTTTGGATTAAAGGAAAAGCAGGTGAAGAAAAAAAGCTTCTTCGCACACAGACTTCCGCGGTTCAAATCAGATATATGGAAAGTCATAAGCCGCCTTTCAGGATTGTTGTACCCGCCGGAAAGGTTTTTAGAAACGAAGCGACCGATGCGACGCATGAGGCGCAGTTTCATCAGCTTGAAGCTTTATGTGTAGATAGGAACGTATCCTTGGCGCATTTGAAATTTACTTTGGAGAATTTTTTCAAGAAATATTTTGGAGACAATGTTGTCATCAGGTTTCGGCCGAGCTATTTCCCATTCGTTGAACCAGCCCTTGAAGTCGACATGAAATGGAGGAATAAATGGCTTGAAGTGGCGGGAGCGGGGATGGTGCATCCTAATGTTTTCAAATATGTTGGAGTTGATTCGAAAGAATGGAAAGGTTTTGCCTTTGCTTTCGGACTTGACCGGTTGCTTATGCTCAAATATGGTATCGACGATGTCCGCCTTCTTTATTCGGGTGACCTTAGACTCATCAACCAATTTTAATTTATGTTAATTTCCTACGATTGGCTTAAAAAATATTTCATAAGTGCGCTACCTTCGCCAGAAAAGGTGAGTGATGCTCTTACTTTTGGCGTGTTCGAGATTGAAGAGATGAATCAAAAAGAAAACGATACCATTTTTGATATCAAGATTCTTCCTGACCGTTCTTGTTATGCTCTTTCGCACAAAGGGATTGCTTACGAACTTTCAGCTATTTTGAAATTACAGAAAAAAGATAAAACAGAGACTAAGTTTGAAATATCCGAAACCAAATCTCTTGAAATCAATATCAATTCAAATTTATGCAGAAGATACATCGGCAGGAGAGTAGAAAATATTTCAATTGGCAATTCTCCGGATTGGATTAAGGAAAAATTAGAAGCTCTGGGGCAAAGATCCATCAACAGCGTGGTTGATATTGCCAATTATGTAATGCTTGATATGGGCGAGCCGATACATGCTTTTGATGCTGATAAAGTCAAAGGAGCAATTGTTGTTCGTCTTGCAAAAGAGGGTGAGACGATAACCACTTTGGACAACAGAGAAATTAAGCTTGATTCAAATATGCTTGTTATTGCAGATGACATTGGCGCGCTTGCAATTGCTGGAATCAAAGGGGGCAAGCGCGCAGAGGTGACCAAAGATACAAAAAATTTGATTCTTGAAGCTGCAAATTTTGATCCGGTTTCTGTCAGAAAGACTTCCACAAAAGTTGGCATCAAAAACGATTCTTCAAAACGATTTGAAAATAATATTTCGCAAACATTAGCAATTGATGGAATGAATGAATTGACCGAGCTTATTGCATCAAATCATTCTGAGGTCAAAATTGGAAAAGTTGTAGATGTTTATCCGCACAAACAAGAACAAGTAAAAATTACTACTACAGCAGAATTTATCCAAAAAGTTCTTGGAGTAAATATTGAAAAAGCAGAGATAATTTCTATTTTAGAAAGATTAGAAATTAAAGTTGAAGAAAATGGTGATGAACTTTTGCTTGGCATTCCTCAACAAAGACTAGATCTTACTATTCCAGAAGATATTGTTGAAGAAGTTGGCAGAATATATGGCTATGACAAAATTCCAGCTACATTACTTATGCCGGTAAAAAATTCTCCATTAATTAATAAAAGTTTTTATTGGATTGAAAAAATAAAAGATATTTTTGCCCAAGATAATTTTTCTGAAGTTTCAACGTATGCTCTAACCAACAAAGGCGATTTGGAAATTGAAAAGTCTATAGCAACAGATAAAAACTTTCTTCGCACAAATCTTTCCGAAAATATCGAAAAGGTTCTGAAGATGAATCTGCATAACGCACCACTTCTTGGTTTGGATAGAATAAAAGTTTTTGAAATCGGTAAAGTTTTTCCAAAAAGCGGAGAGTATACTTCGCTTTGCGTAGGTATTGCTCAAACCAAGAGCTTCAAAGGTGAAAAATCAAATGATGAAATCAAAATTGTTCGTGACAAAATGTTTGAAAAACTTGGTGTAAATTTAAATATAGTTTGTACAATCGATGATACTGGCGGATTAATTATGCATGGCTCCAAACAGATTGGAATCATAAATAATAAAGATGGAATTCTAGAACTTGATTTGACCTACTTGGTTTCTTTGCTTCCTGATGTTTCAGACGTATCACTTGAAGTTCCAAAAATAGAATCAAAATTTAAGCCTTTTTCTATTTATCCATTTATTGTGCGCGACATTGCTGTTTTTGTGCCAGGTGAAAACAAAGAAACTGAGATACTTGAAATAATCAAACAACACGGCGGTGATTTGCTTATTCGCGAAGATTTGTTTGATGTGTTTTCTAAAGAGGGTAAAACTTCTTATGCGTACAGGCTTGTTTTCCAATCGTTTGAAAAAACTCTTGAAGACAAAGAAATCAACGAAATTATGGACAAAATGACCGAAGCTTTGAATTCAAAAGAAGGCTGGAAAGTAAGGTAGAATTTGAGGTGCATAACTCTATTTGACAAGCTGTCCGTTGGGTATAAGATTTAGTACAGCATAGTTCCATGGAATAAAGCAAAAGCGATTGTTCGCGACTGTAGATTGGCTATAAAAAGCTGGTCGATACGAATTTATTCGTTGAAAAGTTGTAAGCAACAGCCCAAACCACACCGACAGAAATGTCTATGTCCTCGAAAGAGATCTCGTTTAGAGACGATGTAATCTTAGAGGATTAAAGTGGGGTTGTAGGACCTCAACGTAGGAAGAGATGCAACGAAAGTTGTGATTTGTGGGGATAGGCCCCATTCTTCAATCTCTCCTAGAGGTTTCCTGGTTTGCGCAAGCAAACATAACTGCGTGATTCGCCTGTTGCCCGCGTCGAGTGGGAGTTTGCCGTGGTAATACCTGGTAGATGATCTATGATCAACATGATAAATAAGTCGCGAAAGCGGCAAAAGAATGCGTAAGGCTAAACCGCACGCTATGCTCCGTTAATCTTAAGACCCTCCGTTGCTCTGGCATCGGAGGGTCTTCTGTTTTTGATTAATTTATAATCATTTTGGGCTGGTAGGTCAGGTAGAAAAATGCTATAATTTATGGACAAATAAGCTCTAAACAGGCTTTTATTTTATTGATAAAACATGGCAAAAGAAGCAGAAAAAAACAAGGAAAAAAAGCAGCAATACGGTGCTGACCAGATTACCGTTTTGGAGGGCCTAGAGGCCGTCCGAAGGCGTCCTGGAATGTATATTGGCACAACTGGTCCAGATGGACTTCATCATTTGATCTGGGAAATTTTTGACAACTCCAGAGACGAAGCAATGGCCGGTAGATGTTCCAGAATTGAAGTGGTGCTTTTGCCAGACGGATTTGTTCGCATATCGGATGATGGAGCGGGAATTCCTGTGGATATGCATTCCAAAACCAAAGTTTCTGCGCTCGAAACAATCATGACTGTCTTGCACGCCGGAGGAAAGTTTGATAACAACGCCTACAAATTTTCTGGAGGACTTCACGGAGTGGGCGCGTCTGTGGTAAACGCTTTGTCTGTAAACACAAAAGTTGAAGTTCACCGTGATGGAGCAAAATATGTTCAGGAATACAAAATCGGCAAGCCTCTATACAAAGTCAAAAAAACTGGAACTTCAAAAGCTCACGGCACAATCACAACTTTCAAGCCTGACGCAGAAATTTTCAAAGAAGGAATTGTTTTTGACTGGGCTAAAATTGTTTCCCATCTTCGCCAGCAGGCCTATTTGGTAAAAAATCTTTTGATAAACATTGTTGATGCCAGAGAATATACTGGAAAAATAAATCTTGAAGATAATTTTTTCATCAAAGACGAAGGGCTTGATATTCCATCAGTCAGTTTTTATTTTGAAGGAGGACTTATTTCTTTAGTAAAGTTTTATAACACGCTTTCAAAGCCTGTTCACAAAAATGTTTTTTATGTAGAAAAAGAAGAAGGCAAAACCGTGGTTGAAGTCTCGCTTCAATATATTGATGATATTTCTCAAAAAATATTCGGCTTTGCGAATAATATTTACAACCCAGAAGGTGGCACGCACATCACTGGTTTCAAAACCGCGATGACAAGGACAATCAACACTTACGCCAAAAAGAATGGATATACCAAAGACGGAGACGATACTTTTATTGGCGACGATGTTTTGGAAGGAATCACAGCTGTGGTTTCTGTGAAGCTTCCAGAAATTCAATTTGAAGGCCAAACCAAATCCAAACTTGGAAGTATGGAAGCACAAGGCGCTGTCGCTGGAGTTCTTGGAGATGCATTTTCTAATTTTCTTGAAGAGAATCCTGATGACGCAAAGTTAATCATAAACAAAGTAATTCTTGCTATGAAGGCCAGAAAGGCTGCCAAAGCTGCCAAGGATTCAATTCTCAGAAAAGGCGCGCTTGAAGGAATGACACTGCCAGGCAAGCTTGCAGACTGCCAAAGCAAGGACGCATCCGAATCAGAACTTTTTATCGTAGAAGGAGATTCTGCCGGAGGTACTGCCAAAACTGGTCGCGATAGACGTACCCAAGCGATCCTGCCTCTCCGAGGAAAGATTCTAAACATCGAAAGAGCTCGTTTGGACAAGATGCTTGCCTCAGAGCAAATTTCAAATCTTGTTGTCGCTTTAGGTACTGCAATCGGTGATGTGTTTAATATTTCCAAACTTCGCTATCACAAAATAATCATTGCTACAGATGCCGACGTGGACGGAGCGCACATCAGAACTTTGCTTCTAACACTTTTTTACAGGCACTTTAGGCCTTTGATAGAAGCTGGATTTATTTACGTGGCCCAGCCGCCGCTTTATAAATTGAAACTAGGAAAAGAAGTGCATTATTTTTATTCTGAAGAAGAGAAAGAAAATTTCCTAAAATCAAACAAGCTTTCTGTAACTGAAGGAGAGGAAAATCCGGAAGAGGGAAATGTTGAAGGTGAAAATACTGCAGAGCAAGAATCAAAGGATGATGGCAAAAAACAAAAGAAAGTTTCCATTCAACGTTACAAAGGTTTAGGAGAAATGAATGCCGAAGAACTTGCCGAAACAACGATGGATAAAAATAACAGAGTTCTAAAAAGAGTGACAATCGAAGATATTGTTGAAGCCGACAAAATTGTAGAAATTCTGATGGGCAATGACGTGCCATCCAGAAAAGCTTTCATTCAATCCAACGCTAAACTGGCAAGGATTGATATATAAATTAAAGATTCTTAATAACTGCTGTAAGTCCCACTGTTATAGTAATTGTAATTCGTTCCGCTCTCAGCGATTCTTAAAACCATAGTGTTGTTTGATAGGTTTGAGTCGGTTGATGAGTTAACTGTCAGTGCTGTTTCTGTTTGTGTTGGGTCAAAAGCGTCAAAGGCCAGAGTCATCAGATAGGAAATTCCAGGCCTAAGATTTGGTTCGGCCGGAGAGGTTATGCTTCTTTCATCGGCTTCAGTTGTTGGTAGGGTGCCAGTTAGATACCAGCTTCCTGAAGCCGCGCTGCCAACGTTTGAAACTTCAAATTGAAGCACTACTCTTGAACCTTCAGGAATAGCGGAATTGGTTATAACTTGTCCGTTTGGACTCATGTATCCTGCGCTTACCAGTCTGATTGCTAAATCACTTTTGCCGGCTGCGGGAGCGTTTGGAGTGGTTGTCTGGGGGCTTGAGGAACTTGTAGAAGTGTTGGTTGAATTTGAATTACTAAAGCTGTATGTGCCAGATCCTGTTGAAGAAGTATTATTTTGATCAGTGCTGTTAGTTTGAGTGCTTGTTGCTGATGATGGAGGGGTTATGCCTGGCCCGTCAACAATAATTGATGAAGAATTTGTTATTTTTGGCTGTGACGAGCCGTTTTGAAAAAAGTTGATGCTAAATGGAAGTGTGGTTTGTCCAGAGTTTGTTGAAGTAGGAATGATTTTGATTGATCCGGCGCTATTTCCAATCGCAAAATATGTACCGCAAACAATTGACTGTCCTGATTCGGCAACAGCAACAGTCAACCCGGTGGTGCATGGGAAACTCAAAGTGAACTGCCCAGTTGAGCTTGCCGCGCTTGTGTCCCAAGAGAGGGTCACTGGCTGTCCAGTTCCAACTTCGCCTTGATCGAAGGAAATTGTGATACTTGGTTTTGATGAAAAAAGACTTCCAAAAAGATATGCTGAAGCTGTAGAAGAAGCGGAGGAGATAATTGAAGGCACAAAAGATACTATGCCGAAACTTATAATAAAAAGAATAATAACAAAGCCCGCCAAAAGCGCGTACCTCAAAACTTTGCCATTTCCTCCTGATTCATCAGTAGAGTGCGTTGAGTGCTGTTCTGTAGCGGTAGACGATTGCGTATGAGTAGAATACACGTCTGTCTCAGGCACAGTAGAATCGCCGTGGATGACGATTTCTTCATCCTCAGTGGGTAAATTATAGGGAATGTTGTTTTTATCTTCTGTCATTTGATTAACTATATAGAAACTTTTCTGCCCAGACAAGAGCGGCAGTTGTTCACAATTATATTACTATTTATTGTATTTGTCAATATAGATTTGGTATTATTGGATTTTTGTTTTATAATATTGCAATATATGATAAATTTTCAAAGCAAAGCCAGTAAAAAATACTTTAATTTCCTATGTATTTTTGCTTTAGTCTTTCTTGCTAGTTTTCTGGCTTTATACGGCTTGGGTCTTGTTCCTGATCAAATTTCATCAGGCAATGCTCCGGCGGACTATGTAAAGCTTGGTCTTTATACCGGTACGGATAACACTTACTCTCAGACGCAAAGTCCCTTAAGTACTAACACCAATACTCCTGCTAAAGTCGGCCCTCTGCCAGTAAAAATAGTAATTCCAAATGCGGGTGTTGATATAAGCGTTTCTGATCCAAACACTACGGATAATTCTATTCTTGATCAATATCTGACAGAGGGCGCGGTGCGATATCCGGGCTCCGGATATTTGGGAGTTGGCAATTTGTTTCTTTTTGGACACAGCAGCACATTGGCTGTGGTGCACAATCCTGCATACAGAACTTTTAACAATATCAATACTTTGCAAGCCGGCGATGAGATTGATGTTTATTCAACAAGCACAAAATATATTTACAAAGTGCGTACTGAGCAAATGGTTGAAGCTGACAAAGAAGAAGTAAATTTGTCCGCGCCCCAAAACATGCTCACTATTTCAACCTGCGATCTCCTCGGCTCAACCAAAGAAGACCGTTATGTAGTTCAGGCTGATTATGTAAGCCAGGAGAGTTTGTAAAACTATACAACCCTCGGTTTGTAGTCGGGGGGAGATTTGCGCAAATACTCGGATAGTTGTGGCAAAGTGAGCAGGCCTTTTTGTGCGCCGATTTGCTGGACCACACTCATTGAATTAATCGGCGCCCACATAAGTGCTTCTTCGATTTTTTTGCCTTGGATTATTGCGCAGGTGAAAGTTGAGGCAAAAGCGTCTCCAGCGCCGGTGCGCTCATATGGAAGCTTTGGGTCGGGATACGGAGGCATAAAATAAAGCGTGTCGGTTTCTTTTTGATAAGCGTAAGCGCCTTTGGGGCCGTCTGTAAGGACGACTATTTTTGGCCCCAGGCCGCCGATTTTTCTGGTTAATTCTTTGATGGTCCATGCATTGTTTTCTTGAGGAGCGACGCCTAAAATAATTTCCGCTTCCTCGACATTGCAAAAAAATATTTCTGTTCTTTTGTAAATTCCAGTAAGCGCTTCCTTGCCGAATCTGATCTGGAAAGTGCCCGGTTGAAAAACCAATTTTACATCTGGGTTTTGCTCCAGGTATTTGGCAATGTCGCTATGGAACGACAGAGAGTGCTCACCCAAAGAACTCAAATAAATATATTTGGCTTTGATTTTGGAAAGAGCATACGGAAACTTTTCGTGTTTGATGAGGATTGTCCTATCCGATTCAAACCAAAGCACGTAATGATAATTTGTTTTCATCCCTCTGTTGGTCTTGATGAATTTTGTGGCAACGTTTTCTTTTTTGAATTGTCTAAGTGCATCCGTTCCATTTTGATCTTCTCCAAGATTAGTGACTATTGCAGCACTTAGTCCAAGGCGAGATGCGGAAACAGCCGCATTTGCGGAATTGCCGACAGCAGGACAGATCTCCACAAGTTCGTATGGAATCTTGTCTCCGAATTTCATGCATATTTCGCAGGCTTCGTTATTTATTTTGCAATTTAGGTGTGCTTCGATTAGGCGGATAAAAGCATCAGTAACAGTGTCGCCGATTGCAACCAGATCGTATTTTTTGAAATTAAACATTCAACTATTATATATTATTTTTAGAATAAAAAAATTGCTAAGCGTATTTCGCTTAGCGTTCACCACCCCACAGGGCGTGTTTCTTGAGCTTCCGGCCACTTTGCCGAAAGTTTATGACTACGGTCTTGATTTTGTCGATTAAGTTGATGAAAGAAAAGAACAGCCCCATTAAGGCCAGTAGGATAAAATATACTGGTGTAGGCATATCCTTTTCAGTCTCGTCCCAATGTTCCGGAGTAGGCTTTTTAGAGAACAATCGCATAATTTATTTAGATGTTACTCTTTCTTTTCTATTTATCAAGAGGGTATTTATGCTAGAATTTAAGTATGAAATTAATTGAACTTATACAAAAAGCAAAATCTGAGAAAAAAGCAATTGGGCACTTTAATATTTCCAACCTTGAAACGCTTAAGGGAATCGTGGAAGCTGCTATGGAATTGAAATTGCCTGTAATTATCGGAGTTTCTGAGGGTGAGCGGGATTTTATTGGTGTTAAGCAATCTGTGGCGCTGGTTAGAAGCTACAAAGATCAAGGAATGCAGATTTTCCTAAACGCGGATCACACCTATTCTTTTGAAAGAGTCAAAGAAGCGATTGACGCTGGTTTCGATTCCGTTATCTATGACGGAGCCAAGCTTTCTCTTGATGAGAATATAAAAATAACCAAACAGTGTGTTGAATATGTGAAATCAAATAGGCCGGAGGTTTTGCTTGAAGGAGAACTTGGCTACATCGGACAGTCTTCTAAACTTTTGGATTCAATTCCAGAAGGTGCGGCAGTGGGAGATAAAATGCTTACGACCGCGGAGGATGCAGTAAGGTTTGTCAAAGAAACAGGAATCAACCTGTTTGCGCCGGCTGTTGGCAATATCCACGGCATGCTCAAAGATATGCCGGATCCCAGGCTTAATATTGAAAGGGTAAAAGAGATAAGCGAAATCACAGGCATTCCACTTGTACTTCACGGCGCCTCTGGAAACAACGCCGAGGATGTTCACAATGCAATTTTGAACGGTGTTGCAATTGTACACATTAATACCGAAATCAGGGTGGCATATAAAAATGCTTTGAAAAAAAGCATCGATACAACTGAAGAAGTTGCGGCCTATAAATATGCCGAACCAGCAGTAGAAGCTGTCAAAAACCTAGTAAAAGAAAAATTGCTGGTTTATAACAGCTAAGCACCAATTTTGCCGATAATTTAGTATAATTAACTGAGAATACAATTTATAAGATAATAATAAAAATACTATGATGGGACACTATTATTATGGAGGAGGAGTCAGTGGATTAGGCCTTGGATTACTTGGGCTTCTGTTAACTATTATATTTTGGGCGCTTGTTATTTCTCTGGTTATTGTAATTGTCAGGGCTCTCGTTGGCAGAGGAAGGCACGGCCGTTGGCACGGAATGCACGATTTTCACCGCGATTCAGCGCTTCAGATTCTAAAAGAAAGATATGCTAAAGGCGAAATAGACAAGAAAGAATTTGAAGAAAAAAAGAAGGATCTAGAGGTATAAGCGAATGAGCACCAAGAGTTTAGTTTGGATGGGAATGGCTGTCGGCTCAACTGTCGGCAGCTTTGTCCCGTATCTTTGGGGTGGTGACAGTTCTATTTTTTCTATTTCCTCATTATTTTGGAGTTCCGTTTTTGCTGTGCTTGGAATTTGGGCTGCGTACAAGCTTGGAGAAAGGATAAATTAAGGAGTATAATATTAAGGTTAACTTCTTATCAGAATTAATTCAAATATTATGCAATATATATTAATTTTAAGCGAGGTAATTTTTGGCGGATACTTTGTAATGGGCGGTATTAATCATTTTACACACCTTAATATGATGGCGGGCTATTCGGCCTCAAAGCATGTGCCTTCTCCAAAGCTAGCGGTGGCACTCAGCGGCGCCATGATAATTATCGGCGGCCTATTTATAATGTTTGCTTCGGTTCTGCCAGTTTCTCTGAAGGACATCGGAGTTATTCTTATAATACTTTTTCTTGTCCCGGTTACCTTCACTATGCACAACTTTTGGACGATTCAGGATCCAATGGCGCGCATGTCCGACAGAGTGAACTTCATGAAAAACATCGCCATCCTCGCCGCCGCTCTTGCATATTTGTTTGTGTAGATTGTTTGTGTAGAAAAAAATAAACACGCTGTGTTATAATTTTTCTTAATGGATGTATTTATTGAACTTAGCTTTATTATAATCTTGGCAATATTTTTTGCGGGGCTGATGAAGCTTTTACGTCAGCCGCTCATTATCGGCTACATAATCACTGGCATAATTGCCGGCCCGTATGCGCTTAATATCTTGCATTCCACTTCAGAGCTGCAGCTTTTTTCAAATATCGGCATTGCAATCCTGTTGTTTATTGTAGGAATAAATCTCAATCCTGAAATTATCAAAGAAGTGGGCGAGACTTCCGCGCTAGTCGCAATTACTCAGGCGGTTTTTACTTCAGTTATTGGGTTTTTTATCATAAGGCTTTTTGGCTTTGACGCTGTTTCTGCCGCTTATGGCGGAGCGGCACTTGCGTTTTCCAGCACGATTATTGTTTTAAAAATTCTTTCCGATAAAAAAAGCTTAGACAAGCTGTATGGCAAAATCGTGGTTGGGATGCTTCTGGTTGAAGACCTGGTTGCTGGTCTGCTTTTGATTATAGCGTCCCTCAATATAAAAGATTTTTCATCATTCGACGCCGGTAATATTATTCTCGGATTGATTTTAAAAGGTGCTATAGTGTTTTTGTGTCTTTTCCTCATAAGCAAGTATTTTCTGCCGAAACTCTCTAGTTTTTTTGCAACTTCTCCTGAGCTTTTGTTTCTTTTTTCAATTGCCTGGGGACTCGGACTCTCTTCAGTATTTTATTTGCTTGGACTTTCAATGGATATCGGAGCTTTACTTGCCGGCGCGGCGTTTGCGGTTTCTCCGTTTTCTGAAGAAATTGTTTCCAGGCTCAAGCCGCTGCGAGATTTTTTCTTGGTGCTTTTCTTTGTGCTCCTTGGTTCCAAAATTGCCATAGATGGAAACTTTGAAACGGTATTCTATTCTGCTTCTGTTATTTCATTTTTTGTTTTGATTGTAAATCCAGTAATTGTTTTTGTAACAATGAATTTGCTCGGCTTCAGAAGCCGTACAGGATTTATGGTGGCTATGACGGCAACACAGATAGGCGAATTTTCTTTGATTTTGATTGCTCTTGGCGCGTCAATGGGACGAGTTAATAATAGTTTGGTTCAAATCATCACTTTGGTTGGCATCTTTACAATCGCCGTTTCCTCGTACCTTATTTTTTATTCTGATGAAATTTATCATAATATTAAAAATTTAGTTTTGCTTTTTGAAATCAGAAAAGGCGCCAAAAGGGAGCGGGTAGGGCACCACGGCGATTACGAGATGATTATTTTTGGGTTTCATCGGGTGGGAGAGGATTTTGCCCTTTCGGCCAAGCACATAGGGGCCAATTTTGTGGCGGTGGACTTTAATCCTGCTGCCGTAAAAAGACTTCAAGAAAAAAATATACCATTTAAATTTGGGGATGCGGACGATGTGGAGTTTCTAAGAGAGCTTAATTTTCAAAATGTTCGGCTTATTGTTTCTACAATTCCTGATTTCAAGACCAATCACCTGATCATCCGAAAGTACAGAGAAGAGAATTTATCAGGCATAGTAATTTTAATCAGCAACAATATTGAAGAAGCCAAGAAATTGTATCTTGCGGGAGCCACTTACGTTGTCATGCCGCACTATCTTGGCGCTCATCAGGCTTCAAAAATGATAGAAAAATACTATTTTGATACGGACGGTTTTGAGAAAGAAAGAAACTTGCATCTTTCCAGATTAGAAAAAAGAGAAGCGTAAATAGTTAAGAAATTTTTTCAATCACTACAAGACATCTTTCTGAAAGATCCGAAATTTTTATGGGAATGATTTCTTTTATTTTTCCGCCGAATTGTTGGATTGCTTCTTCCGAAGCTTTTATTTCATCATCATTTTTGGATTTTTGGGCAATGAATATTCCGCCGACTTTTACGAATGGCAGACAGTATTCGCAAAGCACTGGAAGAAATGCTACCGCTCTGGCAACAGCGACATCAAACTTTCCATAAAATTTCCTGTCTTTGTTAAGTGCTTCGGCGCGCTCGGCCACGGAGGAAATATTTTTGAGACAAAGCGCGCCTATGGCTTCGTTCAAAAAAGATATTTTCTTTTTGGATGAATCAAGCAATGTAACATTTATTTCTGGTCTTGCAATTTTGAGTGGAATTCCAGGAAATCCTGCCCCCGTGCCTATATCTATCAAATTTTTTGCATCTTTGTGGATGGCTTGGAGGACGGATAAGGAATCAATAATATGTTTTAAGATAAAACTCTTTTCATCTGTTATTGCCGTTAGATTCAGGACTTTGTTTTTTTCAAGAACCAAATCTTTAAATTTAGAAAGAAGGACGATTTTTTTATCATCAAGATCCAAATTAGCCGAAATTAATTCTTTTTTTAGGTTATCCATGGAATAAAGATTAGCATGTTATAATATTTTTATGAAAAAAATCCTTCCGTATCTTTTAGCAATTCTTTTGTTTGTTATAGTCATATTTGCAATAAATCCGCATTATCTGGCGGATATTTTTGGAATGTTCAACCAAGGGGCCAGCGCTCCGACAAATAAAACTTCATCCGAGCAGCAATCGGCTACTCCAAGCGTTTCTTGGAAAACTATTTCGGACAAAGATACAAAAGGTCTTTGGCAATTCAGCGCGACTTATCCTGTTTTGGACACTTCCTTTAATAACGTCACTGCAGGAATTGATTCTCAGATCCAATCAAAAATTCAATCCATAGAATATCAGGATACGGCAATTGCCACTTCGACAGGAACAAGCACGTTGCCGTTTTCGCCGCCAATGCTAAACATCACAATCTTGGCCGAAGCGACGACGTCCACAAAATTCAACACAGTAAGCATTTTGTATTCAACTGAAGTTGACGGAGGGCTTTTGGCGCATCCTTTTACTGATTATGAATCAGAGACTTTTAGTATTTCTAATGGAAGTTCCAAGAATCTTAACAGCTTCTTCACTGATCCAAATTATCTGAACGCAATATCAGAGGATTCAACATCTGCGCTTAAAAATTATTATTCAGCGCAAGGAAATGCAGACGTCAGTTTTTTGGATAACAATACCGGACTTGCGCCGAGCACCGACAATTTCAATGTTTTTATGATTTCAAATGACAATCTGGTTTTGCAGTTCAAGGAATATCAGCTCGGCTCAAGACCATATGGAGCGCCGAGAATTTATTTACCGCTTTCAAACTTGTAATTATGCTGAATTATAAAGATAGAAAGATTGTTGCTTTTGACATGGACGGTACTGTTACAGAGAGCTTAACTCCTATGGATTTTGAGATGGCTAAAGTTTTTTCTGATTTGCTAAAAGAGCATAAAGTGGCTGTGATTTCCGGCGCAGCATTTAAAAGTTTTAAACTCCAAATTTTGGATACTTTATCAAAGGATGCAAACCTCAAAAATCTTGTAATTTTGTCTGGTAACGGAACATCTTTTTATATGTTTGAAAATTCATGGAAATCAATTTATGAGGATAAGCTTTCTGAAGCGGAAAAAAAGAAGATAAGAGAAGTTATAATTGAAACTCTAAAAAAACTGGATGTTTTTAAGGGTTTTGAAGAAAAAAAGGGCGCTATTGATGACAAGAGTGGCCAGCTGACATTAAAAATGATTTCAGGAGATGCTCCTTTGGAAGAAAAATTAGCATGGGATCCAGATAAAATTAAACGAGAGCCTATAAGAAAATTACTGCAGGAAAAATTACCGGACTATGAAGTTAAAATCGGCGGTACTACGTCAATTGATATTACTCCAAAAGGAGTGGACAAAGGATACGCCATAAAAAAAGTCATGGAATATTTCAAAGCTCAAAAAGAAGAGGTACTTTTTTTGGGTGATGCTATTTTCCCAGGAGGAAATGACTACGCTGCCGCTCAGGTTGTTGACGGGATAAAAGTTTCTGGGCCAGAAGAAACAAAGGAGGTGATAAGAAATATTTTGCAATAAAAATGTATAAGATAGAAACAGATACTTACGAATTCAAAAATCTGGAAGAAAGGCCTGTTGTTTACTTTACAACTGAATACGGCATTTCCGACAACCTGCCGATTTATGCCGGAGGGCTTGGAGTGCTTGCAGGAGATTTTTTGGAACAAGCTTCGGAATCAGGACTACCTTTTGTTGCCATAGGAATCTTGTATTCAGAGGGATTCAAAGTAACAAACGCGCCGCTTACCGTAATTGTAGATCCATTGTTTGCTGGATTTAGTTTGGTCAAGGGTGAAGCCGGAAAGGAAATAAAAATTTCTGTGCCGATGAAGGAGGGAAATTTTTTTGCCAGAATTTGGCAGTTTAAAAAGGGAACTGCCAGGGTTTTTCTTTTGGACTTTGCTATTGACGACAATGACGAAAACAAAAAGTCCATGATCTCAAGCTTATATCCTCCAGAGTTTGAGAAAAAATTAACCGAAGAAATTCTTTTGGGAGTCGGCGGCATTCGTTTGCTCAAAGCGCTTGATATACACCCTTCAATTTATCATTTGAACGAAGGCCATACCGCTTTTGCCTTGGTTGCTCTGGCTTCTGAAAATACAGAAAGGCTCGGCGGATTCGGTAATGCCCTTGATGCTTATAAGCAGTTTGTGGTTGCCACCAAGCACACACCGCTTCCAGATGCGGGACTTTTTTTGAGTAAATCTGATGCCACGAATTTTCTTGGAACATATCTGAAGGAAATGAAGGTGTTATTTGAAGATTTTTTTTCCAAAGGCACAATGGAGGCAGACGCTAATATTTTTTCTACTACAAGATTTTTGGTTAGAAATGCGGTCAGGGCAAATGCGGTAAGCAAGATGCACGCCTCTGAAGAAAAAAAACTTCATCCTCACAGCGCCCTTATTCCAATCACAAACGGAGTGTCTACTGACAGGTGGCAGGCAGACATACTCAAGGACGCAGCACTGCTTAATCCGGAAGTGTTGTGGAAAAAACATATCAAGCACAAAGAAGATCTCGCCGAGATGATAAAAAGAATGACTGGAGAAGAAATTTTTCCAAACGCTTTGACAATTGTTTGGGCAAAGAGGCTGACACCTTACAAAAGACCGGAGCTTGTCTTCAATGATCCAGAAAGGCTTTTTAAGATTCTTTCAAATTCCACAATGCCTGTTCAGATTATTATTTCCGGAGACGCCAATGTTTCAGACCAAAATGCGGTTTCCTTGCTTTCTTCTTTGAATATTTTTTTTCAAAACCAGTCATTCAGAGAAAAAGTCATATATTTGCCCCACTACTCAATGTCTTTGGCGGCTGTTCTTTCAAAAGGTGCAGATATTTGGCTTAACACTCCGGTACCGGAGCGCGAAGCTTGCGGTACAAGCGGCATGAAAGCGGCAATCAACGGCGTGCTCAATCTGACAACCAATGGCGGCTGGGTATATGAGGCAAAGCACCGAAATATCGGTTGGGTTTTATTTGAAGAATATATAGAGTCTGAAATTTACAGAGTTTTGGAAGAAGAAATTATCCCGCTTTACTTTGATCGGCCAAAAGGTTTGCCTCTGGGCTGGATTGAAAAAATGAGAACTGCCATTACCGAAGTTGAAAAAAACTTTTCAGCCAAACGAATGCTTGATGATTATGTTTCAAAACTTTATTTTCCTGATACGAAAAAGGATAAATAAGAGTATAATATAGCGATGTTTAATAAGAAATCTAGCCTCAAAATACTATTTGTGACAACCGAACTCAAGCCTTTTGCCGGGGTTGGGGGTTTAGGTCCTGTGATGCAAGCATTGCCCAAGGCTCTAAATAAAATCGGCCATGATGCTCGCGTGATGATTCCTAAATATCTCGGCATTGAAGACAAGGGATACCAGTTAACTCTTGAACATTCTTCGCTTGAGGTTCCAACCGATAATGCTAGCGGAGCGGCGTTTTTGATTTGCAATGTCAAAAAATACGAAGACAAAGAAAACGAGGAAATTCCCATTACTTATTTTTTGGAAAATCAGGAATATTATGAAAAGCGCGCAAATATATACGGCTATGCTGACGACAGCGTCAGGTGGGCGCTTCTGTGCCGCGGTACGCTTGAGTTTTTGAGATTCTCAGATTGGATTCCCGATGTCATCGTATGTTCGGATTGGCAGATGGGCTTTTTGCCAAACTATTTAAAAACCGTATATAAAAATCAGCTCAAGTTTTCAAGAACTGCCACGGTTTTTTCCATCCATAATCTTTCTTATCAAGGAAATTTTGACCATCGCTTTACCCAAGAGCTCGATTTTGACGATGGCCATTCAGCAGTACCGGCTTTTGAAGACCCGCGTCTCCTAAAGCTTAACGGCATGAGAAGAGGAATAATTTATTCAGATTATATAAACACTGTTTCTCCAAGCTATGCCAGAGAAATCATGACTGAAGAATACGGAGAAGGACTTCAGGACCTGCTCAAAGAGCGCCGGGCCGTTGTTTCCGGAATTTTAAACGGAATTGATTATGAATTGTGGGATTCGGAAGGAAGCAATCTTGTAGAAAATCACTATTCTTTGGATAATCAGGAGAATAGAGTAAAAAACAAGGCTTTTCTTCAGGATCGCTTTGGTCTGCCGATTAATAAAGAGGCGTTTGTTATAGGAATAGCGGCGCGCCTCAGCTCGCAAAAGGGATTTAGTTTGCTTCAGGAGTCGATGGCTTCGCTTCTTCGTGAGCTGAATATGCAGCTTATTGTTGTGGGTGAGGGAAGCCGCGAGTATATGATTTTTCTTCAAGAGCTTCAGAAAGAATTTCCAAAACAGGTTTCAGTCCATTTGAAATTTGACCCAATCTTGCCGCATACTATTTTTTCCGGAGCGGATGCTGTTTTGGTTCCTTCGAAGTTTGAGCCCTCCGGCCTTACGCAAATGGAAGCAATGCATTTTGGGGCAGTGCCTATTGCCAGAAAAACCGGCGGCCTTTCGGATACCGTTTATGATTATTCTCCAGAGAACGAAAAGAGCAATGGGTTCTTGTTTGAAAAATTTGACTCCTTTGCAATGACCATTGCTGTGGTTAGGGCATACGAAGACTTTCAAAACAAAAATATTTGGAAAAAGCTTCAAATTAACGGAATGAAAAAAGATTTTTCTTGGGAACATTCTGCCAAAAAATACGAGGAACTTTTTAGGAAAGCCATAGATGCCAAGATAGCAGTGAATAAAAAGACTCCTTAGCACGAGTAACCTTTTTTCTGTAAATCCCGTATAATTCTTGTATGAATCCGCTTACAGTAGTGATTTTTGGAGCCACAGGAGACTTGTTTAGGAAAAAACTAGCCAAGGTTTTTTTTGATATTTACGATAGAAAAATTCTGCCCGAAGACACGGAAATCATAGGAATTTCCCGAAAGCCGTTGTCCGATCAAGAATTCAGACAAAAAATAAAAGAAATTTTAAATAAGGATTCCCTTACAGAAAGAGAAGAAAAATTTTTCTCTAAAATATTTTATCTTTCTGGTGATATCAAAGACCAGGAAACTTTTAATGAAATCGGCAAAATATTCGTTGCCCGTGATGAGAAAATAAACAAGTGTTCGAATAAACTTTTTTATCTGGCCGTGTTTCCAGAGCTTTATGAAGAGCTCTTTAGGATGATTGCTCGTTCGGGACTGACAGTGCCCTGCGCGCCGCAGTTTGGCAAAGATGATGGGTGGATAAAAATTTTTGTCGAGAAGCCTTTTGGAGAGAATGCAGAAAAAGCTGAATCTCTGGACAACCTTTTGGGAAAATTATTTTCTGAGGACCAGATATTCAGGGTTGATCACTACTTGGCTAAGGAGACAATGCAGAATATTTTGTTTTTTAGGTTTGCTAATTCTTTGTTTGAGGCTCTTTGGAGTAAAAAGCACATCAAATCTGTTGCTATCAAAATTTTTGAAGAACACAGAGTAACAGAGCGCGGAGCTTTTTATGACAAGATTGGCGCGCTCAAAGACGTGGGCCAAAACCATTTGCTATCTCTGCTTTCTTTGGTTGCCATGGATATGCCAGCAAGTCTTTCTGGCAACGCCATACGCAAGGAAAGAGAAAAAATCCTAGCATCGGTTAAATCCAAAGGGCACGTAGTCAGAGGACAGTACAAAGGATACAAAGCGGAGGGTGGTGTTGGAGAAAATTCAGAAACAGAAACTTATTTCAAGGCAGAACTTACAATTGAAAACGAAAGATGGAGAGGGGTGAGTTTTGAAATTGAACACGGTAAAGCATTTTCGAAAACAGATGCGTTCATTGAAATCACCTATGCTGAAAAATCCGGAGACGAACTTTTTATTGGCGCTCCAAACAAGCTTATTTTCCAGATCCAACCTTCAGAGAAAATTGAGATAGAGTTTTTTGCCAAGAAGCCGGGTTTTGAATCCTTGGCTTTGGAAAAGCAGTTTTTGACTTTCTCTTACAAAGAAGGCGGAATCTCACCTTTTATTTATCCCTATGAAAAATTACTATCAGACGGCCTTAAGGGAGATCAAACTCTTTTTGTATCAACAGGTGAAACCAAGGAAGCCTGGAGAATTGTGGATTCAATTGAAGGGCATATGAAAAAAGAACATCTTCAAATTTATGAAAAAGGTATTAATCCTTCAGAAATTTCTCAATAGCAAATAATTAAAATAAAAAATATGAAAATTGGGTACATAGGATTTGGAAAAATGGGATTAAATCAGGCGCTCAGGCTTAAGGAGCAAGGAATTGAAATCGCGGGATTTAACAGAAGCATTGATGGAAGGCAAAAAGCCAGAGAAGCCGGGCTTGAAGTGTTTAATTCAATTCAGGAAATGTCTGAAGCGCTGCCAGAGAAAAAAATTGTCTGGATTATGGTCAGCCATCAAGGGGTTGATGAAGTTTTGGATGAACTTTATAAAAATTTAAATAAAGGAGACATAATAATCGAAGGCGGAAATTCATATTTTAAGGATACAATTCAGAGAGCCAAAGATGCTGAGAGTAAGGGAATAGAATTTTTGGATGCCGGTGTTTCAGGAGGGCCTGCTGGCGCTCGAAACGGGGCGTGCATAATGGTTGGCGGAGAAAAGCGGATTTTTGAAAAGTGCAAGGAAATTTTCCAAAAAGCCGCAGCGCGCAGCGAGAATTCTTGGGCGTTTGAATATTTTGGAAAGCATGGCGCAGGGCATTTTGTGAAAATGGTTCACAACGGCATTGAATACGGAATGATGCAGGCGATTGCCGAAGGTTTTGAGGTGGTGAAAGTTTCAGACTTTGATTTGAATCTAAAAAAAGTTGCAAGTTTGTATCAAAATAGAAGTGTTCTTGAATCAAGACTGGTTGGCTGGCTTGAAGAAGGTTTTGAAAAATTTGGAGAAAATTTAGACGGAATTTCCGGAGAGGTTGCACATAGCGGCGAAGGCGAGTGGACTGTAAATACTGCCAAAGAACTTGGTGTATCTGTAAAAGTTATTGAAGACTCATTGGAATTCCGCAAACTTTCAAAAGGTAACCCAAGCTTTGCTGGAAAAATTCTTTCCACAATGCGCACAATGTTTGGCGGTCATGAAGTGAAGGAGAAATAAAAATTGCCAGGAAAGTTCCTGGCAGGTTGTTACAGAGTGATCGCCACAGAAAAACGTCTGGCAGGCATTGATCTTGCGTTGATCAAGTCGCTGTAAAAGCGACGAATCGATTCCATACCTCCTTCGGGCCGATGATTCTCGTCGATCCAGCCGAGGTATCCAAAGAACAGATCTCCGTTGTGGGTGTTCCGGATGATTGTTCCCAGAGTCACGATCTCATCTGCTCCACACTTCTCGTGAAGGGTTGAGGAATAGGTTTCTCTGGCCCGAATTAGGCCGTAGTTAACCAATTCCTTCTTCTCTCCGAGTAAATGTTCCCGCAGATCCAGAAGTGACGGAAAGTCACTCGGACCAAAGGTCTCAAAGTCAACAAAGAGACGAGGGGGATGAAGGGCGTGTTCGACAACGATGAGCTGTCCTTCTTGTTGCGTATGCATGAAGTCAGATTTCGTGAGAATCGGTAGGCCAATTGGCAGTTCAAGGTTCAACATAAATAACAGTCTACTTTTAATGTAACTTTTGTCAAAAGAAAATTGTTACATTGTGTTAAAATTAAAATATGGATTACAAAAAGATCACGGACATATCAATACCGCTTTTTGCGGGGAGAGCGGTTTATCCGGGTGACCCTGGGGTAGAAATTGAGAAGGTTAATAACGTGGTAAAAGATGGCAAGATGCTTTCAAGAATAACACTTGGAATGCACTCTGGAACGCATATGGACGCGCCGGCACATTGCCTTGAGGACGGCGCGCTTATGCAAGAAATTCCACTTTCCAAAACCGTCGGTATCTGCAGAGTTTTGGATTTTTCTGATATTTCTGACTCAATCAAAACAGATGATTTAAAAAACAAAAATGTAAAAGCAGGTGAGAGAATTTTGGTTAAGACCAAAAATTCAGCAAGAGGATTGGAGCAATTTTATCCGGATTACGTATACTTAGATGGCGATGCTGCGGAATATTTGGCAGATTTAGAGATAAGTTGTTTTGGAATTGATGCAATGTCTATCAAGCAAAGAGGTAGCAAAGACAATCGACCGCATACGGCGCTGCTCTCTAAGAATATTCCGATTATTGAATCTATAAATCTCAAAGGTGTTTCCGAGGGAGAATATTTTTTGATTTGCGCGCCGCTCAAGATTTTGGGAGTTGAAGCGGCACCCGTAAGAGCCTTATTATTAAGCTAATAATTTATTTTATGAACGAGATGGAAAAAGCGATAAGAGATTTTGGAAAGCAGTTTGATTATGTTCCAGAAATCAAAAACAAAGGAAATTTAAAACCCTTCAGAAGGGTAGTGTTGTGCGGAATGGGTGGATCGCATTTAGCGGCAGGAATTTTTAATACAGTTGATTCGGAGTTTGAACTTTATACCCATAGCGACTACGGTTTGCCAAAAAGAAGCTTTGAGTTTTTTCAAGATTCTTTGATAATCGCCAGCTCATATTCTGGAAATACTGAAGAAACAATAAGTGCCCTTGAGGAAACGCTTCAGAAAAATTTGAATGTTGTGGTGCTGACAACGGGAGGAAAGCTTTTGGAAATCGCCAGAGAAAAAAACTTGCCGTTTATTGAAATGCCAAACACTGGAATCCAGCCGCGATCCGCACTCGGATTTTCTTTTGTAGCTTTGGCTTACTTGCTTGATGATAAAAAAATTATTAAAGAAATTGAAAATATCAAGGGAAAATTAAATCCAGAAAATTTTGAACAAAAAGGCAAAGAACTTACAGAAAAGATTTCTGGAAAAACGCCGATAATTTATACATCAACCAAAAATCTTTCTATTGCCTACAACTGGAAAATAAAATTCAACGAAACGGGAAAAATTCCAGCATTTTATAATGTTTTCCCTGAAATGAATCACAACGAACTAACTGGATTTGATCTAAACAACAAGACAAAAGCTTTTGCCAGCAAATTTGTACCGATTTTTATTTTTGACAGCAAGGATAATCCAAAAATTGCAAGAAGAATGCAAGTTGCAAAGAAAATTTATCAAGACAAAGGTCTTGAATGTTTGGAATTGGCTTTGGAAGGGCAAAGCGATCTTCAAAAAGTATTTTCAGCACTTTTGATTGCTGATTGGGCGGCCTTTTATACTGCACTTGCGAACGGCGCTGAACCAAATGAGGTAAAAATGGTTGAGGGGTTCAAAAAAGAGATCTCCTGATGCATTTTATTCGTAATGATATAATGTCATAAACGTTTCTTATTATTAGATAAAATATAAAAATATGGCTAAAAAATGGGCAATAATATCGGGAATCGTATTTGTAGTCGTAGGAATTTTGGGGTTCGTGCCGAACCCGATTATTGGATTGAACTCTTTCTTTGTCTCTGACTTGCCAGGAAATTTGTTCACTATTATCGTCGGCTTAATTCTCCTAGCGGTTGGTCTGCTTAAGCCAGATGCATCCGCAACTTCCTTAAAGGTTGTCGGCATTATTTCTCTGATTCTTACTATACTGGGTTTTATTTTTGTGCCTACTGGGGGAGTGTTGTTTGGCCTGACAACTCTTAACAGCGCAGATAATTTTCTTGATCTTGTATTAGGAGTTATCCTGGTAGTGATTGGATACGCCGTTTCTCCGGAAAATTTGGAAGTTTCTCCCATAAGTTAATTAAAATTGAAATCTGATATATAATAATCTCATGGACTCATTGCTTAAATCAGATATATTTTTTGTCATCACTTCCATTGCGGTAGTTTTTCTGACAATTCTTTTTGCTGTGATTTTAATGTACTTGATAATTATCATGAAGAACGTCACCGCCCTTTCCAAAAAAATCAAAGAAGAGGGAAGTGAAATTATTGATGATGCGCGAGTGATGAGGCGGGAAATAAAATCAAAGGCGGGCAAAATGTCGGCTCTACTCTCCTTGATTCCGGAAAGAATTATTAGAAGATATAAAAATAAAAAAAGGAACCAAGATGAATAACAATCATAATCACAAAAAAGTAGAAAATGGTCACGGAGCACTAAAAGCCGGTATCGCTGCCGCTGCTGTGGCGGCAGTTGCCGGAGCGCTGTTTATTTATGGAACAGATGAAGGAAAGCACGCCAAGAAACAGATCAAAGGCTTTGCGCTTAAGGCCAAAGGCGAAGTGCTTGAACAGATTGAGAACCTGAAGCATATAGATAAAGAAAAGTACATGAAGATTGTTGACGGAGTGATGAAAAAATATCACAAGAAAATGAAGCTAAGCACAAAAGAAATAGAGGCTTTGTCCAAAGATATCAAAAAACACTGGACAATCATCGCCAAGAAGCATAATTTGTAAAATAAATAAAATTTTTTAAACAAAAAACACCTCGTTTGAGGTGTTTTTTGTTTGGTTAAGATTGAGAAGGTTACACTCCTAAAATCACAGGAATGACGATCGGGCGCTTGTTGGTTTTTTGGAATAGAAATCGGCTGACGTTGTCAGTTAAGACGTCTTTGATGAAATCAAAGTTGATAGGATGCATTCCGGCAGTGTTGTCCTCAATGGTTTTTTTGATGATGTGGCGCGCTTGACGCAGGAGTTCCTGGTTTTCTCGTAGATACACAAATCCTCTGGAAATTATATCCGGAGATTTTTTCAGTTTTCCAGTTTGAGAATTGACGCTTGCAATAATCACAAACATTCCGTCTTCCGAAAGAAGTTGGCGGTCGCGTAAGACAACTTCTTGAGTATCGCCAATTGCAAATCCATCCACCATTACTGGTCCCGACGGAGCTTTTTCTTTTCGAACAACAAGCTTTTCACCATTTTCAATTTCTATAATGCTACCGTTGTCTGGCACAGCTATGTTTTCTTCGGGCATCCCCAAAGATCTGGCAAGTTCTTCGTGAAGGCGGAGCATATAATGATTGCCGTGGATTGGAATGAAGAATTTCGGCTTCAGTTTCTTGTGAAGCCATTCAATTTCTCCGCGGTTGCCGTGGCCTGTTGAGTGAAGAAAAACTTCGGAAGTTCTGTAATGGAGGATTTTGATGCCGTGGCGGGAAATATTGTCTTTCAGTTTTTGGACAGCTTTTTCGTTGCCTGGGATAATTGAAGCTGAAAGCACAACGGTGTCGTTTTTGGTTAATTGAACATTTTTGTAATTCTTGGCTGTCATTCTGGAAAGAGCTGAAAATTCTTCTCCTTGTCCGCCAGTAGCAAGTATTACTATTCTGTCAGGAGGATAATTGTGAATTTCAGAAGCGGGAATAATCGTATCTTTTTTGGGAGCATATATTCCAGCTTCTTTGCATATTTCGATATTGTTTTTCATACTGCGGCCCTCGATGACTATTTTTTTATTGGCCTGTTCCACTGCTTCAATAACTTTGACGATTCTTGAAATGTGGGAGGAAAACATGGCGATGATTAATCTGCCTTTTGTATTTTTGACAATATCTGCCAAGTCGCGGTGAACGTATTTTTCCGGAGTTGAAAATCCAGGATTTTCAATGTTGGTAGATTCCAAAATCAGAAGCATTGTTTTTTCTTTAGAAAGCTCGGTGTAAGTTTTTTCTTCATCCTCTTCTGGAATTTCATTTTCGTGTGCAAGTTTGAAGTCGCCAGGAGTAATTATATTTCCCCAAGGAGTTCGAATGCAGATTCCCGCTGTGTCAGGAATTGAGTGGGTGACGCTAAAGAATTTAACTTTCAGGTTGCCAATTGTGAGTTCTTCATCTTTTTCTATAATTTTGAAATTTATTTCTGGGTTAGTTGGGAATTCGCTCTGGCGTTTTTTGATCATAAGAGCGGTCAGGTTTCTGGTATAAAGCGGAGGATTGCCGATTCGTCCCATGATGTAAGGAATACCTCCTATATGGTCAAGATGTCCGTGAGTTACAATAAGTGCGCGTATTTTATCTTTTCTCTCCTCAAGATATTTGGTGTTTGGAAGAATGTAGTCAATTCCCGGAGTGTCTTCGTCTGCAAAAGCAAGCCCGGCGTCAATGACGATGATGTCGTCTTTGTACTCAATAGCTGTCATATTTCGGCCAACTTCTTCAACTCCGCCCAAAGGAATAATTCTTATATTTTCTCCAGCGGGAGGAATGGGTTTGTGGTGCGGATCTTTTCTTTCTTCAGAATTTCTTTGATGATGGCCACCCTGATTATGATTGTAGTGATTTTCTTTGGCTGTTTTTACTGCATGAATAATTGGGGAATGCTTTTCAGGTGTTTGTATCGGTTTGTTAATCGACTTTGACTTTTCTCTATTTGTTGACTGTTGTATAAATTCAGCAGAAAACGGAGCCGATCTCTGCTTCTTTTGGCCGTCATTATTTTGCCCGCTATTTGCAGGAAAATTTTCCTGACCGCTTGTCTCTTTTCGGATTACTCTTGTTCCGAGTATTCTTTTTTTCTTGTCTCTGTCCATTGTTAATTAGTTTTTAATTTTAATAATATATTATTTTTTGCTTGCAAATATTTTCCAGATTTTGTCGGTTTCAAGATACCAACTGTCGATCGAAAGAAATCTCTCAGACGGTTCTGCTATACCTTGAAGATCGATGCCCTGAAGATTTTGGGGCACTACGTAAATAAAATCAGGCGAGTAAATAAACACAGCTGGAACGTCAGCTTCAATTTCACTATCAATTTCTTGATAAAGCGACTCCTGGTTTGCTTTCGGTGCGGTTAAGGCTTCCTCTAAAAGCTTATCCACGTCTGAATTTGCATACATTGCAACATTAAGGCCGGGGTAGTTTCTTTCGGAAGAATCCCAAAAAGCGTAAAGATCTTCTCCGCGGTCTACTGCTTCTCCAAAAAGCAGCGCATCGTATTTTCTTGGCGCAATGACATTTTCTTCGAGGTCTGATTGCTTATAAATTTGCACATCAACTTTTGCCCCCATTTTTTGCCAAGTTTCTTGAAGTTTGGTTGCCACTTCCTGAAGTTCCGGCACATCTGACGTTGTTATGGTAAATGATAGGGGGGTGGTTGTTTTTTTATTTTTTAATTCATAAACTCCGTTTGAATCAAGTATCCAACCCTCTTTTTCAAGCATTGCTTTTGCTTCATTGATATCTTGCTCTGGAGTTTCTTTTCCGCTTATATCAGGCTCTCCATTCGGCGCAAAGAAAGGAAGCGGGCCGTCAATCGGAGCCCCATAGCCGTTTAAAACATCCTTAATAATTTCTTCCTTGTCTATAGCAGTGTTAAGAGCCTGTCTTACGGTTTTGTCAGCCAAAACAGCATTTTGGTTTTGATTGAAAAACAGAGCAAAAACTCTGGGAAGGGGAGTTGTTAAGATTCTGGCGTTGTTTTGAGAAAGTATTTTTGCGTCATCAGGGCTAATTGACGCTGCGCTTGTAATATCGCCATTTTGATATGCTTTGATCAAATCTGTTTCATTATCATAAAACTTTATATAAATATTTGAGATAAGGGGTTTTCTTGAAACGTATTTATCAAAAGGCACAAGCCTGTAATAAACCGGGAGACCGTTTGAATCGGTCTTTATATCCTTTATTTCGTATGGTCCAGAACCAATCGGCTGGAAATTATATTTACTGAATGGAAAGGCTTCGGAATCAACATCTTTCCATATATGCATTGGAAGAATGCCAATAGTGAGGTTTTGAATAAAAGGCGTATATGGTTTTTTAAGGACAAATTGAACTTCCTTGCTGTTTACAAGCTTTACAGAAACTCCTACCCAGTTTGCTTCCTCAGGGCTTTTTAGTTCTGGATCCAAAATTTTTTCAATTGTAAATTCAATATCACTTGCGGTGACAGGGGTACCGTCTTGAAAATACGCATTATCCTTTATGTACACTGTATAGGTTAAGCCGTCAGGTGATACGTACCAGCTTTTGGCCAAGTCTCCAGATAATGTGCCGCCGGGATTAGCCTTAAGGAGTCCTGAGTAAATCAAGCCGGTCAAATCTTTCCCAGCGTCAGTTACATAAAGAGTCGGATTGATATATCTTGGATAGCCGACGATTCCTTCTACTAGCGTGCCGCCATTTGCCGGAACATTCACAGAAAACTTGTCGCTTATTTTTTGCATAACCAAGCCAAGCGCAATGATGCAGATCGCAGACAAAAACACAAAGACAGTCTTTTCAAAAAGACCCATTTTTTTGAAGGCTGAATGTATTTTGTCAGCCGATTTTATAAAAAAACGGACAATATTTTCTTTCAATTTTTCTAGTTAGGATTTATTTTTAATTTAGCTCAATTGATTATTGAACAAGCGCCATTATGGCTAGGATTACAAAAATTACAGCAATGACAATTGTTGCGATAAAAATTGTTTTCTCGCTTCCTCTTCTGGTGTGGAATCCTGCGTTCCAGTTGTCAGACTGGCCAAAAGCTCCCCCAGCGCTGGCGTCGCTGTTTTGAAGAAGGATCAGAGTAATTAGTATTATTGATAATACAATCTGAACATAAGGAATTAAATTTTGCATATTTTTATTTGGGTTTAAGCTCCTCGCTAATTGCGCTACTCTTAAAAGTGGCAATCAAGGAGAATAATGACTTCGTTAGCATAGCACAGGCCTATACTTGAAATCAAGCCCAGTCTTTACTTATAATGCACAGACGCAATTATTTATTAGAATTAAGTTTTGAAAAAAATGGCAAAAAAATCAGAAAAATCCACAAAAATAAAAGAGAAATTAAACATCGAGCCTTTGGTAGACAGGGTAATTATCAAGCCTGCTTCGGCAGAGGAGTTTGAGAAGAAGTCTTTGTCAGGAATTATCATTCCCGATTCTGTATCCAAAGAAAAACCCGAACAAGGAACTGTGGTCGCGGTTGGTCCAGGAAAGTTTGAAGACGGCAAAAGAATTCCAATGTCCGTAAAAGTCGGAGATAAAATCGTGTTTTCGAAATACGGATTTGACGAAGTGAAAATTGATGATGTTGAATATTATATTTTAAGCGAGTCAAATATATTAGCAGTAATTAAATAACTTTCAGAATGGCAAAACAAATAATTTATAACGAAGAAGCAAGAAAACTTTTAAAAAGAGGGGTTGATAAGGTTGCCGATGCGGTCAAAATCACAATGGGGCCGCGCGGCAGAAACGTGGTCTTGGACAAAGGCTACGGCGCGCCGACAATCACCAACGACGGCGTTTCTATCGCCAAAGAAATTACTCTGGCAAACAAGTTTGAAAATATGGGCGCGGAAATAATCAAAGAAGTTGCCTCCAAAACAGACGACAAAGCAGGCGACGGCACAACCACAGCTACTGTTTTGATGCAGGCTATTATTGCTGAGGGCTTCAAGCACAGCACCATGGGTCTTAATCCAATGGGCCTAAAGCAGGGAATTGAAAAGGCAAGTAAGGACGTGGTTTTGGAGCTGCAGAAAATGGCAAAACCGGTTAAAACCAAAGAAGAATACAGGCAGGTGGCTACAATTTCCTCCGAATCTCCTGAAATTGGCAAAATAATTGCAAACACAATTGAAAAAGTCGGCAAAGACGGAGTTGTTACAGTGGAAGAATCACAGTCCACGGGAGTTGATTCAGAAGTTGTTGAAGGAATGCAGTTTGATAAAGGATATGTTTCTGCATACATGGTTACAAACACAGAGCGAATGGAAGCGGAATACAAAGACGCGCCGATTCTGATTACCGACAAGAAAATTTCATCAGTCAAAGAGATTCTGCCATTACTTGAAAAAATCGCAGCAAGCGGAAAAAAAGATCTGGTCATAATTGCCGAAGACGTTGATGGCGAAGCGCTAACAACTTTCGTAGTCAACAAACTTCGCGGCACATTCAACGTGCTTGCGGTCAAAGCGCCTGGTTATGGAGATAAGAAAAAAGAAATGCTTGCCGATATTGCTGTCACTGTTGGCGCACAGGTTGTTTCAGATGAACTTGGAATGAATTTTGAAAAAGTTGAAACTAATGTTTTGGGCAAAGCTTCGCGTGTGATTGCAGACAAGGATAATACAACAATTGTTGGCGGGAAAGGCAAGAAGTCCGAAATAGAAAAAAGAATTTCAATCCTCAAATCGCTGGTAGAATCAACTGATTCAAAATACGAAAAAGAATCAATTGAAAAAAGAATTGCAAAGCTTTCCGGCGGCGTGGCTGTAATTCGTGTCGGCGCAGCGACAGAAACTGAAATGAAATATTTGAAAATGAAAATTGAAGACGCTGTAAAAGCAACCAAAGCCGCAATCGAAGAAGGGATTGTTTCAGGCGGAGGTTCGGCGCTGCTTCGCGTTTCCAAAAAGCTTGCTGACAAAAAGCAGGTATTTGCAAACAAAGAAGAAGAGGTTGGATACGGTGTGGTGCTTCGCTCGCTTGAGTCTCCGATTCGCCAGATTGCAGAAAATTCCGGCAAGGATGATGTGTCTGTGATAATTGATTCAATCAAAAAATCTCAAAAAGAAACTGCTGGATTTGATTTTCTAAAAGACGTTCCTGTGGAAGATATGATCAAAGAGGGAATTATTGATCCGGTAAAAGTGACAAGAAGCGCTGTTGAGAATTCTTGTTCTGCGGCTGCAATACTTTTGACGACAGAAGCGGCAATTACCGATGAACCGGAAGAAAAAAAAGAGACTGGTCATATGCACCAAATGCCCGGCGGAATGGATTACTAGAGTTCAAAAAGTTTATCCACAGATTTTCCTCTTAAACACCCCAAAGGAATGCTATAATTCCTTTGTATATTATGATCAAAATCCTTAAATCTAAGATTCTGAAGCTCTCTTTTGGTGCAATAATCATCTCTCTTGTCATCAAAGGTGTAGCTATCCCACTCTCCAAGGAATATCTCTACTATTTGTTTGAAAGAAAGGACCAAAACATAGCATTACTGACAGATTTCCCACTAGTTCCTGCCAAAGAAGGAGACAAAAACTCTCTAACTCCAACCAGCAAAGAATCTCCTCTAACCACTGGACAATTGATAGGTCTTCTAACCTTCTCTGACAGAGCTTACGCTCAGGATATCAATACAACTTCCAACTCTGGCTTGGTATCAGGCATTGCTTCGTTTTATAAGCCTCTTCTTTCACAGGCGGTTGGGATGTATTCAAATTTAGGTAATGGTGTGATAAATGAAGTTGGCAGAACAGCAAAAGTTTATAAAAATACTGGAAATCAAATAATTGATCAAACACCGAGCGTAATTTCATCAGTGCCGTCTACTGCAAATGTTGGCGATGCGTTCAACAGTGCTCTTAAACCGATAACAGATCCGCTGACAAATGCAATCTACAATGTTTTTTATGCTCCAAATATTCCAGAAACTGCTGCTCCAGTTGTTACTCGCAGAAATCCAACCAATAATAATTCCCCGCAATCTGAATCGCAGAGCCAGCTTGAAACAGCTGTATCAAATGTTTCTGTCCAACAAACACAACCAAATTCTTCATCGTCAAACCATTCAGGCTATCAAACCCTGCTTGCTCTATATAATTCTCTTAAAAATCAAATTGCAAGCATACAGCCCGTAGTTAATAACTACACAAATGTTTTTGGAGGAGGCGGAGGAGCAGGACCTAACATTTCAGGAGTTACTGATTCAATTACACAAAACTCAAATGATATTTCCACTCTCCAAAACGGAGATTTTTCTGGAGATATCACCGCTTCTGGCACAGGTACTTCTACTTTTGCTGGAAATATCTGCGCCCCTGCTTTTTATGGAGACGCATCTCATCTTACTGGTCTTGCAGCTGCAGCTTTCTCCACATCTACAACAAGAGGGGTATTTTCTACTTCCGGTCCGATTGCTTACGATAACACCACGGGAATTTTTTCAACTGCAGCTGGATACAATATTCCGCTGACGGCCTCAACGACAAACTGGGAAAACTTTTATGAAAATCCTTCAACGCAAATTACTGCAGGTACAGGATTGAGCTGGTGCGGAAATACTCTGAACTCTCCATGGACACAGTCAGGCAATGATATTTACAACAATACAACTGGAAATGTGGGTATCGGAACCACAAATCCAACACATCTTCTTGATCTCAATAATGCGTACATAAATGCAGATGGCTCGGCTTCATTTGCAAACGGAAATGCAACAATAGATGCCTGTGGAAATGCCGCTTTTGCGGGTCAAACCACTTTAGGATTAACTCCTCCGGGCGGTGTGGGAGCAGACCCGAATGGTCTGGTTGTTACTGGCTCGGGAGGTCCAAGCAATCAGGCGCTAGCTTCTTTTGAAGCGGCAGACGGCAGCAATGGTTTTCAATTTGTTACTGCCGGATACATAGGAACTTGTTATCCGACAATCATTACACATCAGCCGGGAGTCAGCATTATTCCAATGGGCGTGCTGACCCCAACAATATTTTTAGCCGATGATGGTTTGACGGTACCTAATCCCAGGCAGGCTTGGGACGGCTATTCCACTATTCAATCAGTGGGTTCAGGCTCTTTTAAAAATGGAAGCATCACTCTGGGAAATACTAACGGAAGTGAAGCGTGGATAAATAACGATGGCTCTGCTTCATTTGCAAACGGAAACGCAACAATAGACGCGAGTGGAAATTTGATAGCAAACTCCTTTACCACATCAGGCGGCACATCTTCCCAATTTCTCAAAGCAGACGGCAGTGTGGACAGCAACACCTATCTCACAGACAACCAAAACATTACTCTTTCAGGAGATATTTCAGGAAGTGGAACAACATCAATCGGAACAACTCTTGCAACCGTCAACTCAAACACAGGAAGCTTTGGTTCATCGACAACTATACCGACTTTCACTGTAAACGGCAAAGGTCTAATCACAGCTGCAGGAACATCTGCAGTAGTGGCTCCAGCAGGAACTCTCACCGGCACAACCCTTGCATCAAATATCCTTTCTTCATCATTAACCTCATTAGGAACATTGGGAAATCTTACGGTCACAAACGCTCCAACATTTTCATTTTTGACACAAGGCTCGATTCCATTTGCTGGCGCTTCCGGATTGCTTTCACAAAACAATTCTCAACTTTTTTGGGACAATGCGCATAACAGATTGGGAATTGGAACCACCACACCTATTGATCCTTTAGATGTCTATGGCAATATAGGTACGCAAGGAATTTGCACCTTGGCTTCCACAGCCAATGCCGACTTGCCGATAAATTCCAAAGGCAATGGTCAGATAATAGTCGGAGGCGGAGGCTGGACATACACTACTGCCGCTTCGGGCAAGGGAAGTATTTTATTTGACAACGGCACCGTAAATTCTCCGCACATGAAGTTTGCATACGGCAATAATCAGAATTTTGGCATAGACGCCTGCAGCGGATTGCTCCGAATCATTAATAATGCGGACGAGGGCGGTGGATCTATACTCGGAACATTCAATACATCCGGAGATTTTAGCCCAACCCGATTTATCAATGTAGGCACTTCCGGAACTTTCAGCTCCACTTCTCCCGGAGTCTCATTCTATTCCGGCAATACTTCTTATAAAATAGGTTTTGACAGCGTTGGATCAACAAAGGGATACATCAGATATAACGTAGACACAGCCGACACTGCTCACGGAGATATTTTTTCCGCCGGAACTCCCGGAAGCCAGACTGACTTGATGCTTATTCGAGGAGACGGCAAGGTCGGCATCGGCACCGACAACCCGTCCCAAGCCCTCTCTGTCTGCGGGAATATTTTTGCATGCAATTCAAGCGGTGGAATAAATATTGGACAAGGCAACACTGCTTCCGGAAATTATTCATCAGCTTTTGGTATCAATAACACAGCTTGCGGTACCGATTCCAGCACTTTAGGCTACAATAACACTGCTTCCGGAAATTATTCATCTGCCTTTGGCTTCCAGAGTACATCGGCGGGACTTCGTGATTTTACTTTTGGATACCAAAATGTGGTGTGTACCAGTTCCAATGCTTCAACTGCCTCTGGAGCATACAATCTCATATGTGCAGTTTCCAAAGCTTCAGCTTTTGGTGTTTCCAATATTATAAGTGCAAATTGCGCCTCTGCTTTCGGCCTTTGCAATTGCTCTACCGCAGCAAATGATCTCACTGTCGGGTCAAACAACACCGCTTGCTACGGAGGAGATGCGATAGCGATAGGAAACTCCAATACCGTATCAGGATACATGGCAACTCTCATAGGAAACTGCAATACAATGACGCAGGGCAGAAATTACGATACAGCCGTCGGTTATCACAACAGTGATCCTGGATATATAGCAAGCTCATTCGGTTTTTGCAATACTGCTTCTGGATTTTATACGCTTGCAGCAGGATTCTGTAACACCGCTTCGGGCTACCACTACTCAAATGCAGTGGGTGCGGACAACACCGCTTCCGCAAGATATTCTTCAGCTTTTGGATACAAGAACACCTCATCGGCTTGTTACGCTTCCGCTTTTGGAGATTGCCTTTCTAACTCAACAGCAAGTTCAACGATGGTTGGGTATTGCACCGCGTACATGAGAGTGAATGGAGACGGAAGTGTTAACTTCTCAGACGGAGCCTGCATTTCCCCTACGGGTGTGGAAGGAGTTGTTTCAGACAGAAATCTAAAGGATAATTTCACATCCATAAATAATCAGTCTATCCTTACCTCAATCAATAATCTGCCTATTACAGAGTGGAACTACATAGCTGCTCCGGGGATACCATACATTGGTCCTGTTGCCCAAGACTTTTACGCCGCCTTTGGAGGTTTGGGAGGCTCTACCACTACTATCCCTGATTTTGAATTAGGAAATATCGCTCTTGTCGGAGTGCAGGCTCTGTCGCAAGAACAGGCTTCAACTTCTGCCGCAGTTTCCAACCTAGAGCTTGAACTCAATCAACTGGCGGGAGTTTCAACTTCAACAGACGATACTTCAAGTGATTCGCTTATTTCTTCGCTACAAAGTTTTGGGGCAACAATTGTAGACAATGTTGTTAACTTTGCAGAAGTTATTATTGAAAAACTAACAGTAAGCAATTTAGTAATCAAAAATTCGAGTGACGTTCACCAAACAGGATTTGTGATTTATGACAGGGCAACTGGCCAGCCAATTTGTGTGTACTTTAAAAACGGCGTACAACAAACCGAACCGGGCGATTGTGCGGATGATTCAAGCGACTCGTCAAACAACTCATCAAATTCAGGAGGAGGCTCTTCATCGGGTTCTGGTTCAAATGATTCAGACGCTTCTTCTACCGCAACATCAACAAGCGATACAGCAGGAGATAACCCAACCTCTTCAACTACTACATCGACTGACACTTCTTCATCATCCGATACATCAAGCTCTACTACTGCTTCAGCAAATATTTCATCTGACAATCCAGGATCATCATCTTCTGATTCTTCAGCTGATAATTCTTCAAGCGGCAGTTCCTCAGATTCAACAGCAACATCTACAGGGAATTAAATTTTCCGCTTTTTCAAAAGCTGATGATTTAAGCACCATTTCTTGTAAATTTATGGTATAATATTAGTGTTAACAACTAATCAAAATAAAATATGACACTAATCATTATTCTTGCTGTAATTGTAGTTATTCTTATCCTTTGGCTTGTCGGAATTTTTAATCATTTTGTCACTTTGACCAACCGCGCCAAAGAAGCTTGGGCTGACATTGAAGTACAGCTCAAAAGACGCTACGACTTGATTCCAAATCTTGTAAATACCGTCAAAGGCTATGCCGCGCACGAATCAACAGCTTTTGAAAAAGTTTCAACTGCGCGTTCTGCAGCAATGGGAGCAGGAAGTTTGGCAGACAAAGCAGCGGCAGAAAACAATCTTGCTGGAGCGCTAAAGTCCGTATTTGCAATTGCCGAAGCTTACCCAGATTTGAAAGCCAACCAGAACTTTCTTCAATTGCAGAGTGAACTTTCTGACACAGAGAACAAAATCCAATCAGCACGAAGGTTTTACAACGCCAATGTCCGGGACTTGAATATTTCTGTGGAATCTTTTCCGGCAAATTTAATTGCTAATTCTTTTGGCTTCAAAAAAATGGATCTATTTGATTTGCCGGAAGGGAGTCCAGCCGAAAATCCTGTTGAAGTTAAATTCTAAACTATGGCAGTTTCTCCAAGAGAACTTCATAGGGTTGTTCCAAGTGTAATTATTTATAATTTTGAAAGAAAATATCTGCTTGCCAAAAGAAGCGACAAACTTCCTGTTTTTCCCGGACTTTGGCATGTTCCTGGCGGAGGTTTGAGTATGGATGATTACGATCACTTGCCCCCGACGACTCCTAACCACAAGCAATGGTATAACGTAATTGAAGAAGGCTTGCGCAGGGAAGTTCGGGAAGAAGTTGGAATTGAAATAGGCAAGCCAGAATATTTGCTTGATGTTGCTTTTATCCGTCCAGATGGAATTCCTGTGATTGTATTAACTTAT
Source organism: uncultured bacterium (assembly GCA_963766885.1). Lineage (GTDB taxonomy): Bacteria > Patescibacteriota > Minisyncoccia > Phycocordibacterales > CAIRYW01 > CAIRYW01. The sequence continues at coordinate 249,508 of CAVYBO010000002.1, read as the reverse complement.
TTTGCTCCGTTTGCCACAGGCGAAATTGTACACACAGAAGAATCAGTTGAAACAGCTTGGGTGACTCTGAAGGAAGCAAAGAATTACAAAATGATTGATGGTATCTGGCATGAAATTGAAATGGTTGATAATATTTTAAAAAATCGGAAATAAATAAAAAATAAAAATGGCTACACTTTACACACATCAAACTGAAAACGTTGCAAAGACTTGGGTCCTGATGGGATTTTTCTTGGCTGTGGTAGTGGCACTCGGAGGATTTTTCAGCTACTACTACGACAGTCCGGCGATTCTCTACATAGCAATAATTTTTAGTATTGTAATGAATGTTTTTAGTTATTGGTTTTCGGATAAAATCGCGCTCAAAGTTTCCAAAGCCGTGCCTGCAAGCAGAGAGGAATATACCGATCTCTACAACGTTGTAGAAAATCTTTCCATCACTGCTGGTCTTCCGATGCCAAAGCTTTATATTATTGCAGATCCTTCGCCAAACGCATTTGCCACGGGCCGCAACAAAACTCACGCAAGCGTGGCAGTCACTTCGGGCTTGCTTGGAATGATGAACAGAAGCGAGCTTGAAGGTGTAATTGCCCACGAGCTTTCTCACATTGGCAACAGGGACATTTTGATTTCGACAATGGTTGTGGTGCTTGTTGGTTTTGTGTCTCTTCTTTCAAATATTTTCATCCGCAGCATGTGGCTTGGAGGCGGTAGAAGAAACAACAATGAGGGTGAAGGGGGATTAATTTTGGCCGTGATAGGAATTATTTTTGCAATTCTTACGCCGATTGTTGCAACGTTAATCCAGCTTGCAATTTCTCGAAAAAGAGAGCTTTTGGCGGACGCTTCCGGCGCTCTTCTGACTCGGTATCCTGAGGGCTTGATTTCAGCGCTCCAAAAAATAGAAAGTTATGACGCGCCGATGCTTCATCCAAACACTGCCACAGCTCATCTCTATATTTCAAATCCGTTTGGGCCAAACAACAAAAAAATCAGCTGGATGGCAAAACTATTTTTAACTCATCCACCGATTGAAGAAAGGATTGCAGCGCTGCAGAATAATTAATTTGAGAAAATTATTTTTGTTGTGGTAATCTAATACTCGTTTGGAAGGTTTGCCCAGCGGTCTAGTGTTGAAATACAAATTAAATAAGGAGGGTTCGCATAGCGGTCTAGTGCGCTGCCTTGGAAAGGCAGTATGGGAGAAATCCCATCAGGAGTTCAAATCTCCTACCCTCCGCCCTATAAATCTGGTAGTTTTGTGACCCAGACCCCTAAGGGTCTGGGGCGACCCATAGGGGTCGAATACATTAGAGGTAGTCTTTAAAGAGGTGTAAATTTTTGCTATTGTTGAGGTTCAATGGACTTTTATTCAATAAAAAAACATATTACTAGATCCAAAGAATTACTATCTGATTTTCAGATTATAACGGCTAATCTAGTGGTACTAATTAAAATAACATTTATCGGCGTCTTGAGTGCAGAAATTTGGCGTTTTTCATCAACAGTTTCTGGCAAAATAAATAAATGGATTTACGTTGGTAACTATGAATACCAGGCAGTAGCATTCTGTTTTGCTGCCATTTTATTTCTAATAATTTATTTACTAGCACGAGGTTTCTTTTCTGACTTAAAAAAGATAGTCAAAAGCTGGCGCGTAGATGTTCTGGTTTCATTTTGTTTTGGAATCTGGCTTAGTCTTGCGTGGGGAGGTTTTTTGTCTGCTTCGGATTCAAATATTGTTTCATTTTTAGATATCAAACAAATCTTAACGATTATTTCTGGGCCTTTCATTTTAGGAATTCTAGTTATGTATAGACAGTTACTTTGGAAGGACAAAGAAAGAGATTCTTTTTTTGTTGTCGATGCTGAACTAGAAGGCAGGGAAAATGATCTATTGAATTTTGCAGAAAAAGCTAACAGATTTTCCGAACAGGTTTTCAATGGTGGATCACCCGAGAGTTTTGTATTTGGAATCGATGCACCTTGGGGAATCGGTAAATCGACTTTTATTAACTTTTGTAGGGACTATTGGAAAGAAAATCATCCAAATGAAACAGTGGTTTACAAGTTTAGTCCATTACGATATTTAGGCACACCAAGTCTTCTGGATGTATTTATTGACGGGCTAGTTCACGCTATTCAAAAGGACGCCTTCATTCCGGAGATAAGACCCCTAATTTCTAGGTATGCTCGTCTTTTAAGAGAGGTAAAGCGCTTTTCATTATTTGGCATCAATTTACCAAATTTTACGGTCAATTATACAGCTGACGAGGCATGTGATGATCTAAGTGCAATTCTAAAAAGATTTCCTAAAAAAGTAATTGTCGTTATTGATGATCTTGATAGAATCAGCTTCGCTGAAATCAAAGATATATTATTTGTAATCAGAAAAAGTTTTGCATTTCCGAACATATCATATGTTATTTGCTACGACACAGAAAATATTGGCGTGCTAGAAGCTGAAAACCACGACTCAGAAAAAATCAGTGAGTTTTTAGAGAAATTTGTGAACATTAAAATTAGTCTTTACTTGGATAGAAAAGATCTTGCGAAATATGTGTCAGATAATCTAGAAAAAGTGCTTACTAGTAGTCTTGTTGACCCACTGCCAATGCGACAGGCTATTGGTGGCTTGTTGGATATTTATGAATCATCCGCATACCATAAATATCTGCCATTTATTGGGGATGTAAGAAAAATTAAAAGATTGATTAATACAGTTGTAATGTTTGATCTTCAAAATACAGATTTCCAAAATACAGATTTTGATAAAAGAGATTTAGTTAACCTGTTGCTTATCTATATTCATTACCCAAGTATTTTTAGGAAGATTTACGATACGGAAACAAAAGGCGGCCGAGGTTTCTTTTCTCTAGTTGTACCTTATGATGACGGATATCCCAAAAAACAACAGGGGGCGAGGGAAACGGCATATAAAAATTCAACTTACTATCAAGACTATATAAAAAAATTTCCAGAAGATAGCCACCAACGCTTTCTTTTGGATCAAGTATTTAATGTTGATGTCAGATTAAAAAATTCTCGGGACAGTTTTCCTGAAAATAATAGTTACGCAGAAATTGACAATGTTCCAGAAGATGTGCGCACTTCGTTAGCTTGCTTTAACGGTGGATGGACTAATGGTAGAAATCTTGAGACATATCTAGATTTGATAGTGAATCTATCGAAACCAGTAGAGATTGGTCAACATCGTTTCTATGTGAACTGGAGAGACAAGATCGTCGGAGAATCAATCACGGTCGACTCAGCCTTTTTAGATCCAAAATTTGATTACAACTTTGGCGAAGGGTCCAGAGAAAGACTCTGGCGAATTTTAGTAAACAATGCCCGTGGACTTAAATCGGCGCCAGCCACTGCAATTATTAAGTATCTTTTAAAGAGTATTACTGAATATTCTTTGCTTGAGTTTCAAGATATTGGCCTTGGTTTGCGGCATAATTTAGATTATTTCTTAACGAGATTATTAAATGATGCTGGGTGGGCTGATTCTCTAGGAGGGCATTCTCATAATACTGAAGAGAATATTAAAGAGATAGCGGAATGGGTTTTTGGAGAAGGGCGACATGCTGGCGATAGTGTTTTGGATATACTTTCTAGCGCAGATAGAGGGGTTTTGGGACTACACGATTTAATGATATTCCGGTTATCTTGTAGTGCTGATCGTGGCGGAGATATCTTCGACCTATCAAGGGCAATCGCTAAACATGCAGATGAAAAAGCACCAACACAGGGAAATTCACAAGACATTGTGCGAGAAGAAATGAGAGAAATTTCACAGAGGGTGTTTGTGATATTTAAGAAACTCTATATTGATACAAAGAAAAATATCTTTGATGAAATCGCAGCTCTCCAAGTATCTAACTTTACTGGAAAGTACAATCAATATTTGGAAGAGAAAATCGCAGAGGGTGTCGTACAGAAATCTGATGTCGAAAAAAAAGTCACCGAGATGAAAACTCGCATTGGAAGTTTGATTGTTTACCAACTTGCTAATGACGAGATAAATCTTGGTGTTGGATGTGGCTATTATGATCCGGCTGGAAAGGAAGATAAGCATTCAATTAAAGGTATTATCAACGATTATCTTTTCGAATTTTGTTTTAATCCAAAAGAAAGAAAAAATGCAGAATATTTTGTAGATTATCTTTTTAGGAATTTTGCCAATGCAATTGCATCAGCTCGAGAAGACGGAATGAAATATGTACCAAATATAAGAGAATTCACCAAGGTTTTAGACAAAGAAAAACTAGCCGCATTTTGGAAAAAACACAGAGAGACATTTAAAAATTTTAAACTTGAAGATCAGGATAAAATTGTTTTTGTTGGAAGCGAGGAAGCCTCATACAAAGAATATGTACCAAAAGTTTACAAGGTTCTTGATGATAATGTAGATGCGCCTATTAAAATTTCAGAAACATTTAATTCTGATCTTTTAATAGGGTAATTTTTTTATCCAATAGCACCAGTCTACTTCTCAAATGTCCCATCAGTTCGCGCTTCTCAAGCGGGGTGCCTTCTCGCAGCACATATTTGGCGTATTCGCGTGTAGCAATATCATTCTCGTCGATCTGCATCTTCGGTTTATCTTTGGCCGCAAGTCTCTGAAGTCGATTGAATCGCTTGATTTCTTCTTCAAGCTTCATTCGCATACCTAACTCGTTGATGTCTACTATGTCTATGATTTTGAAAAGTTCTTCAATTAAATCTTCTTCGCGGATGTACATATTTTTGCAATTCCTGTCTTTTGCCTTGGAACAACAGTAGTACACATACTTAGCAGAAGTTCCATCTTTTAGTTGTTTGTATTTTTCCATTGCCGATATTCCGGATTGACAGAGGCCACAGCTGAATAACTTTGTGAATGCAAATTCTCGATTTTCACGTACTATCTTGTCACGCTTCAATTGCTCCTGAACTTTGTCAAAGAGAGCTCTATCGATTATCGGCTCGTGCTTGCCTTGATACCAATTTCCAGATTCTCTAGGATATTCAAAAATGCCGTAGTAAAAAGAATTTTGCAGTAGGCGATAGAGGTTCCCTAAAGCAATATTGTGATTTCCCAGAGTCTTGAAGTTCAATTCAAACTTGAGCCAATTATATATTTTTCTACCAGACCATTTTTCGTATGCCATTTTTTCAAAAATCTTTTTTACAATAGGTGCTCTGTCAGGATCAATAATGACCTGACATTTTTTATCCATGTGTTTCTGGTTCTGGTATCCAACCGGTGCAATGCCGGGCCAAAGTCCCATCTCTACTCTTGTTCGCAGTCCACGTTTAACGTTGATTCCTCTGTTATCGTTTTCTAATTTTGCTTGAGAACCAAGAATCATTAATAAAAACTTTTCATTTGGATTGTTAGTAAATCTTTGCCCGTAAGTTCGTATTTCTTGAAGAATTCCTGCGTCCATTAAATCTACAACTTTACCTAAATCTCCTGCGTTGCGAGAGATGCGGTCAGTGGCCCAGGCCAGAATACCGTTGTACTTGCCCTCGCGTATTTCTTCAACAATTTCATTGAATATTGGCCTTTGCCCTGTTTCTTTTGCTGAATGAGACTCTTTCTTCATTGCTACAACTTCAAGGCCGTCACGATCTGCAAGTTGCAACATCTCTTTGATTTGGCTATCAATGCTCAAGATTTGCCGTTCAGAATCCTCAGTGCTTTTTCTCGCATAAAGCACATATTTCACTTTTACTGGAACTACTTCTTTTATTACTGTTCCTGTCGGTTTTTCTATTGTCTTCATACACTAAGTAATGACGCAGACTTGTTTGGAAGTCTAGAGTCCTTCAAGTTGGCAAAGTGTTGGTAACTTTAAACCCTAAAAAGGCTCAAAATTTTCAGTAGATTTTTGCTCTGATCTTTTTGTTGATCTTTTGAATTGCATAGTATCTCTAGCCGGTTTGAGAACTTCCTCTTGAACATCAAACTTTATTGCATGTGTGAATGAGGGGTACACGCAAGCAATTTGGTACTTTGGATCAATAGGATCTGTTCTACCTAAAATATATACAACAACATTGTTTTTAATTTGCCCAAGTGATTTGCTAATTTCTTTCCATGATTTTGTTTGTATGTTTTTATTGACTACACACAAAATAATTGTGTCTTCTTGGTATGATTTTGATTCGGAAAGTTTGGTTCTCTTTAAAAAACTCTCAATGTCTTCGTTTGAATGCTTCTCTAAAGTGACAACTTCTACATCTTGATATGTAAGGGGGAAATTGCTTAGCTCTTTTAAATGAGTTGCAGTTCTAATATCGGGCGTTTGTTCTTTTGGATCAACGAGTTGGAGCCAATACTCCCTGCTTTGTATTTTTTGAATGCCTAAAAGCATTATAGCGACTGATTTTGCTTCGTTCAGTATCTTAAATTTTGAAGATTCAATTTTACTTCCTAATTCTTTCTTTTTTTCCTCATATCGGGCAAGGATTTTTCTCGGTGAGAACCAAATATTTTTACGGTATTCCATAAACATAATAATAACAGACTGTTGGTAACTTAGACTTCGCAACAATCCTAACCTAAGCTAGGGTATCCCTAATGCCATAATATTTGGTATTATATTAAGACAACTGAATAAAGAAAGTAGCCTAAACCCAGCGAGTCGCTGGGCATGGTGAAAAGAGTCCAGTGACGACTAAAAAACCCTTCGTATAGGGGATGTCGTCACTGGCCATATCTGGAAACGGATGTGGAGAGCGTAAGCTCTCACCCTTGCGGAGGGTTTTTTGTTGTAATACCTCCGTACATTTACAAATTATTTTAAAATATCATGGCTCAAAAAGAATTTAAAGGTAGGGACGGTATTCTTACAATCACTGACACTGGGGTCACTATAAGTAAGAAAAGGTTCAGAGATATTTTATTCGGAGGCTTTCGTCTTCGTGGTGATAAAACAATTCCGTATTCAGGAATTATAGCGGTTGAACTTAAAAGAGGAGGTATAACTGTTGGGTACATAAGAATTACTCTTCAAGGAAGTGCCTCAATTACTGGTGGTTTACTTGAGTCAGCAATAGACAGTAACAGTATTACTTTTTCTGCAGGTAAAAATAAATTATTTGAAGAAGCAAAACAACTTATAGAAGAACGGATTGGTAATCACAACAAAAAAACAAGCGGACTTGATGATCTTGAAAAACTGGCTTTACTTAAAGAAAAAGGGGTAATTACAGAAGAAGAATTTAGTACAAAGAAAAAACAACTTCTGGGAATATAAATATATGTTACAGAAAATTAACAATGCATGGTGGTCGTTTGTGTCTCTCGAATCAAAAACTCCAGCTGTATATATAAAATTATACATAGGTAAATCAACATTCAATGTTGGGTACATAATAGGAGAAGATCGCATTAAGTATATAAATAACTGCATACAGAAGTCTGATGTTCTACCGTTTGGTTTTAAATGCCAAGGTGAATCTTATTGGTTTTTCAGAAATAATTTCTATAAAGACACAGATAACTTAAAAGCGAATGAAGTTGCAGCTTTATTAATTACTCGCGATAAATTAAAAAAACAGCGCATTAACAATGCAAGGACAATAGCCACTTTAGTAACCCAACCAGAAAAAGTACAGCGGAGTGGTATTCCTGATGACGTAAGACTTTTGGTTTGGGAGAGAGATGATCGTAAGTGTCAAAAATGTGGTTCTCGTGTTGAACTTCAGTATGATCACATCATTCCTGTTTCTCTGGGTGGTGCAAATACACCAGAAAATTTACAAATACTTTGTGGCAGATGTAATCGTCTCAAGAGCGCTTCGGTAGTTTAAAGGTCAAAGTAAAAATTAGCTAGAAATATCTTCCTTTTCATCTCCCTCTAAATTTTCTGACTGTGATCCATTCTCACCCAAAATGTCTTTTATTTTCTCCATGAGTTTTCTTTTATGGAGTTCAGCTTCCAATTCCTCTATAGTTTTCTCTTTGTCTTTAGCTTTCTCTGCTTTTTCAGTCATAACTTTTGCCCACCTATGATAAAGCTCTTCTTTATCTATCCAAAAACCAAATTTACTTTCAGCAATATAATCAGGAATCCTTTTATATTTCTGATGATTGTATTGAAGGAAATATTTTTGAGCGACTACGTTTCCGTTCATAGCATTTTTGACAAGCGCCGATTCAACAGCATCACTGCGTTTTGCCACACCTCTCTGCATGGCCCCATCCATCAGGTCACTGAAGCCGAAATAACTTTTCTTCCATCGGTCGATTGTCGCTCTGGATATTCCTGATTTCTTGCAAGCTGCTGTAATTGTTCCAAATTCTTCAAGAGCTTGTAGAAATACTGATTCAAACTGTTTCTTAGCCATTTATCTTAACTCTCTTCTTGCCTGAGTATTTTTCTACTCTGGCAAGGATAACTTCAGCGTAGACAGGGGATTTCTCCATCAGAAAGCAGCGTCTACCTAACATCATTGAAGCAACACATGTTGATCCTGAGCCTCCATATGGTTCAAGAACTATTTGACCTCTCTTGGTAAGAACCTTTATGTAGGGGATGAGAATTTGTACAGGTTTGACTCCGAAGATTATGGCCTGTCCGCTCGATTTCTCATCAGCCGTGTTGTGCTGAATAAAATCTGTCGGACAATACTTTTTACCTTTCTCGTATGATTCCCATTGTGGATGACCTGAAATGGCGAAGAGGGCAGTCTGGTATTCATTGTCGAAAAGTCCTTCTTCCGGTTCTATATTAAGAGTCTTGTCTTCAGTTGAAGCAACCATTGCTATGTCATATTTGGAGAAGAATTTGTACTTACTCGAATATCCCTGATTTCTGTTCGGAGTATTCCAGATAATCATATTCTTTACCTTCCAATGCTTTTCCATTTCGTTCCAGATAGTTCTGGTGTTCTTCCAGTTCTCATAACAGATGATGGAAAAATCTTTAGCTTGGACTTTTGCCACGTTATTCATCCAGAGTTCTGTGAAATTGTCAGGCAAAGTTTCTGTCTCAAGATATCGGCGATTCTTTTTGGTACCAAAACCTACAGTAGCTTCTCCGTGTCTTGTTTTGCCTTTTAGATAATCAAGGATATATGGAGGATCGGTCATGACCATATCTGCTTTGTCATTACCCATTAGTTTCAGCATGTCTGCTTCGATGGTTGAATCGCCGCACATAATTTTTGAGCCGTTTATTTCATACACATCTCCTTTCTTTACGGTGATCTCATCGATGTTTAACTTTTCCAACTCATGTTCAAGATCAAACTGTTCTTCGACAGGATCTTCTTCAAATATCTTGTCTAACTCTTCTGAAGAAAATCCGGCTTCTTCAAGAAATGATTGATCAAACTCGGCTAGTAGAGTGTAGTCGAATTCTCCTTGGTTTCTATTCAGACGAATATTCAATTCCTTTTCTTTTTCAAGATCGGGAATGTTGAGAAATACTACAGGCACATTCTCATGCCCGAGTTCTTTGAGAACTGTTAGCCTGAAGTTGCCCCCGATAACAATATTCTTTCTGTTCTCGGCAGCATTCACAAGAATCGGATCAACTACTCCAAAAGAGGTGATACTCTTCTTGAGTTGCTCCTTATCAGTCTCGCTGAATCGACGCGGGTTATACTCAGCTGGCTTGAGGCTAATAATGGGCACGTATTCTACGTGCAATGGATGATCGCTCATCGTATTGGTTCCCAGAACTCTAGTTTTATTTTAATCGAGAGCTTCTTTTCTAGAGTCTGGAATTTTTTGGTACGAAAAAGCTCAAGTTTTTACATTTGAGCTGAGATTATCTTCTGTGCAACTGTTTCTGTCTCTCTGAAGCTATGGAATTATTTTAACAAGTTCTGTTTTTTGTGCAAATACCGGCTTGTGCATAACATATGATAAAATGACCATATGAAAACCGTATTAATCACCGGTATAAGTAGGGGGATAGGAAAAGCTCTAGCTGAAAAATTCTCAAACCAAGGATACTTTGTTATCGGCACCTCAACCTCCGGAAGGACAGATTACTCTTTACCAAATTCAGAAATCTTTAAACTTAATTTAGGAGATTCAAAAAACATAGAAGAATGCGCTACTAATATTATTGATTTAGGAAAAAAGATTGATATTTTGATTAATAACGCAGCGATAGTCTTTGATGAAGAGATGAATGCGAAGGAAATTAATATTCAAAAGTTTAGAAAGACAATTGAAGTGAATGCTATTGGACCATTAGATTTTACTGAACATCTTATTTCAATAATTAATGAAGGCGGACATATTGTAAATATTTCCTCAAGAAAAGGTTCTCTAGAACTTTCATCAAAGGATGTAGACGATCACGGCTACAGAGTTTCCAAAACCGCTCTTAATATGATTACAAGAATTTTAGCTGATCGCCTACAAGGAAAAATACTAGTATCTTCAATTCATCCCGGTTGGGTAAAAACTGATATGGGCGGAGCTGATGCCCCAATGGAAACTAAAGAATCAGCAGAAGATATCTTCAAATTTGCTGAATCAAAACCTGAGACAGGACAATTCTGGTTCAAGCAAGAAAAACTACCTTGGTAGTATTAAAAAACTTAAACTAAACAATAATATGGCAACAATAGAAGATTTCCAGAAACTGGATATTAGAGTAGGCAAAATAATAGAGGTAAACGATTTCCCGGAAGCAAAGAAACCGGCATACAAACTGAAGATAGATTTTGGATCAGAGATAGGAATCAAAAACTCTTCTGTCCAAATCGTAGCTCTATATAAGAAAGAAGAATTGAAAGACAAACTAGTAATGGGTGTAGTAAATTTTCCTCCAAGAAAAATCGGACCATTTGAATCTGAAGTCCTTACCCTTGGTGTACCTGATAGTGAAGGTAAAGTAATTCTTATGACTCCTGACAAAGACACTCCTGTTATTGGTGGAAAGTTGTTCTAATGAAAGAAAATAAATTAACAATCAGAATTAATCGACCTGTCTCGGAAGTTTTTGATTTCACAATTACTCCATCTAATACACCCCAATGGATTGATTCTATTTCAAGTGAATCAATTGAGGGAAATGTAATGGGAATTGGAACTCGCTATACAAACCAAGACAAACAAGGAAATATAAATATATATGAAGTATCTCAGTTTAAAGACGATAAAGTTTTTGAATTGAAATCAATTCCACCTATCTATACTGTTCGATATACGTACACGTCTATTTCAGAAAATGAAACTGAACTTGAATATTTCGAATGGGTAGAAGGAGGTGGCCTAAATAATCCCTTTGAAATGGAAAACCTAGAAAAGCTCAAAACTATTCTTGAAGCTAGGGGTTAAAAATTCTTGATATAATCACTCCATGAACAAACTAAACCCCAACTCAAAAATAACTCTAAACAACCAAACAGAAATTCCTGTAATGGGTCTCGGTGTATATCAATCCCAGGAAGGAGATGAAGTAGAAAATGCAATAGAATGGGCACTTGAAGCAGGATACCGAATGATTGATACCGCAATGATATATGGTAATGAAGTAGGAGTAGGGAAAGCTATAAAGAAGTCTAAATTACCAAGAGAAGAAATCTTTGTTACTACTAAACTCTGGAACGAAGATCATGGATATGAAAGTGCACTAAAAGCCATTGACGCTTCTCTTGAAAGACTAGATCTCAAATACGTTGATCTCTATTTAATTCACTGGCCAAGCGCTAGTGGAGATAGGACTGTAAGTATAAACAAGAGAGCAGAAACTTGGAGAGCTATGGAAGAGATATACCGATCTGGAAAGGCCAAAGCGATCGGAGTATCAAATTACACAATTTCCCATCTGGAAGAAATGAAAAAATACCAGAATGTCCATCCTACAGTAAACCAAGTAGAATTTCATCCATTCCTATATCAAGAAGAACTATTAAACTATTGTAAAAAACACGACATAGTACTAGAAGCCTATAGCCCACTAATCAAAGGAAGAAAACTAGAAGATGAACGTATCACTGCTATCGCACAAAAGTACAACAAGACCAACGCACAAGTATTAATTCGCTGGAGCATTCAACACGGCTGTGTACCAATACCAAAGTCTGTTCACAAAGGTAGAATTGAACAAAACATCAGCGTCTTCAACTTTGAACTTGAACCAGAAGACATGAAGAAACTTGATGATCTGAATGAGAATGCTCATGAGGCGTGGAATCCACATAATGTGAGTTAATTATTATGAAAGAAAAATTCAAATTAATCGCTTCAGTCTATCTATTCTTCAGAAAAGAAGAGAAAATCTTGCTCCTTCGTAGAGCGAACACAGGATACGAAGATGGAAACTATAGTCTTGTCGCTGGACACGTAGATGGAAATGAAGCTATGACTTCCGCAGCTGTCAGAGAAGCAAAAGAAGAAAGTGGTGTAGATATTAATCCTAATGATTTAGACTTAAAAGTAGTAATGCACAGAATAGGTAATGATGAACGAATGGATTTCTTCTTTGAACCAAAAAAGTGGAAAGGTGAGATCACAAACATTGAATCAGACAAATGCAGTGATCTTAGCTGGTTTGATATTAGCAATCTGCCAGAAAACACTATCCCATATATCAGAGAAGCTATCGAATGTTACAGGAAAGGAATCTTTTACTCGGAGTTTGGGTGGGATAAATAATATGCCCCACATCCACGAAAAAATTGATTTTGTTGTTGAGGTCTTTGTTGTTCATAAAAACAAAGTTCTGCTTAGACTGCACGATAAATACAAAATCTGGTTAAGTGTTGGTGGACATATTGAACTTGATGAAGATCCAAATCAAGCAGCTTTAAGAGAAGTGAAAGAAGAAGTTGGGTTGGATGTGAAATTATGGAACGGTAACCAAGTATTTCATCATGAAGACAAAGAAAACAAGCAATTAATTCCTCCGATTTCTTTAGGCAGACACAATATAACAAATACTCATGAACATGTGGTTAATGTCTATTTTGCCAGTTCAAATACAGACAAAGTTATCCCAGAAAAACCAGAAGATGAGTGGAAGTGGCTTAACAAAGAAGAATTGCAAAATATGGATTTGAGAGAAGATATTAAATTCTTTGCTGTAAAAGCTTTGGACACTCTATAACTTGCACAGTAAACGCGTTGTAGTAATATCCAGTCAGATATGAAAGTACTCGCCTTTGAAGACATACCCAAGTGGTATGGTTTGTGGTGGGACAGGGACGAAGAGTCTCTGTTTCTGAAGATTCATCGAAAGTTCATCGAAACAGCTCCATACAGAGAAACTGCCAAACACTTCAAGCTTTTTGGTGTTGAACGTGACCTTTTCCTTCGTTGCGAAACGAGACTTGGTCAGGACACCTTCGGCTTTGACGAGGTTATCGTCAGAGAAGAAACTGATGCTGACTGGATAACCTATCGGATCAGGATTCCTCATGTGATTCACCAAACCGGCATGGTCTGTCCGGAATGTCAGGGAACTCGCAACCGAATTAGCTGCGGAGAAATCATGGGAGATTGCATGGACTGTCGTGGCACAGGATGGCAGAGGGTTCGTGATTGGGACAAAGCGCGGTTGCTCTGCATCTCGCTCTCGGTTCTCTTTTCTGCCATCGAGTTCTCACCTGAAGTGGATATCCAATCGGAGGAAAAGCAGTGGTTTACTCTGCTTCTTGGGGGACAGGCTGGTCGCCACTTCCTTGGAGGACAGATGAGTCCGGATTTCGTTGACCTACTGCGTTCCGTATCTCGCGGCAGTGATGTTGAGCTTCCCATAGTGGTTGAGGCAGAGAAATCTGCCTACAGGCAAATGTTCGGAGAGGTGGAAGACTTCCATCAACATTCCTTCCATTCCTGGGTTACAGGTGGCAACCTGATCATCGACTGTCCAGGTGATGCTTGTGGAATTCATCCGTCTCCGCATGTTCACGACATTCGTCGAGGATATGGTGTTGAGTTCACTTGTCACAATGTGGACGGCTGGTATCAAGAACTCATCCTTCTCTGTGGTCTGGCCGCAGCGGCATCGATGTTCATGAATCGAAAGTAACGAGCTTGCAGAAATGCGGCTCGATTTTTTTATTTAAATTAAAAAATATTTTCTATAAAAAATACCCGCATAGCGGGTTAGTCACGGACTCTGAATTGGTCAGCTTCATCCGAAGCCTTGAGAACAAGTTCCAAAAGTTTCCTCCAGTCTCGAGTGCCGAATGGTGTTCGACATTCTTTCGAAGCAACTAGCACAGCAAATCCATCTGAGGACTCAAAGGTTGTTTCGAAATCTTCCGGAGCAAAGACGCCTAAACCTCGCACAAGTACTTGGCTCAGATAGGGTTGAAGCAATACTGGAGAGAAAGGGAAGTCGTCAAAACCGTCTTCGAATTTTCCTCCAGGCACTGACACATCTGCAAGGACAACATCGAAAGGAGGTATTCCTCTTGTGCTATCCTGAATTGCTGTCTTCGCTTCCACATACGTTTCGAAGATTGTTACTTCGTGATCTCGAAGTTCGAATTCTGGATCCGCTTCCAGATAGCTTGGTTCCTGGTCGTTGTATAGACACAGGATGCGTAATCTGTTTTGGATCATATAAAGTACAGATGGTAAGACATTACAATAAAATATAAAAAGACAAAAGCCGCGCTTGTGGGCGACGGCTTTGTTTTGAGGCTCTGCTTCCTCTAGGCTCTCCGAATTTCAGGGCGGGGACAAACCTTTAATATATTGTGTGAACCTGTTACTCCACGACGACCTCGTTCACATGGAACGTAAGCTTGCGCTCCTTGATGAGGGGCGAAGTTAAATCGTCGGCCCAGATGTCCAGGATCTTCTCCTTGCGAAGCTTGGCGAGCTTCGTTTTCAGCCGCTGCAGAGTCGTCTCAATGAGACGCTTGCATTCGAAATGATTGGAAGAGAAGCTAACGAAACCCGGTGTCCCGTAGGGAACCGGCTCTTCGGTCCGGAGCTGATCCGTGAAGTACACCTCGATCCGAACACCGCGGGGATATACTGCCCACCGCTTCGGCTCGGCTCTGGCCACGATCTCGAACTCGTCGGAAAACTCCTTCGGGAAGTCGAGACACTTGAGGTAATGGCCGGGGTGTCCCGGTTCTTCCTCCCAGAGTCGGATGACGTACTCGGTTTCGTGACCACCGTGGCCGTACTCAGCGGTGATCTTGAGCTTCGGTTCTGTAATGAGAACGACATCGTCGTCCGCATCTTCCGGAATTTCGTAAGGCATCCACGCCGAGTCGTCGTACTTGTCCGCTTCCGCGGGCAGAACTTCCAGATGGATACCTTCGACTTTCGAGCAGGGCAACCGGAAGCACCACTTGATGGCTGCGAGATCCGCTCGACAGTCCGGATACCGGAGATACAGCGAGTCGAGAGACAGGCCGCCCCAGAAGATAATCCGAGGACCTTTTTTCTCCTTGCCGCCGTCTGAAATATGGTAGTGCCCGACCAGTCGGTACAGCGGCTGCGGAGAAATACCGCGCACGATCGCCTCGTAGTCATGAAGGTAAGCCCAAGGCTTGGCCTTCGGACCACGTGGAGGATGCTGAGTTTCAAACACCACCAGGTCACCCTCTTCAGGGAGCCTAGCCGGTTTGTTCGCCGGGTCAGTCCGGAAGTATGGTTGACCAGCGTCTCCGTAGACGATGGCGTTGTCGTTGAGGTGGAAGAAAATGTCTTCCTCCTTTGGGTTTTTCCAGTCCAAGGTAATGAAGCCGAACCTCTTATCGAGGCGGCGGTCAAACCAGCGGACCAGACCTGTCTGTACTGATACAGCAAGCTGCGGATTTGCATTCATAACTCACTCACGCTTTAGACATCTCTGGAAGGATTCCTTTGATTCACTGTACTTCCCCCATTTCATCAGACACTAACCTTGTTAGCTGAATTGTATTCTCGAGCCGACGAAAGTGCAAATTGCACGGGTGACATTTTGAGGGCGGTATGAATCCTGGTGTTGTTGTAAATGTAAATTGTTTGGTAAATAGCGAACACCAGCTCTCCCAATGTTTTGAATCGGGAAGAATCCCCAAGATCAATTTTGAATTTGTCGTAGAAAGATTCCTGGTACCCATTCTCCCACGGACAACCTGGAGCAGAACGAGAAATCAATACCCCGACGGTCTGCAGCGCCTGAATGAACACCTCCGAGTTGTATTCACTGCCGTTGTCAGAGTGGAAAATTTTTGGTCTGGGATTATTTTGAAGAGCCGACATGAATGATGCTAAAACCAATTGAACAGCATGGGTGGTGTATACTGACAACCCAACAATTTTTCTGGTGAACAAATCTTCGACTGTAGCCACATAGATGGTTTTGTTTTCAAAGGGTATGCGGGTGAAGTCTGTCACCCAGATATGATTTTCATATTGGGGATAATTAGTCAAAAGAAGATTTGGGTAAATAACTTTGATATTCTTCGATTTTTTCCATCTTCTACCACGTCTGCGATATGCCTTGATACCGAAAAGTTTCATCACTCGTTCAATCGGTTTGTGGTTTCTTTTGAGGGCAAGGGCGATGCGTGGAGAACCATATGAAGGATGCTCTCTGAGAACTTCTTCAATCTGACATTTTAGTTCCCAATCTTTGTCAGGTTTCTTTGGTTTGTAGTAGAGAGTGCTGCGGGAGATCCCAAGCTCTCTGGCCCGAAGAGTTTTGGGAGTCTCACTATTTTCTTTCAATTCTTTTTTTGGGTTTCTGAGAGCTTTAGAGTAATTTCTCCAACTAACTGAAGCAGTTGAGCATTTTCTCGCTTGAGTTTAATTACCTCTGAAAGAGTTGGCTGACCTTTGGTTTTCTTGGCTATCCACCCATATATGGTGACATCGCTGATGCCATGCTCTTTGGCTGCTTGGACTACACTGATACCATCATTCTTGATTCTGTTAATAATCTGCTCCTTTATTTCAGGGGCTATTTTTTGTCTTTTCATATGCTTGTATATTAGCTTCTAATTATACAAGGTTGGTGTATGAAATTTGGGGGGAGGGCCACATGATGATTGTTTGGATTAGAGTAGATAAGAAAACAAAAAAAATCAGCGAATGCAAATGGCGAACATTTGGTTGTGCCTCAGCAATCGCTTCGACATCAATGATGTCAGTTATGGCAACTGAAAACAGTGGCATGACTGTTGATCGGGCAAAGCGGCTGACCCCGGAATCAATAATTGATCGCCTTGGTGGCCTTCCAGACAGGAAATATCACTGCTCGGTCTTGGGGCATGAGGCTTTACGAGAAGCAATTGAAGATTACGAAAACAGCGATGAAAAGAGAAATTAAAGAAACATACATGGTGCAAAGCAATATAATGGAAGCAAAGGGGGTTTCCACGTTAAGACTTATTAATTGGAATAAAGTTTGCCCGCACTATGTTCCTGGGCAATTCATAACTGTCTATTTTCCTGAGACCAACACGCCAGAGGGCAAAGCATACAGCATATCCAGCTCTCCAAAGGAAAGATTAATTAGTATTACAGTCAAAGCTATTGGTGAGTTTTCAAATAGTCTTGTAGCGAAAAAAACAGGAGATAGAATCATAGCTTCTTTGCCATATGGATTTTTCTACAGCGAATCTGAAAAAAGCCATTTGGTTATGGTTGCTGCCGGCATTGGTATCGCTCCTTTCAGGAGCATGATTATTTCAGCTCTTTTGAATAACCCATTAAGAAAAATGACTCTTTTTTATAGCAACAAAACGCTTCAGGATATAATTTTTAGAAAAACTTTTGATGAACTTCAAAATCAGTATAAAAATTTTAAGGTGAATTATTTTATAACAAGAGAAAAGGTTTCAGAGAAAATTTTTGAAGGTAGAATTACCGGACAAAAAATTATTGAAAGTATTCCGATTGATTCAGATACTGAATTTCTGATTTGCGGCTCTATATCTTTTACTCGAGATATTTGGCGTGATTTGCGATCTTTTAAAATCTCTGAAGAAAAAATTTATACGGAGGCGTTTTTCTCACACTGATAATTAATGTTTCATTTGTCTCATTTTTAAAATATTGATGTAGACTCTGACCCTTCAAATTAATTTCCAAAAAGATGTCAGAAGATGCTTATAGGGATTGGACTCACAGGTACTTAACTCCGACACACCGCCAAGAGTATTTAGTATCGGAAGACCCTGATGCCCGATAAGCAAGACCTTAGATTTCATGTTCGGAATATGGTTTTCATTTTTATTTGTGTTATATTATAATCAAGTAATCAATTAACTTTGAAACTATATATGAATGAAAAAGCCACATACTATAGAAACAAGATAAATCATGTATTATATTCTGGTATCCTCAAACCTGTTTTTTTCCTGAATGATCCGGAAACAATACACGACAGAATGACAAAACTTGGTGCGCGGATGGGTAAATATTCTTTTTGCCAGAAATTAACGCGAGGATTATTTGGTTATAACAATCCTGTATTGGAACAAGAAGTCCTCGGTATAAATTTTAAAAATCCAATAGGGCTTTCCGCCGGTTTTGACAAAAATGCAGAACTTACTGACATTATTGCTGATGTTGGCTTTGGTTTCTCTGAAGTTGGATCAATCACGGGAGAAAAATATGAGGGCAATCCAAAACCTCGGCTTTGGCGTCTACCAAAATCAAAAAGCCTTGTAGTTTATTACGGTCTTAAAAATGATGGCTGCGAAGCAATATTGCAAAAGCTTAAAGATAAAAAATTCAATATCCCAATAGGTATCTCAATAGCTATGACTAATTGCAAAGAGAATCTTGTGCTTAAAGATGGTATCAAAGATTTTGCAAAAGCTTTCAGAATCATGGAACCTGTAGCCAACTACATTACGGTAAATATTAGCTGTCCAAATGCTATAGGTGGGCAGTCTTTTGTTGCGCCGCATAAACTAGATTACCTTTTTGATATTCTGGATGAGATTCCAACCAAAAAACCTGTTTTTATAAAAATGTCTCCGGACCTCAATCATTCACAGCTTGACGCTATTCTTGATGTTGCGCGAAACCATCGTATCCAAGGAATTATTTGCGCCAATCTCACTAAGAAAAAGGACAACCCGAAAATCAAAGACAGTTCAATTCCTGATGTGGGTGGAATGAGCGGGAAAGTCGTTCAGGATCTTGCTGATAATATGCTTGCATATATTTATAAGAGAGAAGGGAAAAGGTTTGTGCTTGTAGGATGCGGTGGAGTATTTACTGCTGAAGATGCATATAAAAAAATCCGCCTCGGTGCGACGCTTATCCAGATGATTACAGGAATGATATTTGAAGGCCCGCAGGTTATAAGTGAGATAAACCAGGGTTTGGCTAAACTTCTCAAAAGAGATGGATTTACTAACATAAGCCAAGCAATTGGAGCTGATAATTGTTAATATATAATAAATGACCAAAAAAATTTTTGTAACAAGAAAGATTCCAGACATTGGAATCAAGATGCTTGCTGATAAGGGATATCAGTTGGAAATATATCCAAAAGATGAAATCTTGAGCCAAAGAGATCTGATCAAGAATTTAAAAAACGGAAACTATGACGGAGTGCTTTCTTTGTTGACTGACAAAATTGATGCTTCTGTTTTTGATGTGGCACCTAGTGTAAAAATATATGCTAACTACGCAACTGGTTTTGACAATATTGATCTCGTAGAAGCCAAAAAAAGAGGAATTGTAATAACAAACGCTCCGGCAGAGCAAACTTCCGAATCTGTTGCAGAGCACGCCATTGCTTTAATGCTTGCTCTTGCAGGGCGAATCGTTGAGGCAGACCAATTTGTTCGGGATGGAAAGTACAAAGGCTGGGCGCCGATGAATTTTATAGGTACAGATATTATTGGCAAAACACTGGGTCTCATCGGTGCTGGTAGAATCGGAGAAAGGGTTGCACATTACGCCCAAGGACTGGGTATGAGGATTATTTATACAGATGTTGTTAGAAATAGCAGAATTGAAGAAAATTGCGGAGCAACGTATTGCGTTTCACCAGAAGAAGTTTTGCAAAGAGCTGATGTAATTTCACTTCATGTTCCTCTTATGGATTCAACGAAGCATCTTATCAATGAAGCCAGATTAAAAATGATGAAGCCAACCAGCTTTCTAATCAACACTTCCCGCGGTCCTGTTATTGATGAAGTTGCCTTGGAAAAATGTCTAAGAGAAGAAATTATTGCCGGAGCGGCTTTGGATGTTTTTGAATTTGAGCCAAATATTTCCAAAGGTCTGATCAAACTTCAGAATGTGATTCTAACTCCTCATATCGCATCTGCAAGCATCGAAACGCGCAATCAGATGGCAGAGCTTGCCGCTCAAAACATTATTGATTTTTTTGACGGAAAGATGCCGAAAAATATTATAAACAAATAAAATGCAATTTAAAAAAACAGGGAAGCTTATAATCGCAAGACATCATGAATCGGAATGGAACAAACTTGGAAAATGGACTGGAAGCCGAGATGTGCATTTGACCGAATATGGATTCAGAAAATCTGAAGAAATGGGAGAGTTGATCGAGGTAATTCACATTGATCAAGCTTTTGCTTCGGCTCAAATTCGCTCGTACGAAACACTTCTTGGAATGGAGGAAAAAGCCAAAGACCTTGATGTGCCTGTGGAATTTTCTGCCGCTTTGAATGAAAGAGATTACGGAGATTACACGGGAAAAAATAAATGGGAAATGGAAAAGCTGTTCGGTGAAGAGAAATTTGATTGCATAAGAAGAGACTGGGATTGCCCGGTACCGAACGGGGAGACTCTGAAAATGGTGTATGAAAGAGCCGTGCCGTATTACCAAGAGCATATTGTCCCGCTACTTAATAACGATAAAAATGTTTTGATTGTCTCTCATGGCAATGCGATCAGAGCCTTGATGAAATACATTGAAAATATATCTGATGAGAAAATAAAGAATGTTGAGATGCTTTTCGGTGCCGTTTTAATATATGATGTTGATAGTCAAGGAAAAATGATTAAAAAGCAGATTAAAAAAGTGGAATCCAAAGTAAACGCATGACAAATTTTCAAACAAATTCAAAAGCACAAATAGTAGCGACTATAGGCCCGGCATCTGATAATAGGGAAACTCTTAAGGCGATGATCGAACACGAGCTTGATGTGGTCAGGTTTAACTTTTCCTGGAGTCATCTTGATGAAAGGGTGCGTCAAATTAAACTTATCCGAGAGCTTGAAAAAGAATGCGGACGAAAGATTCTTATCTTAATTGATCTACCTGGGCCAAGAATTCAGGAAAGTGCGGAGCATACATATAATCACAGCGCAGTTTCTGCAATTACTGACAATGACAAAGAATTTATAAAATTCGCAGCTGAGCAAAATGTTGATTATATAGCGGTTTCATTTGTTGGCGGTCCAGAAGACATAAATCTTTGTAGAAAAATAATAAAAGAATGTTCTGGTACCCAAAAAATAGTTGCAAAAATAGAACGTGCCGTTGGTGTTGAAAAAATTAACCAGATTATTGAAGTGACAGACGCTGTTATGGTAGCTCGTGGCGATCTGGGAAACGAAGTACCTCTTGAGCAAATACCTTTTGTGCAAGCGGATATAATTAAGAAGTGTAAAGAAGCTGGAAAACCGGTCATTACTGCCACACAAATGCTTTTGTCGATGGTAGAAAATCCCACCCCAACTAGGGCGGAGGTTACTGATGTGGCTAACGCTATTATTCAAGGTTCTGATGCTGTAATGCTCTCAGAAGAAACAACAAAAGGTAAATATCCTGTTGAAGCAGTGAAGATGATGGAAAAAATATTGGTTGAAGCCGAAAAACACATAATTGATAACTTTCATCTTTTATAATGACAAAAATAAAATCAGTTAAAGCAAGAGAAATTATTGATTCAAGAGGCAATCCGACGATAGAAACTATGTGTGAACTCTCAAGTGGAATTACAGAAGTTGCATCAGTGCCGTCAGGAGCAAGCACGGGTATTCACGAGGCTCTAGAACTAAGAGACGGCGACAAAAAGCGATACAACGGGTTTGGTGTACTTATAGCAGTAAAAAATGTTAATGATGAAATAAACTTATGTATTCAAAATAATGAGTTTAATCAGAATACACTGGATAAAGCGTTAATTGATCTCGATGGAACAGAAAATAAATCAAGACTTGGTGCCAACACTATTCTTTCTGTGTCGCTCTCGTTTGCTCGGGCTAAAGCCAGAGAAGAAAAGATTGAACTATACGAATACATTGGTAATTTGGCAGAAAATAAAACTTTTAAACTTCCTCAGCCGATGTTTAATATTATAAACGGCGGCAAACATTCCGACAGTGGGCTTGATATTCAAGAATTTATGATTGGTCCAATTAATTTCGATTCTTTTAAGGAGAAAGTACGTGCAGCCTCAGAAGTAATTTCAGCACTAAGAAAAATTTTGATGTCAAAAGGATATGCTGTAAGTGTTGGAGACGAGGGGGGATTCGCTCCTAAACTTTCTTCAAATGAAGAAGCTCTAGAACTTATAGTTCGGGCGATTAAAGATTCTGGATATTCAACTGAAAAAATAAAAATAGGAATAGATGCGGCGGCCTCAACTTTTTATAATGACGACGCGTATTGGCTCAGAATTGATGGGCATAAGAGAAGTATAAATACTTCTGGCTTAATTGATTGGTATGAAAAGATGGTTAACACTTATCCGATTATCTCAATTGAAGATGGGCTGGCTGAAGATGATTGGGAGGGTTTTTCAGAAATGAATAGAACTCTTGGAGATAAAATAAAAATAGTAGGGGATGATTTGACCGTCACAAACATAAAGAGAATTCAAAAAGCAACTGAAAAGGAAGCTATTAATTCTGTTCTTATCAAACTCAACCAAATAGGAACGCTCACTGAAACAATAAGAGCGGTTGAAATGACAAAAAAACAAGGTTGGACACCTTTTGTCTCGCATCGTTCGGGTGAGACAACGGACACATTTATTGCAGATCTTGCCGTCGGGCTATCGTGTGATTATATAAAATCAGGGTCATTGGTAAGGGGAGAAAGGGTCTCTAAATACAACAGATTGATGGAAATTGAAGACACGATTTGAATTATATCTTGAGACTGATATACTTAAATTACTAAGTATCGCAATTATGAAATCACCACTACCGCAAGAAGCTTATAATAAAAATGCAGATATCTACAAGATATTGGCCAACCCAAAACGCCTTGAGGTGCTTAATATTTTGAAGAAAAGGGAAGTGGGTGTTGATGAGCTTCTGAAAATCACCAAAATATCAAAAGCTAATCTTTCCCAACACTTGGCACTTCTTCGACACAACGGACTGGTAAAAACTCGCCGACACGGGCTAAATATTTTCTATAAAATCGTTGATCCTAGGATCGTTGAGCCTTGTAAGATATTGCACAACCTAAGACACCGTAGAATGGTGGTCTAAAGATTGTCTAGAAATTACCTGTAAATACTGGTAATTTGGGAGATTGAATTTGCAATCTTACGATTTGCGTGTTGAACTCTGTTATCCACTGGTTTAGTAATTGCGAAATTATTAAATTAGATTGATAATTGAATTATTATCAATCCAACGCTCAAACTATGCTTAAAAAAATAATAAAGCGCGACGGCAGGGAAGAAATTTTTAAAAAGAAGAAAATAATCAGAGCTATTGAAAAGGCTGCCATTGCCACTGGTGAGTTTGGTAAAAAAGAGGCCAATGAACTTGGCAAAAAAATTATTTTTGATCTCAAAAACAAACCTCTAAAACAAGATTTGAATGTTGAATTTGTTCAGGATTTGGTGGAAAAGGTACTGCTGAAATCGCGCTTTAAACAAACCGCCAAGGCATACATCATTTACCGCAGGCAGCACGCTGAAATGAGGGCTTTTGCCACAACTGTGTCGCTTAATTTGATTGATAGCTATTTAGACAAGCTTGATTGGCAGGTTAAGGAGAATAGCAATATGGGTTACTCGCTTCAGGGTCTTAATAATTATATTTTTTCAGAACAGAGCAAAATTTACTGGCTTAACAAAATTTATCCAAAGGAAATCAGAGTTGCTTACGAAAATGGAGATTTGCATCTTCACGATTTAGGAACCCTTTCTATTTATTGTGTGGGCTGGGACTTGATGGATCTTTTACTTGAGGGATTTCGTGGCACACCTGACAAGATTGAATCTGCTCCACCGAAGCATTTTCGTACTGCCTTGGGACAGGTCGTTAATTTTATGTACACCTTGCAAGGAGAAGCGGCTGGCGCTATTGCATTTTCAAACTTTGACACGCTGCTTGCCCCGTTTATTCGATTCGATAAATTATCTTTTAAGGAAGTTAAACAGGGTCTCCAAGAGTTTATCTTTAATATGAATGTTCCGACACGCGTAGGCTTTCAGACCCCTTTTTCAAACGTTACTCTTGATCTGACACCGTCGCCGAATTTCAAGAATCAGGGAGTCGTTATAGGAGGAAAAATCAAAGAAGAAAAATATGGAGACTTTCAGCACGAAATGGATCTCTTTAATAAAGCTTTCTTTGAAGTAATGGCTGAAGGCGATGCTGCAGGAAGAGTTTTTACTTTTCCTATTCCAACAGTCAATGTTACTCGAGATTTTGATTGGGGTAACCAAAATCTGAAAGGATTATGGGAGATTACCGCCAAGTACGGTGTGCCATATTTCAGTAATTTCATAAACTCAGATATGAAGCCTGAAGATACTAGATCGATGTGTTGTCGGCTGAGACTTGACCTTGAAGAGCTTGATCGACGTGGAGGGGGGCTTTTCGGAGCTAACGCTTTAACCGGCTCGGTTGGAGTAGTCACTATAAATCTGCCTAAGCTTGCTTATGTTTCCAAGAAAAAAGGAAAATCAGAATTCTTTAGCAATCTCGCTTTGAAAATGGATATCGCTAAAGAGAGCTTGGAAATTAAGCGAAAAGTTTTGGAGCGGTTAACTGATGCCAATCTTTACCCATATACAAAGTTCTATTTACGTAATATCAAAACCGGATTTGGTAAATATTGGTACAATCACTTTTCAACTATCGGTCTTGTTGGTATGAATGAAGCAGCTTTGAATCTTTTGGGAAAAGATATTGGAAGCGAAAATGGCCAAGCTTTTGCTAAAGAAGTCCTTGATTTTATGCGAAAGCGATTAATCTCTTACCAAAAAGAAACAGGAAATCTTTACAATCTTGAAGCAACTCCCGCTGAAGGCACAGCTTATCGCTTGGCTTTGAAAGATAAAAAACAATATCCGGAAATTATCGTTGCTAATGAAGAGGAATATAAAAAGGGAGCTGAACCATTCTACACAAACTCCTCTCATCTTCCAGTTCATTACACAGAAGACATAGTCGAAACCTTAAATATTCAAGACCCTCTCCAAACCAAATATACAGGAGGAACAGTTATTCATTTGTTTCTTGGAGAAAGGATTGCTGATGCTCAAGCGGTGCCTCAACTTGTCAAGAAAATTTGCGAAAATTATCATCTGCCGTATTTCACTCTAACGCCAACATTTAGTGTGTGCCGTTCCCACGGCTATATAACAGGGGAGCATTTTTTGTGCCCAAGCTGTCAAAATGAATGCGAAGTCTATTCGAGAATTGTCGGCTATTTGCGCCCAGTCAGTCAATGGAATGTTGGTAAACAAGCAGAGTATGATCTACGCAAAACATATGCTCCCACAGTTAACTCAAAGGTCGAAGCTGAAGAGGTCATCAAATCATAGAATGGTTTTTGGAGGATTTGAAAAATTTACCCTTATTGATTACCCCGGCAAAATCGCCTGCATGGTTTATACAATCGGTTGCAATTTCAGATGTCCTTATTGCCACAATCCGGAGCTTGTTGATGAAACAGTAGAGATTAGATTTTCCGAACAGGAAATAATTGATTTTCTCAAAAAAAGAAAAAAGATTCTTGACGGGATTGTAATAACAGGAGGAGAGCCAACTATTCATGATGATCTTTTGGATTTTATGAAAAAAGTTAAAGATCTCGGATTTCTAGTAAAGCTTGATTCAAACGGAACTAATTTTGAAATGTTGAAAAAAGCCATCAATAAAAATCTTGTTGATTATGTTGCTATGGATATTAAATCGCCAATGTCCAAATACAGCCAAACTGTAGCGCGGCCCGTTGATGTGGAATCAATACAAAAAAGTATCAACCTTTTGATGTCATCAAAAATTGAGTATGAGTTTAGGACGACTGTAATTAAATCACTTCTTTCTGAGAAAGATATAGAAGAAATCGGCAGGCAAATTCATGGTGCCAAAAAATACTATCTTCAGAAATTTATCCCAACAAAACTTCTCAATCCTCAGTTCCGAAGAAAAGTAACTTATAGTGATGAAGAATTTAAAATTTTTCAGCGTTCATTAAAAAAACATGTACAATACTGCGGAATCAGATAAAAGAATATATATGGATTATGCCGCTACTACTCCGACTGATCCAGAAATTCTACAAAAAATGCTTCCATATTTTGATTCCAAATATGGAAACCCGTCTTCAATGCACAGAAGCGGCCGACTGGCAGGACAGGCCATAAGAAAAGCGAGGTTTGAGGTAGCAAAAATTTTAAATTGTTTGCCTGGAGAAATTATTTTTACGGGTTCCGGAACTGAATCCGATAATCTGGCTATTCTTGGAGTAGCCAGAGCAAATCGTGCCTATGGAAATCACATTATTATTTCGAGTATAGAACATAAGGCGGTTCTTGAGCCTGCCAGAGAACTTGAAAAGGAGGGATTTAGAGTGAGCCTGTTACCTGTAGCAAAAGACGGCAGAATTGATGTTAAAGAATGTATAAAGCTTGTTGATGACTCTACTATTCTTATTTCTGTTATGTATGCCAATAATGAGATTGGCACTATTCAGCCGATAAAGGAGTTATCCGGCGCCATAAGAAAAATAAGGCGAAATGGGGGTTTACCACTTATTCATACAGATGCTTGCCAAGCGACAGGGTTTCTTTCTTTAGATGTGGAAGATTCGGGTGTTGATCTCATGACTGTTAATGGATCAAAAATATATGGCCCCAAAGCGGTAGGTATTCTTTATAAAAGGACAAGTATGAAAATAGAGCCAATAATTTGGGGAGGCGAACAAGAAATGCATCTTCGGGCGGGCACTGAGAGTGTTCCTCTCATCGTTGGATTTAGCGAGGCACTCAAAAAAGTTGATAATGCCAGAGAAAAAGAATCAGAGAGGCTTACAGCCCTCCGTGATTATTTTATTGAAAGACTTCTAAATGAAATTCCTGGCGCTTGCTTAAACGGACATCATCAAATAAGGCTGCCTAATAATGTTCATATTTCCATTCCAGACATTGAAGGCGAGTCAATTCTTCTGATGCTTGATAAATTCGGAATTGAAGCATCGACCGGTTCAGCTTGCTCTACCTATGATCTCAAGCCTTCGCATGTTCTGCTTGCTATAGGCCAAGATACAAATCTCTGTCACGGCAGTTTGAGATTTTCATTGGGTAAATATAGCACTCGAGAAGAAATTGATTCGGTGATGAATGTTTTGACGGGTGTTGTAAAAAGATTAAGAAAATTATCAGCATTAACAGTAAAAATATGAAAATAAAAAATCTGACATGTGATGTGGAAGATTGGCTATATAGCGATGTGGTCAAGGATCACTTTTTCAATCCTCGGAATATTTTAATCAACGAAGCAGATTATCAAGCAGATGGCGTTGGTATTGTCGGTAGTCCGGCTTGCGGAGACATGATGATTGTTTGGATTAGAGTAGATAAGAAAACAAAAAAAATCAGCGAATGCAAATGGCGAACATTTGGTTGTGCCTCAGCAATCGCTTCGACATCAATGATGTCAGTTATGGCAACTGAAAACAGTGGCATGACTGTTGATCGGGCAAAGCGGCTGACCCCGGAATCAATAATTGATCGCCTTGGTGGCCTTCCAGACAGGAAATATCACTGCTCGGTCTTGGGGCATGAGGCTTTACGAGAAGCAATTGAAGATTACGAAAACAGCGATGAAAAGAGAAATTAAAGAAACATACATGGTGCAAAGCAATATAATGGAAGCAAAGGGGGTTTCCACGTTAAGACTTATTAATTGGAATAAAGTTTGCCCGCACTATGTTCCTGGGCAATTCATAACTGTCTATTTTCCTGAGACCAACACGCCAGAGGGCAAAGCATACAGCATATCCAGCTCTCCAAAGGAAAGATTAATTAGTATTACAGTCAAAGCTATTGGTGAGTTTTCAAATAGTCTTGTAGCGAAAAAAACAGGAGATAGAATCATAGCTTCTTTGCCATATGGATTTTTCTACAGCGAATCTGAAAAAAGCCATTTGGTTATGGTTGCTGCCGGCATTGGTATCGCTCCTTTCAGGAGCATGATTATTTCAGCTCTTTTGAATAACCCATTAAGAAAAATGACTCTTTTTTATAGCAACAAAACGCTTCAGGATATAATTTTTAGAAAAACTTTTGATGAACTTCAAAATCAGTATAAAAATTTTAAGGTGAATTATTTTATAACAAGAGAAAAGGTTTCAGAGAAAATTTTTGAAGGTAGAATTACCGGACAAAAAATTATTGAAAGTATTCCGATTGATTCAGATACTGAATTTCTGATTTGCGGCTCTATATCTTTTACTCGAGATATTTGGCGTGATTTGCGATCTTTTAAAATCTCTGAAGAAAAAATTTATACGGAGGCGTTTTTCTCACACTGATAATTAATGTTTCATTTGTCTCATTTTTAAAATATTGATGTAGACTCTGATCCTTCAAATTAATTTCCAAAAAGATGTCAGAAGATGCTTATAGGGATTGGACTCACAGGTACTTAACTCCGACACACCGCCATTGACAGCTAGCTCAAGTCCTAAAAAATGTTATTATATTTTCATGACGCCTTTTGCAACCAACTTAAGCGAGCTTTTATCTATCGGAACACTGGTTCTGCAAATATTTATTTTAATTGGTGCAGTGATTTTGACAGCGGTAATCCTTGAGCATCCAAATCAAAGTCTGCATAAACTTTCCAGAAAAGCTTCTGATCACGCACTCTGGATCGGATTTTTGATCAGTCTTGTTTCTGTTGTATCAAGCTTGATTTATTCAAACATTATTGGTTTTCCGCCGTGCGAGCTTTGCTGGTGGCAAAGAATATTTTGGTATCCTCAAGCCATTTTGTTTGCTGTCGCTCTTTATAATGAAAAAGTGAATAAAGTGCAGGATGATTTTGTTTTTCTATACAGCCTTATATTTTCCATTATCGGAGGAGCGATTGCTTTATTTAACTATTACGGGCAGATGTTTAATCCGGATATTTTGGGAGGCTGCGCGGCAGTTGGCCCGTCATGCGCACAGATTTTTTTTGTTAATTTTGGATACATTACTATTCCGATGATGTCGCTTACAGGATACGTTCTCCTGATTCTTCTTTATTTTTTTCGCCGTCATCACACAAAAGGCAAAGTCTAGAAGAATTGGGCCGGAGCTTTGCAATTTTTTAAATGATGATAAAATAATTGCATGAAAAAAAGATCGGAATCTATTTTCTTCACTTTTGTGGTTGTAAGTTTATCAATAACCGTATTTTTATTTCAAACACAAAAAGCTGAAGCCAGTTATCATTTCTCAAATTATAAAGGCAGGCCGCCAATTCATATTTACAGATCTTCTACGAAGTCTCCAACAGGATTAACACCTAATCAGGTCAAAAAAATTTATAATCTTCCTCAAACCGGCGGTCGCGGAACAATCGCGCTTATCGGCGCATACGATGATGCATCTATTGAAAATGATTTAAATGCTTTTAATTTGCAGTTCGGTTTGCCTAGCTGCACCACTTCAAACGGATGCTTTGAAAAATACAAAATGAGTTCAACAATTAGTTCAAACAGCGGCTGGGCGATGGAAACTTCGCTTGATGTGGAATGGGCTCATGCCATTGCGCCGAATGCCAAAATTCTTTTGGTGGAAGCTACAACTCAGAGCGGATCAAATCTTCTTAAAGCTGTGGATTATGCAGCTGGCAGGAGCGATGTTGTGGCAATTTCAATGAGCTGGGGCGGAGGAGAGTTTCCTGAAGAGACCTCTCTCGACAGTCATTTTGTTTCCAAATCTGGAGCAGTCTTCTTTGCCTCTTCAGGCGACAACGGAGCGGGGGCGAGCTGGCCAGCCGCATCAGTAAATGTTGTGGGTGTTGGCGGCACGTCAGTTGCTTTGGACTTAAAAGGCAATGTACTAAAGCAAACAGCATGGGCCGGAAGCGGCGGAGGTGTGAGCGCTTATGAAAAAGAGCCTGAATTCCAGATTGCTTACAGCATTCCAAAGTCTTCCGGAATGCGCGCAATTCCCGACGTTTCCTACGATGCAGATCCAGCGTCTGGCTTTTCAATCATAAGCAAAGGCAAGTGGTATAAAGTCGGCGGCACGTCTGCTGGCGCGCCTCAATGGGCCGCAATTGCGGATTTGGGCAAAGGCGCGGGAAATAAAAATTTTTATTCAGACAAAGCCTCAATTAATTATTCTGAATTTTTTACTGACATCACTAGCGGTTCAAACGGAGATTGCACATATTATTGCGATGCGCGTAAGCATTATGATTACATCACAGGACTTGGAACTCCAAAGACAGTTAACTTTTAAATTTTTGCAAAAAAATGTTAGAATTGATCCATAATGTCAAAAACACTCATAATAACCGCTCATCCAAGCTCCAAAGGATTTACTCATGGAATTGCTAATATTGTCGCTGAAGCGCGCAAAGAAAAAGGAATTGATGTTGAAATTTTAAATCTTTACACAACCAACCTTACCCAAGATTTTTTGCGGTTTGAGGATATACACCAAATTCCTATTGACCCGCATAGGGATGAATTGCAAAAAAAGATCATGCAAGCGGACGAGCTTGTTTTTGTGCATCCTGTCTGGTGGCTTT
The DNA here is from genome assembly GCA_963766885.1 of uncultured bacterium. GTDB lineage: Bacteria > Patescibacteriota > Minisyncoccia > Phycocordibacterales > CAIRYW01 > CAIRYW01. The sequence continues at coordinate 218,655 of CAVYBO010000002.1, read as the reverse complement.
CTATGCCAGCAATAATGAAGAATTTTGTAGACAATAACATAAGCGCCAAATTTGCTTACAAATATGTTGACGGCAAAAGAATGGGGATGCTCAAAGGCAAAACTGCCCGAATTTATGTAACTTGCGACGCTCCCAAAATGCTTTATCTTTTTTTGGCGGTGCCGTATTTTACTGTGTGGGTGGCTGGAATCCTTGTTTTTTGCGGAGTAAAAGTCAATGGATTTAATGTCATAAGAAATAGGGGATTTAAAGATGATGCAGAACGGGCTGTATTTCTTCAGAAACTGAAAAAACATTCTTTCCGACGACATCTGACACTTCGTTTATTTAACTTCTTAGCAGATGTAATTCAATAATTAATTTTATGGAATCTGCTAAGAAAAGTTTTTTAGATTTAATACGCGAACAGAGATATCCTGAAGCTGCGATTGTTGGTATCGATGGTCTCGAACAAGAAATAACAGAAGATTTAAATTCCGGTAAAAGAAAAAATTGGATTGACAGTTTCAACAATAAATTTGGCCTAATATGGTTTGCGTGCCAGTCTGCTGCTATGGGTGCGGGTGCTTTTGATAAAATTAAACAAAAAGCAGACGAAATAAGAGAAAGATTAGAAAGCGGAGGAAGTGATGCAACTAAAGCAGAAAGGGACGAATTGATAGAATTGGTCAAAGAAATAAAGCAATAGAGGCTATGAAAATAGGTGTTTTTGATTCTGGTTTTGGCGGTATTAATATTTTGAAGGGAATTGTTAAAACTCTTCCGCAGTACGATTACATTTATCTTGGGGATTCTGCTCGCAATCCTTACGGCACAAGATCGCCTGAAACTATTTTTGAATTTACCAAGCAATCGGTTGAATTTCTTTTCAAGCAAAACTGCCAAATAATTATTTTGGCTTGCAATACCGCTTCAAGCGATGCGCTTCGCAAAATCCAGATGGAGTATTTACCTAAAAAATATCCAGAAAGGAAAGTTCTTGGGGTGCTAATTCCGGCAAGTGAAGTTGCAGCGAATAAAACTAAAAACAAAAGAATTGGCATTCTCGCAACAGAAGCCACTGTTTCTTCAGAATCTTTTAAACGCGAGATTTTGAAACTCGATCCCAAAATTAAAATCTTTCAAAAATCTGCACCGCTTTTTGTGCCAATTGTTGAAGCGGGAGAAGAGAAGTCCATAATTGCCGATGATATTGTAAAAAAATACCTGCCTTTTGTTTATAAAAATAAAATCGATACGCTTATATTGGGCTGCACTCATTATGGGATTTTGAAATCAAAAATCAAAAAGCATATTCCAAAAAGTGTTCAAATAATTTCTGAAGAGGATATAATAGGAGGAAAGCTTCAAGATTATTTAAAGCGCCATCATGAGATTGAAAAAAAACTTTCAAAGAAGAAGCAGAGGATTTTCTATTCGACGGACATTACAGACAGATTCAAAATTTTAGGAAGCAGGTTTTTTGGATCAAAAATAAAAGTCAAAAAAGTCCATTTCAAATGATACGCACAACAAATATCGCAATAAAAGTTTTGTTTCTATTTTTGACAATTTTAGTTTTTCTTTGGCTTTTTATTTTTTATGCTGAGAAAGGTCAAACCAGATCTGATGCATCTAAAATTTCAGAAAGTATAGGCGGCCAAGTTTATTTTCTTGATGTGGCTTTGACTGATGCAGAGAAGGAAAAAGGCCTTAGCGGCAGATCATCGCTTGCGCCAGACACAGGAATGCTTTTTGTTTTTGATAAGCCGGGCACCTACGGATTTTGGATGCCAGATATGAGTTTTCCAATTGATATTATTTGGCTGGATCAATCCTGCATGGTTGTCGGCAAAACTTCTATGACCCCGCAATCTTATCCAAAAATTTTCTATCCAGATTATCCGGCAGAGTATGCAATTGAGCTTCCGCTTAACGCTGCCAAAAATATTTTTGAAGGGTACACTTTGTCGTGCGGCAGTATAAAATCTGTGTTATAATTTTTGAAGTGCCGAACAGCTACTCTTCGCGTAAGCGAAGGGAGGAAAGTCCGAACACACGTTTGTTTAAATACAAAAAGGGTAGCGGGTAATTCCCGTCTGATCGTTAAGCAGCGATCACGAGGTGCGAACAGAGACGGTTTTGTTTGAAAAGACAAAACCATCCATTCGAAAGATTGGATGAGTTCTGCAGCAATGCAGAAAATGAAACGGCTAAATCCTTACTTGTGTGCAAAGTCGAGCTGAACTATTTGTCCCATGGCCAAAGAGTTCAGAGAACCGCTTGATCCATTTTGGCAACAAATTGGGCAGATTAATGGCTGTTGATGACAGAATTCGGCTTATAGGCGCGAATGTTTATCAGGATGCATTTGCATCCTGATTTTAATATGAGGTATAATTTTAGAAACAATAAGATATGAACATGAAAATTCAAGACCACTTTCTGGAAACTTGCGCATTGATCGTTGCCAGTATATTTGTCTTCTTGGTGCCTTTAGCTTTTTTCCCAAAAGGCATCATTGATACTTCTTATGCAAAGATAGCGTTTTTATCGCTTGGAGTTATTGCTTCTGCAATTTTATTTTTGTTAGACAAATTAAGGCATCACAAAATCACCATCCGTCCTCTCTTGAGTGTGCCAGTCATTATTTTAGACTTAGTTCTTATTGCCTCTTCAATTTTTAGCATAGATCCCTTGAAATCCTTTTTCGGAACAAACTTCGGCGTCTATTCTACAAATTTTCTTTTAATTGTTTCTGTCTTATATTTAATTCTAATAAACGGAGTTTTAAAAAAGAAAAAAGATGTCCTTTCCTTAATGTTTGTTTTTCTCCTTTCTTCTTTTTTGGCTGTCATATTTGACATCTTGAGGTTTACGATAAAGGACTTCTATAATCTATCCGGAATTTGGGGTATTAATTCTGGATCAATATTGGGAAGCCTAAATGATCTGGGCTTGATGGCGGGATTACTGACGGTTGTTTTTGTTTTAAGCGCTGAGCTCTTTTCCATGAAAAAAGCCGCTAAGGCGGTATTGTCGGTCTTCGCTTTGATTTCCTTGGTGGTGGTTGTTTTTGTGAATTTCAAGCTGAATCTTTATTTTTTTGCCATACCGCTTGTTAGCTTTATCGCCTTTATTTTTTTGGTTTTACTTTATGTTTTATATGCCTCGGAGAGAAAAACTTATTCGGAAGACGTTATTCCAAATCAAACCAAGCAGAAGCACTGGATATTAATTTCTTTTTTGATTGTTTCCGTTGCTTTGATCTTTTTTGGAGGAAACATATCTTCAATGATCAGTTCATATTTTAGTGAGTATTTTTCTGAAACCAATCTTTCATGGCAAAGCACAATGACTGTTGCTGATAATGTTTTGCTCCAAAAGCCAATTCTTGGAACCGGACCGGCAACTTTTGATCTTGATTGGGATCTATATAAACCAGAGTCAATTAACGCTAGTAATTATTGGAATACTGATTTTTATGGCGGCGTCGGCTATATTCCGACAGAAATTGTAACCGAAGGCGCTTTTGGTGTTTTGGCATGGCTTGGTTTTGTGGGGCTGATTTTATATGTTTCTTTTGAACTTTTGAGACAAAATTATAAAGATAGAAGAAATCGAGCAATAGTTTTTATATCTGTATCCTCACTTTTATATCTTCTTGTTGCCGCGGTTTTCTATAATCCCAGTTCTCCTATTATTTTAGGGCTTTTTACTTTCACGGCTTGTGCTGCGTTTTTGCTTGACGAAATTTATAAGAAAAAAGCTTCAAAAAAAGATTTTAGCAATTATCCAAAAGCGTTTATAAGCATTGCTGGAATTGCGCTCATAGTGGTGTGCGCTTATTGGGGAATTGTAATGGTCAGAAAGTCTGTTGCATATTATTTTGCCAATGATGCTTTGTTAAAAAATAATGCGCAGGAAGCGGCAAATGAAACTTTAAAAGCAATAGCAATTGATCCTGAGGGTTCTTACTATAGAACTCTGGCTGGTATATATATATATGATATCAATCAAATATTTAAATCTTCAAACGCAAGTGGCAGCGGTCAATTGTCTCCAGAAGCATCAAATGCTTTAATCAGCGACGCAAATAAAACGGTAGCGGCGATAAATCTTTCTGAAAAATACGATTTCCAAAACTTCAGGACATATATATCATCCGGCGGTTTGTATGAATCTCTTGCGTCATTTGGCGCTCCAAGTTTCTATACAAACGCTTTTGATGGGTATAAAAAAGCCGCTGCGCTTGCGCCACGAAATCCACTGCCGCTGGTTTTAATGGCTAGGGTTGAAGTGGAACAAAATAACCTTAGTCAAGGACAAATTTATCTGAATCAAGTGTTTTCTCTTAAACCGGATTACTACGATGCATATATGCTTGAAGCAGAAATAAAAGTCAAGCAAAACGATACCAAGGGCGCCGAGGATTTAATAATCCAGGCAGCAACTTCTTATCCCTATAATGCAGATCTAACTTATCAGGCTGGATTAATTGAATATTCGAATGCAGATTATCAAGACGCAGCAAACTTCTTGTATCAGTCAGTTAAATATAATCCGTATCAGATGCAAGCAAGGTTAAATCTGGCGCTGGCCCTTTACAATCTTGGTTTCAAAGAAGATGCAATTAATGAAATGTCTGTCGTTATTGCTTCGGGTCAAGCTAACGACAGCACTAAGGCATTACTCCAAAAAATGCAAAACGGAGAACCGATTGTTGCGTCCGAGCAGGCTCCAACAGAGACGGCATCATCTACTACAGCAGCTACAATCACATCAAAAAAAAGCAAAAAGACTATTTCTAAATAATTATTAGAGGATATACAAAATGGTAAAAAGGTTCCTCAGCGTATTCAGTAGGGAGATAAGCGGTATACATAGCGCAGCATATATTCTGGCGTTCTTTTCTTTTCTTGCTGATATCTTAGGTTTGCTTCGAGACAGGGTTTTGGCCCATTCTTTTGGCGCTGGCCGTGAGCTTGATATTTATTATGCAGCTTTCAGGGTTCCTGATTTTATTTTTGCGGCTGCGGCGTCCCTATTTTCTTTTTCAGTTTTAATTCCGTTTTTAGACGAAAAGCTCAGAATCGACAAAAAAAATGGAGTAAAGTTTATGGACACAGCTTTCACCGCCTTTTTAATAATCACAGTTTTCGCATGCGCCGTTGCTTTTATAGTGATGCCCGAAATAGAGAAATTTTTGTATCCGTCTTTTTCTCCTTATGCTTTAAATAAAACAGTTGAAATTTCAAGGCTTCTGCTTTTGTCACCAATTCTTCTTGGTTTTTCAAATCTTATCGCTACAGTTACCCAACTTGAAAGAAGGTTTATTATTTATGCTCTGATGCCTGTGCTTTACAATTTTTCAATTGTCCTGGGAGCAATTTTTTTGGTTCCATATTTTGGAACAATGGGAATTGCTTTGGGTGTGGTTCTCGGGGCATTGCTTCACGGGCTTTGCCAGGTTCCATTTGTAAAAAGATCCGGCTTAATGCCAAGAGTTTCTTTTCCTGTCGATAAAAAGGAAGTTATTAAAATCACTGCACATTCATTACCCAGGACATTTACATTGTCCGCGGCAAACTTGGCCTTGATTGCTCTCGTTTCTCTAGCTTCTCAAATGGCCGTTGGATCAATCTCCGTTCTTAATTTTTCGATGAATTTGGAATCTGTGCCGCTTTCAATCATCGGCGTAAGTTATGCTATGGCAGCTTTTCCTATTCTTTCTACTCTGTTTGTAACTGGAAAAAAAGATGAATTTGAAGATCTGATTTCTGCCGCAGCAAGGCATATTATTTTTTATGCTGTGCCTGTGACGGCCTTGTTTGTGGTATTGAGAGCTCAGATTGTGCGTGTAATTCTTGGTTCGGGAGCTTTTACTTGGAACGACACCCGACTGACTGCAGCAGCTTTGGCAATATTTTGCTTGTCGGTAGTTTTTCAATGCTATTCCATGCTTATCGCCAGAGCTTATTATGCCGCAGGCCTTACCAAAAAGCCTCTTTATATAACTCTTTGGACAATGCCCGTTGTAATGATTTTGCCGTTTGTCTTAACTTGGCTGTTTAATATGTTTCCGTCATTCCTAACATTCTCTGCCGCTCTTTTTAAAGTTGATGATGTGCCGGGAAGAGAAGTCATTGCGGTGCCTTTGGGATATTCAATTGGAATGACAATACAGGCAATCGTTTTCTTCTTTTATTCGGTCAAAGATTTTTCAAGAACAAGAATCGGGATGCTTCGAGTTTCAATCCAAAGCCTTGTTGTAGCTTTGGTTTCTAGTGTTGTGTCCTATATAGGACTTGATGTATTTGGAGATTATTTGAATCTGCAAACTTCTCTCGGTGTATTTTTGCAGGGGTTTATCGCTGGAATTTTTGGAATTATAGCTTGTGTACTAGGTTTTTATATTTTGAGAAGCGAGGAGTTTGATGAGCTTGTGGCTGGTCTTAAAAAATCAATTTGGAAAGTGCCGATTATTTCTCCAGAACAAATAGATATTTAAGTTTCTTCTGTCAGATAATCTTACTTTTTGATATAGTCTATCTATGGAAAGAATCAATATAAGAAATTTCAGCATTATTGCCCACATTGACCATGGCAAATCTACTCTTGCCGACAGGCTTCTTGAAGCTACCAATACTATTGAAAAGCGAAAAATGCGCGACCAGATTCTGGATGATATGGAGCTTGAAAGAGAAAAGGGTATTACAATCAAAATGCGTCCGGTTAGGATGATTTATAAATATAAAGGAGAGGATTATTTGCTTAATTTGATTGATACTCCAGGCCATATTGATTTTTCATATGAAGTTTCTCGAGCGCTCAAAGCTGTGGAAGGCTGCTTGCTTCTTGTGGATGCAACACAAGGCATACAAGCCCAGACTCTGACTGTGCTTGATGCTGCCAAAAAAACAGGACTCAAAATTATTCCTGTTGTTACAAAAATTGATTCACCGATTGCAATGATCGATGAAGTCAAAGGAGAAATTTCCAGAGTGCTTGGAGTTGATAAAAGTGAAATTTTAGAAGTATCTGGAAAAACCGGTGAAGGGGTTTCAAAACTTTTGGAAAAAATAGTTGAGAGTATTCCAGCGCCCAAAGAGTTAGATGAAGAAACCAATTCTCAGAAACTCCAGGCTCTTGTTTTTGATTTTCAATTCACGACTCACAAAGGAGTGATTGTTTTTGTGCGAATTATGTCCGGGAGTGTTTCAAAAGGAGAGAAGCTCTCATTTTCTGTTTCCAAAGAACAGTTCGAGTCTTTGGAAGTTGGAATTTTTGCTCCCGAAGAAGTTGCCTGTGATAAATTAACCGAAGGTCAGATTGGATATATCGTTACAGGAATCAAACAGCCTGGTGTTGCCTCTGTGGGAGATACGATTGTTTCCGTTAAAAATCCTGCAGAAGCGCTGCCTGGATATGTTGAACCGAAGCCTGTTGTCTGGGCTTCTGTCTTTCCGCAAAGCGCGGATAATTTTGAAGACTTAAAGCATGCGCTTAAAAGGCTCAGGCTTTCAGATTCAGCTTTTACTTTTGAAGAAGAATCTTCAGGATCTTTAGGACGAGGATTTAGGTGCGGATTTTTAGGTTTGCTTCATTTGGAAATTATAACAGAGAGATTAAAAAGAGAATTCAGTCTTGATCTTGTAATTGCAACACCAAGCATCACTTATGAAATTCTTTTTAAAAATCAGAAAAAAGAAACAATTTATTCACCATCGCTTTTTCCAGACGAGCATTTAATTGAAAGTATTCGCGAACCTTGGGTCAAGACTACGATAATTTGTCCAGAAAAATACACTGGCGCGGTTTACCAACTTTTTTATGAACATGAAGCCGAACTTTTTGATTCAGAAACTTTTGCAGACGGCAGAAATTCTCTGATCTTGCTTATGCCGCTTCGCGAGCTTATGAGAAACTTTTTTGATGAGCTTAAAAGCATCTCTTCCGGATTTGCATCGTTATCTTATGAATTTGATGGAATGCGCGATGCGGATGTTTGCAGGCTGGACATATTAGTGGCCGATGAACCGGTGATTGCTTTTGCGTCAGTTATTGCCAAAAGGAGGGTGGATGAGGAAGCCAATAAAGCGGTGGATAAGCTCCATGCCGTGCTTCCAAGACAAATGTTTGCCACCAAGATACAGGCGCAGGCTATGGGGCGTATAATCGCTTCCAGAAGCATTTCAGCTATGAAGAAAGACGTGACTCAGCATATGTACGGAGGCGATATTACCAGAAAAATGAAGCTTCGCGAAAAACAAAAGAAAGGCAAGAAAAAAATGCAGGCAAGAGGCTCTGTAAACATTCCCCAAGATGTGTTTTTGAAAATGATGAAGAGGGAAAGCTAGTCTAAATAATGAAAATCTAAAATAAAAATTCGCCTATCAGTTAAAAGGCGATTAGGGTTCGAGTAACGTGATGGTTGCTATGTCATTTTCGACGACGATGTCTCCAAATACGTCAATCCAGCCAACAAGATCATTTTCGTCTGGTGTGTTGCTTGTGCCCGGGACAAAATTTGTCTTAGTTGCCGTGCCTATGAAAGGATTCCAATCTTTGATTTGTATCATTGGAGTCTTTTTGTTGATAAAGAAACGCCAACCATAAGGACTGCCTTGCTTGAGCGCCGGACCATTGACGGAAATCCTGATCCAGACTTTTGTTTTGTGTAAAATATCTTTTTCCATTCAGACTAAAACTAGCACACCTAATAACTTCTTACAAATTAGGGTTTACTGCATACTCAAAGCTGGGAAGTAGAGGATAATCATGCTGGCAATCATAAGCACGCAAAAGATGGCAAAAATAAGGCGCATTCTTTTTTGGACTTTTTTACCCTGCATAAACATAGTGTTATGATATTATCATAATTAAGAATAGTTTGAAAATCTGAATGAAAGTATTTAAGGATAAAAGAAAAAGGCGCGAAAGGATGTATTCTTTCTGGAGTGTACTTCTGATCTTTTTTGTATTCTTGTTTTTTTTAAAAGGAGTTTGGAATATTTACCAAAAGGAAAAAGAAAGCGCAATTCTTGACACTGAATCAAAACAGAAGCTCAGCGCCCTTGCAGACGAACAAAGCCAGCTTGATTCGCAAATTCAGAGATTAAATACAAATCAAGGAGTTGAGGAAGAGTTGAGGCAAAAATTCGGGGTTGTAAAGCCAGGAGAGGAGCTTATTGTGGTTGAACCGGAATATTCTCTTACATCAACAACCACAGAAAACTCTTGGTATGTGAATTTTCTCCAAAAAATGAAGCAGATTTTTTAAATAAAATTGAAAATCGCTTGATTAAGTAGGCTCTTGACATGATGCAATATAATTCTTACTATATCTTTAAAGAATAGTTTTTTGATAATAAGATTTGCTTTGGTCACAGCAAAAAGCTCTAAAAATTTTAGATCTTCTTGCTGTGACCAACTGCTATGGTAGTGGTTGTCCTGCAAAGAAAGGAATTTACTTGAAAATTATTCAAACCGCTTTGCTTGTCGTTGCGTCGTTCTTGATCGCCGGCTTTTTTAAGTTCGCGACATCTCCGGTGGAATTGACTGATACTCCGCCGAACTTCACATTCAATGCCACAGGCCCACCAGCAAGTCAGAAAGATCATTTCGGAGGGACAGATTCCTCCAAAATTAGTGGAAGCTTCAACGTCACTGTGTTGGCGAGATCAGACAACGTTATTCTAGGGGACATGCGTTCAGAAACACCAATCTTCACCTTCAGGGTGGTGAATGGTGTCGGTAACGACATTACTAAGACCCTTGTTTTAAACAGTTCTGGATTCGTTGTGCCTCCACATATGTTCTTCAGAATCGGGAGCATTCCTTACCACTTTGAATTATTGGCTGGACAAGAAGGAATCATCAGAGATTTCTTTTTCAGCTTCTCAAGCAGGGATCATCGACCTCTTGTACAGGGTCCGTACTTTGTTGAGGTATCTGGAATTACCTACTCCCTCGATGGGGGAAGAACGTACTTCTACGATTCCACGCAAGGAAAGACTGTCTGGCCGAGACTAAGAAGACTTCCATAGCCAATCTTACTTGGACTAATCAAAAGTCCAATTTTTTTATTTAAAATATGCTAAAATGTATTAGTTAGAAGTTTAAGCGGCCTACTTTACGGCCTAAAAAAATGAAAAAAGTAGTTATATACAGCACGCCAACATGCACATACTGCAAAATGGCAAAAGAATATTTTACAGCTAATAATGTTTCTTATGAAGAATACAATGTCGCTTCCGATATTGAAAAAAGAAAAGAAATGGTAGAAAAAAGCGGCCAAATGGGCGTGCCAGTTATTGGAATCGGAGAAAATATTATTGTTGGTTTTGATCAAAAAGTGATTGCGCAATCTCTGGGAATTTAATTTTAGGGTTTAAATTTCGCTTTATATTCATGTTGGGCTCTGGTATATTTCTATGGCTGTTATTGTCGCTGGAGCCCTTGTAGTTCAATGGATAGAACAGTCCCGTCCTAAGGGATAGATTTCGGTCCGATTCCGGACAAGGGCAAAAGATTTATTCTATGGAAATTCAAATTACGAAAAAACAAAAAGATTATGAACTGATTGATTCGGGTGATGGCAGCAAACTGGAACGATACGGCAAGTTTGTATTGTCTAGGCCAGATCCTCAGGCGCTGTGGAGAAAAAGACTGCCAGAAAGTGTTTGGAATTCTGCCGATGCTATTTTTCAAAAAGGTGAGAAGTCAATTTGGAAAAAGAAAGGGGAGGTGCCAGAAAAATGGCAGATAGAACTTGCCGGATTGAATTTTGAAATATATTTAAGCAAATTCAAACACACTGGAATTTTTCCAGAACAAATTAGTAATTGGAATTGGATGAGTGATTTAATTTCTAATAATAAAGAAGGAACAACAAAAGTCTTGAATCTTTTTGGGTATACTGGGGGAGCAACGCTTGCTTGTCTCAAAGCTGGAGCAGAAGTTGTTCATGTCGATGCTTCTAAAACATCAATTGAACAAGCTAAAAGAAACGCAAAAATTTCTGGTCTAACAGACAAAAAAGTACGCTGGATTTTGGATGACGGATTGGCTTTTGTAAAAAGGGAATTAAGGAGAGGAAATAAATACAACGCAATAATTATGGATCCTCCAGCCTTTGGCAGAGGACCGGAGGGTGAAGTGTGGAAAATTGAAGAAGGATTTTTGCCGCTTGTTGAAGCTGCTAAAAAACTTTTGTTAGATAAGCCTCTTTTTTTTCTAATCAACGGTTATGCTTCAGGCTACTCTTCAATTGCATACAAAGAGCATTTATCTGATTTGACCAAGTTTGGTGGTGGCGTTTCTTTTGGAGAATTAGCAATTGAAGAGTCGGATTCTAAGCGGCTTTTGCCGGCCGGCATTTTTGCAAGATGGTCAGTTTTTTGATATAAATAAGGCGTGGATTACGATATAAAAGCATACCTTGACCATATAAAAGAGCTTTCAGAAGAGAATAATAAAATCTTAAAAAGCATTAGGAGGAGTAATAGAATCAGCTCGTTTTTTAGATTTATTTATTGGATAATCATTATTGGACTTTCTGTTGGAGCTTATGTGTATTTGCAGCCGTACTTGAATTCAGTTATGCAATTGACAGCAGAAATTCAGAACACAAATACTAAAATCCAGAGCACGCAGAATTCTTTTGAGAACAGTATAAAGAATTTCTTTTTTGGATCAAGTACCACAACAAATCCGTAGTAGAGTTTAAAATTAAGATCAATGCCGAGGTAGCTCAGTTGGTAGAGCATGTGCCTGAAGAGCATGGGGTCGGCGGTTCGAGCCCGCCCCTCGGCACCAAAACAAAAACTCCCTTTTGGGAGTCTTTTGTTTGCCGAGGGAGAAAGCAAATTTATTTGCTTTCGAGCGGGCGAGAACAGCACAGCTATGTTTTTTCAGCAGAAAAAACGAGCGAGCTGGTGCCCAGACTTTTCTGAGTGGCGACGAAGAAAAAGTCGAGAAAGAATACAACTAATCCTGATGTTGATTCATGTCTCGCGCTTTTAATTAGGTAAAAGAAAGATATAAAATAAAATAATAATGGGGAAGGCAAGAAGTAATCCTATGTAACTGGGATAATGAGGAACTTTAAAATGAGAAGATAACAACATACCTATCACAAAAATTCCTATCCCTAAAGCAAAAGAAGTAAAAGATAAAAGTAAATATTTTTTCATTTATAACGACTTAACTTTCAATTTAGTCTGCCTGCCTTTGTCAATCTTTGGAAGACGGATTGTCAGTAATCCCTGATTTTCAACAGCTTCTGCGCGTTCAATATCAACTTCTTGTGGCAAAAGGATAGTTCGGGAAAATGATCCCCAATAAAGCTCTTTATGAAAATAATTGCTTTCATCAACCGTGTTTTCTGACTCTCTGTGTCCGCGGATTGAAACCATATCGCGAGAAAGGCCAATGTCTAGGTCTTCTTTTCTGACTCCAGCAACAATAGTTTTGAGCACAATATGAGTTGGAGTTTCAAAAACATCAACAGTCAGCTCACCTTCGGAATCGTCGTCATCCGTTAGCTCTTTACGGCCAGATTTTTCAATCTCATCCTTTTCTTCAAAATCATCTTCGTCTGCAATGCCGGTTAATTTTTTAAAAAAAGATTTTTTCATATTTGGTTGATGTTTTTAACGCTTTTAATTTTATTTAGAATAAGAACTACCACGATGATTCCTATCCAGACTAAGCCGAAAGAAATCATTATTCCAGATTGTGCCTTTATTATAAGATTATTAAACGCCGCGTGCAATATCGTCGCTAGGAGTAATCCGCTGATCAAGTAGCTCCACTTTTTAATTTTTGAGCTAAAAAATGATTCTGCCATAAAAATACCCAATGTTGCTGAAGTTAAAATATGAAGAAGAGATGCTCCTACAAAGCGCGAATCGATTGTTGCAATACCCTTCATTATATTTCCATCTGCAAACGGACCTATCAAAAATAGGCAATTTTCCATTGCTGAAAATCCAAGAGCAGCGGTGACCATGTATACCACCATGTCAATCGGCTCGTCAGCAAATCTGGTCCGAAGGGCTGGAATGTAAGCACACAGGAACTTTAGATTTTCTTCCGTTGCTGCCCAAAGCAAGAGGGAGAGAAAAGTATAATCGGGAACAATTAGAGAAATTAACTTCTCAATCAATATTGCAAAAAATACCGAAATCATTCCAAACATGAAAGTTACAGAAATAATTTTTCTTGGCTCTTGATGGTTGTCTTCTTTTAGCCAGAATTTAAGCCAAATTACGGATGGCACTATGCCCCCGATGACTGCAAACAAAATTATTTCTTCAATACTTGGCATTTTAAAAATCAGATCAAACTGGCCATTTTTCAACTAGAAGTAACTTCTCTTTGCCGATATTCTGCCAGATCTCTTCGGTTACAAATGGCATAAAAGGATGCAAAGCTTTGAGCGACCCCTCAAAAATTTCCAGAAGCAATCTTTTTTTGGAATTAATTTCTAGCTGATTTGAAGGATTTTCATTTTTTAAAATCACTTTGCTTTCCTCTATAATTTTATCTGCGAACTCATGCCATACATAGTGGTAGATTTTTTCTGAGGCAATATGCAGGCGAAGGGCTTCGATGTCTTTGGTGAAATCTTTAAGTATTTCCTGAAATCTCTCATATAATCGATCATCTATTGGAGAAAGAACAGAATCCATATCAGTATTTTCTACTGAGGATTGTATAAAACGGGCAATATTCCAAAGCTTGTTTGCAAAGTTCTTGTATGCTTTTACTTTTTGAACATCAAAGTTTATATCCATACCTGGAGCATTGCCTACAAGCATAGACATTCTGAGCGCATCAGTGCCAAATTGAGCAATTATCTCTTCAGGTTCAACACCGTTTTTATTTGACTTGCTGAATTTTTTGCCAGTTTTGTCGCGGACAATTCCATGCAGGTAAACTTTTTTGAATGGAATTTCTCCAAGCAGATACTGGCTCATCATAATCATTCTGGCTACCCAGAAAAAAAGTATTTCGTATGCCGGATCCATAAAGGATGTCGGATGAAATGTCTGCATGTCTTTGGTTTTTTCTGGCCAACCTAAGGTAGAAAATGTCCAAAGTCCTGCAGAAAACCACGTATCCAAAGTATCGGTGTCTTGTGTCCAGCCTTCAACAGATGGGGCATCAATACCGCAGTAAATCTCTTTTTCTCTATACCACACAGGCACTTGATGACCATATATTATTTGTCGGGAAATACACCAATCGTGGAGATTGTCAATCCAGTTTGAATAGACTTTTTTAAAATGTTCTGGTAAAACTTCTATTTCATTTTTTTCAACCGGCTCTAGCATGAGGCTTTTTAATGATTTGTTTTTGCGGGAAGGGATTGGTTTGTTTACGTTTACAAACCATTGAAGCATTATTTGCGGTTCAATAATTCCTCCTGTTCTCTCAGCAGTAGCAATCCTGTTTACATAATTTTCTTCAATTTTTACTAACAAGTTTTTTGCTTTTAGTTTTTCAACCATCTTTTCTCTTGCGTCTTTTATTTTCATTCCAGCAAATTCTCCTGCAATTGGAAGCAATTTTCCATATTTATCAATAATTTGTTCCTTATCCAGATTATGTCTCTCAGCAATCTCAAAATCAACAACATCGTGCCACGGGGTAATTGTCATAACACCTGTGCCGAATTTCATATCAATAGCTTTATCTTTGATGATTGTGGCGGTAATAGGCCCGCTTATCCATTCAAGCTCGACCTTGTCTCCATGTTTGTATTTTTTATATCTCTTGTCATCAGGGTGCATGACCACATATTTATCACCGAATTTCGTTTCTGGTCTCGCTGTTCCGATTACAAATGGTCCGTATTGAAAATAGTAGAAATTAGTTTTTTGTTCCTCATAAACTATTTCATCGTCAGAAATTGTGGTCTGGCCTTTTGGATCCCAGTTCACAATCCTGTGACCTCTGTAAATCAGCTTTTCTTCGTACATTTGCTTGAAAGCTGTACGAACAGCCAAACTTCTTTTTTCATCCAAAGTAAATGCTTCCCGGCTCCAATCAAGTGATGACCCTAGAAGCCGCATTTGCTCTTGCATATGTTTTTGGTTTTCAAGTCCGAATTTATGAACCATTTCAAAAAATTCTTCGCGGGAAAAGTCGTGACGGCTTTTACCCTCTTTTGAATTCAAATCTTTTTCAAATCTGGCTTGCGTGGCAATTGCAGCGTGGTCTGTACCAGGGATCCAAAGTGTTCGTTTGCCACGCATTCTTTCAAATCGCACAATAGTGTCTTGAAGACTGTGTTCCAGAGCATGCCCCAAATGCAGTCTGCCAGTGACGTTTGGGGGCGGCAGGACCATTGAAAAAACTTCTGCATCACTTTTGGTGATGCCTTTTTCAATGCAAATATCCGGATTAAAAAAACCACTCTCTTCCCAGAGTTTGTATATTCTTTTTTCGGTTTCAGCGGGATTATAGGGCTTCAGGAATTTTTCATTCATAAGGCAAATAATACTATTTTTTAAGCCCTTTTTAAAGCTCTAAATTACCCTGGGCTTTGATATTTTTTGCAGGATTTTTTTTGTCTTTTTTGAAAAATCCTGCAATAGCAATCATCACTGCATTGTCTGTAGTTAGTTTTTTATCTGGAAGATACAAATTAGCACCTTCTTCTTTTGTTAGTTTCTTGAATCTCTTTCGCAATTCTGTGTTTGCGGATACGCCGCCGGCAACAATTAGTGTTTTGATATTGTATTTTTGAATTGCAGATTTTGTTTTTGATTCTAAAACATCAATCGCAGAATTTTCAAATTCTAAAGCTATATTTTTTTTATCTTGTTCGGATAGGTTTCCAATTTTTCTGGTCAAATAAAGGACTGCTGTTTTAAGTCCAGAAAAAGAAAAATCCAAGTCCTTGGAATAAATCATCGGACGGGGAAGCACAAAATCATAATTAACTTTCTTTTTTCTTGCCAAAGCAGCCAGTTTGGAAATTTCTGGACCGCCCGGGTAGGGAAGTCCAAGAATTCTAGCAACCTTGTCAAAAGCTTCGCCAACAGCATCGTCGCGAGTTTTGCCTAATATTTCATAATTTAGAAACTTTTTGATCAAAACAAGCTCAGTGTGCCCGCCAGAAACGAGAAGCGAAAGCGTGGGGTATTTTATTTTGCCAATTTTGGCGTTATCCAAAAATGGCGAAAGGATATGTCCTTCCATGTGATTTATTCCAACTACTGGTACATTCCACTTGTCACTCAAATCTTTAGCAAAAACAATTCCCACCCAAAGCGCTGGTTCAAGTCCCGGGCCTTCTGTCACAGCAATCAAATCTATTTTTGGTGTTTCAGAGCTTAATTTGGCTTCCTTGAGCGCTTTTGCAAGCAATCGCGGCAGATTTCTTTGATGTTCTCTTTTTGCCAGAGTAGGAAATACTCCGCCGAATTCCTGATGAAGTTTGGCTTGCGAAAAAAGGGCATTTCCAAGAATTTTGAATTTCGGATTCTTTGCATTTCCTATTCCTTCCAAAACACACACAGCAGTTTCGTCGCAGCTTGTTTCTATTGAAAGTATTTTCATGTGTGCGCGGTAGAGGACTCGAACCTCTGGCATCAACAACGTCAATGTTGCGCTCTACCAACTGAGCTAACCGCGCTTGGTTTCAGCTTTCCAGCTATTTAACGAGAAGGATTATACCACAAAGACTTTATTAATTTGGAGAGATTGCTGCTGACAGATTTGAAGGCACCGTACTGCCAGACCTGAGGGCAGCAGCCGCAACTCCAGTAATTTTAAGAAACCAGTCACTTGGCAATCCTGAACAACTGCCCGAATTGACAGGAAGAACTTTAATGTCTGTTGGTAAATCATCTTGATTTGCTGTGCTTTTGCCCAAAACCATACCTTCGTTGTAATCATCCAACATAGCGCCGTAAATAGCTGAGACTCCGCCAGATTTGGCTAAAATGTTGTATAGCTGTTCCCAATAGAAATTACCGCATTCCGAAGGTATTTGATTGAATCTGTCTGATGGCGCTTTGGTATTAAGTCTGGGTGTATTTTTCCAAAGATTATAGGTTGATGCTCCTGGCCATACAACGGGCATGTAGCGAATATTATGTTCTTTGGCAAAGGCGATATCAGGAAGCATCCTGGTTTCGAAAAACGAATCAGCCGAAGGTAGCTTAGAGAAAAGCCCAGAAGAAGAGTTATTGGAGAATCGTATAGGAGACCACGGACTTATTACATCAAAACTTTCGTAGACGTTTAGCCATTCAGGGTCGGTTTGAGAATCTCCATCTAGGGTTCGCCAATGAGAAGGAACTCCTCCGATAACTGTTGCCGGAAGCATGCCATTCGCTCCGGTTTTTAGATCATTAATAAGTTGGAGCATTTGTTCCGGATTATTTGGATATCCATTAGTTCCAACAAATCCAACACCCCAAATTTCTACAACAAGTTTGCTATTGTCATGAAGATAGTTTGGACTCGTGGTAATGCCAGTATCGGCCAAATGTTTCCATTCGCTTTCAACAAGCTCGGCATAGTTAGAAGGGCTGCCAGTTAGATCAAAGGTTATGTAGAAAACTCTCCCAGTGGCTTCAGCCCCAGCTTTTATATTTCCAAGGACAGTATCCCAAGACTGAGCGGCCTTTAAAGTTGAGGGGGATAGGTTGGACACAAACACATCAGGCGACATGCCGTCTATATTATTGGCTTTTAGCCAACCAAACTGCGCCATAGCCACACTTGGGTCTAAATCTGAATAGAAATTAACAGGACTTCCAGATTTAGTCACAAATGGCGTGGGGCATAGCGCACTGCTAGCAAAATCACTGACATCTGGTGTTTGGTCTACCAGAACGGTTGAAGCACTCTCATTCTTTGCTCCTCCATAGAACCAGTGTGAACCGCAGCCAAAAAAGTAGCTCTGGGAACCAATTATGAATTTTCCGTTTAGACTTGTTCCGATATATTTTTTATTAGTTTGAGAAGAAGGAGAATTATTTGAACTACTAGTCGCGGTTTCTTTTATGTTTTCATTATTTTCAACCATAGATTCTTTTTGGTTATTTTTAGAAAAGAGAATAAAAAACCCTAACGCAATTAAAATTATAATTAAACAGAACAAAAAAATTTCCAAATATTTGGTGACCTTCATACTAACAAGTATAAAATAAATCTACTCTTTTAGCAATGTTGTTTCAAACACCAAATATTAGTACTCCCAGGTAAACTTTTACTTAAGATAATTGAGGAAATTCTGCAAAGCCGTAATCTCGCTGCTGATTATGCTTGGAGTAGTACTTGCAGTGAAGAGGTAGTATAGACTTGGTGAAGTGGTTGATGTCTGATTTTCAGTAGTAGATCCCGAACTATTCTGTAGTTGGTCAAGCTCTGCGCTCAAACTGAGAATCTGATTTTCCAGAGAGGTAACTGCCAATGAAGAGTCGGGCTGGATGGAGGCATGGGAAACAAGAGGATAGGTTAAACCTAGAATCACTAGAAAAACAATGGTTATAATAGATTTTTTAATCATATAAGTAAGCGGACATATTAGGAATATATCTTATAATGTACTAAAAAGCTAGTTTTTATAAAAAAGACATTCAGGCGCTGTTTGGAATTTACACCTAACAAAAACCAACTGTTGACCAAACAGTGTGGCTTTCAGAATTATTGGGTGAGAGAGATTATATCATAGGAATAATTAAGGAACTGAGTCTTTTAATACCTAATTGAAGTTCTTAATCTTTGCTAAAAATATAAATTCTTTTTTGATATACTTTAATTATAATAATCATTAAATAATAAAGATATATATGGAATCACCAGAAAAAAAACCTTCGGAGCCTAATATTGAGGGGATTGGTCAAATCACAGAAGAAATAGTTCCTAAACAAAACCCTGAAGCACAAGTTTTTCTCGAAGATAAAAAATTTGCCATCGCAATTTCAGAAGCTCGTGATTTTAGAAGTCTCTGGACGACAATAAATGAAAGAGGGGGTCTCCAAGGTTCTCAAAAATTTTATAATGTTGATGAGCTACATGAATCTGTATCTGCCGTAAGAAAAGGGGTAACCCCAAAGCTTTTAACTGGTGCCTTTGGATTTAGGCAAAAAGTTCTTGATTTGATTAGAATGGAAAATTTGAAAAATGAATTAAGCGAAGAAGAAAATAAAAGATTGCCAACAAGCGCTCGGATATTGAAAGAAGAAAATTGGAAATTAAATTTTACAAGAGCCGGCGGAGAAAGAGGAACTGAAAAAATGCAAAGATTTGAGAGAGATTTTTCTGATATTAAGAAAATTGGATGGGAAAACAGCGAAGGACCTATAGATGCAAAATTGATTTGGACGGATGGAGAGGGTGCTATTTTCGAGGATGAAAGAGGTATTAAGTTTGCTATACCATTTGAAGATATAAAATAAACTAAGTATTACAATTACTTTTCATAGTTGAAGGTTCTAGAACCTTTCTGATAGGGAATTGATATTCTGTATAATGTTAACGACATTCATAATGTTCACTTTTGACCCAAGTGGTCGCGAATTGGAATCAGATAGTGGAAGATATAAAAGAAATCAGTTTTATATAAAAAATACCGCACCTGATTAAGTGTGCGGTTCTGTTGCGATTCGATAACACAGGACACGGTCATCACGTACCTTTGAGAAGCCCCACTCACGGTTACTTATTCTTCTTCCGTAGGAGGAGTTTCTCTCGAGGCTCGGAACATACATCCTGCCATCCTGTTTCCCAAACGGAGATATTACCTCAATTTCAGGTCCGTTCTTACTCTGACTCATGAATGCGGCCCGAAGATAGAACGCATCATACGGTTTGCATTTGGTAAGTCCGTGCTTGTTGAGGAAGATCTCCGATTCAAGCAGTCCTGAATTCGTTTCCCCCGTAAGCCCAAAAAATTCTTTAGGGCTTGCACAGACGAATTCAGTCGGTTCAACCGAAGTGGGAAACTCGGTTTTCTCCGCAAGTTCGGAAACTTCTCCAACGCCAATATCCGCATCATCAAAGAATGCCATGATAGCCTCCTTTGTATGACCACCAATTGGGAGTTGAAGCCAGCTTTTGTGAATCCCTCTCCAAGTGCCATCAGAAATGGCCCTAAGAATAGAAGCGATTTGGGCGGGGCTATGTTTTCCCGCCTGAACCTCGTCGATTAGGGTAACGAACTGTTCACGAAGTGTTGTGAGTTGAGCCGGTGTTACCTCTGACAAAGTCTGAAGTTGTTGTAAGGGTACAATTTGCATAAATTCTAAATTATTTTTACTATTTAAAAACAAATTAGTCAATGGCAAAATTGTATTGTTTCCAAATCCATAAAATATCTCGTTAGGTTGCTCCAAAAAACTATTGCAAAATATAGTTAGAAAAATCTATGACCCCACGGAGAGTCGAACTCCGGTTAACAGATTGAAAACCTGCTGTCCTAACCATTAGACGATGGGGCCGCTATGCTTTAAGACAAAGCAAAATATAGCAATTTTTTGTAAATTTGGCAAAAAGCTGTTAGGATTTTTGCACAGTATAATTTTTGGAAAGGTGGCAGAGCGGTTGAATGCACAGGTTTCGAAAACCTGCATCCGCCGAAAGGCGGATCGAGGGTTCAAATCCCTCCCTTTCCGTATTTTGTTATAAATGTATAATAAAAGTGTTAGAAATAAATCCCATGCTTTTAAGTAATCAAAAATCTATTTGGACCAGTTTTAATTAAATCCAAGCACCACAAAAAGCCTGAGCGGTTTTTGTGGTGCTTTTTCTTTACTCGAAATTAATTAAAATAAAATGGATCAAAATAAAAAAATATTTCTCGCGTTAACTTTGTATCTAACCTCTCTTTTCGCTTCAAACACTCTTGGATTAAAACTTATGCCGTTTATCTTCGGAACACATCTTTCGGTTGCAATTTTTTTCTTTCCTTTTGTCTATATTACCACTGACTGTATTGGACAAGTATTCGGTAAAAAACTAGCTAGGGACTTTGTCTTTATGGGATTTTTATCAATTCTAGTCTTTCTTCTTTACTCTTTTATCTCTGAGATTACTCCATGGTCAGCAGATGCTTCTTGGGTTCAGAGTGCTTATAATACGGTTTTTGGAATTACGTTCAGAGTTTCTGTTGCTTCTCTCTTGGCTTATATAATTGGAGAATATCAAGATGTTCTATCGTTTATATTTTTCAAGGCTAAAACTGGAGGAAAGATGTTTTGGCTGACATCAAATATTGCTAACGTCTGGTCGCAGTTTTTGGACTCGTATATATTTATGATTGTTGCATTTGTTGGAATATATTCTTGGCATACAATTATCTTTGCTGGACTTGCGTGGTGGATTTACAAAGTAATTATAAGTTTCTTTTATACACCACTTGCATATGGATATATTTATTGGCTAAAGAAATCAGATGATAGTCAAACCAATCAAAACTAGAATCTTCAAAGAAGGAGAAGATGTTACTATTTTTATAAAAAAACAAATTAAAAAAATTCCAGAAAAGTCTGTGCTCGTTGTGACTTCAAAGATTGTGGCTTTGGCAGAAAGAAGAACCGCAGAAATTTCAGATGAAAAATCCAAAGAGCGATTAATCAAAAAAGAAAGCAATATCGCCATTAAAACAAAATACGCGTGGCTTACTATCAAAGATGGAATGTTTATGGCGAGTGCGGGTATTGATGAATCAAACGGAAACGGTAAGCTAATTCTTTTACCGAAAGATAGCTTTAAATCTGCAAAAATGATTAGGGAAAAACTCAAGAAAATATATAAGATCAAAAATCTAGGGGTACTTATAACAGACAGTAGAACTTTACCGCTAAGAGCTGGTGTTATAGGGCTTTCGCTTGGTTACGCGGGCTTTAAAGGAATTAGAGATTACAGAAAGAATAAAGATATTTTTGGCAGGAAGTTTCACTTTTCTCGAACAAATGTTGCGGACTGGCTTGGCTTCTGCTGCAGTTTTAGAAATGGGCGAGGGAAATGAAAAATTACCTTTGGCTCTAATTACAAATTCAAGAATTGAATTTACGGATAAAACAATAAGAAAAAATGAAATAAAAATAAGTCTAAAGGCTGATATGTACGCACCGTTTTTTAAGAGACTAAAATAATATGAAAATAATCTCAATACCAATAGAATTTTTTGATTCAAAATATGATGGGTCAAAATATCCAGGAAGTAAAAATTTAACTGGTTTAAAAAACGGTGCAAATTGCCAATACTTTGCTTATGAATTTTTAAGATATTTCGGGTATAGAATTCCTGATTTTCGGTCAAGTGATTTATGGGAAGACAAAATTTATACCAAACAAATAAAATCCCCACGACCATTAGATATATTGTTTTTCAATGAAGATAATAATTCATATGGAGCACATCTAGGTATCTATATAGGATCAAATAAAGTAATTCATTTATCAAAAGAGGTTGGATATCCTACGGTTTGGGACTTATTGGAATTTAAGAAAAGAGAGCGTTATAAAACTTTGATTGGTATAAAAAGAATGAAAAATAACTTGCTATAATTTACTTCAGAAAGGAGGGGTGTCGAATGAAAATTCATCCCTTGATGTACCAGCAACTCCTGTGGTTTGCCAAAAATATCGCAAATGACTTTTTGTTTTGCGATATTGATTCTGTCGATGTTTTAAAAATTGACGGACGCTTTGCATTCTTTTACATCAACACAAAATTTTACTCTTTCTATGTCCAACTGAATATCTCGGAAAGCGGGAAATCGGGCGACGCGATAGTGCTTGTACACGGCTTTTGGAATCGGGTAAAGGTTGGTGTCGAGGCACCAGAGGACGGATTGTCCTAAAAACACCGGCGTGCAGAAATGCTCGCCGGTGTTTGATTATTTCGTATGCAAATTTACGTAAATGTCTTCTAGAGCTTTGACAGCGTCGCCTGCGGCGATGTTGTTTTGGTGGTAAAGTCCGTTTGTAGAATCTCCTGCGGCCCAGATACCTGGAGTTTTGGTTTGTTGTGTTTTGGGATCAACGATAATTTGATTGGCTTTATTTAGCTCAACAATGTTTTTGACAAAGTCCGTGTTTGGCAGAAGTCCGATTTCCACAAAAATTCCTGTAACATTCAAAGAAACATTTTGACCAGTTTGATCCTGATAAACAAATCTGTTTACGAATTTATCTCCTTTGACTTCCACAGGCGTTCCGTTTGGAATGCCTTTAACATTTGGTTTCGCTAGAACTTTTTCCACAGTGATTGGATCAGCGCGGAAATCTCCGCGAGTAATTATGTATACAGTTTTGCAATATGCTGCAAGCTGAGCTGCGCTTTCAAATGCAGCATTGCCTCCGCCAACTACCACTACATCTTGTCCGTCAAAAAGCGGTCCGTCGCAAGATGCGCAGTAGGTAAGTCCCTTATGTTCAAAAACATCTGCACCTAGCACTTCAAGTTTTCGGCGTACGCTTCCTGTTGCAAGTAAAACTGTTTTGGATTTGTATGACTCACCAGAATCAGTTTCTGTTATAAAAACATCATCATCTTTTTTTAAGTTTGTGACTTTGGAACCAGTTTTGATTGTGACACTTTCGCCGGCGTACGCTCGCAAATGTTGTTCGAGGTTTTTGGAAAGGTCAGCTCCGGAAATTAAGCTTGTACCAATCCAGTTTTGGATGCCTTCCGAAACAGTGCTTTGGTTTTCAAAAGAATACGTCAAAAAAGCAGTTTTGATTTTTTTGCGCGCAGCGTACACTCCAGCCGCAACTCCTGCTGGTCCTCCGCCGATTATTGTAAGGTCGTATATTTGTTCCATAGTTTTGAAATTATAGCAGAATTTTGTAACACCCCCAACCCCCTCCTAAATTAAGAGGGGGTGCGAGCAACGCGAGCGGGGGAGTTATTATTCATTCAATTTAGATGTGATTTTCATTAAAACTCCTTCTATATTTGTATTAATTTCATTATTCCAAAATCGTATAATTTCACATCCTGCCGATTTCAAATAATCGGCACGTAATTTATCATATTGCTGATTTTCTGTTTGACTATGCTGACTCCCGTCAATTTCAATTACTAATCTCTTTTGAGCACAATAAAAGTCAACAATATATGGACCGATGCTATGCTGTCTTTGAAATTTGCAAGCAAGTTGCTTATTTTTCAAATATGACCAAAGAATCCTTTCTTGTGGAGTTGTGTTGTTTCTTAATTCTCTTCTCCTATCTAAAAATTTCCGATCTGAGTGCAAATGCATATCAGAATTATAACACCCCGATTTTCGCTATACTCAAATCACAACCTCTTAAATTAATATCCAGTACCCGGACCTTTAAATAGTATTGCAATAACTGCACATACAATAAATATCAATAAACTTCTCTTGAAACTAATAAAAGTACTTAATCTTTTTTCTTGATTTTTCTTTATCAAATAAAACAGAGCAGAAAGAGCGTATATAATTGTAGCTGCTAAAAAATTAGAGCTGCAATCAATGAAATAAAAAAGAAAGGAAATAGACTAGGTATACCCATTACTTCAATTTACTTCTCCTTAGAAACGCTGGAACTGCCCCCCAGTCATCGTCGTCCGCCTTGGATTCTGTTGCTTTGTTGGAGGATGGCATTTCTACTTGCGGAGTTTTTTCTTCAGGTTTTTCTTGAGCAGAATCTTTCTTTGATGGAATTTGTACAGATACAGCTTTGCTCTCAAAAAGATTTTTCCTTTGAGTATTTTCTGGAAATCCTGCAGCAACAACAGTCACTCTGACTTCACCCTTCTTAAGTTTTTCATCGTGGACTGTTCCGAAAATAATCCTAGCTGACGGATCGACAGATTCGGTAATGATTTTTGCCGCATCCTGGATTTCAAACATTGTCAGGTCATCGCTTCCAGCAATTGAGAATAAAACGCTTTTGGCGCCGTGGATTGAAATGTCCAAAAGGGGAGAATTGATTGCCGATTTAGCAGCTTCAGAAGCGCGATTTTCTCCGCTCGCTGTGCCTATGCCCATAAGGGCAGAGCCGGCGTTTTCTAAAACTGTGCGAATATCGGCAAAATCAATGTTGCCGATGGTGCCTGGTGTAGTAATCAGGTCGGAAATGCCTTCAACTGCTTGTTTTAGGACGTCATCACACATCATAAAAGCCTGTTTGGCGGTAGTTTCCTTGCTGATTGTGGTGAGCAGTCTGTCGTTTGGGATGATGATAATCGCATCAACAGACTTTCGCAATTCATCGATTCCCATTTCCGCAAGACGGGTTCTCTGAGCTCCTTCAAATGAAAACGGTTTTGTTACCACTGCAATTGTCAGCACTCCTAATTCTTTGGCAGTTTTTGCAATAACTGGCGCTGCGCCTGTGCCTGTGCCTCCGCCTTCGCCGCCAGCAATGAAAACCATATCAGCGCCTTTGATTGATTCCTGGACTTCCTCCTTGGTTTCTTCAGCCGCACGTTTTCCGATTTCTGGATTCATTCCTGCACCAAGTCCCTTGGTCAAATTTTTACCGATATGAATTTTTCGCTTGGCCATTGAGTTGTGCAGATCTTGCGAATCAGTATTTACAGAAATAAAATCCACGCCTTTGACTTTTGCGTTTATCATGTGGTTTAGGGCATTCTTTCCAGAACCACCAACTCCTATCACTTTAATTCTTGCGAATGTTTCTATTTCTGGCTTTATTTGGGGCATTGTGTTTGGCAATCAGACTTATAAATTATGTAATGGGTACATAATATACAAGAGATCAAATAGTAGCAAGTGTGCAAATTTTGGTTGGGGAAATAACCTTATTTTTCAGCATTTTAGGGCAGAATATTTTTGATCCAGCTAAAGAATTTTGATTTAGCATTTTTGACAAATCTTCCCGCAAAAATATGTCCAACAAATGAATTTTCCAAAGTATTGTTCATTCCAAGAATTGTCAATCCGTATGCTGTAGACCAAGATCCATCTTTTACCACTACTGAGCCCTGTCCTTCGAATTTAATTCCAGCTTTCTTAACAGGAAGACGCAGAGAATGTTTTGCAACCACTTCAACGTATGGACTCAATGCTCCCACGCCCGTAACAATTGCGCCGGCGGGAAGCAAACCGCTTCGGCCGTTTTTTTTGAGGTGCGCTTCAACCTCATCAAAAATATCCGACAATCTTGCGCTTACAACTTCTTCAATTTTTTTGCGTGGGTAAGGCAAACTCTCTGGTCTTGAAATTTTTATTCTTTCCGCCTCGTCTAAGGAGACTTTAAAAGCTAGCGCCAGGTCGTTGGTGATGTCTGAAGATCCAAGAGGTATAACGTCCAGTGATATTGGATGGTTATCTTCAAAAACAGCAATAGAAGTGGTATCTGATCCGATGTTTATCAGCACTACCCCGGCAATTTGCTGTGATTTGTTGAGGCAGACAAGGCTGGAAGCAAAAGGAGAAACAACCACATCTTCAATATCAATTCCTGCAGTTTGAACAGCTTCGGTCAAATCATTTACATGCTGCGTTAAGCAGGAAACAAAAAGCACTTTGGCTTCAAGAACTTTGCCAATTGTTCCTACAGGTTTGACAGGAAGCGGCTTACCGTCAATTTTGTAGCCAAGCGGCACCGCATTGATAATTTGGCGGTTTAGCGTAAATGAATCGGGCAGATTTTTTTCAATTTCTTCCGTCAGATTTGCTACGTCAGCGTTTGATATTTCCGTATCTTTGTCGCCAAGATTTATTGATCCAGCAAAAGCGGAGCAAAATATTCCTATACCTCCGATTCCAACATATGCTTTGGTGATCCTGTATCCTGAAGATTTTTCGGCGTTTGAAACCGCTTCTTTGATTGATTCAGCAGCTTCTTCTATGTTTGTGACATAACCTCTGCGGAGAGCTTTCATTGAAGCGTAGCCCACGCCTATGATTCTAGGTCTGGCTCTTTCTTCGGCGTTTTCAGATTCAGCGACAATAACCTTAACGGTGTGGCTTCCGATATCAATGCCAACAGAAATCCTTTCTGCTGACGTGCTTGGAGAAATTAAATTACGAATTTTTGGCATACACGCTTTTCTTCGCTTTCCATTTTACTCCCATGTTGCATTCCTTTCAAATGCAGTAATCCGTGGATAAAAATAAAGTCAAGATAATTAGCGGGCGTTCTGCCAAATTCTTTGCTCTTTTTCTTTATAATACTCCAGCATAAATATATCTCCCCGGATTTTTTTTCCAGAGGAAAGCTCAAAATATCCGTGGCGTAATCTTTTTTTCGATATTGATTATTCAGTCCCTGCATTTTTTTTGGAGTAACAAAAATTATGTTCAGAGAATATTTTTTGCCAAGCGTGTAATCTTTGATTAAAGTAAAAAGCCCCAAATTAACTTTAGGGGCCTTTGGCGAGTTAAATATTTGAATTCGGTTTTTGACTTCTGGCATTATCTGCGAGATTTCTCTATGTTTTTGCCAAGCTTGATCAAGACTTCAATTTCTTTTCGTCTTTCCAGAGAAGCCAGAGTTTTCTTCTTGCGGACGTATTTAGAGCGGTTTCGGTCTTTGTAGCGAATGCCGCGGACACGCCTCAAAATGCCCGCTTCCTGAACACGCTTTGTGAATCTTCTGATTATATTGGCATTATTCTCCGTGCCTGTTTTTGTGACTTCAACATTTACTGATTGCATAGTCCAAAATCCTAACATAGCAGCCAAAAATTGGCAATATTTTGGAAAGATTGTTGCACAGTAATCGTATTTATAAGTGTGGATTAAGTCTTGATTTCAAGTTGAAATGGTAGGTTATAATATATCTATGAAAAAGAACAACGATTTAAGAAAAATTCTTACTAAAGAGCACGAAGATAAGTGGGCGGCTCTTTCTGAAGACTATAATAAAGTCGTAGATTTTTCTCCAAATCTTCTTGATCTTAAAAAGAAAATTGGTGCAAAAAAGGTTGTGTATATGAAAACTCCAAAAGCCAATACATATTTTGCTTTTTAAGCCCAAAGATCGTGAGTACCAAGAAATTTGATTACATTCCCTTCAACCATTTCTGAGTTATCGATTCTGTGGGCTACCCACTGTTTCTTAGTATTGGCCATATAGGTTCTTGTTCGTCTGTGATATTAACTCGACTATATTTTTTAGTCAAAAATCATTTCAACTTTCCTAAAAACTTAACCAGAGAATCGATATTTACCGTGTCTTGCTCCATGGTTTCCATATTGCGAATCAAGACTGAGTTTTCGTTGGATTCCTTTTGTCCCATCATAATAATGTAGGGGATTGCCATTTTTTCCGCTTGCGCTAATTGAGCTGAAAGCTTGTCTTTGGAAAGCGATTGAACCACGGGAATCTGCGCTTGGCGGAGGGTTTCTATCAAAGCTAGGCTTTTAAGTTTGGCGCCAAAACCGATTTGAATGTAGAAAAATTTGGCTTTGACTTCCTTTTTCCGAAACATCTTTCTTTTGACAAAGTGGGGATGAATTAAAATGGCTGCGCCGATTGCTGAGAGATCTTTTTTACCCAGAGCTTTTTTAGTCAAGCCGTTGTATCGCTCGCCGATGCAAAACACACGGTCTTCTGTCTCGCTTGGTTCCTTGCCGACAATTTCAAACACAGTGTCTGAACAATAGCTTCTCGAGCCGATCAGTGAATGATCTATTTCGTAAGGGATGCCTAAAGATTCCAGATATTCAAGGACTTCTTTAAAATGTTTTTGGCTCTGCGATGACAAATATGCCATCGGACGAGGCGCGCTTTCTTGGACACTTTTGCATCTTTCGTGATAGCAATTAAATAAAGCGCCGATGTCTTTTTTGATTTTATCGGAACAAACTTTTTCAAGCATGTGGTTTGTTTTGGACAGATAATGCGCAAGCTCTTTTAAATATTTTGCATAGGAATCTTTGTCGCCGATGGAATTGATGATTACAGAAAATTCTACTTTTGGATAACGTTCCTTGAGGATTATCATCGCTGTTTCAATAATTGTCGCTTCGCTTATGCTTTTGGAGCCGCCAATAATTTCTAGGTTAAAAGTTTCTTCCTCAAAATTCTTTTTCATGTGAGGATTACCTTTGAGTGGCCCGCGATAATAGCCCATGACAGGCACTCCTAGATGTGCAAACTTCTTATCAAAAAAAGCGTTAAGGAGCGCAATTTTTTCTTCGAGAAAGCCGCCAAACCTGTCACTCTTTTCAAAAAACGGATGGAGCGGCTTCAAATATTCAAGATGAAATTTTTTGGCGTACAAAACATCTTTTTTACCCACTCCGATTTCCGGCATTTCAGAAAATCCATAATGTCTTGCTGTTCTGGCCGCCGTGTCTATTTCGGGAGAAAATCTAAGTTCTTTTTTTGGCGCCTTTACTTTTGTTAGTTGAGTTTTTTTCATAGCGCTGTTTGATTTTGTTTAGCTTATATTTTGCTCTACGTTTACTCCGAGAACTTATACTCGCCGGGCCACAAACTGATTTCGTTTAATGGAAAAAGCCGAAGCATCACTTTGCCAGTGATTTCGCTGCCATCCTCCTCGCCCCAAACTCTTGAGTCCGAGCTGACTTCTCTGTTGTCGCCCATAACAAAATACTGATTTGGTCCTAGTGTCATTGATGTCGTGCCGTCTCTTTCCGAAGAAACATAGGGTTCGCTTAATACAAAACCTTGCGGATGCTCTTTGTTTACAATTGTGACTTTATTTCCAACCACGGTAATAGTTTCGCCAGGAAGTCCTACAATTCGTTTAATATAGTGTTCACTTAGATCCACAGGAGGGCGTAGCACTATAACATCACCGCGCTGCGGTTTTTCAAACCTGTATGAAATTTCATCAATAATCAAATAATCCCCGTTAGAGAATGTTGGATACATGGAAGTGCCCACTACCACAAACGGCTGAACTACAAAAAATCTGATAGGGAGGAGAACAAAAATCACAAGAAAAGCTATCTCCAGTATTTCTCTGATGAAACCTTTCCAGTAAGGTTTTTTTTGTTCACTTTGAACCAAGGAATTATTTTTTTCCTCATTCATGCGCGGTTATGATAATATATTGTCGCGCCTACGCGCAATGGACAAAACCATTATTTTATTTTATGTCTATCATTATTGTCGGTTTAGGAAATCCTGGAGAAGAATACAAAGAGACTCGCCATAACACAGGGAGGCTTGTTTTGGAGTGGGCGATAAAAAACTTTAAGTTCAGTGATTTCCATTTAGACAAGAAAAATCAAGCTCTTGCGGCGGAGGGAAAAATAAATAAAGAGAAAGTAATTGCAATGGAGCCTGAGACTTTTATGAACAAATCAGGCGGCTCTCTCAAAAATTTAATTACGTCAGAAAAAAAGGCCAAAGATTTGATAGTTATTCATGATGATTTGGATTTGCCAATTGGAAGTATGAAAATAAATTTCAACCGCGGTGCTGGTGGTCACAGGGGGATTGAATCAATCATCCGCGCTATAAAAACAGAAAAATTCATTCGTATTCGCATCGGCATCTCCCCAAAAACTCCAAAAGGCATTACCAAAAAGCCAAAAGGCGATAAAGTCGGAGATTTTATCTTAAAAGTTTTCAAGAAAGAAGAACTTGCAGAACTCAAAAAAGTTTCTAAAAATGTAGCTGCGGCTTTGGAATTAATCGTTGACGACGAAATGTCCAAAGCAATGAGTTTGTATAATTCGTAGTGATATAATTAACTAACTTATAAGTATTAAAATAAAGATCATGTTTAATTTCTTTCATAGTTTGAGTATAGGAATTGTAGCGGCATTTATGGCTTTTACTGGAGCTTTTCATTCTCAATCTGTTGTTTCAACATCAACAACTAATATATTAGCAACGACTACAGTGCAAACCACGCTCTCTGCGACGACATCAGCAAAAGAAGCAAAGAACAACCCTCTTCAAAGTGCAACGGTAAATACTCAAACTGTTGTAAATGTTGCAATTCCACAGCCTGTTCCGAATATTCCTGTTTCTGTGCCAACACCAGTTATTGCTCAACCAGTTCAACCTGTACAAAGTCAATCAATACAGACACCATCTCCTGCAGATTTACTTAAAGAACAAGAAACAGGGTTCTATAATAATTTAAGGGAACTATATACAAAGTTACCCTAAAAACTATTTATAATTAAACGTTCCTAATTTGTCGGTCTTTTCTTTTATCTCCGCAAGAGCATCTCCAATGACGTGAAGACCCCGATTTATTCCTCTTACCCACAAAAATCCAAGTATCATATTTACAACAACCAAAATCAAAATTATTGATAACATATTATTTCTCCTTAGCTTTTAATTTTCTTAATTGTAGCAAGATTTCTCAGTACTTTAAACTATATCCACATCAAGATACAAAAATATGATTGTGTCAAAAACAGCTTAAAATAAGGGTTTTTATTAAGTTTACTACAAGAATGGTGAGAAAAAATGTATTATACTATCTTATTTCTCCTACTTTTACATTGCATTCCTACTTTATTTCTGCTATTCTTATTGCATGACAAATAACCGCCCAAAAATTAGAAGTGCTTTCGATCTCGTTGATAGAATAAATATCCTCAGAGCAGAAATAAAAGAACGAGAGACCGAACTGAATGAGTTGGCATCTGTTCAATTTCAAGAAATAAGTCCTGAACCTGATGGGTTTGATTACAAAGAAGCTATTTTGAAGCTCTTTGGTGAAAACCCTTTACAGATGTTTAATACTGAAGCTATTTTTAAACACATAGCGTCAAAATACAATTTTTCCCCTAGCAAAGAAACAATTTCTCTGCGCACAACTTATTTGGTTGATAACGCAAAGAAACTCGAGCGTGTAGAAGGAAAGCGTGGTACATATCGTTTACGTTCAAAAACTGAAACCCCTAACTCAACAGAGCAAGGGGTTGGTTAATTTTTACTGAGTTGAATATTTTGCTCTGGTATCGAACCTAATCAGAGGTATGGTCGATGACCATAATGGAACTGAATAGATAACACGATACCAGAACAAAGCACTCAACTAATTCTAGGAAGTCAGCGTAATGCCCCGATGGCGAAACTGGTAGACGCGCTCGTTTTGAAAACGAGTTCCTGGCGGAATGCGGGTTCAAGTCCCACTCGGGGCAGTACATTGACTTTCTAAATTACCATGTCATTGTAATTCATTCTACTTAATATGTCAAGTATCATGCTAGGTATTAATGTGGATTATTAATTGACTTTTTTAAGTATCTATTTTATATTAATTATTAGACTTGACTACCCTAAACATATAGAATATACTTATTGCATGATAAAAGACTTCAAAAATTTAGCAGAGTTCATGGGATATTTCAAAGACGAGAAAGTGTGTCGTGATTACTTTGAGTCTATGCGCTTCAAAGATGGAGAGTATTGTCCTCACTGCGGACACAATAGGATTATGCGCTTTGCAGACCATAAAAGATTTCGCTGTGATAAATGCAAGAGGGACTTCACAATTAAAACTGGAACATTATTTGGTGAGAGCAAAATTTCCATGCAAAAATGGTTTATCGCTATATATTTACTTTCTACTCGCAAAAAAGGTATATCCTCTATTGAGCTTGCAGAACAAGTTGGTTGCACTCAAAAGACAGCTTGGTTCATTGACCACCGCATAAGAGAAGCTATGAAGCAAAACAAAGGGAAACTATTTGGTTCGGTAGAAACTGACGAAACATACATCGG
This sequence comes from uncultured bacterium, assembly GCA_963766885.1. Taxonomy (GTDB): domain Bacteria; phylum Patescibacteriota; class Minisyncoccia; order Phycocordibacterales; family CAIRYW01; genus CAIRYW01. The sequence goes on along the minus strand of CAVYBO010000002.1, from coordinate 186,033 downwards.
CGGAAAGGAAAAGAATAAGCATTGGAACAAGAGAACAAAACATGTTCAAGGTAGAAGCACACAAACGAAAACTGCGGTTATGGGTCTTGTTCAGCGTGGTGGCGAAGTAAGGGCAAAAGTTGTTCCTGATGTAAAAGTCAGCACGATTGAGAAACATATCCTTGAAAATGTGGAGAAAGGAAGTAATGTCTACACTGATGATTTTCTTTCCTACATGAAGCTCAAAAAGCATTTCAATCATGGCGTAGTAAGACATGGCAAGAATGAGTATGTACGAGGTGATATACACTCCAACAGCGCAGAAAGTTTTTGGGCTTTGTTTAAGCGTGGCTATCATGGAACATATCACTCTATGAGCAAGAAACACTTACAGCGATATGTAGATGAATTTGTCTATCGTTTCAATAATCGCAACGCAGACTTACAAGACTTGTTCGCGGGTGCTGTGCAAGGTATCTCCAAAAGTGGTAAAATGTCTTATAAGACTTTAACCGCATGAAAAGAGGTAGACCTATAATAAAAAAGCACGACCCCATAAAAGAAACCTTTAACGAGGCGTTAGGTATTATTGCTATCTCAAAAAAAGATACAAGGAGAGGGAGAAAATTAAAAGCTAAGAAGAAATAATTATGATACTTATAAATTACTTTGTTAAATTTATCCATTGGCTGTTTCCAAAGTCAAAAAAGGAAGTGATAACTGAAAATAATATCATTATAGGTCTTGTTATTTGGGTAGTCATTATGGTGATTGTTGTAGGGTTTATTTATTAGGGTAGTATTGTATATAGTTCCCTAATTTAAATACTATCTGGCTGTCATTTAATAATGGTGGTATAGCTGACTTCAATGAAGGTATAGATGATTATGATCTTGGCGAAACCTATACTGCCCAAAGTGAATTTTTAAAAGCAAAAAATATCTTTGACAAAAACGATTCAGACGCAACAAATCTAGCTCTTACATACGCTAGTTTTTTATCTAACTCCAATAGTAATTCTAATATAGAGCCCTATACTCTAGCTGCTCAGGATATGATCAATGCTGCTACTTCATGTTCTAGTGCAAGTCAGGTCATGATTAATGACTCGCAAAGCAATACTGGTGTGAGTGCTTCAAATGAGTCAGATATTTGTAATAAAGATGGTTTAACTGTCAGCACATTCCTAAATTCAAACAATCCTTAATTAATTAAGGTTAGTCCAGCTCATCTGGTTTTTTATTTCTTACGAATAGTGGTCTCTATTTTTAAAATTCTGTCTCTAAATAATTCAATCTCTCTGTCGTGGCGGGCAAGTATTCCGTTTTCAATTTTATCAAATCGTTTGTCGATGTGATCAAATCGTTTGTCAACAGCTTCAAATTGCTTATCAACTTCTTTGAATCTTTCATGCATTTCCTCAAAACCTTTTTGAGTCATTACAGCCAAATCTTCAATTGTGATTTTTTTCTTTGCCATTTAAGAACTATTTTCTCAAATCTTAAAATGGCTGTCAAATAAAAACCGCCCTTGCGGACGGTTTGGAGTTTCTATTTCTTCTCTCCTTGGAAGGCGAGAGCCATCTTTTGATCTTTTGGATCAAAGAGTGTGATTTTGAATGGATATGATTTACCAAGTTCCAGGTTATTGCGGAGTTTGTCCTCGCTTCCGAATTCTGAAATGTGAACAAGTCCCGCAACACCTTCTTCAATTGATGCCAAAGCGCCATGCTTGTTGAATTTGATCACAACGGCCTGGACGATGTCGTCTTTTTTGAATTTCTTTGCAGCTTCAACCCAAGGATTTAGTTTGAGTGATTTTACTGAAAGGGAAATTTTGCCGTCTTTGATTTCAATTACTTTGGCGCTGACTTTGTCTCCAACTTTGAAGAGCGAGCGAGGGTCTTCAACAAGCCCCCAGTCAAGCTCAGAAATGTGAACCAAGCCTTCAAGGCCTTCTTCAAGCTTGATAAAGATTCCAAAGTCAACCACGCCCGTGATTTCGCCTTCCACAATATCTCCGATTGCATATTTGTTGACTATTACATCGCGATCTTTTTCCTCAGGATTCTTTTCAGAAAAAATAAGCTTGTTTTCTTTGGCGCTGGCAGAGATGATGCAGACAGAGAGTTTTTGACCGATAAGTTTTTTTAATTCCTCAAGAATTCTGTCCTTGTCGCCGTCCATCACGCGAGGATAGTGCTCACTTCGAAGCTGAGATGCAGGAAGAAACCCTGTAATACCTTGCCAAGAGACGATAAGTCCGCCTTTGTTGGCTTCCGTTGGAACAAGTTCCAGGGTTTTGCGCTCTTTCATCGCTTTTTCGGCCTCGCTCCAAATCAAAGCTTGCTTAGCTTCTTTTAGAGAAATTTCAATATAACCCTCTGGATTTTTGAGGTCGGTGACTTTGGCTGCGATGATGTCGCCAGGATTGATTTTTTTGACGATATCTCGAACTGCCAAATATTCTTTTCCAAAAATAATTCCTGTTCCATAAGGATAGAGGTCAACATAAACAGCGCCGCGTTCGTTGGCGATGACTGGGCCTTCAACAATATTTCCAATTGCCGGAGGATTAGAAATCTGAGCAGAAAGTCTGCCCATTATTGATTCCTTTTTTAATTTTTGCTCCTCTTCGATTTTTTCCGCAGCTTCGCTAAGTTTTTTAACTTTAGGCTCTTCTTTTGTCATTGTTGGCATTTGCTTTTTTAAGGATGAAGTTTCGCTTGAATTTCTCGTAGCCGTTGCACAAAGCGAGATTATCTTCATTCCTTACTGCTAATAATAAGTTCGGACAGTATACATTATTTGTACATTTGTTCAAGTTTAATTAAAAATCTAGCCATTTTCTTTAGAAAGATATATTATTACCAGTAATGGAGATCGGAAACCATTTTGATATTCAAAAAGAAAAAGCGAAGGCACTCTTTACTGCTCAGAGGGAGATCTACAACCCTTACTTTAAAACTACTGTAATTTTAAACTCCGATGGATTTCATCATCTGCAATTTTCAGCAAGGAGGGAGAGAGATAAAAAAGAACAGCTTTTCAAATTCAGCCTTTTGCCTTTGGGTTTGGAACTTATAAGAAAATCTTCAACAATTCAAGAATATAGAAAATTACTCACTCCAATCGGTAAAAAGTCAGCAAGAGATGGAGCTACGCCAATGAAAGAAGTTGAATACTGGGGTCTTGTGGCAATAATTGGAGAAAAGAGAGTAAAAGTTAGAATAGTGTTAAGAAGAGTTGGCGACGGAAATATTACTTTTTGGAGTGTGATGCTTTATTCAAAAAGGAAGAATGGAAATCAAAAATTGTTCAGCGAAGGAATAGAAGACGAGTAACAAAAACACCGCCAGAGGCGGTATCTTTGTTATGCCTGCCTTCGGCTTAGGAATTCCTTAGCTGAACGGGGCTTGCGCCCACAGGCATACATTTATTATATACGTATCAGAAGCTAAAATGCAACAATTATTTTATAAATATAGAGTATAATTAATATATGAAAAATATAGGAAGCCGGAGCAAGAAGCAAGAAAACTTTTTATCTTTGATTGGCGGAATCGTTTTAGTTTTTTGCTTTATATACATCGTTGAATATTTGATAGTAGAAGACAATTTTTCGCAAACGATTAATGAAATGAAAACAATAGGAATGAATTGCGGTAACTTAGAGTATTTTCCTTTTTCAAATGAGATATACGATTGCGTATCTGATAAAGAGGTGAATGTTGCTAGTACGACTTCTTTTTTAGAGAGTCAAGGATGGAATCAATTATACAAATTTGGTTTTACAGCTAACATAAATAATTCTACTTATTATCTAGAAATGAATTTTCCTCCAGGCGTTGGTCCTAAAGGGAGTACTAATCAAATGAGATTTTTAATTGGTAAAAATGGTTTTGTAGAAACTTCTGAATAAGGAGATATTTCTGAAATTTATTAATGAAAAAATATCTGTTTTGTGCTATAATTAACAAATGATTATTACAAGAGCGGGTGATTTTGAATTGAAGATTCAGGCAGGGGACACTATTTTAGGTATCAACCCTCCTGCCAAAAACTCAAAGCTAAAAGGCGGCAAATTTGGCGCGGATGTGGCGCTTTTGTCCTTGAATGATGCTGATTTTAATGGCGTTTCAGAATTGGGTTTTGGAGAACGTGAGCCGTTTGTTATTTCCGGTCCTGGTGAATATGAAGTCAAAGGAGTTTTTGTTAAGGGCTTTATTTCAAAAAGCAATTATGGAGGTAAGGAAAGAATAAACACAATTTATGCAATATTGATGGATGGATTGAACGTGATGCATCTTGGTGGACTAGATGAAGAAAAATTGTCTGAAGAAGCGCTCGAGGCGCTGAATGAAATTGATATTTTGATTGTTCATCTAGGTAAAGGAGTTTTGAATCCTGCGCAAGCGGCCAAGCTCGCTGTCTTTTTAGAGCCAAAGCTTATCATTCCAATCGGAGAACTTTCGGATCAAAAGCAGTTTGCCAAAGAAGTTGGATCCAAGCCTGAAGAAACTGACAAATTAACGCTCAAGAGAAAAGATCTTGAAGGTAAAAACAATTCCGTGGTGTTTATTTAAGGTCTTAATTTTCAAGAAATGTCTTCAAACTTTTTAGACAACGTGCCTAATGATCAAAAAAAGAAGCTGGCGATTATTTTTTCTGCTATAATCACAGTCTTGATTTTTGGCACGTGGCTGTATTTTTTTATTCAAGATTCAAAGAGCGAGCTTGATAGAACGTCAGACGCAAGATCAAGTATTTGGAGCGGATTTCAGAAAAACATTTCCACATATTCAGATCAGTTTTCAGGACAGATGAATAATTTGAAAAGTTATTTTCAGGTTGCGTCTACAACTTCATCAACCACAGTTCAAGAAAATCAAACAGCGCAAATCCAATCCACCTCAACTGCAACAACTACAATTGAGGCAAGTACGACAAGACAAAATTAAAAATGCCAGACAAAAAAAATAAAAAAGAAAATCCGGAAGAGGGTCAAAATCCAATTGCTCTTGTTGATGTAAAAAACGTAATTGACCAAAACATTGTTTCCGAAATGCGCGAGAGCTACATTGACTACGCCATGTCTGTTATCACAGATCGCGCTCTTCCAGATGTTCGCGACGGCCTCAAACCGGTTCACCGAAGGATCCTATATACAATGTATGAGCTCGGATTAAATCCTGGCGGCAAAACAAGAAAGAGCTCCAAAATTATTGGAGACGTAACTGGTAACTATCATCCGCACGGCACAGTCGCGGCCTATGAAGCCTTGGTAAAACTTGCCCAGGATTTTTCAATGCGTTATCCGCTGGCAATCGGGCAAGGAAACTTTGGATCCATTGACGGCGATCCTCCTGCCGCAGACAGATACACAGAAGCCAAAATGTCTAGGATTGCTCTTGAAATGATTCGCGATATTGAAAAGCAGTCCGTGGATTGGAGACCGAACTATGAAAATACTCGCAAAGAGCCAGCAGTTTTGCCGACAGCTGTGCCGAATCTTTTGTTAAACGGCACGCTTGGCATTGCTGTGGGAATGGCCACAAATATTCCTCCGCACAATCTCCGAGAGATTTGCGATGCAACAATATATTTAGTTGACAACAAAGACGCGACTTCAGAAGATTTACTTCAATTTATTAAAGCGCCTGACTTTCCAACCGGCGGAATGATTTTTGGCAAAAAAGATTTGGCAGCGGCTTACACCACTGGACGCGGAAGTGTCACGGTGCGTGGAGAAGCTGAAATAGTTGAAGACAAAACAGGTTCTTCAATTATTGTTACTTCGCTTCCATATCGCGTAAACAAAGCTGAACTTATCATCACAATCGCTGATATGGTCCGTGATAAAAAAATCGATGGCATCAGAGACATTCGTGATGAATCTGCCAAAGATATCCGAATAGTAATTGAACTGAAAAAAAGCAGTCATCCGCAGGCGGTTTTAAATTATCTCTACAAGCACACTCGACTTGAAGAGCCGTTTCACTTTAACGTTGTCGCCCTTGTTGACGGCATTCCAAGGACTTTGGCTGTCAAATCAATTCTTGAATCTTTTATTTTGCACAGAAGGGAAGTTATCAAAAGACGCACGGAATTTGATCTAAACAAAGCCTTAGATCGAGAGCATATTCTTTTTGGTTTAAAAAAAGCCCTTGATCACATTGATGAAATTATCAAACTGATCAAGAAGTCCAAAAACGTAGACGAAGCGCGCGAAGGTTTGATGAAAACTTTTAAATTCTCTGAACGTCAAGCTATTGCAATTCTTGAAATGAGGTTGCAAAAACTCTCTGGTTTAGAGAGGAAAAAGATTGAAGATGAATTGGACGCGATAAGAGTTTTGATCAAAGATCTCAAAGATATTTTGGAAAATCCAAAGCGAATTCCTGCGATAATAAAAACTGAGACCCAAGAAATCAAAGAAAAATTCGGTGACGAAAGAAGAACAAAGGTTTTTGCTCACGAAGCGAAATCTTTTTCAATGGAAGATTTGGTTCCGGACGATGAAAGTGTTTTGGTTTACACCGCTGGCGGATACATCAAACGAACTGATCCTGAAGAATATCGCAAGCAAAAGCGCGGCGGAGTTGGAGTTGTGGATTTGGATACAAAAGAAGAAGATTTCATAACACACCTCGTCACGGCTACAAATCATAGCGACCTCTTATTCTTTACCGACCGCGGAAAAGTTTACCAAATCAAGATGTACGAAATCCCTGAAGGCAAGCGCGCTACAAAAGGCAAATCAATAATGAACTTCCTGACTCTTTCAAGCGACGAAAAAGTCACTTCAATTTTGCCAATGCCAAAAGATATCAAAAAGGGTAGCAATCTTTCAATGATGCTTGTTACAAAAAACGGCACAGGCAAAAGAGTTTCAGCAGACAGTTTTCATGACGTGCGCCGCAGCGGAATCATTGCAATCCGCTTGGATGCTGGTGACGAACTTGTGTCGGCTCTTTTTGTAGAAAAAGGCGACAGCGTGATGGTTGTTTCAAGCGACGGACAGTCAATCCGATTTGAGGAAAAGAGCGTTCGCGAAATGGGCAGGGCTGCTGGCGGGGTACGTGTCATAAAACTTGATAAAGGAGTAAGTGTTGTCGGGAGTGATGCAATCAAAAAAGATAGCAAAGACGCAGAAGTTTTTGTGGTGTCTTCCAAGGGTTATGGCAAAAAGACTTCAATCAATGAATACAAAATCCAAAACCGCGGCGGCTCGGGAATCAAAACAATCAAAATTACAGATAAAATCGGCTCATTGATTTCTGCTCATATTGTAACTGCGGAAGTTGAAGAAGCTGTGGCGATTTCCAAAAAAAGCCAGGTTATCCGATGTTCGCTTTCAGAAATTCCAAACTTAGGCAGGGATACTCAAGGTGTGCGCGTGATGCGGCTCCGCGACGGGGACTCTTTGGCATCCGTGATTTGCCTATAATCCAGAAAAAATAGTTCACTCAAACTTCGATGTAAAAAATTCTGCTGAATTTTTTACTCTTCAGCTCCGCCGCGCCTCCAGGCTCGTTCTCGCGAACTATTTTTTCTGATACAATTAAGGTCATGTTTTCTAATCCTCAAAAAAATTTATTGCAGACAGGGGTGGGCAAAGCCGCTGTGGTTGCGGATCTTGGCAGTGGCGCAGGCTTTTATTCAATTCCTGCGGCGCTTATGGTTGGAGTGGATGGAATTGTTTATGCAATAGACATAAATCAAGACCTGCTTTCAAAATTAAAAAACGAAGCCAAGAGTCAAAATATCAAAAACATCAGGCCTATAGCGGGAAACATCGAAAAACTCGGCGGCACAAGCTTGGCGGATGACATTGCAGATTTAACAATTATTTCAAACACCTTTTTCTCTTTGGAAGACAAAAATTCTGCAATCAAGGAAGCCAAAAGAATTACTAAGAATAAAGGAAGAATACTTTTTGTTGAATGGAATGATAATTTTGCGGGAATCGGGCCGCACAAAGACCACCTGTTTAAAGAAGAGGATGCCAAAAAACTTTTTGAAGAGGCTGGACTTGCGGTTTTCCAAAAAATTGATGCGGGAGATCATCATTACGGATTGATTTTGAGAAAATCTTAGCTTTTGTTCTAAGCAGTGGATATGTATGAGTAGCTATATTTTTGTATTCATCTTAAAATATTACTAATGCAAAAAACCAGCACTATACAATACATAATATTAGCAGTGTTTATAGTTTTTCTTTTGATAGGGGTTTTGGTCTTTGCCGGATTTACCGCGACAAATTCAAACAATTCACAATCCGTTCCGATAATTATCTGGGGAGTTTTACCAGCAACTTATTTTACTGATACAATTACAAAACTTCAAGTCTCGAATCCTGCGCTCATGAATATATCTTACCAACAAGTGCCCTTGGACAAGTTTGATTCCGAGCTTGTTAATGCGGTTGCTGAAGGGCAGGCGCCAGATATGGTTATTTTGCCTCAAAATGATATCTACAAAGAGAGCAAGTTATTGTCTTTAATTCCGTATACTGTTTTTCCGCAAGGAACTTTTGAAAACACCTTTGCAACTGTAGGAAATGTTTTTCTAACAGATAACGGCATACAGGCTATTCCGTTTGTTGTTGACCCTTTAGTGCTTTATTGGAACAAAGATATTTTTGCCAATGCAGGCTTGCCGCTGCCTCCAACAAAATGGAGCGGCTTAACGACTTTGGTGCCCAAACTCTCAAAAATAAGTTCTGATAAAACCATCAGCCAAAGTACGGTTTCTTTTGGAGAATATACCAATGTTCCAAATGCTTCTGCAATACTTTCTTGTCTTGCTTTTCAGGCTGGTAATCCTATTACCCAGTTTCAAAGCGGCACTTTAGTTAGCGTTGTGGAAGGAAACCAGGAGGATGCTTTTGAATCAGCTTTGAGTTTTTATACGGAGTTTGCCAACCCGTCTTCAGTGGATTATTCATGGAACAGATCCCTGCCTAATTCCGATCAAATGTTTCTGCTTGGCCAAAGCGCAACATATATTGGCTTTGCAAGCGAGTATGCAAATTTGCAAGCGGAAAATCCCAACTTAAATTTTGGAGTGGCTGTGATTCCACAAGCTGACAATTCAAACACTTCTGTCACTTATGCCAATGTCTACGGTATTGGTATTTTAGCTTCATCCAAAAATCAAAACGCTGCGTTTTCTCAAGCGCAATCTTTGGTGGGTAATGCCTTTTTGACCGTTTTTTCCACAGAGTCCGGAATTCCTTCTGTTAGAAATGATATGCTCTCTGCGGTGGAGCCATCAGCATCAGCAGAAACCTTCAGGCGATCAGTTTTGATTTCCAAAACATGGATTGATCCAGACGAAGCGGACACGGATACAGCAATTCAAACAATGATAGAATCTGTAACAAGCGGCTCATCAGATGTTTTGGATGCTGTAAGCGGTTTTAATTCAAATTTGCAAGAATTTCTAAAATGAAAAATAAAAAAGTACAAATTTTTTTTCTAGTTTTAATTTTGACAATCAGTTTTATGCCATTAGTTTCTTCGGCTCAAAATGTTCAGCAGGCCTCGCAACCGGGATTTTTTCTTGTTCAGCAATGCACTGGTACAGCTCAAAATGGCTCTGGAGTTACTGAATGCGGGTGGACGAGATTTGATAGCGCTTTTTCAAAGAGTAATAGCTTATTTGATTTTTATAGGTACCACTTTTTGCGCAATATCCTTGGCTTACGCGGGATTCCTTTATGCTTCTTCTATGGGAAATACTGGACAAGTTGAAAAAGCTCATAGGATTTTTAATTATACGATAATCGGGTTATTATTTATCTGGGGTGGTTGGCTTCTGGTGGCGACAGTTCTCAAAACTCTGGGAGTGCAAGAACCATACAGCCTCGTAAATTTTGACAGTGTTGCGACCAAATAATTAATCCAATAATTAATAATGATGCAAATCAAACCAAAAAAAATTTTATTTTATACGCTTTCTTTTTTACTTCCAATCGCTGCTGCTGCAAATAACGGGGGTTGCGATCCAACCAAACAGATCTGCAATCCGCTAAACGGCGTAAACAGCATACCTCAATTTCTTCAAGCAATTCTTACTGCGGCTGTTGAAATCGGCACAATTGTCGGCACTCTTGCCATTATTTACGCAGGATTTCTTTATGCTACTGCGCTCGGAGATGAGGAAAAACTAAAAAAAGCCAAAAACACTTTGCTTTGGGCTGCTATCGGCACCGGTATTCTTATCGGAGCGCAGGTTATAATTGCTGCTGTCAGCAGCTCGGTTTTGGGTATAACTGGTTCAAGTTAAAAATTAAAAGTTAAATATTTTATGAAAAACAATCGGTTATGCAAAAGTAATTTTAAATCAAAAGGCAGCGCTTATTTTTTTATTGCTTTGTCTTTTTTGGTGTTTTTGTCTCCAGTTGCAACGTTTGCCTCTTCAAGCTCTTCTTGCAAAAAACCAACTGATATAGGAAGCGTTTTTGATTATGCGGGATGTGTAATCAGTAACAGTGTAATACCATTTATAATCGGACTTGGAGTGTTGTTATTTTTAATTGGCTTGGTAGCGTATGTTGCGGCAGGAGACAATGAAGAAAAGCGCGCCCAAGGAAGAGATTTGATAATATTCGGCATTATTGTGATATTTGTGATGGTTTCGGTGTGGGGGTTTGTCAATCTGCTCATATCCACCTTTAATCTCAATAACTCTTATCCTGGTCTCTACCCCGATAACCGGTCCTGGCGTTGATGATACCGGTGGCCCGTCAACTTCAGGCAGCCCGATAGTTTGATGGCACCAAACAATGAAAATATTGAAAAATAATAAAATATATGTTTCCTACATTTGGGCGATGCTGTTTGCATTGCCTGAATTTACATTCGCAAGCTCTTCTGCTCCCACCACACTCCATGATCTTTTGACAAAGTTTATTGCAGTAAAGCTTGACCACTACATACCGTTTTTGATTATTCTTGCCAGTCTTATTTTCTTGGTGGGAGTTGTAAGGTTTGTCGGCGCGGGAGACAGCGAGGAAGCAAGGCAGTCGGGGAGAAACGTAATGATTTTTGGAATTATCGTGCTGTTTGTGATGTTCAGCGTATGGGGAATTGTTAGGCTGGTTTACGGAACTTTTTTTAACTCTGGCTTAACTTTGCCGGATTCATTGCCTTGCCCGCAACCTTGCCAAATACTTAAATGAAAAAAAGCATAACTACATTTACCTTTGTTTTGTCCGCGCTGCTTCCAGGCCTTGCGTTTGCTGTTACCGCACCAACAACTTTTGCGGGCTTTGTAGCCATTGTTGTCTGTCTGGTCTTGGACCTTGTTCCTATAATCATACTGTTTGCATTTGCGGAATTTATTCGCGGCCTTATTAATTACGTTGGAGCAGGAGACAGCGAAGAAAAAAGAACAGACGGGATTAATTACATGATATATGGAATGATAGGGTTTTTTGTAATGGTTGGCATTTGGGGTATCTTGAACTTGGTTACAGGAACGTTCGGTCATTCAGTTGGCATTCCGCAGTTTGTAGGTTCCGGATCTCCTGCCGCTATTCCTACCAGCACAGCAAAATGTTCAAGCATATTCTAGGAATAATTTTCCCCAGTTGTATCCTTTACAAAAGATATACCGTGCTATAATTTAAAAGAAGTTAAAATTAAAAGGTCAAAAATTATTATTAATTATTATTAGCAACTAGATTATGAAAAAAACATTAATAGCTTCTGTTTTGGCATTTGCTCCAGTCCTTGCTTTTGCACAAACTAATTTTACCAGTATTCAATCAGCAATAAACTCTATAACAGTAATCATAGCTGATTTGATTCCACTTGTTATTGGTATTGCAGTTCTTGTGTTCTTGTGGGGTTTGATTTCTTACGTTACTGCTGGCGGAGACGAAGAAAAGCGAGATGCGGCGAGAAACACGATTATTTGGGGAATTGTCATAATATTCGTAATGACAGCGGTTTGGGGATTTGTAAGGATTCTTGAAACGACTTTCTTTAACAATACAAACACTTCTGCAGCTGTTGGGGGTCCAGCCGTACAAGTGGGTGGTGGGCTAACAAGCTTCAGCTCAAGTGGTAAGTAAAATCAATTAATGTCAGGTTTAAGTAGTAATGTTAATAGCATTATTCAAAAGGTAAATAGCTATATCATAAATCCGATCATTATCCTTCTGTTCGCGCTTGCTCTTGTGGGCTTCTTGTGGGGTGTGTTTCAGTACATCACTCACGCCGACGATGAAGAAGCAAGAACAACTGGAACGCGGCATATGCTCTGGGGTGTTGTGGGTATGGGAATTATGGTTTGCGCATTTACAATTGTTCATATCATAATTGCAACCTTTGGCTTAAATACAGGAAGTACAAATAAGGCAGTTCAGAATGTAATAGGTAATTAAATTCTGAAAAACAAAAAACATCTTGCTCTAAATGCAGATGTTTTTTGTTTTGGTTAATTAAAAGACTTTTTATAAAAACGTTTTCTAATTTATAAAAAAAATCAGGCGGCGCGATACTTTGTTCGCGCCGCCCCTATTCTCCGACTCCAACATTTCTCTACTATCGCACTGGCCAGTTTAACAGGCGCCAAGTTCCTTTATTATTCTTGAACGTCGAGTTGATTGCTCTTCCCAACGTATTGACCATATGGAACTCTCCCCAGGCGTCTTCCTTATGCCAGGTGTAAACGCAAATGTCGCCATTTGCATCCATATTCTGGTGAAAGACGATGAGCCTATCGCCCCATACAGTGAAGTACGCTGAGCAGGAGAAGTTAGGACTTCCGTCTGCCATGTTCTCCACCATCGTCCAGTCGGCGTCTACGGGCTTCAAACCGTGGGCGTAAGCCTCGTTCGGATCCCTGTGAAGGGACAGTGTCCCATTGTGGGTGTCAGGATTGTCTCCTGGGTTGATTGCAGCCGGATCGTCTCGCCATTGCCCATCCACATCCCAAACGTTTTCATACAGGTTGTTGGTTGCAACCCGCAGATCGTTTTCGGCGACACCCCGTTCATGTCCGGGTAGCCACGCACGCCATGCCAAGCAACCGAGGATCCATATAATGAGGATCCAGACGAGCCACCACCGCTTGGTCATTTTCTCTCCATGGCCACCGTGGCTGCCACCTCCGCCAGTTGGCGGATGAGTTTGGATCCCTGCGTTACCGTGGACTGGAGGATGTACTTTTCGTTGCCTCTGCAAGTGACGAATGATTCCCCGGACAAAGCCGATGCTAATGGCTAGAAAAATAAAGATGACTACTATTTTGGAGGTCATTATTCCGTACCTCCCTTTTTGTCCTCTTTACTATCTTTGCCTTTTTTATCCTCTTTGCCGGTCTTTATATCGCCGGTGACAAACTCGCCGCCGCCCAGGCTCACTGTGCTGACTCCGATTGGAAGTTGTCCCGCAGCAGTTTTTCCGAGGACTGAACGTTTAACGTCAGGTGTTTCTGCCTTAAGGGCCTCGAGCTGTGCGCCGAGAACCGCTTTCGCGGCAGCCGCAGTTCCTTCGCCTTGAGCAATTAACTCTCGCTTCGTTGCTTCAGCTAGGTTGGTACGGACATTGAGGACTTCCTCAGATTTTATCTCGGCTGTTTGTTTTTGGGTTTCTACCAGGCCCCGCTCTTCTTCTGCTTTTTGCACTTCAGCCTTCAGGCTCACGTCGATGATGGAGAGAGGTGACTCTGGTATGATGCCAAAGTCAAAGAGGGCTTCCGCAGCACGTTGTTCGTACTTAGGAGTAAACTCTTTTCTCCGGATGTCGTCCACATCTCTGTCACAGCAGATAAGATTTACGGCGGCTCGAAGCCGATCAGTCACCTGATCGTCAGTCTTTTGTTCGGTGGTCCACCACCGCTCAAGGTCAAAGAGCGCTGCGTTGCGCATTTCTGAACTTACAGAGACGGTGAGCATTCCAGCTCCGTCTTTTCCGCGTCCGGGCAAATCAACGCCACCGACCTCAAGGACTGGAGAGCGGATGACTTGCACCCGATAGTCTCCTTTACCAAGGTCAGAGCGAATGATTCTGTTGAATGGATTCAGGCTTAGGAATTGCCAGCCGGTTGCCCAATGAAGGAAACCTCCGGCAGTTTTCACCCGTTTGCTAGCGAGGAACACTTTGTAATCCAGAATTCTTTTTTTTGCCTTTGTCTTAATGACGAGGAGTTCTGCTTGTTCAGCAGGATCTCCACCTGGTCGTTCCCATGTATCGATCTGAGCATTGACTGCGTCAGCGATTGAAACCATGCGTTGCCGCGTATTGGAATCAATTCGATAGTTGAGAATGGTGTCGGTACGACCTTCGGCCGCAGCGAAACCAGATTTGACAGGATATGCGAATCGCCCTTTGCAAATGCCAAAGACGATTCCTGTTATGAGTGCGAGTAAGATCGCACCGGTAATGAGTGAGTCGATATTCATTTTTGTCTTTCCCGCCTTTCTAAAACGAGATTTGTTTTGTTGGAGTTTTCAAGGACCAAGATAAACCGCGGAACGCCCGCGGTCACTCTTGACCCTCGAGCACTCGTTAAGTTATTTGTTATATTGTATCACATTTTAACCAAAAAGTCAAATAGAGCGTATAGGTCCAATAGCTTGGCACCACTTTGGTGGGTTAACATCAAAGGTATGCCATACACAACAAATAAGAATATGCCGAAGATTAGGCAACAAGCAGCTGATTTAGTCAGAAGAGGTTGGAGCAGAAGAAAGGTTGGTCGATATTTGGGATTTCACCATACAGCGATATCTGAATGGGTCAGAATTGCAAAGAAAATAGGGTATCATCCCATACTAACAAGATCATCAAGACCGAAACATCATCCCCAACAATTGGATGAAAGAATCATTAGAAAAATCGTGGAGAAAAGATTAGAGCATGGTCGATATGCGGAAGCGGTACACAGGGAGCTTCAAAACGATGGTGTGAAAGTTTCTTTGTCATCAGTCAAAAGAACTCTCGACCGGAAGAGACTCATCAAAAAGAGAAGTCCGTACAAACGATTCCATCCTCACCAAGATCGCCCATATCCCTTGAAATCAGGCGATTTGGTGCAAATTGATACTATTCATCGGATGGTTGATGGAAAGAAAAGACTGTACGTGTTTGTGGTCATTGATGTATTTTCAAGATGGACATACGCAAAAGCATTTGAACGGATGAATGCAAGAACAAGTATTGATTTTGTCAGAGCAGCGCAAAGAGAATCGTCCTTCCATTTTGATATGTTGCAGTCAGACCATGGACCAGAGTTTGGTAAGTGGTTTGTCTCAAATATCAAAAAGAGCCACAGGTATACCAGAATTGGCAAACCCAATGACAATGCTCATATCGAAAGATTCAACAGGACTCTACAGGAAGAATGCCTGGACAAAGTTCCTAACGATATTCGAATTATCAATTGTGCTTTGAAGAAATATTTGAGATATTACAATTTTGAGCGAGTGCACGGAGGAATCAATTATTCAATTCCCATGCAGGTGGTGTGAAGCTATTGATTAGATTACGATAGAGAATCGACAAAAAATGGCTCAACAAAGGCCTAAAAACGAAGATAAATTTTGTGCGCTAGATTAACTACTCGGTGCGCGAGAGAGGACTCGGTCACGAATAATTTTCTGCTGAAAATTTTCGCGACCCCGCCTCGGCGCCAGACGCGCCTGCGGCTTTCGAGTCCGCATAACGCTTCTTGCAGAAGCTATGCGCGAGAGAGGACTCGAACCTCCATGCCTTACGGCACCAGTTCCTAAGACTGGCGTGGCTACCAATTACACCACTCGCGCTTTATTGTACAATAACTACAATATCATATTTTTTAAAAAAATATAAAAAGGCTTTGTACACTTTGTTTTTTCTGTATTTCTGATATATTTTTATAACTATTTCCGCCCATAGCTCAGTCGGTAGAGCACCTGCCTTTTAAGCAGAGGGTCGCAGGTTCGATTCCTGCTGGGCGGATTGATGTTTGAAGCAAAAGAAGTCAAAAACAAAAACCACTGGACAGTTGATCAGATTTTAGAAAATCCACCTCTAACTGAATCTTTTGGCTATGGACAGTGGCAAGAGAAATCAGGCAAGGAAGTTATCCGAATTAGGATTGATGAAGAAGGAAAGCCAATTTTGTTTTGCCAATTTATAAAATATACGCTTCCAGTTGGAAAGTTTTTTTGGTATGCGCCGTATGGCCCGGTGGTTATAAAAAATTCTAAATCCCTAAATGATTTTTTCTCTGAAATATGCCGAAAGATTCTGGAGGAGAAAGGAGGTGTTTTTTTAAGGATTGATCCATCACCGTTTGACAAGGCGCACGATTTTTTCCCAAACGGATTTACCTATCCTAATCCAGGAATAAAAAAAATATCTGCCATGCAGCCGCGTTTTGAATGGACTTTAAATATTGTCAAAACTCCAGCAGAGCTTTTGGCCAAGATGCATGAAAAAACCAGATATTCAATTCGTCTGGCAGAAAAAAAGGGAGTAGAAATAATTGTTGAGGACAAGGATTTTGAAAAATATTTTGCTGACTTTTATAATTTGATGAAGACTACTGCTGATAGGAATAAATTTGCTCTTCATCCAAAAAAATATTATGAAGATATTTTTTCTTATCTTCAAGAAAACGGAGGGGGATTTATTGTAATTGCCAAACATCAAGAGACCGCTTTGGCTGTAAATCTTGTTTGCGTTTTTGGCGCTACAGCCTATTATTTATTTGGCGCAACATCAGACGAAAAGAAAAATCTTTGCGCTCCGTATTTGGCGCACTGGGCGGCGATTCTTCGGGCCAAAAAAGGAGGGATTAAAGTTTTATAATTTTGGTGGCGTTGAAGAAGAGACGGGTGGTGCGTGGGAAGGGCTGACAATTTTTAAAAAGAAATTTAGCGGCGAAACAATATATCACGCGGAACTTTTGGATATGGTCAAAGATAGCGGATTTTACAGATTGTTTTCATGGGCAAAAAGAATGAAATCTAAGAAAAAATAAAAAATGAAATCATTTATAAGAAAAATAGTTCCGAAAAAAGTTCTTAAAATATATCATCTCGTTTTGGCGTACGCGGGGGCGGTTTTTTATGGTTTTCCTTCAAGGAAACTTATCATAATTGGTGTTACTGGCACCAAAGGCAAAACTTCTACTGCAAATTTTATCTGGTCTGCATTGATGAATTGCGGTGTAAAGACAGGAATTATTTCTACTGCTAATATTAGAATTGGAAATGAAGAGAACATGAATGATTTTCATATGACAATGCCGGGCAGATTTGTCATTCAGAAATTATTGAAAAAAATGGTCAAGGAAAAATGCGAGGTCGTTATTACTGAAGTGACGTCGCAGGGTTTGGCTCAATACAGGCACAAAGGAATTGATTTTGATATTGCGGTGTTTACAAATCTAACTCCAGAACATATTGAAAGCCACGGAAGCTTTGAGAATTACAAAAAAACCAAGGGGATCCTTTTCGATTCGATTTCTAGATCGGCTGACAAAACATTCAGAGGCAGTATTGTGCCAAAGACCATAATCGCAAACGCCGATGATGAACACAATGGCTTTTTTACATCATTTGAGGCTGAAAAGAAAATTTATTTTGGAGTTTCTGACTCCGCTTCAGTTCGGGCGCTGGATATTAAAGAATTAGACGGAAAAGTAAATTTTACTGTCAATGGTTTGTCAGCTCAAATTTCAATACCTGGTGAGTTTAATGTCTGGAACGCATTGCCTGCGGTGGCAATATCTGAAGTTTTAGGCTTGGATATTAAGGATTTAATAAAAGGCGTTGGGGAAATTAAAAAAATCCAAGGCAGAATGGAAGAGATCAAAAACGGCCTCGGGATAAAAGTTTTTGTTGATTATGCCCATGAAAAAAATAGCATGTTTTGGGCGGTAAAGACTGCAAGGAATCAATCAGAAAGTGGTAAAAAAGTAATAATTCTTTTGGGCGCAGAGGGCGGCGGCAGAGATAAAATCAAAAGAAAAGATATGGGGGAAATCGTAGGAAAAGATGCAGATTTTGTTGTCGCTTCAAATGTTGATCCGTATGAAGATGACCCGTTTCCCATTGCTGACGACATTGCCAAAGCCGCAGAGAGCGTCGGCAAAGTGCGGGGAGAAAATTTGTTTGTTGTTTTGGACAGGAGAGAGGGAATTCGCAAAGCGCTTTCTTTGGCAAAACCCGGAGACACCGTGATGATTACCGGTAAAGGCGCAGAGCAGTCAATGATTATTGATGGCAAGATAATTCCTTGGGATGACAGGGTGGTTGTTGGAGAAGAAATAACGAAACTCGGATGAGAAAGAAAACTGTAAAGAAAATTAGAATTACCTCTGTATTAATTATAATTTTACTTTTGCTTGTTTTAGCTGTAATTGATTTTTATCCTCTTTTTATAAAAAAGTCCGAACCCGTTGTTACAGCACCAACCTGTGCTTCTATGAGAGATGGGCTAGAACAGAAAATAAATCATGATGTTTTTTCTTCCGACACTTGGGTACTTTATTGTGAAAACGGAAACAGTCTTGAATATATAGATGGAGAAAACATCAATGACCAAGAGGGAATCGCCAGCATTACCAAACTTATGACAGCTCTTGTTACTTCTGAAACATATCCAACTAATACTATCTTTACCGTTCCGGCAAGCGCAATAGGTCCAGCAACATATGGGCGTTTTATTGTCGAACAGAAATTTACCGAAAGTAATATTTTTTATTCGCTTTTCTTGGAATCTGACAACGATGCGGCCAGGACTTTGGCGGATGCCTTGGGTAGGCCACAATTTGTGTCGCTGATGAACCAAAAAGCTGTTGATTTGGGATTGGATCAAACACATTATACTGATCCGTCGGGAATTGATTTGGGCGACGGACAAGGAGCCGTAATCAGCAATTTTTCAACCCCATCAAATATTGCGCATCTGATTTATTACATTTACAAAAACACAAAGCTTCTAGATTACACAAGATTTATTTCTCACCCCGTTTATTCTCTTTCAGGTTTTAGTCATACCGCTACTTCTACGGACAAATTTTTGATTACACCTGCATATGCCAAATATATTATTGCCGCAAAGACAGGTAACACTCCATTAGCCGACAATAACCTTGCCTTAATTTTCCAATATAATGGCCACACCTTTGTTTCTGTTGTTCTTGATTCTGATAATTCATTTGGTGACTCAGAAAATTTTCTAAATGCAGTGATTTATTAGATGAAATGATATAATTTTAGAGTCATTAATTAAAAAATAATTTATATGAAATCAGTCTTTAAATTAGTATCTGTTCTTATTATTTTTTCGATTATATTTTTTATTCTTCGTACATACGGTAATTATTTTGGCTATAATGTAGATATTCTCGTATCAAATCTTGGGGGTCTTACATATTTATACTCTACTGTGGGTACAATATTTGCAGTGTTTACCGGTTTTGTCATCGTCTCTGAAGCTTCAGACTGGAATACACTTGTAAATTCTTCAAAAAATGAGGTTACTGAACTAAATGAAGTTTTGTTGTGGTCAAGTAAGTTACCTACTCCGATTGCCAAAAAAATTTCACAAAATGTTGAATCTTATTTGGATGCTGTGATAAATGATGAATGGAAAGTTTTGGAAAAGGGTGAAAAAAGCAAAAAAACAGAAGATGCATTATCGGCTTTTCATCCTACCATTTCGGACGCATTCAAAGAAAATTCTGACTTAGGCTCAGCGATTTTTACTTCTTTTAATAATATTCTTAACTACAGATTTGCGCGTGTAGAATATAGTTGGCAGCCATTGCCAAAGATTCTTAAATTCACGATATTTTTTGTTGACGCGGTGCTTATATTGCTATCACTTCTTATTGGTGTAAGGGATACGGCCCTAGATTATATTTTTATGATTTGTATTGTGGCGCTCGGTTCTGTAATTCTTATGGTGATTGAAGATCTGGATAATCCTCTTAAAGAAGGCGAGTGGTATCTTAAACCAGATGGTTATAAAAATCTTTTGAACAGTATCCGTTTACAAGCGAAAAAATAATTTTAAAGCCCTAATTAAAATTCTTCTATGCCCCTCATCAGTCTCAAACTTTGTGGTGCAAGGCACCGTAAGGCTTTCCGAGGTAATTTGAGTATACCACGATGAGGGGTCTCAGTCGGGTCTGTATTCTCCAAATTGGGACAAATTGGGACACAGCTAGGGGGTGTTTCAAAATGCAAAAATCGGGCACTTTTCAAGATCGAGAATGATACACTGTAACGATATTTTCTGTATTTTGGAACATGGCACAGTCCCCGAAAGCGTGTGCCAATTTCATTTTGGCAAATGGGACATTTGGGACTCGTATACGACAGTTTCAAAAGTGGATATTTAAATACTGATTTCCAAGATAACAAGTAACATAAGGACAGAATAGGATTTTTATGAATAGTGCACTCGGAAAATCAGTGTCCCATTCGGTTTCCACTTTTTGACCCAAATGGCACAAATAGCACACGGAAAGGCACTGTGCTATTTAAATACCAGTTTGAGGGAGAATGTGGGTATTTTGGCGAAAATGTTACAAATGTGACACGGGAAGGCAGTATGCAAAAATATCTCCTTTACTGTGAGTATTTTTTGTACCACGTATTCATAAAAAGCTCGTTCGGGTCAAGTTTCTTCTTTTCTGCAAAGAAGGCATCGACTTCCGGATACGCCTTATGCAACTGATCCTCTGAATAATAGAGCTGATACGGCAGATAAAATGTGCCGCCTACATTTTCCGCAACGTCGATAAGATCAGTCGTCGTCTTCTGCAGGATTTCACTGTCTTTATCGTTGAATTTCTGGTTGAAATAGAGCACGAATGCGAATCGGTCGCCCTTCGCATACGGCAACGCCGTTATCGTGTCCTCATGGACGATGCGTATAGTGACGTTCAGAAGGTTAGCTCCGTTTTTCTGAACAGTGGTCCTCAAACCGTCCACGAAATCGGTCATCTTGTCTTCGGGAATGAAATATTCTTGAAGAATGTCGGTATCCGGCAGCACATTTTTAAGATAGCCCATCGAATCATACATCTCCTGATTGCGGGATACGTCGCATACCTCATTCGGACTCATGGCCTCATTTCTTG
This sequence comes from uncultured bacterium, assembly GCA_963766885.1. Lineage (GTDB taxonomy): Bacteria > Patescibacteriota > Minisyncoccia > Phycocordibacterales > CAIRYW01 > CAIRYW01. The sequence goes on along the minus strand of CAVYBO010000002.1, from coordinate 164,956 downwards.
TCACACATGTGTGAACGCGTGGCTCGAAATATTTTTCAAGCATCCATCTGACCCATCTTCCGAATCCGCCTGTTTTAGAAAAATTGATCACCAAGCGAGTGAACCATGTCATGCTTTCCGGCTGTAATTCGGGAATGGGTTTATCCCAATCCGTCTTATTGAAGACATTAACCTCGGTCTCGGTAAGATAGCTCGTCGGTGATACCGACAAACGTGCATACATGAGTCCGACGTTGCTATTGCCCTCGACATTTTTCTTATAAAAATCAGGAAAATCTTTATAATCCATGTACGTTTGATCCCACGCATAGACCTCGTTCGGAACAACATCAAGATCGACATCGAGTATGACTCCGAATAATCCGTAACCGCCAAGAGCATGGCTGAATAAATCGGCATTTTCCGTAGGGCTCGCCGTGACGATTTTTCCATCGGCGGTCATGATATGCATTGATCGCACTGTCGGCGCGACTTGACCAGGATTGTTTGCGATACCATGAGCATTTACGCTCAAAGTCCCACCAACACTGAAAATATTGATCGATTGCATCGCTTTGACGGAGAGACCTTGCTTATCAAGAAGCTGTTGTACATCTGCCCATGTCGCTCCAGTCTCTACATTGAGGACGTTATGCTCCTTATCGAGCGTCATCTGATTAAAACTCGTCATATCGAGCACCAAACCATTTTGGATAAACGACTGGCCACCCATGCTATGTTTCTGTCCAGCACTCGTGACCTTTAAGTCATTATCTTTCGCATACTGCAAAGCATTTTTTACGTCTTCAGCCGAAGTGATTTTTACAACGCCATAAACGGCTGTTTTATTGAGGCAGCTCGCGTCATTTATCACTCCGCCTTTTTGCTCAAAGGCGAGCGGGATTTCATTTGGCTTCAAAACTATGGTCGTAGGTTTTGTCTGGTCAGTAGAATCGGGATATATGTAATCACAATCCTTATCCTGTGTGGGAGCAGAAGCGTATTCTATTATCTTTTTGGCACCCAAAAAAATAAGGACTGCCAAAACAGCCAAGATAACGATAGTTGTTTTTCTGCGAAAGAATCTTTTAGTGCTAGCCATTGGAACAATTTTACCTTGAATATCGCTCCTTGCGAAGCCTCAGTCACCAACTAAGGGGTCTAGACTCATCGCCCCGCTTCTGTCATCCCTTGTACTGTATGAAAAATATACAACAAGGGCCTGCTGGATCGGAGGCCAAACCACCAATCCCCATAAAGGTACGGTACTGCCTTTATGCGAGAAAAAGTACCGAGGAGGAAGACAAACAAGTGCTCTCCATTGATAGCCAAGTAAGGGAAATGGAAAAGATGGCTAGGGAACAAGATATCGACATTGTAGTGATGAAAAAAGAATCCCACTCTGCAAAAGAGGCGGGTCAGCGTCCTGTGTTTGAGGAAATCATCAAGGAAATAAAAGAGGGTAAGTTCGACGGAATTCTAACATGGGCACCAGATCGTATATCAAGAAACGCTGGCGACCTCGGCAGGATCGTCGATCTCATTGATCAGGGACTGCTCAAGGAGATACGCACCTACGGCGGCCAGAAATTCAGCAACAATCCGAATGAGAAGTTCCTCCTGATGATCCTCGGCTCACAAGCGAAGCTCGAGAACGATAACAAAGTCATAAACGTCAAGCGCGGACTCCGAGCCAGATGCGAGATGGGACTATGGCCGGCACCTGCTCCAGTTGGCTACTTGAACAGCAAGAACAAGGATGAAAAATGCCATGTCCATATCGACAGGCATAGAGCGCCAGTAATCAAGAAGATGTTCGAGAAAGTGGCATACGAGAAATACTCGGGCAGACATGTCCATCGGTGGCTCAAGGACGAGATCAAATTCAGGACGAAAAGCGGTAAGCCACTCAATCTCAGTAATATATACCTGACTCTCCGCTGCCACTTCTACTATGGCACCTTCGAGTATCCGAAGGAGAGCGGACAATGGTATCAGGGCAAGCACGAGCCGATCATCACCAAGGAGCTTTTCGACAAGACGCAGGAGAATATCGCGGAGCATATCATCAAAACCGATGGCAAAGAGTTCGCCTTCACCAAACTCATTACCTGTGGACTGTGCGGCTCCGGCATCACTGCCGACGAGAAATTCAAGAAGCAGAAGAACGGTAACATCCACCGCTATGTATACTATGGATGCTGCCGCTACAAGGACAAGGACTGCAAGTCGGGATATATGCGGGAGGAAGACCTCATCGAGCAGCTTGCGGCCTTAATGGACAAGATCGACCTCGACGAGATCGGCATGAAGCAGAAGATCAAGGATGAGATAGAGCGGCACAAGAAGTTCAATACGGACATCCTCGGTGTCACCGGCAGATCGGCCAAGGTGGCCGATGTCGATATACGCAACTATGCTAAGTATATCCTGCGCGAGGGCACGATCTGGGAGAAGCGGGAAATGCTTGCATGCCTCAAGAGCGACGTGAAGATGAATAACAAGGAGGTTACGCTAATCTAAGCCGAGGTCTTTTCCTTAGTAAGCTCTCCTATTACATAAAATATCCAATTTTCGTACCAGTACCATGTACTGACGACCATGGCACCAAAACCTTTAGCCTGATTTTTGCCATCGTGTTTTTTCCAAAAGAGAGTGTGCTGGTGCATCTTGAAATTAGGGAATCCAGATTTCTGGACTTGCTGTATCACCTGAGTTGCTGAAAACTTTTTCTTTTCCGTCTCATCTTTGATCCAATATTCCTTGGAAATATTTTTTGCCATGTCTGATTTCGGATCAATAAATTCAACGACTCGATCGGCCTGCCCTTGCCGCTTGGCAACCACTTTCACGAAAAGCAAGCGATAGGCAAATTGATCGCTTTTAACCTCATCCTCTGAGAGTCTGCTATCGAACGTGGAGACATAAGAAATAATTTCCTTTGGGATCAGGTTTTCCTTATCCTTGATGACCTGTGATTGGGAGTAATCAAGCTCAGCAAACTGAAGACTCAAAGCTAGGCTTTCATCCAAGCCGTATTTTTCTCCGTGTAATTTTTTGAGATACGAGTTGAAGTTCAGGGCGCATGCTTGGTAACGGGCCGAGAGGTAAGAATCAAGGCCTGTCGCCTTTTTATGTTCAATCTGGTTTCTAAGGCCGATCAGAAAATTTAGATTATTCTTCGTGTCCTTATCGAGTGGGCAAATTTCTCTGGATAGACACTCCCTTAAATCCCAATATCTGATAGTACCGTCAGGGTTCTTGGAAAATCTTTTGCGTCTTCCGATAAGGTCAAAATATCGGTAATCAATCTTCTTTGATCGATAATGGGCATGCAGTAAATACGTCCATGCAATGAGGGATAGGACGATAAAGGATTCAGTTTTGAAACTAATGAGCGGATTATTATATATTTGAACTGCCGAGAGCATTGCCTCCCGGGATTTGTGAATTAGGTCAAGTTTTTCAGAAAATATCTTGCGTTTCATGTACGGAATTATAACAGAGCCATCCTAGACTCCGAACCTATCACTGCGTTGTGCCCGGGGTGGGAATCGAACCCACACGCCTTGCGGCCAGAGATTTTAAGTCTCTTATGTATACCAGTTTCATCACCCGGGCGGGTGTCCTCCTCGCTAAGGCTTCGGGCGAGAAAAGGAAGGCGTAGGCCGGTCTCGAACCGGCGCATAACAGTTTTGCAGACTGTCGCGTTGACCAACTTCGCCACTACGCCAAGAAAAATCTTAAATAGCTTCCCTCGAACTTCGACACAAAAAATTCTACTGAATTTTTTGCTATTTCAGCGCCAGTCGCGCTTCAATGCTTGTTCTCGGGAACTATTTCAGATTTTATATAATCTAACAAATTTCTACTGATTTTGCGATAGTCTGTCTATGAGTTGGCGGTTTTTTTCGCCAAGATCAATATCAAAATCAATAAAGGGTATTAAGGCTAAACGAGAATGCTCTTTGATAAAATCTCTAAATTCACTTCTTTTTCTTTTGGCAAAATCCAGCGCTGCCCCTTCTTCTTTGTCAGGAAAAACTGTAAAAAATATTTTTGCGTTTTTGCCGGAATGATTAACTTCGGCTTTGGTAATTGTAATCAAGCTTGTCGGCCCAGCTTCAATTACAAAAAACTTGGAAGCGAGTGTGACCAAAACACTTTCTATTTTTTCACTTCGGTGATCGGACATTTTTTTATTTTTCTACAGTAATGAAAGATTCAATTTTATCTCCGGGCGCCAATTCCATCTTACATTCAATCAGTGCGCCGAATTCACCTTCTTTTATTTCATCGGTTTTGGACCTTGATTGCTGCAGCTCTTTGATTTTACCGCGGGCAATTTCTGTATCCCGCCGGAGAACCTTTACTTCCGAACCCACTTTTATAAATCCTTCTTCAATTCTGCCGCCTATAACTTGCCTGTCTTTTGTTTTGCTAAAGAATTTTAATATTTTAGCTTTGCCTGTGGATTCCTCAACTGTCATTCTCGGAGTTTTTTCCTTGATAAAGTTTTCAAGCCATTCTGTAAGTTTATAAATTATGTTAAATGTCTCAATCAAAACCCCATCTCTTTCAGCAAGCGCTTTGGCCGAAGCGTCTGTTTTGACTTCAAAGCCCAAAACAATTCCCCGGGAATTTGTCAGCGCGCTTTTAACATCTGCTTCTGAAATAAATCCAACCCCAGAAGAAATTATTCTTACACCAACTCTGTCACTTTTTATTTTTTTAATCTCATGATGAATCGCTTCCAAGACATCTGTTGTGGATGCTTTGATGACGACAGGGATAACTATGGAATTTTCACTCTCACCTCCAATTTGCAGATTTTCTTTTGGCTTGTTTCTACTCAGTTTGTTTTGCAAGACAATTTTCTCTGCATCTTTTTTAGATTCAACTGTTTGAAAGATACTTCCAACCGGAGGAATTTCAGAAAAGCCAATTATTCTAATTGGGTCGCTTGCTCCTGCAGATTCAATTTTTTGACCCTGAAAATCTTCAAGAATTCTTGTGGGTGCCAAAGTGTTTTCACAAACAACAAATTGTCCGGACCTTATTGTCCCTTCCTTGATGACCAGTGTGGCGCTTATGCCTTTAAGTTTGTCTATTTTTGCCTCAATGATTATTCCTTCCGCATTTTTGTTCGGATTGTCTTTAAGCTCTAAAATATCAGTAACCAAAATAATCATATCCAAAAGTTCAGGAATGCCTTTTCCTGTGACCGCCGAAATTTCAACTATAGGCGTATCGCCTCCGTAGCCTTCAACATACACTTCGTGTTCCAAAAGTCCGTTTTTAACTTTTTCTGCGCTTGCTCCCGGCTTATCAATTTTATTTATTGCCACAATCATCGAAAGGCCGGCTGATTTGATGCTCTGAATTGCTTCAACTGTTTGCGGTTTTACCCCTTCGTCAGCAGCTACAATAAGGATTGCTATGTCGGCCACTTGCGTGCCGCGATTGCGAAGCTCTTTGAAAGCCTCGTGTCCTGGTGTATCTAGGAAAGTTATAGAACGCTCCGAGATCCCATCTACATTTTCGGATTGTTTGATAGAAATTTTATAGGCGCTCATCTTCTGTGTTATGCCACCTGCTTCGGTATCTACAATTTTTGTTTTGCGGATATAGTCAAGAAGTGTTGATTTGCCGTGGTCAATATGTCCCATAATAGAAACAACCGGCGGACGCTTGGTTTCTATGCTTATCGCTGTATTTTGAGGCTTAATTGCAGTTTTATTCATTGGAGGATTATACACAATTTCCTTTTTATTGCATACTATTAATCCATGGGTAAGAAGAAAAATGTATATTTGGATTTTGCCGGCGCAACTCCAATAACGCCCGCAGTAAAATCTGCAATGACAAAAACCTTGGATAATTTTTACAATTCCTCTTCGGTGTATCAAAAAGGGGTAGAGGCCAAGAAAATTCTTGAAGATTGCAGACAAAAAACAGCAGATGCAATCGGAGCTAGAAAGTCAGAAATAATTTTTACTGCTTCTGGCACAGAAGCAAATAATATGGCCGTTATTGGAATTGCTCAATTGGCACAACAAAAGATAAAGAATCCACACATTCTTATTTCGGCAATTGAACACTCTTCTGTCTTGGAACCAGCAAGGGCTTTGAAGAAAAAAGGATTTGAAGTTGAAGAAATTCTGCCAGACGAAAACGGAATTATTTCAGCAAAAGAAATCAGAAAAAGAATCAAGAAAAAAACGGTGTTAGTTTCCATAATGTTTGTTAATAATGAAATCGGCACAATCGAACCAATCAGGGAAATTGCTAAAGAAGTTAGAAAAGCAAGAAAAATCTTTGGTCACGAGTTTCCATATTTCCACACAGATGCTTGCCAAGCGCCAAATGTTTTGGAAATTAACGCTCAGTTGCTCGGTGTAGACTTATTGACTCTTGATTCTTCAAAATTTTATGGCCCTAAAGCTGGGTTGCTTTATAAAAAACATAATGTGGAGCTTGAACCGATTATTTACGGCGGAGGACAAGAAAAAAACTTGAGATCAGGAACCGAAAACCTTCCAGCAATCGTAGGATTAAATGAAGCTCTTTGTGAATCAAAAAAAATGCATAAAAAAGAAGCGGCTCGGCTTGAAAAAATCCAAAAATACTTTGAAAGGGGGATATTAAAAATAAAAGACGCGGAAATTATTGCCTTAAATGCTCCAAGAGCGCCACACATTTCAAGTATTTTTATTCCAAATCTTGATGCGGAGTTTGCTGTGTTCCAATTGGATAAAATCGGGGTTATGTGCGCATCGGCAAGCGCTTGCCAAACTCTCAAAAATGAATCGGGTTCATACGTGATTGATGCTTTATATAAGGATTCTGGAGATAAGGAAAGAAAAAATTCAACCCTCAGGTTCTCTTTTGGCAGGAGCACCAAAAAAACAGACATTGATTTTTGCTTAAAAGCACTTTCTATTATATTATTTAATCAATGGAACACCTTAGCAAACAACAAGTAGTTCTCCTTTGCTTACTGGTTAGCTTTGCCACGGCTTTGGCTACGGGTATAACCATATTCTCTCTAGGAGAAGGTTCAACTAGCGATGGAGGTCAAAATATCGTTTATCAAGTGATTGAAAAAACGATTGCTCAAGTTGCCTCAGATTCTCCTGTCAGAGAAATTATTCCGGTTGTTGTACCTGCTCCGCAGGCTCCAGCGCAGTTAAGTGTTTCTGATATTGCAAACAAGGCAAGCGCGAGTTTGGTAAGAGTTTACGTTCCAGTAAATGGACAAAATACACCAAAATTTGTGACACTGGGAGTGGTTGTTGCTGGAGGTAAAATTATTGCCGCCGATGATCCGGATCTTGTTCAAGGAACAAATTATTCAACTGTCTTATCTGATGGCAAACAATACCAGATTCAATTTGTAAAAGAATTAGGATCGGGCTTGGCACTTCTTACAATTCAAGATAAAACTGCCGCGGCCAGTGTTCCTGTCTTGCCGATAATTTCCTCAAGCGCCTTAAATATTGGAGCCAATGTCATTGCGGTTGGCGCAACAGAAGACAATGATGTTGTTTCAACGGGAATTATCAAGGAGATTTTATCCGCAGATCAAAATTCATCAAAAGAGACAACAATGATTACTGATTTTAATCCAAGCACAGCTATTGCGGGATTGATGCTTCTGGATACAAACGCAAATATTATTGGCTTTTACACGACGAGTGGAGATAATTCAACCACAACTCCGAGCTCGGATGAGGGCGTGTATGTTGATGCATCAGATGTTTTCTCTCAAACAAATTAAAAATCATAAAAAGCTTGACAACTTTGCTATAATTAAAGGAAAATAAACAAAATATGCCACCATTTGGAAACTTCACAACAAAAGCAAAAGAAACAATCAAAAAGGCCCACGAATTGGCCATAGAAAGGGCGCAAAACCATGTCGGTCCGCTCCATTTATTGGCTGCGCTCATTCTTCAGGAGGACAGCGCAGTTTCGGTGATTTTGGAAAAGCTTGAAATCGATATTTCTCTTTTAACAGATTCGCTTTTGGATGCAATTGAAAATCCAGAAACAGGACAAGTTCTCTCTTCTTCGTATCAAATTTATCTCACTCCCGAACTTGCGCAAATAATTGAAGCTTCAGCAAAAATCGCAGCCTCTCTCAAAGATGATTTTATTTCTACTGAACATTTGTTTTTGGCGCTTGACGATGTGCCTAGCAGTGCTATGGAAATGCTTTCAAAATTCAAAATTTCAAAGGATGCTGTAATGCATATTGTTGAAGAAATGAAACAAGGCAAAGTTATTGAGCCTCATGGTCCGAAAAAATTAAAAGCGATTTCAAAATTCACTCGTAATCTTACCAAACTTGCTATTGAGAATAGACTCGATCCTGTAATTGGCAGGGATAATGAAATTGCTCGCGTAATGCAGATTCTATCGCGCAGGACAAAAAACAACCCGATTCTAATCGGAGAAGCGGGTGTGGGCAAAACCGCAATAATTGAAGGGTTGGCTAGGCGCATTGCGCAGGGTGATGTTCCCGAAAGCTTAAAAGACAAGGAGCTTGTTTCTTTGGATTTGGGCGCCTTGGTTGCTGGAACAAAATATAGGGGCGAATTTGAAGAAAGATTGAAAAACATAATCAAAGATATTGAAAGATCTGAAGGCAAGATAATTCTTTTTATTGACGAAATTCATACAATCGTAGGCGCAGGCGCGGCAGAAGGTTCTTTGGATGCTTCCAACATGCTAAAGCCCGCGCTTTCTCGCGGAGAGCTTCGGGCAATTGGTGCCACAACTCTTCGGGAATATCAGAAGCATATTGAAAAGGATCCGGCATTGACCAGAAGATTTCAGCCGGTGTACGTCTCAGAGCCGTCAATTGAAGATGCTATTGCCATTTTGCGAGGCCTTAAGGACAAGTATGAGCTTTATCATGGAGTTAGAATTACAGATGAGGCGATTGTTGCTGCTGTTAATCTTTCCTCCCGTTACATCACTGAAAGATTTTTACCGGACAAAGCAGTGGACTTGATTGACGAAGCGGCCTCAGAACTAAAAATTTCTTTGGAAAACAAGCCTCAGGTTCTAGACGACGCTCATAGAAAGATTACACGGCTTGAAATCGAAAAAGAGGCAATCAAAGCTGAGAGTGAAAAGTCAGGAAAGAAGAATAGAATCAAAGAAATAGAAAAAGAAATCGCAGATTTAAAAGAGCAGACTTCTGAAGTGGAGTTGCGCTGGAAAAACGAAAAAGAAGTTTTGGCTGAAATTAAAACACTTAAAAAACAGCTTGAAGAACTGAGAATTGAAGCAGACAATGCTGTAAATCGCGCCGACCTTTCAAAAGCTGCCGAAATTCGCTACGGCAAGATTCCAAACGCTTCCAAAGAACTTGAAATTAAAATGAAGAGGCTCAAAAAATTTCAATCATCCAGAAGAATTCTTAATGAAGAAGTTACTGAAAACGAAGTGGCTGGAGTGGTTTCTCGCTGGACGGGGATTCAGGTCACTAGAATGCTTGAAGGTGAAGCCATCAAACTAAACAGAATGGATCAAGAACTTACTAAAAGAGTTGTTGGCCAAGATGAAGCGGTCAAAAAGATTTCTGACACAATCAAAAGAAGTCGCGCTGGAGTTTCTGATCCGAATCGTCCTATCGGTTCGTTTCTTTTCCTCGGACCAACTGGAGTTGGAAAAACCGAACTTACAAAAGCTTTGGCGGAATTCCTTTTTGACGACGACAAAGCGCTTATTCGAGTGGATATGTCTGAATATATGGAAAAGCATTCCGTTTCCAAAATAATTGGCGCTCCAGCCGGTTATGTGGGCTATGAGGAAGGTGGGCAGCTTACAGAGCAGGTTCGGCACAGGCCGTATTCAGTGGTGCTTTTTGATGAAATAGAAAAAGCTCATCCGGAAGTATTTAATATTTTGCTCCAAGTGCTTGATAACGGAAGATTAACAGATGCCAAAGGCAGATTTGTTAACTTTAAAAACACCGTAATAATTCTTACTTCAAACATCGGCGCGCAGTACATAGACAGAATGCAAAAAATGGGATTCAGATCTACGGTTGGGGATAAAGAAAATTACGATGATGCAAAAAATAAAATTACCGATTCGCTCAAAGAATTTTTCAGACCAGAATTTCTAAACAGACTGGATGACATAGTTATCTTTGATATTCTTTCTCCCGAAAATATTAGAAAGATTGTTGATATTCAAGTTAGGCTTGTTCAAGAAAGATTATCCCAAAAAGAAATCAAACTTTCGCTTTCAGAGCCTACCTATGATTATTTGGCCAAGGAAGGATACAATCCGCAATATGGCGCAAGACCACTTAAGCGTTTGATTCAAAATAAGATTCTAAATCCTGTGGCAAACTTGATAATTGCTCAAAAAGTTGTCAAAGGCGGAGAAGTTTTTGTTTCTCTTTCCGGCTCAGAACTCACTTTTGAAATCAAAAAAGGAAGAAAAGGCGCAATCATTGGCCAAGATATTATTTCAGAAAAGGAACTAGCTAAGAAATAATTCTTGTTAAAAATCTTTGCATCCCTTTGTATTAAATTAAAAATATGCTATTTTTTGTAGTGCATTTGCGCAGATGGTAGAGCGGTCAATTACAAGAGACTGTAAATCTCTCGGCCTATGGCCTACGCAGGTTCGAATCCTGCTCTGCGCATAAAAACAAAAATGGGCACTTGCTGCCCTTATTTTTGTTTTCTAATAAGTAGCAAGAGTTAGCTTGCGAGGATTCGAACGCCGGAGCAATGTTTCGCGAGCACGCGAAACTGTGAGGCGGTGCCCAGACAAACTTTTGCGGCGGCAAAAGTTTAGTCGAGGGAGAATCCTGCTCTGCGCACACATTTGACAAAAATTTAGGATATGCTACAATATGGTAGTAACAGTAGTTGGGTGGCTTGACCTAACTAAGTTCCTTGATTGAGACCTAGATGAAAAGGAACTGGTCTGTCGTTGATGAATTATTATGCGAGCCAAGAGTCTCTTTGTTGGTTTACTACACCTGAGATCCCAGGAAAGTGGTGCCGATGTAGTTTGGCCGCTCTAATGCCCTCTAAAAGATGTTCTGCGTAAAATAGTATTGCTAAACTCAAAACAGCAGGGTTCGTACCTTTCGAGGTAACACCTGAAATCAAATCGATAAAAGATAAGAGTCATGTGATAAGTAAAAACGTAGGGAGATAGTCGCGAGGGCAATTAATGAGACTTCGCACATTCAATGGGAATGTCGGAACTGTTCCAAGTCAGTAGGTAAATTCAGAGGAAAACAAAAAAGCCCGTTGGTTCAACCGCGGGCTTTTCCTATTTTTATTTACTTATTCAAATTTAACATCAATTCCGTACGAATATCGTCCCACGCGGAGCACCAGAAGTTAAATTTAGTTGACAATAATTTATTGTGTTGTATAGTGCCAATATGTCGTTCATTTCCAAACTTTGCAGTTTTGGCCGTCGCATTATTTCGCGGCCAATCAAAAGGAAGCTTAACAAAAAGCACGAAAAGAAAGAGCGCGAGCCGATTCGGATAACTCTGACTTGCTTTCGTGACAAGCGCCCCAAGCGTCGCCGACATCCTCCAGTTCCTCGGGGATTTCCGGGAAAAAAGATGCGCTACCTTTCTGTCTCTGCTTGATCCGCCAACCGGCGGAATTTTTTATACTCGGAGAAAATTTGATTTTTTAAAATAATATAGTAATATAGGCAAACTATGTCACAAGACAGTTTAATTCAATTAAAAAACAAGGATACAGGCGAAACCTATTGGACTCGCAAAAACAAGAAGCTTGTAGTCCGTAAAGTTGAGCTCAAAAAGTACTCCAAAAAGCTTCGGAAGCATTTGGTTTTTAAGGAAGCCAAAAAATAGAATATCAATAAACAAAGATAGCCCGAAAGGGCTTTTTTTGTTAGAATTTCTCTGTTTATTTGGGCGATTAGTTAAGTGGTATAACTACGGTCTCCAAAACCGTTGTCGTAGGTTCGATTCCTACATCGCCCGTCATCTATTGACTTTTGTGTATAGTGTGATATTATATAGGCATATGTTCGATAACATTGTCCCAACATTGGCCGCTATCGCTGAATGCGGAGCGGATACTTTTACATCAAAACCAAACCCGACTCAAACGCGTGCCCGGCTCGCTGAGATTCGTCGGCAGGATGCTGCGGAAGCTCCCGAACGCCAACGGCGCACCGAGGCAGCTCGGCGCGCCAAACAGGAACAGACGCAGCAACCGCAAGGTGTGCGACTCGGCATCCGTGTCCTGGATCGGCCCCGGTCCTCGGCGTGCAGCACCGTTTCCGGCGGCCATCACTGGTGCCGGCACGGTCGCAAGATGCCCAGCTGGTAAATCCCGGTTCGGCAAACAATTTAAACCACCCTTTCTGGAAATTCCGGGAAGGGTGGTCGCTTTTGTATTTGTAAAGTTAAATTTTATACCTCTTAAACCACGTTCTTTGTTTTTTTGCGTAATGCCAGATTTCACTTTCTAATTTTGAAATCATTTCATCTTTTGGAATTTGATTTTGAAGGAATAAAGAGATGTAACGATACTCAAGTCCTAACTCATAAAGTCGTTTCCAGGATACTCCGTTTTTGTGGAGGTTTTTTACTTCGCTAATCATTCCTTGTTTGATTCGCTTGAGCAGGCGAGTATGGATTCGTTTTTTTAAAACTTCGTTTGGAAAATCCAAGTAAATTATTTTTGAATTATATTTTGGTTGTGATTTTGCTTCTGGCACTTTGCCCAAGGCTTCGGCGATTTCAATTGCACGTATCAAACGGACAGGATTTTGAGTATCAATTTCTTTATATCTTTTTGAGTCCAGTTTTTTTAATTGTTTCCGGAGTTCTTGAAGTGAAAGTTTTTTCAGTTTTTTACGTAGAGTTTTATTTGGGGAAACGTCTGGTAAAACATTTCCACTAACAATTGAATCAATATAAAATCCAGTGCCACCGCAGATTATTGGAGTTTTTCCTTTACTTAAAATCTTATCAATTGCTTTGTGTGCAAGCTTTTGAAAGTCTGAAACAGCAAACACTTTTTTTGGAGATACTACATCAAGTAAATAATGGGGTACACCAAGCATTTCTTTTTTTGTAATTTTTCCGCTTCCGATATTCAGTCCTTTGTAAACTTGCCTTGAATCCGCAGAAATAATTTCTCCGCCGATTTTTTTGGCAAGTTTTACAGCATAATCGCTTTTGCCTGTAGCTGTGAGGCCGCATACGACAATAATTTTTGGAAGTATTTTTTCTTTCATCAATTCTATGCCCGAGGAGGGACTCGAACCCTCACAACCTTGCGATTAATAGATTTTGAGTCTATCGCGTCTACCAATTCCGCCACCCGGGCTTGTCTGCACAACAGGCAAGTTCCACTAAATTACTACAAAAAACGTTTTATTTCAATTTATTTGTGATAAAATCTTTCTATGAATTTTTATAACAACGCGATTTTTTGGATAGAAGTAGACAAGGTCAAACCGAATCCGTTTCAGCCAAGAAAAGAATTTGACGAAGCGCGGCTCAATGATTTGGCGCTTTCGATCCGACAGTATGGAGTTTTGCAGCCGCTGGTTGTCACAAGAAAAGAAATTGAGCGCGAAGACGGCGGCTTGTATGTTGAATACGAACTTATTTCTGGAGAACGCCGACTTCGCGCCTCCAAACTTGCAGGGCTCAAAGAAGTACCAGCGCTTATTCGCGAAGGCACAGACACCGACAAAGCCAAGCTTGAACTTGCTATAATTGAAAACCTGCAAAGAGAAGATTTAAATGCAGTTGAAAGAGCCAAAGCTTTCAAACAACTTGTGGATGAATTTGGGCTTAAACACACGGAAATTGCAGAAAAAATCGGCAAGAGCAGGGAATATGTTTCAAACACAATTCGCTTACTCCTTTTGCCGCCAGAAGTTTTGCAAGCGCTTTCCGAAGGCAAAATTGCCGAAGGTCACACCAGACCAATTCTGATGCTTTCAGAACATCCAGAACAGCAGATCAATCTCTTCAAAGAAATAATGATGAAGAAGATGACTGTCCGCGAATCTGAAGGTTTGGCGCGGCGAGTGGCTTTTGACAAAGTGCGCAAGAAGGAACTTTTGATTGATCCGGATATTTTGGAAATGGAAGAAAGATTGACAGAAAGTTTGGGTACGAGAGTTTCTATTGAACAGCGCGAAGCTGGAGGAAAAATTCATATAGACTTTTTCAACCAGGACGACTTGCGAAGCATTTTGGAGCACATCAAAAAAAGTTTTGAACAAAAAGTTGCACCTGTAGATTTAGGTGTTTCTCAAAGTCTGGAAGAGCAAAAAATATTAATTGACGACAAACCAAAGCAAGAGGAAATTGAAGAGACTTATAATTTGGATAATTTTAGTATTTGACTATTTATTTTTCTTTTGAAAACCGCGAGGCTTTTTTTCTTGAGCCAAAAGTTCAAGTGCTTGTTCCAAAGTTATTTCAAATACGTTTAGCGGTGGTTTGATTGAACGAAAGTTTCCATCATGAGCAACATAAGGTCCAAAACGGCCGTTGTTGGCTGTTACATCAATGCCGGTGGTTGGATGCTTACCGAGCGTGCGAGGAACTGATAAAAATTTGAGTGCGTCCTTGAGAGTAATGTTTGAGGGATCATATTCCTTTGGAATTGAAGCCATTTTGGCTTTGATTTTTGTCTTGCCTTTTCCTGTTGTTTCTCCAAGCTGAACATACGGACCAAAGCGTCCGACTTTTGTAAAAATAGGCAGATTTGTTTCCGGATCAATTCCTACAGGCTCGTCTTTTTTAATTTCTACTCCATCAATTGAGAGCGCACCATCACAATCTGGATATCGCGAACAGCTGAGAAATTTTCCCGCACGAGAAAGTTTAACTAGCATTGAACTTCCGCATTTTGGGCATTTGAATTTTGGATCGGCTTCGCCGAACGTTGTTGCCTTGTCTAGCTTATCTTTTTCTAAAACTTCTTTATGGAGGGGTCTATAATAATTTTCTAGCGTTTTTACATACTCCGCTTTGCCATCGGCAATATCATCGAGTTTTTCTTCCATTTCCGCTGTAAATACATCACTTATATAGTGTGTAAAATTAGCTTCAAGGAAAGTTGAAACTACGTCGCCAGTATCAGTTGGCTTGAGAGCCTTGTTTTCTTTGGTGACGTATTCTCTTGTTTCAAGTGTGCGGATAATTGAAGCGTATGTTGAAGGCCTGCCGATTCCTCTTTTTTCCAACTCTTTAATCAATCCAGCTTCAGAATATCTGCCCGGCGGTTCAGTCCATTTCTCTTCCGAATTTATCTCTATAGCTTTGAGAGGGTCTTTTGCTTTAATGCTTGGCATTATTTTATCTTCACCGCGGCCTTCGGGATCGGCTTTGAGCCATCCATCAAAAAGTATGATTGATCCTGTTGCCGAAAAATCAGGAATAGAATTTGAAGAAATATTTGCACTGACTTTTGTACGCTCGGTTAATGCAGAGGACATTTGGCTTGCAATTGTGCGTTGCCAAATTAATCTGTAAAGCTTTTTCTCATCATCACTTGTGCCTGAATTTTCCTTAAAAATATCTGATGGACGAATCGCTTCGTGAGCTTCCTGAGCATTCTTGGATTTGGAGGCAAAATTTTTTGAATCAAGATATTTTTCACCGTATGTTTTTTTGATTTTTCCTGCGATTGATTCTATTGCGTAGGCACTTAGGTTTGGACTGTCTGTTCTCATATATGTGATGTGCCCACCTTCGTAAAGCTTTTGAGCAATACGCATTGTGTTGGAAGGAGAATATCCAAGGCGAGTAGAAGCTGTTTGTTGAAGGGTTGATGTAATAAATGGTGGGCGCGGCGAACGTTTAACTTCTGTTTTGTCAACACTTTTGACATTCCATTTTTCTGCTTTAGCCAGTTCCAAAATTCTTTCGGCTTCCTTGCGTTCATTCGGTTTTTCTTCACATTCTAGAAATAATTTTTCCCTTTTTTCGGTTTGGAATTCACCTGAAATTACAAAATATTCTTCTGGTTTAAATGCTCTGACTTCTCTTTCGCGTTCCATTATTATTCGCAGGGCTGGAGATTGAACGCGGCCGGCAGAAAGTCCGTAGCGAACTTTTTTCCAAATAATTCCAGATAAATCGTATCCAACAAGCCTGTCCAAAACTCTGCGGGCCTCTTGAGCTTTACGTAAATCTTCATCAATTTCACGGGGATTTTTTAAGGCTTCTTCAATCGCTTCCTTAGTGATTTCGGTATATGAAATTCTTTTTATCGGCTTTTTGCTTTTTTTATCAATAATTAATTCTTTAAGATGCCAAGCAATCGCTTCTCCTTCTCGGTCAGGGTCGGTGGCAAGAAGCACTTCAGTTGCTTTGCTTGCAAGCTTTCTAATCTCGGCAATAACGTGCTCTTTGCCTTTGGAAATTTCGTAATGAGGAATAAAACCGCCTTCAATGTCTATGGCAGTTTTGTTTGATTTGGGCAAATCACGCACGTGGCCAACTGAAGCTTTGACTTCATAATCTTTGCCCAGATATTTGCTGATCGTTTTGGCTTTGGCAGGGGATTCTACGATTACTAATTTCATACTATATATTCACTTGATATTTATACTTGTGCGATAAGTATTACACGCACCTCATTTTTTTTGCAAATTTATCTGCTACGCAAGATGTATTTTGCCCAAGTGTTCTTTTATTACTCCCTTTATTTCAAGGAGAGTTAAAGTTTCTGAAATTTTAGAAATATCCCAATCCAATTTTTCTGAGATTTCATCACGACTCGAGGGGACGGCTAGAATATCTAATAAAGTTTTTTCTTCTTTGGATAAATCTAATAGCGGTAATTGTCCCACAGCGTTGCTTGGTTTGATGCCAAGTGCTTCCAAAACATCGTCAGAATTTTCCACAGGTGTTGCTCCAAGTTTTATCAGCATATGCGGACCTTCTGAGTTTTTGGAAAAAATGCTGCCAGGTACGGCAAAAACGTCACGATTATAATCGGTTGCAAGCTTGGAGGTAATCAACGTGCCTGATGGTTTTTCTGCTTCTACTACTAGCACGGCTTTGGAAATTCCCGCCATCAAACGGTTGCGTCTTGGGAATGTCCAGGCTTGGCCATGTTCATCAGAATTCATTTCTGAAACTAAGCAGCCGCCGGCATCTAAAATATTTTTGGCCAATGGCAAATGGCTGCTTGGCGCAATAAATTTTTCTCCGAGTCCTGAACCTGGAAAAGACATTGTAAAAATTCCAGCATCCAATGCAGCGTTGTGAGCGATTGAATCAATCCCAATTGCAAGTCCAGAGACAATTACTATCGGGTATCCTGCCAGCCCGGAGATAATTTTCTTGGTTGCGTCTTTGCCGTAGGAGCTTGCTTTTCGAGAACCGACAACTGTGAGATAAATAAAATTTTGGGGTGGAAGATTGCCACGTATATATAGTGTGCCTGGCGGTTCAGGAATTTCAAGCAGGCTCAAAGATAAGTCTTTGGCCTCAATTTTTCTAATTGGATATTTTTCTAACATTCCGATCTTGATTTTAATTTTTTTAAATATTAAAAAACAGTGCTATTATTTTACTATGCTTGATATTAAATTCATAAAAGAAAACAGGGAAATTGTGGAAAACGCGGCAAAAAACAAAAACCGTCAAATCGACTTTGACAAGCTGCTTGCCTTATACGAATCCAAAAAATCTCTGCGCTCAGAGCTCGATAACATCAACCAGAAGCGCAACGAAGCCCAGAAAACCCGTAATGTTGAAGAGGGACAAAAGCTAAAAATTGAGCATGAAAAGTTAGAAAAGGAATTTACCGAGATTGATAAAGAATTTTTATCATTGATGCTCAAGGTGCCAAACATTTATTCTCCAGATACTCCAATTGGCAAGGATGAATCAGAAAACAAAGTCATAAGAAAGTGGGGAGAAAAAAAACAGTTTTCGTTCAAACCAAAAGAGCATTTTGAAATCGGCGCTGATCTTGGTGTTATAGATACAGAAACAGCTACAGAGGTGGCCGCTTCAAGATTCGCGTATTTAAAAGGAGATTTGGCTCTGATGCAATTTGCCTTAATTCAATTTTGTCTTGGAGTCGTGACCTCAAAAGAAACCCTTCAAAAAATTGCCGTTGATGTTGGATTAAATATTGATGTTGATGCTTTTATTCCTGTTATTCCTCCTGTTTTCGTAAAGCCAGCCGTTCAAAACAGAATGGCAAGATTTTTGACACCTGAGGAACATTATATTTTTCCGGAAGACAATCTGATGCTGGTTGGAAGCGCGGAACACACGCTTGGCCCGATGCATATGGATGAGATTTTTGATGAGAAAGATTTGCCGATTCGCTATGTTGGATATTCTACAGCTTTCAGAAGAGAGGCGGGGAGTTATGGTAAAGACACAAAAGGAATTATCCGCGTACATCAGTTTGATAAATTAGAGGCTGAAGTTTTTTCACTTTCTGAAAATTCGATGGCGGAGCAGAATTTTCTGATAGCAATTCAGGAACACATCTTACAAAAACTCAATTTGCCATACCAAGTGGTTGCAGTTTGTTCCGGGGATATGGGATTTCCAGATTTTAGGCAGATTGACGTTGAGACGTGGATGCCGGGACAAGATAAATATAGGGAAACACACAGTGCTGATTTGATTGCGGGCTTTCAGCCGCGTCGCCTTAATACCCGTGTTAAGCGTGCCGATGGCAAAGTTGATTATGTTCATATGAATGACGCAACAATTGTTGCTGTTGGAAGAGCTTTGATAGCAATTATCGAAAACTATCAGACTGAGAAAGGAGAAGTTGAAATTCCTGAAGCGCTCAAAAAATATATGTACGGAAAAACTTTTATTCAAAAGCTTTCAATACTTTAAAATTTTGAATGAAGTCTCGTATACAAATAAAAAATATTAATTTTGCCAAAGAGAGAAAAAAAGGCGGATGGAGGCTTTTTTTTCTGGTATTGATTTTAATTATTCTTTTCTTGCTTGCTGGATCTTACTATCTTTTTCGCCTTGACGTGTTTCGAATAAAAGATGTTAGGGTGTCTTCGCTTGCGTACGAAGATTTGTCAGCTGTTCAGTCCAAGATTTCAGACGAGCTCGAAGG
This sequence comes from uncultured bacterium, assembly GCA_963766885.1. Taxonomy (GTDB): domain Bacteria; phylum Patescibacteriota; class Minisyncoccia; order Phycocordibacterales; family CAIRYW01; genus CAIRYW01. The sequence continues at coordinate 145,868 of CAVYBO010000002.1, read as the reverse complement.
TTCATATCTTTTTGGGCTTATTCCAAAAAACAGCATCTTCTTTTATCCAAAAAAAGAAATATTCAAAACTCTTTCGGCAACATCGGTCAAAGCAATTTCACTCACAATAAATTCCGGTATGTTGAATATAAATCTCACGGAGCGCGTGCCGCTTTTTCTCTGGTGTAATTTAACTCTTTGTGATTATGTTGATGGTTCTGGACTTGCCTTTGCTCCGGCTCCGGAAATTCAGGGCAATGCTTATATTATTTTTCAAAATGGTGATAACCCAAAGATAGGATTTATGTCTGCATCAGCAAACGATATACAAACGGTTTTTGATTTTATAAATGGAGTAAGAAGTCTCAACTTTTCAATTTCCAGCTTCACTGTAAGTCAGGACGAAGCAGACTTAACTGATGCGTCTGGTATGTATTTTAAATTGGGTTTGGATGAAAGCGCCGATGAATCGCTTTATTATTTAAAACAGACGCTTTCCTCACCGGATCTTAAAAACTTTAACAAAAACAACACAGAATATATTGATCTTCGTTTCGGCAACAAAGTGCTTTTAAAAAGCAAAGGCAGCAGCAATTCTTAACAGTAATTTATGCAGTAAGTTATAAAAAAGCTATAATTATAATATGTTTAGTTTAACAGTTTCGTATGTTCAGTGGCATTACACCAAGGCAATCAGAGATCTTATTTTAAATGAGAAGAATTTTATTTTTTTCTTGTATGATTTTTTTTCAATAAGATTGTTGACCCATACTTTCTTTGCGCCTTGGAAAGGTCTTGGTGAAAGATATGCAAACACTTCGGTAACAAACATTACAGAGTCTTTAGGTGTATTAGCCTTAAATATGCTGATGCGGCTTATCGGAGCTCTTATCCGGTTTTGTGTAGTTGTTGTGGGAATTGTTGCAATAGTATTTGGAGTGCTGCTAGTAATCGCAGTCTTTTTTATCTGGATATTTTATCCCTTGATCATAGTATTATTATTTTTTGATGGATTTTATTTAATTATTAAATAAATGAACCTAAACATATTAAAAAGCAAAATAAACTATTACCCGGCATTGGTTTTGGAAGATGCGATTTCTCATCAATTCCGAAGAAAAATAATAAAGTCTCTTTCATATTTTGAAATTCTCTTTTTAATTGTTTTTATTTTTAGCGGGTTAGGTGTGTATTTGGGAATATTTTTTGTTTTGCTCTCAGTCAGTCTGGTTTTCTATGGTTTGGATTGCTTTTATTTTTCTCTTTTTAATCAGTCATATAAAGATGAAAATCCCTTTTCCTTTTTAAATGGACAGATACTGTTCCACTCTGAGGACTGTGATCCTGTCAGAGGATTTTTCTTTTCAGATATTGGAGACGAGGTGATGCTCAGGCTCGGTATTTCTGAAGGAGATGTTGTATCTTTTATAAAATCCAGACCAAAAAACTTTTGCGAGTCTCTTCCCGAAGACATAACTGACCAAAAAATAGCAAAGGAATTTTCTGATCTGCCGTCTATAAAAAATTTCCTTTTGTCCCGTGGTATTTCGCCTGAGCAATTTTCTGGCTGTTTTAATTGGGTTGTCTCCAGAACAGAAGAATTGGTTGATCAGCAGAGATTTTGGTCTTTGGAAAAGATTTCAAAGATTCCTGGCATCGGCAAAGATTGGTCGGACAAAGAAGCATATCAATTGGAAAGGATCGCCAAAAATCTTAACAATTCAATGTCCGGCAGCTTGGACGGATTTAAAAAGCTTTATCAGAACGCAGTTTCCAGAGTTGAAAGGGCGTTGTCAAAAAGTTACGGAGCAAACGCGATTCTGATTTGTCAAAGCGAAGAAGAAGGTGTTGATGTGATGAGTTTGCTTGCAGAAAAAATCAGAAACGGAGAAGCCTCTTCCGAACTTTCTTATAAAAAGATATTTTTAATTGAACCAGAAACCGTTTTAGAAGGCTCCAAGCAGCCAAAGGAAATTGAAGAAATTTTATTTAAGTCCTTGGTTGAAGCCGCCGCTGCAGGAAATACCGTTGTGGTATTTCCAAGATTTGTTTCCTTTATAAAAACCGAGTCAGTTGGCGGCATTGATGTTATTTCAATGCTTCAACCAGTTCTTTCTTCCCAATCAGTCAGTATTGTTATCTTAGAGGACATGAACACTTTTGATGAAAACAGAGATTTGTATTCTGGTCTGACGCATAAGATGGAAGTGATAAAAATTGAAGAAGAGGGCGAAGATGCCGATTTAGAAATGCTTAAAAGAGAAGCTTTTTTAGTTGAAGCTGAGAAGGGTGTTTTAATAACTTTTCCTGCGCTGCTTACTATCAAAAATGAATCGATGAAGCATTTTGGCGGCTATGCCGAGAGTGGTGAATCCAGAACAATTCTTCTGGACGCAGTATCTTATGTAAAATCCCAAAAAAGAAGAGTTTTGGTTGAAAAAGACGTACTTAAAATCATTGAAGAAAAAACAGGCGTGCCTTCACTTAACCCTGAGTCAGACGAAAAAGACAAATTGCTTGATTTAGAAAATGTTTTGCATAAAAAAATAATTGGCCAAGACGAGGCGATTAAGTCCATCTCTTCGGCACTCCGAAGGTCCCGCGCGGGAATTTCAAGCCAAAGCCGCCCTATGGGATCATTTCTGTTTTTAGGTCCGACTGGAGTGGGTAAAACAGAAACCGCCAAAGCTCTTGCTGAAGTCATGTTCAAGGATTCTGCCAAGCTTTCAAGAATTGACATGTCGGAATATCAAGCCAATGATGCTATGGCGCGGCTCATAGGTTCCTATGGAAATAAAAAACAGGGATCTTTGTCAACATTGCTTCGCGATCATCCATACGGAGTACTTTTGCTTGATGAATTTGAAAAGGCGACATATGAGATTCATAACTTATTTCTTCAGGTATTTGACGAGGGATTTTTTACGGACGCAGAAAGTAAAAAAATAAATGCTAGGGACACAATATTTATTGCAACATCAAACGCGGGAAGCTCAATGATTTGGGATGTTGTTCAATCTGGAGCAGATCTTTACTCTGAAAAAGACAAAATTATTGACAGTATAATCAAAGAAAAGATATTTGCTCCAGAGCTTTTGAACCGTTTTGACGGCATTATATTTTTTCATCCGCTGACAAATATTGATTTAAAGCAAATAGCTTCACTGATGTTTGCAGAGCTTCAAGACAGACTCGAAAAGAAAGCAATAAAACTTGCCGCATCCGACAAAATACTTGATTATCTGGTAAAAATCGGCAGCGATCCCAAATTTGGCGCTCGTCCTATGCGTCGAGCGATTGAGGAAAATCTTGAAGAAGATATTGCAAAAGCACTTATATCGGGAAAATTAAAATCAGGAAAGGAAGCTTATTTTGAAACAGATGGGGATTCTGTTAGACTAAAGGTAAATGGATAAGAGGAGAAACGAATACAATATTGACCCAATTTATTTAAAGAAAATCGATCTCGGTCCGCACGGAGAAAAGGTTGTTTTTATATCAGAATCACCTTACAACAGACAGGGACTAAAATCTTTTTTTGTCTGGGGAATTGCTTCTTTGGTTATTGGCTTTTCGGCAATGAGTTTTGTCGTTGGCGGGGAAGGCGCTTTGGCGTCTTTATTTTCTCCTGACCAAAGTCAGCAAAACACCTTACAAACCGTCACTCCAGTTCAAAGTGCTCCAAAAATAACGGAAGGCTCAAATGATTCAGATGGTCCGCCGGCTAATGCGGTGGCATCAGATACGCCAGCAGAATATTATTTTAAAAATAACGACTACACATCTCCAAAGGTCAATGCTATTTCCTATTTGGTGGCAGATGCAGACACAGGAGAAGTAATACTTAGCAAAGATCCTGATGGAATATTTCCACCAGCATCTTTAACAAAACTTTTAACGACTTTGGTTGCAACAGAAAATATGCCTCTCAACCAAGACTTATTGGTAACCAGCAAAGCTCTTTCGGTGTATGGTTCCGAACAAGTTCTTGAACCAAATGAACACATTCTTCTTTCAGATATTTTGTATCCGCTTTTAATGGAATCTTCAAACAATGCAGCGGAAGTTATTGCTGAAAACTACAAATACGGCAAAGATCCTTTTGTTGGATTGATGAATCAGAAAGCAGAGTCTATTGGAATGACAAACTCAACATTTGTGGAGCCAAGCGGCGTCTCTCATGAGAATCTGACTACGGCAAATGATCTTTTAAAACTTGCTTTATATATCTATAAAGAAGATCAAAATCCGAGTTTTACTCCAAATATTCTCAATATTACCCAAGTAAAACAGTATGAAATAGCAAATATAAATCACATATGGTACAACGGAAATCAGCTGATGCAGTATAAAGTTTTTCTTGGCGGGAAAAATGGATACACTGAAGCGGCTTCGGAAACTGCAGTTGCCTTTTATCGCATTTCTATCAGTGGGACACAGAGAAATATAGTGGTAATTGTTTTAAAAAGCCCCAACAGAAATAATGATGTTGGAGCTCTGCTTGGATTTATTGAAAACCATATGAAGTTTTCTTTAGCCGGCAATCCAGATCAGAATTAAATATATAATGAATAATTTTTGGAAAAATCTACGCAAGCCCGGCTTGTTGCGAGACATGCCCTTTTTTGCGCTTGCTCCAATGGCGGATGTTACCGACGCCGCGTTCCGTCAAATTATCGCCAAATATGGCAAGCCAAATGTAATGTGGACCGAATTCGTTTCTGCAGACGGTCTCTGCCGCGCAAATGAAGAAGGCAAGAAAAAACTTCTTAAGGATCTGGAATATTCTGAAATTGAGCGTCCGATCGTCGCGCAGATTTTTAGCGGCAGACCAGAATACATTGAAGGCGCTGCAAAAATAGTTTTAGATTTGGGATTTGACGGACTCGATATAAATATGGGCTGTCCGGACAAAACGATTGAAAAGCAATGCGCAGGCGCGGCCTTGATTAAAAATCCAAAACTTGCCAAAGAAATAATTCAAGCCGCAAAGCGGGGAGTGGAAAATAAAATTCCAATTTCTGTGAAGACTAGGGTCGGATTTAATAAATTAGAAATTGAAGAGTGGATCCCAGCACTGCTTGAAGAAAATATTGCGGCTCTGACTATCCATGCTCGTACCAGAAAAGAAATGTCTAAAGTTCTAGCAAATTGGAATTATATAAAGCGCGCTGTTGAGATTCGTAATGATATGAAAGTGGACACTTTAATTATTGGTAATGGAGATGTAAAAAATATTGAAGAGGGAATAAAAAGAGCAGAAGAAACAGGCTGTGATGGAGTAATGATTGGCCGAGGAATTTTCGGCAACCCGTGGCTATTTGAAGGAATGTCTTTTGGAGAGGATCGGAAGCCGCGACTGGCGGCGGACGCTAGAAGCCCGTCAGCAGACGGGCGCACGTACTCGACAAAAGACATTCCTGTGGAACAAAAGCTAAAAGTTATGGTAGAACACACAAAAATTTTTGAGGAAAAACTTACTGGTTACAAAAATTTTGCAATTATGAAAAAACATTTTAAAGCTTATGTTGATGGATTCGAGGGAGCCAAAGATTTGCGGATAAAATTGATGGAAACTGACAATGCCAGCCAAGTAGAGGCAGTTGCGGACGACTTTATTTTCGGGAGCAAAGCGACCTGAAAAGAAGAAGTCTATTGTGGATAACTTTTGAAAAACACTTGACAAGTTTTAATTTAGAGTTAATATTTGACACGATAAAACTTGTGGTCTTTAACAATTTCATACCTGCCCATAACCATCTCAGGAGGTGGCAAAAAGCAACGTTACTGATTGTTCCGGATACTGGTTGAGTCAAAAACAACAACAAACAAACGAAAGGAAAAACGGATGAAAATCCTCAAAAACAAACGCTTGGCCTTCTTGGCCATCATTGCAACCGCGTATTACTGCTGGCACGGCCTCGGCGCCGGCACCAAAAATGAGACCAATGTGATCACGGCCTCGGCGCCGCCCGCGCCCGACGTCGGCATTCCGCCGGCGTTTAGCTATTACGACCACGGCGGGTTCATCCCCGCGGTCTGGATCATCCAGACTTCCGAGACTGGTCAGGCCTTCGAAAGCGCCATCGCGCGACCGCCGACGGAATCCGGGCTCCAAGCGCCGAAGTTCCACTTCGACCGCATGCTCGTGAAGACGACGACGCCGCCCAACACCGGGACCACGCTTACCTACAACAATGCCTTCGGCATCTGGCAATTCAGATTGCCGATCTGCATCGACGGCTACGCCTCGTCCTCGCAAAATACCACCGCGCCGGCCAATTATGAATCGCACTGGACGAGCGCCGTCGGCATTTACACGAAGACCACCGGCGGCCACTACGCCGCAGGTTAACCCTTCATGGGGTTAAAAGCAGGTATGAAATGAGAATCTGAAAAGGAGATTAAATTCTCCGAAGGGGTAAAACCCGACTGGCCTGAGGGCAGGCGATTCTCAAACTCATATCACCGACCGCTTGTACCTTTGCAAGCGGTCGGTTTCTTTTTATATTAAATTTATTTTCTCTTTCTTTGCTATAATATTTTTTATGAATCACGAAACGCTTTATAGAAAATATCGTCCCAAAAATTTTGAAGAAATAATCGGACAAGAGCAGACTGTCTTACTTCTTCAAAATTCTATTTCGGAAGAGAGGCTTTCACACGCATACATTTTTGCCGGTTCCCGCGGCACGGGCAAAACTTCTGTTGCCAGAATTTTAGCCAAAGAACTTGGTACTACAGACGATGATTTGTACGAAATAGACGCAGCATCAAACAGGGGAATTGATGACATTCGCACGCTTAGAGAAACGATTGAGACTATGCCATTTTCATCCAAGAAAAAGGTTTACATTATAGACGAAGCTCATATGCTCACACGTGAAGCGTGGAACGCGCTGCTTAAAACTTTGGAAGAGCCTCCTAAGCATGTTTTATTTATTATGGCCACGACAGAATTGGAAAAAATCCCAGAAACAATCCAATCCCGTTGCCAGATTTGTGAATTCAAAAAACCAACCACTTGTATAATTTCTAAAGTTGTTTCCGAAGTCTCCAAAAAAGAGGGATTTGATATTGAAGAAAACGCCGCTGAGTTGATTGCACTGGTTGCAGGAGGTTCCTTTCGAGACGCGTTTGGCGCATTACAAAAGACAATCGGGTTTATATCTGGCAAATCAATAAAATTAACTGACACAGAAAAAGCTCTGGGAGCTCCAAGAGAATCTTTGATAGAAAATTTTATTTTGGCAGTAGGTAAAAAAAATATTGATGAAGCCTTGAAAATTTTGAAGGATATCGAAGAAGCCGAAATAAATATAAATCTTTTTGGCAGACTGGTTTTGGAAAAAATCCGTGAAATTGTTTTGATCAGAGTATCTAAATTTCAGGAAGGATCCTTGCTAAAAAAATATTCAGAAGACAGAATTAAATTTATTAAAAACGCATCTGATTCTAAAGATCTTGATTTAAGTATTGAAGTTTTAAGAAAGCTTCTTCAGGCGCTGATGCAAGCTGAAAGATCATTTATTCCAGAGCTTTCTCTGGAATTGTTTGTGATCAGTCTTTAATTTTATATAGTTATAAATTAAATAAAAAAATTAGTCCCGCAGTGTAAATGCGGGACTGATACTGTTCCAGTTGTTATGAACTCAGCACGACCTCGTTCTCGTTTCCTTTTTGGTTTCCATCGTGGCACGCCACGGCGATCTCTGGCCCTAATCGGGTCTCGTCTAGGAGGAGATAGTCCGCCTGCCATTTGCCGCCACGTTTTTCAATGAACATGACGTAGAGGTCCCTTGGACCGCTATAATTGGTGTAGGGCGGTTTAGTGCTAAAGATGGTTCCAAAAAAGAATACTTTGAGGTAACGACACCATTCTTTGGGGATGAGGACTGGGTTCTCTACCAGATAGCGCCCGACGTTTGCCGGGTACGTACCTTTCCAGAAAAGCTCCTGAACGAGCGGGGCTTTTTTGCCGAGATAGTTCGCATTGCCGTTTCTCTTAACGACATGAATGGCCCCGACCTGTTCTTCTTTGTTCCACTCCAGAACACCAGAGTAGTGTACCGGCAGCATTTGGTATTCCGGAGGTATTTCCCAGCCAGGACTGCAAGAAACTAATGTGCCGCAATCGATTGAGTGCGTCATCAGTTTGATGCTGCCGCGGTGTTCAATACACTCACGTATACCCAGGATTAGATCTGGGTCGGTCGCTAGCCGCTCTATCTGAGCGTCCGAGAAGTTGCGCCTAATTTCTGCCACTAATGCGTCGATTTTATCAGCAGAAGACCCTCGCGCAAACTGATCAGTCCTGTCCAAAGTTCCTTGCGGATTTTGACGTTGCATTATCTTTTTTTTCTAGGTATGGGTTGGGTTTGTAGTGTATTGCTTAGGAAGCAGGCTCTGCCTAATTTAAGGCTTTGCCACAGCATAGAACATCCTCACTAAAAAAGACGCTCTATGCTATGGCAAAAAGAAGCCAATTTCAAAGAACGTTATAACTGTTTAATTATGATAGTTTAATGGAATTATGTCAACTACCTGATATATTGAACTTACAAAAAGCAGTTTAGGGCTTTTATTTATGGGTTTTTTAGAGATACTTGTAAATATGACTTATAAAATGTAATATTTACAGGACTTAATTTTTTTAAAAATATTACATAAATTTCTGTGAAAAAAATCTTTCTTTTACTGTTTTGTTTTCTAGGTCTTTTTTTCTCTAGCAATGCTTTTGCATCCGCACCTTCATCAGTTTGGAATTCTAGCTACCAATATTCTAAACAGCTTGCAGTTACGAACAATAGCTCAGGGACATTATCGTCTGGCTATTCAGTAGGATATACCTTCAATCATGCTGCTTTGGTTTCCGCAGGAAAATCGCTTACTAACGGGGCAGATATAAGAATTGCATATTGGAACGGCAGTTCTTGGGCGGAACTTAATCGAGGTCTTGACGTATCATCAAGTTGGAATAGCACAAGCACCCAAATTTGGTTTGAGACTCAGGCTGCAATTTCGGCAAATGCTACCGATACCAATTACTACTTATATTATGGAAATCCAAGCGCTACTGTCCCTTCGTACGATACTCATACTGTGAATATTTCTGCACAAACGCAATACGACACACTTCTTTCTGCGACGCAGGAAGATCTTTCAAGCAATCATACAACCTTTAGTAGCGATGGTTCAGATTATTGGACTGCTGCAGCAGGATATCATACAGAATACGCAGCAGATACTTGGTATGCTTTTTCGGGAGACCCATCCTATTTTACGGCTGCACAGATCAAAAACACATTCCAAAAATTTATATCGGTAAAAAATGGAAATGGAGATTTTCCTATTGATCTAAACTCCAATGGTACCGCTGATGCATATTACTCAGGAGATGACCACCGCCATACTCATGCCACCGGAGACGGAGCCTTTATGGTGCCAATGATGGAGAAGCTTTATTATGATAAATCTGGAGACATCACAGCTTTTACTTCCAGCTCCGCTGCATTGAAGACAGCTCTGTCCAATATTCCAAGAGATGGTACTACAACATTGGTATATATTTCTCCAACCGACCAATGGGTTCCGTGGGGATTTCAAGATGATGTTCGTAAAACTGGGGACGATTTAATGGGATCCTTATTGTATTACCAAGCAGCCGAAGATATGGTGGTCATGTACACGGCGGAAGGTGATACAACAGATGCAACTTATTTTGCAAATCAGGCTAATGGCATTAAAAACAATATATCAACACTCTGGGACAGCACTGATGGCATGTTTTATGCTGCCGCTGGACAGGATAATCAGATTGACGTTGAAGGCTCAGCTTACGCTGTATATATCGGTATTACCACTTCTCCTCAAGCAACCGCTATTAGTAATTATCTGGTAAATAATTACAGCACTCTCACTGCCAACGGATATATTCATCAGAGTCCGACCACGTGGGCTTATTATGGATACATTGATTCTGACGGCACTGACAACAGCAATACCCAGCCATTTCCTGTGGGCACATACGATAATGGTAGATGGTCTGTGGCCAATGCCTGGGTTGCGGCGGCAATGCAGCTTACCAACCAGAGCAAGGCCATTCAGTATGTAAACGATTTTGTTGCGGGGGCTGACCCAACAATGGAATATTACGGCACCACCCAAAATGGCAGTAGCAACAATCTTGAATCACCAATGGGGGACTTGAATTTTGTCGCAAATAATCTTTCCCTTTTTAATACTTCAACAGTATCTGTTTCTACTGCCGATTACAGCAACGTGTATCCGTTCTGGGATGATTTTGTTAGCTTCAAACCGGGCTGGACCAAGGTTGTGGGAACGTGGGCAGCAAACCTTGGACAAATGCATCAAAGTACCACTACCGCTGAAGAAGACACTAAACTTACATATAATGTTGGACTTTCAAACAATCTTTTGATGCAGGCTGATATAAAAGTAGATAATTATACGACATCACCAGTTGACAATGATGTCGGGGGAATTTGTCTTAACAGTTATGATACGGGAAATAACGCTGCTCGCGGATATTGTGGAGCCTTTAGAAGTACTACTCAGTCAAGTGTTAATATTCTCAATAGTGAAATTGCCTGGGGAAGCAGTCCCATATCGTTTTCTTGGGCGACTTCAACCATGTATCGGATGCAGGTAGCTAGGGCGGGGACGACCATATATATGAAAATATGGAATATAGGAAGTGCTATGCCTGCCAATTGGCAAGAGACCTATACTGAAAGCAACAATCTTGCTTCTACGACAGTCAGTTTGCTCGGGGCCTATTCGACAACTGATTTTGACAATGTGTTAGTCAGGCAGTTTGTGCCTTCTGAGCCCACTATTACAGAGGGAACAGAAATAAGTTCTGATGCCACTTTGAGTAATCTCATTATCAGTTCCGGAACTTTAAGTCCTGCATTTTCATCAACCACTACTTCTTATACCGACAGTGTTCCTAATAATGTGACGAGTGTAACAATCACTCCGACATTAAATCAGGCTAATGCGACCACAACAGTAAACGGTGTTTCGGTTGCCAGCGGCACATCGTCGGGATCTATATCATTGAATGTCGGCTCCAATACAATCCCTGTAGTAGTTACCGCACAAGACGGTTTGACACAAAATACATACACAGTAAATGTGACTAGGCAGGCTGCGGTTAATGTCAGTACCGCGCCGGTTATTTTTGATTTTTCTAGTGGAGGGAACTCATCACTTTCAAATTCAAATCTTATTGTAAATATCCCTGTTTGTCTTTCAGGACAGCTGTTCAATGCAGATACAGGGAAACCTTGCGGCAGTGCAAACGTTAATCAAATTAATACATTGTTTATTAATCCGGTTATCAATCCAACATTTACTGAAAATTTAAAAATCGGTATGACTAATTCGAAGGTAAAGTTCCTTCAGAAGTATTTAAATTCTCATGGCTTTACTATAGTGGTTACTGGACCAGGGTCACCAGGAAACGAAACAAATTATTTTGGCAAATTAACCAAAATGGCTTTGGCCGCCTTCCAGAGCGCAAAAGGTATCATTCCTGCTTCCGGATACTTCGGACCTATTACTAGGGCATATATAAATAACCATTAATATAGAAAATAAATTTTATCTGAGAAATCAGATTGTACTTTTTTATTTAAATTTTTCTAAAAGTAAAAACTGGCCGTCGTATACGATGTTGGAACTTTTATGATTGAAAATCAGATTTACGGAGACCAACTACTACAGAAGAAGAGTTGTATTCACGATCTTTAAGCCAATACAGTGAAAATTCCTTCTTTCTTGCTTCTTCAGAGAGAAACTCGGTAACACCAACAAGGGCTTTTACTTTATTGAAATCATGCCAGATGATTATTCCTTTTTTTGAAAGAAGTTTTTTTGCTAGCTCTGTATCTGAAGCACAATAGTCATATGTATGAGAACCATCAACTAAAATAACATCGAACTTATTTTTAAAATCGGTTAGTTTTAATTTTGCAGAATCCTTCCTTATTTGAGTTACAATATTTCTACGAGAATTATTTAAAAATCTTTCACCAATAACAAAAGTGTTTATCATTTCTGCGTTAATACTATCTATAAAAAGTTTTGAACCGGAACCCTTATGTTTATGTATAGATTCTGGTAAATCTATAGTTATTACATTCTCAATTTTTAAACAATTATTTAATATATTCTCAACAATTAAACCATCTAAAGTTCCTATTTCCAGAAAAGATCTAGCTTCTGAAGACTTTATTATTCCTATCACAAGACTCAGTTCAATCCATGTCATGTGACCCATTAAAGGATGAATGGGAATATTTAGAGATAATTCATTTTTCTTTTTGTTAATCCCAGAAACGACTTTCTCTGCTTCATCAATAAAAAGAGTTGGAACTCCTTCATAATCGTAAAAACCAGATTTTTTAGGATAAGTGTATTTTTTAATATTTTTCATGTAATTAAGATTATACCAGAGTAAAAACTGCCGGACTTGGATTCGAACCAAGATAGCCGCCTCCAAAGGGCGATGTCCTACCATTAGACGATCCGGCAACTTGCCTGCAGTCAGGCAGGCGAACCGATATAGATTATAAGAAAAAATGAATTTAAGCAAAATTAAATTTGAAAAGTGATGAAAGTGCTAATCAAGTCGTTTTATATTATAATTACTTCATGAAATTTTTGAAAAACAAGTATGTCATCGGAATCATCGTAATAATTATATTAATTATCGCTTGGTTTGTTTGGAAAAAAGAAAACACTCCCCCAGATTTCACAACTGGAGAAGTAACCCTTGGGAACGTTGTTGAAACAGTAACTGCAACCGGCACTGTAACGCCTGTGAGCAAAGCCAATCTGGCTTTTGAAAAAGGTGGAGTGGTTTCAAAAATTGATGTTGCGGTTGGGGATCATGTTAATGCCGGTGATGCGATTGCTTCTCTAGACAGCGCAAGCGATCAGGCAGATTTGGAAAGCGAGCAGGCTACACTAGCGGATATGGATCGAAGCTTAACTCCTGATGAACTTGCTGTACAACAAGCAGAAGTTGCTTCTGCTCAAACTACTCTTAATAGTGCAAATACAGATGCAATAAACTCTGTTCATCAAGCTTATGTGCAAGTTCAAAGCGCGCTTGTAAATTACACTGATAGTTTTTTTTCAAATCCTGAAAGCTCCAATCCTACACTAACAATTCATACTGACTCAGAACTTGAGCAAGCGTCAATTGACGAAGAACGAGTTAATGTAACTACCACTATGAACCAGTGGTCTAATGATTTGTCGGAAGCAACTACAACCAGTACATCAAGCTTACTTTCAAATGTTTCAGGTTACATTGCAACAATCAAGACATTTATGTCTGATCTTTCTGGAATTGTTAATGATCTGAATTCAGGTAATCCTGGAATTTCTCAATCGACCGTTGATCAATATGTTGCCACGATGAACACGGGGTTTTCAACATTCAATAGCGCTGTTGATTCTGTTGCTTCCGCTCAAACGGAATTAAGCAATGCGGCGGCGGCATATACTCAAGCTCAAACTAATTATAATTTGAAATTAGCTGGTAATTCTGCTGATTCAATAGCATCTGAACAGGCCAAAGTAGATGCCGCTAAAGCAAATCTTAGCGAAGACACGCTTATTTCTCCGATTAGCGGTGTAGTGACAGAAGTCGATCCAAATCTTGGGGAATATGTTGCTCCTGGCCAGGCCGCCTTTGGAGTAATAAGCGATGGAGATTTCGAAATTGACGCTTTTATTCCTGAATCTGACATCGCAAAAATATCTGTTGGCAATCTAGCTTCAACAACTCTAGACGCATATGGTTCCTATACTTATTTTCAAGCAAAAGTTACAGCTATTGATCCGGCAGAAACAGTGCTTGAAGGGGTGCCAACTTACAAAGTAACCTTGATGTTTACTCAAAATGATAGTCGCATTAAATCAGGAATGACCGCAAACTTAACAATATTTACACATGAAGTAGATAACGTCCTTGAAATTCCATATCGCGCGGTTACAGACAACAATGGATCAGACACGGTGCAGGTGGTGAATCCTGACGGTAAAACTTATAAAGCTGTTCCTGTGGAAATCGGCATCAGAGGATTTGATGGGTCTGTACAGATAATTTCCGGCCTTACAAAAGGAGAAAAAATTGTCACTTATACTGCCTCAAGTTAATTTAATGAATATAATTGAAGTAGAAAAATTAACAAAGTCTTACAAAGACGGTGAAGCAGAAACTGTTGCATTGCAAGAAGTATCTTTTTCAGTCCGCAAAGGAGAGTTCGTGGCAATAATGGGACCTTCTGGAAGCGGTAAATCAACGCTACTGCATCTGCTTGGACTTTTGGATGAGCCGACAAACGGTAGTTATATATTTAATGGAAAAAACATTTCTTCTTTTACAAGAGATGAGCTTGCAAGCATTAGAAACACCCAGATTGGATTTGTCTTTCAGGCCTTTAATCTCTTGCCGCGAACAAGTGTGCTTGAAAATGTAAAACTCCCGCTTGTTTATTCAAATATTCAAGAAGAAAAGTGGAACGATATGTCGCAAAAAGCGGCAGAAGCTGTTGGATTGGGGCATAGGCTTTACCACAGTTCCGCAGAACTCTCCGGCGGAGAGCGCCAGCGTGTGGCTATTGCGCGCGCGCTTGTTAATAACCCTGACATTATTTTTGCAGACGAACCTACAGGAAATCTAGATTCAAAAAGCGGTAAAAATGTCATGGCTATAATCCAGCGATTAAATCAGGATGAAGGAAAAACAATCGTCTTGATTACTCACGAAACTTCCACAGCCGAACACGCTGAAAGAATTATTCGGCTTATGGACGGAAAGATTGAAAGCGAGGAAAAAGTAAAAAATCGCCTTACGCCTCAGGACGAATACATTAAATAGCCAAAATATAAAACTGCAAATAATTCATGACATTAAAGCACGCATTCAAAACTTCTCTTACTGGACTAACAACTAATCGTTCGCGGTCAATTCTAACGATTCTAGGAATTGTTATAGGCATCACAGCAATTATGCTAGTCATTTCACTTGGCGCCGGCGCCAAAGCCCTTATTCTTGGAGAAGTTCAAGGACTTGGCACCAACACAATTGCTGTAATTCCTGGACAAGTATCAACGAGTCCAACCCAGAGCGCTGGTGCTCTTTACAGCGATTCATTAAAACCCGCTGATATAACAGCTCTTGAAAATAAAGCTAATGTGCCATATCTTCAAGCAATTATGCCGGTGGTTATTGGCTCGGACACCGCATCGTTTCAATCAAACACTTATCAGATTACGATTTTCGGTGCCACGGATCTAATGGCCAGTATCTTCGCCCTCAATCCTTCCGAGGGACAATTTTTTGACCAAGGCGATGTGGATTCGTATAACAGTGTTGCGGTAATTGGATCTGATGTGGCGAAATATCTTTTTGCCAATCAGGATCCCATAAATCAAGATATTACTATCAAGGGCCGCAATTTCCGCGTGGTGGCTGTTTTATCGAAAGCGGGCGGCGGCTCGCTGTTTGATTTTGATTCAATGGTCATAACTCCGTACACCACAGCCATGAACTATATCACCGGACAGAAATTCTATAATCGTATTATTATACAAGCCAAATCAGACGCGCTTGTGCCGGAAACAGCAAGCGATGTTCGTCTGACTCTTGAAGAATCACATAACATAACTGATCCAACTAAAGATGATTTTACAATTGAAACCCAGCAATCTTTGGCTAACACCCTAGGCACCATAACAAGCGCTCTGACATGGTTTCTTGTGGCTGTTTCCTCGATCGCG
Organism: uncultured bacterium; assembly: GCA_963766885.1. Lineage (GTDB taxonomy): Bacteria > Patescibacteriota > Minisyncoccia > Phycocordibacterales > CAIRYW01 > CAIRYW01. The sequence goes on along the minus strand of CAVYBO010000002.1, from coordinate 130,067 downwards.
CTTTTTGTAGGTGGAGTGGGAATTATGAATATTATGCTCGTATCTGTAACAGAAAGAACTCGTGAAATTGGTTTGCGCAAAGCAATCGGCGCAACTGATCGCGATATTCTGACTCAGTTTTTGCTTGAAGCTGTTTTACTTACTGCAATCGGGGGAGTTATCGGGATAATTTTGGGAACCACTTTGGCATTAGCAGTTTCATTAATATTGAGATGGGGACTTGGTTTAAATTGGCAATTTGTTTTCCCTTGGAGCGGAGTTGTTTTAGGGCTTGGAGTTTCAACTTTTATAGGTCTTGTGTTTGGGGGGTATCCTGCGAGCCAAGCGTCTAAAAAAAGCCCAATTGAGGCTTTGCGTTATGAATAGATTAGAGATAAAATTACCTGATAGATATCGGTAGGTTGAGTTTTAAAAAATTAAATAAATAAAAAAATATGTCTAACACGGGGAAAACAATAGTAGCAATAATTATTGTGGTGCTGATTATCGGAGGAATTTGGTGGTATGTAAGCTCAAAGCCAAACGCTCCAACTCCAGCTGAACAAAACTATCCAATGCAAAATTCTGGTTCAAATAACAATTCTCCAGCGAGTCAAACAGGTGTAAGTGCATCAAGTAATACATCTGATGCAGGTATAAATCAGGACGTTAACGCTTTGGATTCGCAAATGCAGGGTCTAAGCAGTGATAGTTCAAATGTCGATAGCAGTGTTGATGCAAGTTCTAATACTTCAACAAATTAAAGGACTTGCAATATTAATGTTAAAAATTATTAAATAAAAATATGCAAAATAAAAAAATTATCGTAACCATTGCAACAATTGCTTCCTTCTCTGTAGCGCTCTTGCCAGCATTCGCACAAACTACTGTAAATGTTGGCGTGACAGCATCTGGAACTGCCAGAGTCAGAGGTCTTCACGGAGGCGGAGGTTCAAAACTATCTGTTGCTGCTATTCAGCAGAGAAGCGATACGGAAATTACAGCAAGAATTGATTCATTGAACAAATTGCAAACGCGAATTCAAGGGATGAAAAATCTTTCAGCTTCGGATATAAGCGCAATTTCTACAAACATCCAGACACTGGTAACAAATCTTACAAACTTGAAAGCAAGTATTGATGCGGACACTTCAACAAGTGATCTAAAAACTGATTTTCAGTCGATCACCGGAGACTATAGGGTATACGCTCTTGTTTTGCCCCAAACATCCTTGATTGCGGCAGCGGACAGAGTAGAAACAATTGTCGGGATAATGCAAGGATTAGCTTTGAAATTCCAAGCTCGTATATCAGCAAATTCTGCGCTTAATGTGAGCACAGTCACCTCAGCTCTTTCTGACATGAACGCAAAAATTGCTGATGCAAGCTCTCAAGCCCAGGCAATTGTTAGTGAAGTTTCTTCTCTAACTCCTGATCAGGGAGATAAAACAAAAGCAGCATCCAATACAGCCGCACTTAAAGACGCAAGATCAAAACTTCAGGTGGCCAAAAGTGATCTAGTGGCGGCAAGAGCAGATGTATCAACGATTGTAAAATTCATTGAATCAACAAAAGTTTCGGCTTCTGCCGGAGTAACGGCTTCAACAAGCTCTGCAAGCTAAAATCTGAAAGCGCAAAATCCAGTCTAAACTTTAATGCAAGACGGGATTTTGCGTTGATGATATAATTTTATCCATATGGAAATTTTTGTGAATAATATTGTTGCCTGGTTTGAGGCGTCAAAATACCTATTACTTTTTTTCGGCGCGTTCTTTGAAGGTCCGGCTGTGATGATTGGCGCGGGATTTTTGTATCAGCAGGGGCAGTTTTATTTTGTGCCAATGTATCTTTGTCTTGTTTTTGGTGATTTTTCAGCTGATGTTGTCTGGTATTTTGTCGGCAGGTTCGGGGCTAGATCTTTGATAGACAAATACGGAAAATTTCTCAATGTTACTCCTGAAATTATTGAAAAAGTTGAGGCGCGGTTCAAAGCTTATCAGAATCTGATTCTCTGGATTTCAAAATTAACAATGGGTTTTGGATTTTCTTTGGCAACCCTTATCACGGCAGGAATGCTTAAAATAAACTTTAAAAAGTACGTAGCGATAAATTTAATCGGCGGCCTTTTGTGGGTGGCAATTATGGTTTCTGTTGGTTATCTGTTTGGAAATGTCTATGCTGTTGTTGCAACACCATTCAAATGGCTATTTGTGGTCATTATAATTATTGTTGTATTTATCGCTCTCAGGGTTGTAAACAGATTTTTGGTCAATCAGAAAATATAAATGATCTCTTTTATAATTCCAACCCTTAATGAAGAAAAAGTTTTAGCGGAAACTTTAAAACTCCTCAAAAAAGCAACTGTCACTGACTATGAAATTATTGTTTCCGATGGAGGAAGCACAGACCAGACAGTGAGTATTGCAAAAAATTATGCAAGCAAAGTTGCAGAAAACACAACAGGCCACAGGCAAACAATCGCAGAGGGAAGAAATGCCGGCGCTGCAATGGCAAAAGGCGATTATTTTGTGTTTATGGATGCGGACGTACATCTTCCAAACATCAATGCTTTTATCCTGAATATTCTGGATGATTTTAATAGAAACAAAGACCTTGTCGCAGTTGCTGTCTATTTTAAAGTTTTTAAAGACGAAGCGACATTCGGCGACAAAATGTTTTTCAATACCATAAACATGGTTTACTTTATTATGAACAATGTTCTGCATATTGGAGCTGCCGGCGGGGACTTTCAAATGATGAAAGCGGAAGCTTTTAGAAAAGTTGGCGGTTATGACATCAGGCTTGCTGCGGGCGAAGACAACGATATGTTCACTCGTCTTGCCAAAATCGGCAGGACATGGGTGGATTCCGGTCTTTATGTTTTACAGACTTCTCGTCGCGCTCACCAAACCGGCTGGCCGATTCTGCTTATGACTTGGTTTGGCAACGCAATTTTTGCCAGATTTTTCCATCGTTCAATGAGCAAAGAGTGGAAAGTAATAAGATAATAGGTATGAAAAAAATATTTTTAATACATGGTTATGATGGAACCCCAAACGGCGGTTGGAGGCCTTGGCTTATGGGCGAATTAGATAAAAAGGAAATCTATTGCTCAGCTCTTTCGATGCCAAATCCTGCAAAACCAGTTTGTTCTGAATGGGTAGAAGAAATTTTTAGGCACGTAGAAATAAATAAAAAAGATGAAATAAGTTTGGTTGGACATAGTTTAGGTGTTCCTGCGATTCTTCGATTTTTGGAATCATATAAAGGCAAAAAAATATCAAAAATGGTGACAATGATAAAGTCGTACCTGTCAGCGACGGAGAGAAGCTGTCAGAATTATTTGGTACAAAAATTATTTTAGTAAAAAATGGAGGCCATTTAAGTGGCCATAATGGATGTTACAAACTTCCAGAGTGTTTAAAGGTTTTGTTAAAATAATATTGGCACTCCATAAAAACCCTGCTATAATACTTAAAATTAAAATTTAATCTAAAAATATGAAAAAACTTTCAAGAAATGAATACATTGCAATCGTTGTCGCATTGGTTGTTGCACTTTTGTTTTTCCTAGGATTCAATTTTTGGTCAAGTTTTTTTAACAGCGCTTCAAACGGACAATTACAAATTAATAATCAAAATCAAATGGATCAAGGACTTACAGTCAATGTTACAAATCCCGGCAGCGGCCCAAGCGCGGCAGCGGGAGATTTAATAACAGTAAATTACACAGGTACGCTGACAGACGGCACGAAGTTTGACAGCTCATATGACAGGGGAACGCCGTTTCAATTTCAACTTGGCCAAGGAATGGTCATAAAAGGCTGGGACGAAGGCTTGATGGGATCAAAAGTTGGCGAGAAGCTTACAATTACAGTTCCTCCTCTTTTAGGTTATGGGCAATCAGGAATTCCTGATGGAAAAGGTGGATATGTTATTCCTCCAAATTCAACTTTGATATTTGATATTGAGGTGATGGCTATCAACAAAGCAGGAGAACAGATGGCTTCTACAACCTCGAATCAATAGTTAATTTTAGCGGTAAATTTAGTGAGTGTGATAGATTTTAAAATTGAAAAGAAATTAAGTGGCCGGCTCGGTAGAGCCGGTCTTCTTAAAACTCCGCATGGTGTAATCAAAACTCCAGCTTTTGTGGCTGTAGGAACCAAAGCCACAGTCAAAGCGCTTACTCCAGAACAACTTCAGGATTTGGGCGCTCAGGTTGTTCTTGCAAACACATATCACTTGTATCTTCAGCCTGGAGACAAAATAATTTCTAGCGCGGGAGGGATTCAAAAATTTATGAACTGGCATTGTCCGACGATGACAGACTCCGGGGGGTTTCAGGTTTTTTCTTTGGGAGCTGCTTACGGCAAAACTCTTGGGAAACTGACCAAAATTCCAGCAGAACTTTTATTGGAAAGTGCGCCAGACAGCGACATCGAGGAAAAACCAAAACTTGCCACCATTGATCCAAACGGAGTGACTTTTCGATCTCATATCGACGGCTCGGCGCATTATTTTAGTCCAGAAAAATCTATAGAGATTCAACACAATATTGGCGCAGACATCATATTTGCTTTTGATGAATGTACATCACCGATTGAGTCAGTTCATTATCAAGGACAATCATTGGACAGAACTCATAGATGGGCCAACCAATCTTTGGAATATCACAAATCCAAAGAAAATTCTAGAACGCAAGCCTTGTTTGGAATTGTTCAAGGTGGAAGGCATGAGAATTTGAGAAAAGAAAGCGCGCATTTTATCGGTGGTCTGGATTTTGACGGTTTTGGAATCGGTGGATCATTTGCCAAAGAAGATATGAATAATTCAGTGAAATGGGTTAATGAAATTTTGCCGGAAGAAAAGCTGCGGCATTTGCTCGGTATAGGCGAACCAGAAGATATTTTTTTCGGCATTGAAAACGGCTGTGATACTTTTGATTGCGTTGCTCCAACTCGAAATGCTAGAAATGGAGGTTTATACACTAGACTTGGAAAAACAAATATATTAAACAGCAAGTACACAAATGATTTTTCACCGATAGATTCAGAATGCGGATGCTATACTTGCAAAAATTTTAGCAGAGCGTACTTAGCCCATCTTTTTAGAAGCAAAGAAATTCTAGGCGCCACCTTGGCATCAATTCACAATTTATATTTTATTATCAATCTTGTAGAAAATATTAGGCAGTCAATTTTAAATGATGAATTTGATAAATTTAAGCAGGATTTTTTTCTAACTTACCAAAGTCGCTAATTATTTATAATTAGCAGTAGCTGTGTTTTTTTTGTATAGTTGTGTAATGGAACTTAGGGAATTCAAAATTTCTACAAAATACGCTCCTGCAGGAGACCAGCCCAAGGCGATTGAAGCTTTGGTAAAGGGCGTCAAGGCAGGTAAAAGATTCCAAACGCTTCTTGGAGTAACAGGCTCTGGCAAGACTTTTACCGCAGCCAATGTAATTCAACAAATAGGCAAGCCGACACTTGTTATTGCCCACAACAAAACTTTAGCAGCACAATTGGCCCAGGAATACCGAGAATTTTTTCCAGAAAACGCTGTGCATTATTTTGTTTCTTATTACGACTACTATCAGCCGGAAGCTTATATTCCTCATAGCGATACCTATATTGAAAAGGAGGCACAGATAAACGAAGAAATAGATCGCCTTCGCCACGCATCAACTCAGGCGCTTTTGACGCGCAAAGATGTCATTATCGTGGCCTCCGTGTCTTGTATTTATGGTTTGGGAAGTCCGGAAGAATATGAAAAGGTAAATATCAAAATTGCATCTGGACAAAAAATCAGCCGTAATGATTTGGCCAGAAAGTTAGTTTCAATTTACTTTGACAGGACGAATGCAGATTTGAAGCCTGGAATGTTTAGGGCTCTGGGAAATAATATTGAGATTATGCCGGTTAGTGAAAAAGTAATTTTTAGAATCTCCTTTTCCGGAGAAACTATTGAAACCATACTCAAAATTGATCCAATCACCAGAAGTATAGTGGAAGAAGTGGATTCGTTTTTTCTTTTTCCAGCCAAGCACTTTGTCACTCCAGAAGATGATAGAGAAAACGCAATCAAAACTATCAAAAGTGAATTGGCGGAGCGTTTAAAAATTCTTGCAAAAGAAGGTAAAAATTTGGAGGCGGAACGGTTAAAGAGACGTACCAATTATGATTTAGCTTTGATACGCGAGGTTGGATACTGCAACGGCATAGAAAACTACTCTAGGCATTTTTCCGGCAAGTCTGCAGGTGAGCCGCCAGACAGTTTGCTTAGTTATTTTCCCAAAACCAAAGACGGTAAGCCAGATTTTCTGACAATTATTGATGAATCTCACGTCACAATTCCGCAAATTGGGGGAATGTACGCTGGAGATGCTTCGCGCAAGAAAAACTTGATTGATTTTGGTTTTAGACTCCCATCTGCGGCAGACAACAGGCCGCTTAAGTTTGATGAATTTGAAGAGCGGATCGGCCAAATAATCTTTACTTCGGCAACGCCAGCAAAATTTGAAAAAGAAAACAGTACGCAAGTTGTCGAGCAAGTAATTAGACCAACTGGCCTTGTTGATCCTGTTGTTGAAATAAAACCAATTACGAGTAAAAGTAAATATCCTGGCCAGATCAAAGATTTTATTATTGAAGCGCAAAAGGAAATCAAAAAAGGATTCAGGGCAATCGGCACAACTTTGACCAAAAAGATGGCTGAAGACTTGTCTGAATATTTAAAAGAACAAAAAATAAAAGCCGAATATCTGCATAGCGAAATTCTGACAATAGACCGGATCACGATTCTCACCGATTTTAGAAAAGGAAAGTTTGATGTCTTGGTGGGCGTGAATCTTTTGCGAGAAGGTTTGGATCTTCCAGAAGTTTCTGTAATTGGAATATTTGATGCAGATAAGCAAGGATTTTTGCGTTCAGAAACTTCTTTAATCCAAATCATCGGCCGCGCGGCTCGCAATACCGAAGGCAGAGTAATTCTATACGCAGACCATGAGACACAGGCAATGAGAGACGCGGTCAGAGAAACAGAGCGAAGAAGAATTATCCAAACTACATACAACAAAGAACACAACATTACTCCAACAACAATCATCAAAAAAATTCAGGACATCACAGATATGATGCAGTCTGACCACGACAAAGTTGTAAAAGAAGAAATGCTGATGGGCAAAGAATTGATGGAGAAAGATCCAAAGAAATTTATGAAACTCAAAGAGCAAGAAATGGAAGGTGCTGTCAAAGAATTAGATTTTGAAACTGCGGCAATAATCCGCGACGAGATAAAAGCAATCGTAGACGCTTATCCAAATTTGTTCGGCAAAACTTCAAAGAGGAAGAAAATTGGGAAATAAAAATTCCACCGCAAGGGTGGACTATTTCTGCTCGTTCTTGAAAGCGATTGCCCCAAGAAGACTCATAACTGCAAAAGTTGAGTCGATTGCGAAGTAGATTAGATCATCGTGCGCAGATATTTTCTGGTACAAGTCACAGGCAACAAGAAGCCCGTTCGTAACCGCAATCAGCATAAGTACACAACTTATTATTTTAAAGGTCCACATATTAATAAATTATAACAAAAACAGGTTTTGTCAATAGAAGGAATTTTTAAATCTGTTATAATTATTCACACATAAATCTACGGCTTGTCATGGCCGTTGTTTACATATTTATATGGAAAAAGAAAGTAAAAAACACGTTCATAAACTGCCAAGCGATATTGAAAAAATCGTTGTCAAAGGCGCGCGAACACATAATCTCAAAAACATCAGCGTAGAAATGCCGCGCAACAAAATGATTGCAATCACAGGTCTGTCTGGCAGCGGGAAATCGTCTTTTGCTTTTGACACTATTTTTGCCGAAGGGCAGAGACGATATATTGAATCATTGTCTGCATACGCCAGACAGTTTTTGAAACAGATGGATAAGCCAGACGTTGATGAAATTACAGGGCTTTCACCAGCAATTTCGATTGATCAAAAATCTAGATCCAACAATCCTCGTTCCACGGTTGCTACGATTACAGAAATTTACGACTACCTCCGAATTCTTTTTGCCCGCATAGGCAAACCACATTGTTTGATCTGCGGCAGAGAAATTAAGAAACTTTCCAAAGAAGAAATTCTAGAGACGATCATTGAAACCGTTGAAGGTGTAGCCGACAAAGAAACTTCCAAAAAAGTGATGGGTGTCAAAGTTGGCACGGCGACATTCAAAATTTATGCTCCAGTTGTTTTGGGTAGAAAAGGTGAGTATTACCAGATGCTTTACGATATGCTTGGTAAAGGATTTGAAAAAGCCTTGATTGACGGCAAGGAAGTGAGCTTGCGCGAACGTGTTGAAATTTCCAAAAACAAAAAGCACGATATCGATATTTTGGTAGATGAATTTTATTTTTCTGAATTAAAGGAAAAGAACAAAAGCTTTTTGGAGCGTCTTAGCGAATCAATTGAGCGCGCACTTACAGAATCAAACGGACTTTTGAAAATTGTCATACCATTTGAATCCAAGCTCATATCTTCCAAATTTATGTGCCCTTATGACGGATTTTCATATCCAGAAATCGAACCAAGGCTATTTTCTTTCAACTCTCCGTATGGAGCTTGTCCAGAGTGTAACGGCTTGGGTACAAGAGACTTTTTTGTTGATGAACCTTGTCCAGTTTGCCTCGGCGCGCGCTTAAGGCCTGAGGCTTTAAATGTTTTTCTATACGACAGCAAACTAGAATCTTCAAAACAAAACATCGTCAATCTGACTGCGCTTTCTATTAAAGACGCCAAGGAATTTTTCACAAAAATTAATCTAACACCAAACGAAAAAGAAATTTCTAAAGTTGTTATCAAGGAAATTCTCGCTCGTTTGGATTTTATGATCGATGTTGGGATTGAATATTTGTCTTTGGACAGGCGCGCGGGCACGCTTTCGGGTGGAGAAGCCCAAAGAATTAGGCTTGCAACTCAGCTCGGAAGCCATCTTGTGGGTGCTTTGTACGTTTTGGATGAACCCACAATAGGACTTCATCAAAGAGACAACGAAAAACTTATTAAAACATTGATTAATTTACGCAATCTAGGCAACACAATTTTGGTGGTCGAACACGACGAAGACACAATGTTTTCTTCAGATTTTATTGTAGACATTGGGCCAGGCGCAGGAGTGCACGGTGGAGAAGTTGTTGTCTCTGGATATTTGGATGAATTAATTACAGCTAAGAAAAATACTTCTAGCTCACAAACGCTTGCATATTTGAGAGGTGAGATGAAAATTGAAGTTCCAGAAAAAAGACGAACAGAAAATAAAGGCGCAATCAAAATTGCAGGTGGAAAAATATTTAATATCAAAAATATGAATGTTGAAGTTCCGCTAGGAAGACTTGTGGCTGTGACAGGAGTTTCTGGAAGCGGTAAGTCTTCTTTTGTTTATGAAATTTTGCATAAAAATTTACTTGCAAAACTGGATAGAAAACATAGAAGCGCCCAAATTCATAATTGCAGTACTATTACTGGAACAGAATACATAGGCAGAACAGTTTTGATCGATCAGTCTCCAATTGGCAGAACGCCGAGATCCAATCCCGCAACTTATACAGGCGCTTGGACGCACATTCGCGATATGTTTGCCGCAAGTCCAGAAGCCAAAGTGCGAGGTTGGAGCGCGTCCAGATTTTCCTTTAATGTCAAAGGCGGACGCTGCGAAACATGCCAAGGAAACGGTGTAATAGAAGTTGAGATGCATTTTTTACCGACTGTTTATGTGACTTGTGATGTCTGCAATGGAAAACGATTCATGAAAGAAACCTTGGAAATCAAATACAAAAAGAAAAGTATTTATGATGTGCTCAAGATGACCATCGAAGAAGCAATTGTATTTTTTGAAGACATCCCTTCAATTTATGATCGCTTAAAAATGCTTGATGAAGTCGGTCTTTCCTATCTTCAGCTTGGACAATCTGCGACAACTCTTTCTGGAGGAGAGGCGCAAAGAGTCAAAATTTCTTCAGAACTTTATCGCGCTCATTTGCAAAAAACAATTTATCTTTTGGATGAGCCAACAATCGGATTGCATTATGAAGATGTTAAAAAACTTATTGAAATTTTAGAACGTCTTGTGTCGCACGGAAACACAGTGCTTGTAATCGAACACAATATGGACGTAATAAAGTCTGCGGATTATATTATTGATATCGGACCTGAAGGCGGAGTTGGTGGCGGGCAATTGGTGGCCAAAGGGACTCCGGAAGAAGTGGCGAATAATCCAAAAAGCTACACCGGAAAATATTTAAAGAAAGTTCTATAAAAAATACAGCCCTTATTTAGGACTGTTGCTGCTTTAGTTGCTGAAGGCGTATTTTGGCACGAGTACTTATCTTGTTCACTAGCGTCGGCATAGGCGTTCTTGCCGAAACACCTTCACCGATTCCGCACATGGTTGCCAACTTGATGATCATTTCCGAGCTTGGTATAGAAGAACCAGGCATTATCTGATGGTACTTTTCGTCGAGCTTTGCAAGATCTGCCAGCGCATCTTCAAGTGAAGTGTCACTGGTTGAAACCGGCGCAGTGTGTGCCAAAAAAGAACTGTAGTAATCTCTAGTCATAACTAACAATTTTATACCACACTATTATATGGACAGTCAATACTTACAGAAAAAGAAAGTTCCAGGCACTCCAGGTGTTTATTTTTTCCTTGGAAAGAACAAAAAGATTTTATACATAGGTAAAGCTACATCCTTGAAAGACCGATTAAAAAGCTACTTTTCCAAAGACCTAAGAGAATCTCGAAGCGAGCTTATTGAAAAAATGGTTGAATCGGCAAAAACTATTGAATGGAAATCAACAGATTCTGTCCTTGAGGCTCTTTTACTTGAAGCTGATTTGATAAGAAAATTCAAACCAGCTTACAATACGAAAGAAAAAGATGACAAAAGCTTCAACTGTATTGTTATCACAAAAGAAGATTTCCCAAAGCTTTTGATTGTCAGAAAAAAAGATTTAATAAATAAAGGGAATGAGTATAAAAATATTTTTGGTCCGTACACAAGCGGCACATCACTCAAAGATGCGCTCAAAATAATCCGCAAAATTATTCCGTACAGAGACAACAAGTGCGAGCTATATGAAGATCAAATGAGAAAGCGTTGCTTTGCAAAGCCTTGTTTTAATCGCCAAATCGGACTTTGTCCTGGCACTTGTACTGGAGAAATTTCTAAAAAAGATTACTCTAAACAAATCAAAAGACTCGAACTTTTGTTGTCGGGTAAAATTTCTAAATTAATTTCTGTATTAAAAAAAGAAATGGATTTAGAAGCCAAAAAACAAAACTTTGAATCAGCAAATAAGATTAAAAAAATTCTTTACGCGTTAACTCATATCCAAGACATCGCGCTTATCAAAAAAGATTTCAAAGAAACAGGAGACAAGGAATTTAAAATAGAAAGCTACGACATCGCTCATCTTGCGGGCAAATCCACAGTTGGAGTTTTTGTGGTGTTTAAAAATGGCGCTGCAGACAAGAATAGTTACAGAAAATTCAATATCAAAAGCGCTGTAGCTTCCGACGACATTGGAGCACTCAAAGAGATGTTTACCAGACGTCTAAATCACGGAGAATGGCCTCTGCCAAGTCTTTTTGTCATAGATGGCGGCACAAACCAGCTAAACGCCATAAGGCTTATTTTAAAGGAAAAGGGGATTAATCTGCCGGCCGTTTCTGTAGTCAAAGACGATGCTCACAAAGCTAGAGAAATTTTGGGGGACAAAGAATTTGCTCTAAAATATAAAACTGAAATTATCGCTTCCAATGCTGAAGCGCACAGATTTGTCATTGGCTTTCATAGAAAAAAGTTTAGGAGAAATTTTCTTGCTTAATTCCTATTTAATAAAAAGGCAATCGGGTGTAAAATAAATAAATGAAGAAAAAAGTTGCAATTCTCCGCGGCGGTCCATCAAGCGAACATGAAGTCTCGCTCAAAACTGGCACAAGCGTGCTCAAGCATCTTTCTACCGAAAAATATCTACCGATTGATGTTTATATTGACTTGGAAGGAGTTTGGCATATCAATGGTTTACCCATAAAACCACATGATATTGGAAAAATGGTAGACGTGGTTTTTGTTGCACTCCACGGAGAATACGGAGAAGACGGTAAAGTCCAGAAAATTTTGGAAGATATGGGGATGCCTTTTACAGGATCAAAATCTTTGGCTTCTGCAATTGGTATGAACAAAGCTTTGGCCAAAAACGTATTCAAACAGCACGGCTTGAAAATCGTCCATCACAAAGTTGTAAACAAAGCAGACTACAATTCTGGCACTGCAGGAGAATTATTTAGAACATTTCCTCAGCCTTCTGTTATCAAACCTGTGAAAGGCGGCTCGTCTGTAGGCACATCTATTGCTCACACCATTCCAGAAATCCAAGCTGCTTTGGAAAAAGCTTTTGCTGTGGACGATGAAGTTTTGGTTGAAGAATTTATCAAAGGCAAAGAAGCAACTTGCGGAGTTTTGGAAAATTATCGCGGCAAAGAAATCTATTCGCTTTTTCCAATCGAAATTGTTCCTCCAAAACAAAATTCCTTCTACGACTATGCCGCAAAGTACAATACAACCGGCGGAGCGGAGCATATCTGCCCAGGCAATTTTACAGACGAAGAAGATAAAAAAATTCAAGAAATGGCAATCTTGGCCCACAAAGCCATCGGCGCAAGGCATTATTCCAGATCTGACTTTATCGTCCATCCAAAGCGGGGAATTTACATTCTTGAAATAAACACTTTGCCTGGAATGACAGAAACCTCGCTTATTCCAGACGAAATGCGAGCAATAGGAGCCTCATTTCCAGAACTTTTGGATCACCTTTTGACTCTTGCGCTTTCGGAAAAATAAGATAAAATCTTTATATTAAAGGCGTTTTAGACGCTTTTTGTTTTAAGCAATTGAATACCTTTGGGCCCTTAGCTTAGTTGGTAGAGCGCCGTGCTTGCACCACGGAGGTCAGCGGTTCGAATCCGCTAGGGTCCACCACAGATTTTTGTTATAATAAAAACATAATAATAATTTTAAAAAAATATGGAACACGATACTAAAGAAAAAAATACAAAAAGCAATCCCTACGCAATACCAGTCGCAATTATTCTTGCAGGAGCCCTTGTTGCCGCTGCATTATTTTTTGGAGGAAAAAGCAATAATGCCAATCCTACTGCAGCCGCTCCAACTCAAGGAACAACTGGTCAGCAAGCGCCAACGCAAGCGGTTGATGCGTCAAAAGTAAACACTACGAACGAGCCTTACGTAGGCAGCTTGAATGCGCCTGTCACAATGGCTGTGTGGACAGATTATCAGTGCCCGTTCTGCCAGCGATTTGAAGCTGACAGCATAGATCAGCTTTACACAAACTATGTACAAACAGGAAAACTCCGCATTATCTTTAAGGACTATGCGTTCTTGGGTCCTGATTCAGAAACTACGGCAATAATCGCCAGAGCGGTATGGGAAGCTGATCCAACCGACTTTTACAAATGGCGAACATTTATCTATCAAAACCAAGGTGCCGAAGGCAGCAGTTGGGCAACCCAAGACAAAATTTTGGCGATGACAAGCGCAATTCTTGGCGCATCAGAAGAGCAAAAAATCGCAGCGCTTGTGGCTTCCAAATCAACACAGTATCAAGCAGCAGTTGATGCCGACAAGGCAGAGGGTGTAAGTTTTGGAGTCCAAGGCACTCCAGGCTCAATTATCGGCACTCAATTTATCAACGGCGATCAGCCTTATGTGGATGTGAAGGCTGCTGTTGACCAAGCTCTCGCAGGGAAGTAGAAACTAATGCACAAAAAAGGCGAAATCTACATACGAAACATTGTTTTTGGGATGAGCGACAGCTTGGTTTCTACGCTCGGACTTCTTTCGGGAATTGATGTTGCCGGGGCGTCGCATCAAAACATCGTAGCAACAGGGATTATTTACGCGCTTGTTGCAGGATTTTCTATGGCGGTTGGAAGTTTTTTGTCTGAGCAATCTGCCGCAGAATTTAAAGCAAAAGCAGAAGTCGGCGAAGGTAAGGCAATTATGGGAGCAGTAATAATTTTTGTTTCGTTTGTCGTAGCTTCTTTTATCCCGCTTGTGCCGTATTTGATTGCTGATACAAATTTGGAACTTGGATTTTCAATAGCGTTTTCAATCGTTACACTTTTTGCTGTGGGAATAGTCAGTGCGCATATTTCCAAAGTATCAATTCTCAAAAGGGCTTTCACAATGGTCTTGCTTGGAGGCGCGGCAATTTTGATTGGAGTATTTGCAGGAAAACTTATAAAAACCAGTTAGTAAACTGTGCTAGTATCTACTGATGAAAAAGGAACTCCCTAATATTTTAAAGGTAATTAGTGCAGTGTTTGTCATTGCAGTTGTTGTCGGTTTCAGCGAATATCGCCGCTATACGCTTGAGCAGCAACTGGATGGAAAAGTTGCTTCTAGCACAGCGGCTTTGGAAGGCAAGATCGCAGTCCTTCAAACCACTCTTACAAACATAGAGAACCAAACAACTACTTTGGACGGCCAAGTGCAGGCAACACAAAGCCAAGCCAGCGTGTATGCCGAGCAAGCGGGAAGTATCTCTGATGATGTCAGCACTCTAGATAAACTAAGCAAAACAGACCCGCAATTGCTTGAAAAATATTCTAAAGTTTATTTCTTAAATGAAAACTACGTCCCGTCATCACTTACTAATGTGGACACAGCTTTTTTATATGATAAAAGCAGCGGGCTTCAGTTTCTAACACAAGCAGAACCCTTTTTGGAAAAGCTTTTGAATGCAGCTAAGACCGCGGGATTATCTTTGGAGGTTATTTCCGCTTATCGTTCGTTTGGAACACAATCAATATTAAAATCAAGTTATAAAGTGACTTATGGAGTAGGAACCGCCAACGCGTTCTCTGCCGATCAGGGATATTCTGAGCATCAGCTCGGCACAGCGGTGGACTTTACCACACCCACCGTTGCAGATACTTTCAACGGTTTTGACAAAACCCCAGAATATCAGTGGCTTGTTAGCAACGCTTACTTATATGGATTTATTTTGTCCTATCCGCCAGACAACAGCTACTACGAATACGAGCCTTGGCACTGGAGGTTTGTAGGTGTGGCTTTGGCTACAAGGCTTCACACGGACAACCAATACTTCTATGACTTAGATCAACGTACAATAAATGACTATCTTTCAGTCTTGTTTGATTAGATTATTGAATTAAAAAAACTATTTATTTTGGACAGCAAACATGCATTTGATGCAAACAGTCTGGCCTTTACGAGTCTTGATGTATTTATTGCCACAAATACAAACAACAATAACCGAGATGCGTGGTTTTTCCACCCATTTGCCTATGGTTGAGTGTGCTTTTGATTTATTTAATTTTGTGGCTGGTTTCATTTTATTAAAAAACCCTCCGCCGAAGCGGAGGGTTATCCGCAATTTTCTAGATTACGCTTTCTGAACGTTTACGGCGTTCTTTCCTTTCGGTGAGTCTTCAACTTCAAAGCTGACTTTGTCACCTTCCTGGAGATCATTGAACTGAACTCCAACAAGTGAATTGCTGTGGAAAAAGAGATCTTTTTCCATGCCATCTGCTGAGATGAAACCGAAACCTTTTTCTGTAAGCTTTTTGATGCTTCCTGTCATAAGTTGGTTGATTATATTTACTAAATACAAACTTTATTGCTTTACGAAAATCGACTTTAATTTCAAACGATAACTTTTGTAAGCTTATAGTATCATATATTGATTTATTCGTCAATGTTGCAACAGCTTGCGCCAAATAGGGATTTAAGTGCTATAATAAAGCTGTTAATAATAATTAAAGAAAAAATATGCCAAAAACAAACTCTGCATTTATGAAACCGTTGACTGTAAGCGCCGAATTAGCGGCTGTTGTTGGAAAAGGTCCTATGCCAAGATCGGAAGTCGTAAAGAAACTCTGGGTTTACATCAAGAGCAAAGATCTGCAGGATCCTAAAAAGAAGCGAAATATTATCGCTGACGAGAATCTAAAGAAAGTCTTTGGTGGAAAATCTGTTGTTGATATGTTTGAGATGACAAAACTTGTCTCAAAACACCTATCATAATAAATTCCATCTGGATTTCTGCTATACTAAGCGGGTGAATCTTAAAACTTATTTAAAGTTGTTTTTATGCTTTTTACTTTTCCCTATTTTTTCCTTTGCCGCAACAATTCCATCTGGATTTACTGTTGCAAGTTGGATTCCGTATTGGACACAAGACCAAGGAATTCCTGCGCTCCAGCAAAATTTAGACAAATTCAATATAATCACACCTTTTGCCTATGGAGTTTCTGCCAGCGGAGCGCTTACTGATGATCTTGGAATTGCAAATGGCACGTGGAATCAGGTTTTAAGCAATGCTCGGGCAAAGGGAATTAAAATCGTACCCTCAATCCTTTGGGGAAGCGCAGCGGAAATTCATAACATTCTTTTTAATCCAACTACCAGAGCAACTCATGAAGATCAAATAGTCTCGACTGTTACCCAAAACAATTTTGACGGCATAGAAATTGATTATGAAGGCAAGAATATTTCAGATAAAAATATTTTCTCAACTTTTATAGAAGAATTATCCACAAAGCTGCATGCTCAAAATAAAATCTTAGTTTGCACAGTTGAAGCGCGATCTACAGACACGCCAGGAGCAGATGTTCCTCCAAACAAACTCTTTCCCTGGGTAAACGATTGGACAGTCCTAAACAACAACTGCGATCAGGTACGTATAATGGCTTATGACGAGTTCTTGGCTGATTATCAGAGCAATTCCTTTATGACAACTTCACCGCTTTCTGAATCTGTTTCAAACGCTTCGCTTCCTTATATAACAAGTGTATTGAATTACGCCAAAACTGTTATTACTCCATCCAAAATAATTCTTGGAATTCCAACATACGGATACGAGTTTACTTATACTATTGTTGGCAATACCAGGTATGTAAAAAGAGTAAACGTACTCACATACACAAATGCAATTTCTCGCTCGACGCTTTATCACGGAACAGTTGGTACGACAGCCGGCGGAGAAAAATTCTTCTTGTTTTCCAAAAGTGGAATTCATTATTATGTGGTTTTTGACGACGGGCAGAATATTTTGGATAGAATAAATCTGGCCAAGAGCGAGGGAGTTGGCGGAGCGTCAATATTTGAAATCAACGGCTACGAGGATCCTAAAATGTGGAATCTGATTCCTTAAATGAAAAAAGAAATTGTTAAATTTTTAAAAAACGACGGAATAGGTGTTTTACCGACTGATACTTTGTATGGAATCGTGGGAAGTGCGTTTTCCAAGAAAACAGTTCTGAGAATTTACAAAGTAAGGCTTAGGAACAAGAAAAAACCGCTGATTATTTTGATTTCAAAAATAAGCGATATTAAAAAGTTTGGAGTCAAAAATATTCCAGAAAAATCTTTATCTAAAATCTGGCCAGGAAAAGTTTCTGTGATTCTTGAATGTAAATCAAGTAAGTTTAAATACCTTCACAGAGATACAAACGCTTTATGTTTCCGAATTCCAGATAACAAATCTTTGAGAGATTTGATTTCAAAAACAGGAGCGATTGTGGCGCCAAGCGCAAACACTGAAGGTAAACCTTCAGCCAAAAATATTGCAGAAGCTAGAAAATATTTTGAGGAAAAGGCAGACTTTTATATTTCTGGAAAAGTAACAAATAAAGGATCAACTATTTTAAGGTATTCAAGTAAAGAAAAAGTTTTTGAACTGGTTAGGATAGGCACTGTCTCAAAAAGTAGACTTCGGCAAAAAATCTTGATAAAATAAGCCTAATTATGAAAAAAGCCAAAGATCAAACGCCGATTGTAATTTCCGTAGGTGGATCGCTTATTGTGCCGGAATCAATTGATACAGGTTTTATTTCAAGTTTCAAAGCGATTATTGATAGGGAAGTTAAGCTCGGCAAAAAATTTATTATCATATGCGGAGGAGGAAGAACTTGCAGAAACTATCAGCAAGCTGCCAGAAAAGTAACTAAACTGAGAAATACAGATGTGGATTGGCTTGGAATTCACTCAACACGCCTTAATGCAGAGCTTATTAAGACAATTTTTTTGCCCAGAGTTGAGGAAGTTGTGGTGCATGATCCGAATGACAAAATAGTTTTTAAAAAACCAATCTTAATTGCTGCTGGATGGAAGCCTGGATGGAGCACGGATTACGACGCCGTATTGCTGGCTAAAAGATTTAAAGCCAAGAAGATTGTCAATCTTTCCAATATTGATTACGTTTATGATAAAGATCCTAGAAAATATTCCGAGGCAATGCCGATCCCAAAAATATCCTGGAAAGAATTCCGCAAGATAATTCCAAAGAAATGGGATCCAGGATTAAACGCGCCTTTTGATCCGATTGCATCCAAGGAAGCAGAAAAAAATAAAATAGAAGTAGCAATAATAAATGGCGAAAACCTAAAGCAGTTTGAAAACTTTATTTTTGATAAGCCTTTTGAAGGAACTTTGATCAGTTAATTTTAATTGGCTAGCACCACAACTTTTGTTTTGGTGATTTCAGCAAAGCCGCCTTTGATTGCAATATTTTGATCTGGGGTTTTGATTTCTCCTTCTTTGAGGATTGTTATTAGCGGAATATGTCCTTTGAGCGCTGTAATTACTCCGTCTTTGGCAGGCAGGCCAACACTTGTTGCGTCGCCTTCAAATATCGTGCCTTTGAGTGAGTAAACTTTTAGTTCCATATTTTTATTATATTCTACTCGGCTTTAACTTCGTCAATACTTCCCACTAGATAGAATGCGCCCTCCGGCTTGTCATCATGCTTGCCTTCAATGATTTCTTTGAAGCTTCGCACGGTATCTGCTCTGCTCACGAATTTTCCAGCTCTGCCAGTAAAAGCTTCAGCTACAAAGAATGGCTGAGAAAGGAATTTCTGAATTCTTCTAGCTCTTTCTACAAGCTGTCTGTCGTCAGCAGAAAGCTCTTCAATTCCCAAAATTGCAATAATGTCTTGCAGCTCTTTGTATCTCTGCAAAATTCTTTTGACTTCGTTGGCAACTTGGTAGTGTTCTTCACCAACAATATTTGGATCCAAAGCTGTAGAAAGGGAATCTAGGGGATCCACAGCAGGATAAATTCCAAGCTCGGATAGGGGACGGGAAAGTGTGATTGTTGAGTCCAAGTGGGCAAAAGTTGTTGCAGGAGCAGGATCTGTTACGTCATCGGCTGGCACATACACAGCCTGCACGGATGTTACGGAACCTTTCTTAGTTGATGTAATTCTTTCTTGCAAGGCACCCATCTCATTGGCCAAAGTCGGCTGATATCCGGCCGCTGACGGCATTCTTCCAAGCAAAGCCGATACTTCAGAACCAGCTTGAGTAAATCGGAAAATATTATCGATAAACAAAAGCACGTCTTTGCCCTCAGTGTCGCGGAAATATTCCGTCATTGTAAGTCCCGCAAGAGCCACACGCTGCCTTGCGCCCGGAACTTCGTTCATTTGTCCAAACACTAGAGCGGTTTGTCCAAGTACGCCAGATTCCTTCATTTCATTGTATAGATCGTTTCCCTCACGAGTTCTTTCTCCAACTCCGGCAAATACAGAATAGCCCTTGTGAACTGTTGCCACGTTGCGGATAAGTTCCTGCAAAAGCACTGTTTTGCCTACACCAGCTCCTCCAAACAAACCAATCTTTCCGCCTTTTATAAATGGACAGATAAGGTCGATAACTTTTATACCTGTTTCAAAAATTTTAACTTCTGTTGATTGGTCTTCAAACTTTGGAGCCTGTCTGTGAATCGGCCACCTTTCTTTGGTGACAACTGGAGGCATATTATCAATAGGCTCTCCCAAAAGATTAAACATCCTGCCGAGAATTTCTTTGCCCACAGGCACGGAAATAGGAGCTCCAGTGTCCGCAGCTTCATCGCCTCGTTTGAGGCCGTCTGTAGCGCCCATAGACACACATCGCACACGCCCTTCACCCAAGTGGGAAGCAACTTCAAGCACAATAGTTGAGCCGTCTTCTTTTTTGATGCTTACAGCGTTATAAATTGCAGGAATATTGCCCGCAAATTCTATGTCTACGACCGGCCCGATGACTTGAACTACTTTTCCGTTTTTCATAATGTTTATTTAATAATTTTAATTTTTACTTTTAATTTAACTGATTTCAGCCTCCAGCGCTTCCTTACCAGATGTGATTTCAATAAGTTCTTTAGTAATCTGCGCCTGTCTAGCTTTGTTAAATGAAATTGTCAGTTCGCCTATCATATCTTTAGCATTGTCCGATGCATTTCTCATTGCAATCATTCTGGATGAATGTTCGGAAGCGTTTGCTTCAAGCACAGAATGCAGAACCTCTATTTCAACAAGATAGGGAACAAGGTCGCGAACAACGTCCTCTGCTGAAGGTTCAAATTTGTAATCGTAATCATCATTTAATGCTTGTTCTCTGAATTCAGAAAATTTTCCGGTTTCAGGAATGATGTTTTCCACAACCTTTTTTAAAATATCTGGTTGAAGCGGAAGAAGAGGACGAACAACCACTTCTTGTTTAATAGCCGAAATAAATTTTGTGTAAATTATTGAAACATTACTATAAGCTTTGCTTTCAAAAAGTGAGATTATATTTTTTGATACTGGCTCAATTTCAAACATTTCAGCAAAATCTCCAATGCCTTCATAATTTGAAATAACATTTACCCCTTTGCGAGCAAAATATTCGCGTCCTTTTTTACCAATCGCAATTATATCCGACGTTGGAATCTGTTGCCAAAACCTTTTCTGTTTTTCTGATGACGTTGCTGTTAAATGATCCGGCCAAGCCTTTATCGGAAGTGATAATCACAAAAAGCTCCTTACCTTCTGCGACGAACTTCAAACAATTGTGAAGCTTTTTTTGGAAGTTCTCCAAGGGCCATTTCAATGTGTCTCAAAATACTAAGGGCATACAAAGCAAAAGGTCGGCCTTTGATTGCCGAAGACTCACTTTTGCGCATTTTGACAGCAGAAACAGCCTCCATCGCCTTTGTGATTTGGCGGATGTTTTGAGTGGACTTTATTCTGCTTTTAATTGCTCTGCCTGTAGCCATAAATTATTTGTTCCAGTAGTTTGAATTAAAGTCTGGAATAACCTCCTTTAACTTAGCCTGAGTTTCTTCCGACAATTCAGCTGTATCAAATATTGTTTCTAGAATTTTCGGATGTCTTTCTTTGAGGAAATTTATAAACTGCTTTTCATATTTTTTGATATCAGGAATTGCGATGTCGTTTAGAAGTCCTTGGCCTGCAGCAAAAATAATTACAGAAATTTCATTGAATGATTGGTCTTCATATTGCGGCTGCTTCAAAAGCTCTGTAAGTCTCTGTCCAAGTTCAAGTTGCTTTTTAGTTGCAGGATCCAAGTCAGAACCAAACTGCGCAAATGCTGCCAAGCTTCTAAACTGCGCCAAATCAAGTTTCATTCTTCCGGCAACTTTTTTCATAGCCTTGGTCTGAGCGCTTGATCCCACGCGAGAAACTGAAAGCCCAACGTTAATTGCAGGACGAAGTCCGGAGTTGAAAAGGTCTGATTCAAGAAAGATTTGTCCGTCTGTAATTGAAATTACGTTTGTTGGAATGTAAGCGGAAATATCTCCAGCCTGAGTTTCAATAATAGGAAGCGCAGTAATGGATCCTCCACCGTATTCTTTAGAAAGTCTTCCTGCACGTTCCAAAAGCCTTGAGTGAAGATAAAACACGTCTCCAGGATAAGCTTCACGGCCTGGTGGTCGCTTCAAAAGCAAAGAAATCTGTCTGTATGCCCAAGCGTGCTTTGAAAGATCATCGTAAACAATCAAAACATCTTTTCCTTGATCCATAAAATATTCGGCAATAGCGCAACCTGTAAATGCCGCCAGGTATTGAAGGGAAGCGGGATCAGAAGCCGCAGCCGAAACCACCACCGTATAATCCATTGCGCCAAGCTGTTTGAATTTTTCTACAATCTGCGCAACTTTGGATTCTTTTTGTCCGATCGCAACATATATGCAAATTGGCCGGTTTTTTTCTTTTTTCTGGTGAATAATTGCGTCAATTGCAATCGCTGTTTTTCCTGTCTGCCTGTCGCCAATAATAAGCTCTCTCTGTCCGCGGCCAATTGGAATCATGGCGTCAATCGCTTTGATTCCTGTGTGAAGCGGCACTGTCACAGACTGACGAGTAATTACGCCAGGAGCGATTTTTTCCAGCGGATAAAATTTTGATTTAGTATTTGAAATAGGGGATTTGCCGTCTTTGACTTCTCCCAAGCCGTTGACCACTCTGCCGATAATTTCATCAGAAACTTGTATTGAAAGAATTCTGCCAGTAGAACGCACTTTTGTACCTTGTTTGAGGCGAAGATCGTTTCCTAAAATAATTGCCCCAAGATTATCTTCCTCAAGGTTTAATGCCAAGCCAAAAACTTTTTTGCCATCCATATCCTCAAACTCAAGCATTTCTGAATACTTTGCTTTTGAAAGTCCGGAAACAATTGCAACACCATCAGAAATTTTGACAACTTCGCCCACAGCCTCAAGCGCAGGGTCGGTAGAGATTCCGGAAATCTCTTTCTTCAGTTCTTCAATTATGGTGTTCTTGTTCATGAATTTTTTATAAAATGATTTTTAATTTGCAATTTGTGATTTTACTTTTTGAAGCTTGGATTTGATTGAAGTGTCTATGACCAAATCATCAATTTTGATTTCCGCTCCGCCAATCAAACTTTTGTCTTCAATAAAAGTGACTTCTGCTTTTTTGTCTCCAATATGTTTGATTTCTGGAGCCTCAGCAAGAGAAGCAGCTTTGATAGTAACGTCAACAATTCCTTTCAGATTGTTCCACTCTTTCCTGAAACTTCTGATGATTGCTGGGGTTTTGGATGCAATTCTTTTAGAGACAATAAGTTCAGCAAAATCTTTTGTGATTTTTGAAGCTTCTTCTTTTGATTTTGCATCAGCAGACAATTTGGCCAAAAGCATTCCTATTTTTTTAGGGGAGTTTTTCATAATTAATCTTTAGAAATTTGCCTTTGCAAATTCTTTTGTTGCTTCATCTTTTAGACTATAGCGAGCTTTTTCATCAATGTATTTACCTACGCTCTTTTCAATAGAATCAGAAACCAGTGTTCCGACTTCTCGCCTGATTTCTTCTCTGAGTTTTTTGTCTTCCTCTTTAATTTTCTGCTCACCATTTGCCACAATTGTTTCCGCTTGACGTTTTGCTTCTTCGATCAGGCTCTTTTTGAGAATAGAAGCGCTGACTTCGGTGTCTTTGATTATTTTTTGAGACTCAAGACGAGCCTTTTTGAGCACACCCTCTCTGGAGTCTTCAATTTCTTGAAGCTTTTTCTCCATCTCAGCAGACTTGTTTTCTACGTCATTTATTGATTTTTCCTTATCGTCAATTGCTTTGATAATCGGCTTGTAAACAAACTTGGCCAACACAAAAACAAGCAGCGCAAAGTTTATTATCTGCGCGATAAGCTCTTTCCACTCTATGCCTAACGAAGAAACAAGTCCCTGCATAAGCGTTTTATGTGAAGAGAATGATAAGTGCAACTACAAGCGCGTAAACAGCGATAGCTTCAGCGAAAGCGATAGCAAGGATCATAGCTGACTGGATTTTTGAAGAAGCTTCTGGGTTTCTTCCGATTGCCTCCATAGCCTTTGATGCCAATAGTCCAATGCCAATAGCAGGTCCAAGTGCACCAGCTCCGATAGCGATAGCTGCAGCGATTTGTTTCAATTCCATACCTTTTTTAATTAATTACTAATAATTACAAATAAAAGAGACTGACTGTCTCAATAATTGCTAAATTATATACATTTTCGCAATATTTTCAAGTTTTAATGCTCTGAGGCGTGGAGAGTTTCTGCGCTGGCAAGAAACATCATCGCAAGTGTTGCAAAAATCAATGATTGGATAAGACCAACAAAAAGCTCCATAGCAAGAAACGGCGCCGGCACAACCCAGGGAACAAGTTCAGAAATAATGAGCATCAAGACGCTTCCAGCAAAAATATTTCCGAACAATCGGAAAGTCAGGGAAATAACTCTAGAGACTTCACCAAGAAGTTCAAGAAGTCCAACAAAAAAATCAATAGGACTCTTAAAAGGATTTTTTATAAATTTTCCCATATGGTTTTTGAATCCTAGATTTGTAAATCCAACAATGTGAGTAGAAACAACCAAAACAATAGCCAAAGCCAGGGTCATATTTATGTCAGAGTTTGCGGTTCTAAGAAGCGGCACAAAAACTCCGCTTTTGTAGACTCCAATTGTTTCAAATCCAGGCACCGTGCCGAGCCAGTTGCAAGTTAAAATGTAAAAAAATATCGTTCCAACAAACGGCAGGTATTTTTTTACAACTTGCTTACTGCCGGCAAAAGGCTCCATAAAATTAATAAATCCCTCAAAGATAATGTGGAGCAGTGCATTCAATTTACCTTTTTGCTTTATCGCTCTTGAAATTACAAAAGAAAAAATAATCAAAATCAAAACAGCAATCCAAGACGCAATAAGAGCGTTGGATATTGGAAATCCAAATACGGTTACAATTTCTTGAGGTGTTATGGATATTTTCATGCTATAGGAATTTTTTGGTTTTTTTGTAAATTGCGATGGCTGTGGTAATCAGTGAAAGCAAGATTCCGGAAATTAGAAAAAGCGGCTTGGTGTTGAACTGGTCATCCAAAACGTGGCCAATGATTACAAAAATCACCAACGGCATGATAATCGCAAAACCAACATCATAAGCAAAGGCGATAAGCTCACCCTTTGTCTTCAACTCTTTTTTGCTTTCCTTTTCTTCCATTAGACGCCATAATTATATTGAAAAAGCGAAATTTCGCAACAAAAATAAAGAAAATGAATATCAAAGGTAAAGTCACAAAAGGTAAGGAAATTGGTAGAAAATTAGGATTTCCAACAGCTAATATAGCAAATATTTCAAAAATCAAACCCGGAATTTATGCTGGCCAAGTTAAAATTGGTGAAAAAAAAATGCTTGCCGCTTTATATGTAAGCGAAAAATCAGAGGAAATCTTGGAAGCGCATATAATTGATTTTTCGGAAGATATTTACGGTAAAGAAATAGAAGTGGAAGTATTAGAAAAAATTAGAGGGGATCAAAATATTTCTGATTTAGATGAACTTAAAAAATTAATCAGCTCTGATATACAAAAAATAAAAAATGTTTAGCGGAATAATCTCACACAAAATAAAAGTTAAAAATATTGAGAAGAAAAAAAGCTCAATAAATATTTCTTTAGAAATTCCAAAGAAAGTAAAACTTGAAGAAGGGGAGAGTGTGAATTTAAACGGTATTTGCTCGACTGTTGTAAAAATCGAAAAAAATTCTTTTGATATTCAATATATGAAAGAAACTTTGGACAAAACCACAGTAAAAGAAATAGAAATTGGAAATTTAGTTAATTTTGAGCAAAGCCTCAAGTGGCAAGGAAAAATTTCTGGACATTTTGTTTCTGGGCACATTGATTGCATGGGAAAAATAATAAGCATAAAAAATAATGTCTTTAAGATAAAAATTTCCGAAAAATTTTTGGGGGTTGCTGTTTATAAAGGTTCAATTGCAATAAATGGGGTCTCTTTAACTATTTCCAAAAAGGCAGCCAACTATTTTGAAGTTTCTTTGATACCATATACACTAGAACACACAAATTTAGACAAACTTTCAGTTGGAGACAGCGTAAATATAGAAACTGACTTACTAGCAAAATATAAAACTCATGCAAAGAAAAGAAAATAGCAAAGAAGAAAAATTAACTGCTTCAAAAAACACCAGAATTGCAATTGTTGTTTCTGAATTCAATTTTGATATCACTGGCAAAATGGCTGTTGCTGCCGAAAAAACTTTGATCAAAGCGGGAGTTTTGGAAAAAAATATCAAAACATTTAAAGCACCAGGAGGGTTTGAAATACCTTTGATTTGTAAAAAAGTTGCAAGGACAAAAAAGTATTCAGGAATAATCGCAATAGGGTGTGTGATCCGCGGTGATACAGATCATTACATACACATTGCGACTGAATCAACACACGGGGTTATGGAAGTGATGCTTTCTGAAAATATTTCAATATCAAATGCAATCCTGACAGTAAATAATCTCAAGCAAGCTAAAATCCGTTCCCATGGAGAAACGAACAAAGGTGTCGAAGCCGCCACAGCATTATTAAAAATGCTTTCAATGGAATTTTAAATAAAATCCGCATGTTCAATAATTTTTTAATGAAACAAATGCTTAAAAGCAAAATGAAAGATGTTCCACCAGAACAGCAAGAGAAAATTTTGGAGATTTTTGAAAAGAATCCTGAACTCTTGAGCACAATTGCAAAGGAAGCAATGGAAAAAACAAAACAAGGCAAATCTCAGATGGATGCAATAATGGAAGTGATAAAAGGCAGGGAATCGGAAATCAAAGACGCTTTTAAATAATTTTGTATGTCTGTGGCCCGGCAAATCCAACACAGATTGCCCCCATTTTGGAGCCAACACCCATAGATTCTTCAATAGTTTTTCTAGTTAAAATTCCGTGTATTAATCCTGCCCGATACGCATCTCCAGCACCAGTGGCATCAATAACTTTTTTGACTTTCACAGCAGAAATTTTAGTTTTCCTATTTAATTCATGCAGAATACTTCCTTTTTCTCCGAGCGTTTCAATAATATAAGAAATTCCCAAGTCAAAAATTTCTTTGTGCGTAAATTTGAAATAATCTCGAACTTGCTTTGCTTCAACTTCATTCAATATTAAAAGGTCTGACTTTTTAAAAGCTTCAGTCAAAAGTTGCCTGGTAAATGTTGCAAGCAGGATTTGTCCAGGATCAAGAATCACAAAAGTGTTTTTTTGATCTTTATTTCTAAATTCCTTTAAATTATTTGTTATGCTTTTAGCAGTTCCTGGCGCAAAAATTGCAATTGATATGTCTTTCCAATCACTTGGACGCAAAAGTTTTGAAAGAGAAATATTTTCAACGTGTTTGCCATAAGCGTTGGGCAACCAAATTCCAACTTGCTGTTTTTTGGAATCCGACATTGAAAGAAATCCTGCGCCCAACATTTTTTTGTCTTTATGTATGCGGAGTTCAATTTTTTTATTTTTTAAGTGCGTTTCGTAATCTAAAAATTCCTTTCCGGCAATTGACGCAAGAATTGACCTCTCTCCAAGCAGACTTAATCCGTAAGCAATGTTTCCTCCAGTACCGCCAAAATATTCCTGTTTCGCTAATGCAGTAAACATCAAATTTTGTGTCCCGAGTTTCCCTGATTTAATATTTATCTGATCTGTAATATTTGAAGACAGGTCAAAAATCCTATCGATACTAAGGGAGCCGACAACTAAAACTTTGTTTAAGCTGTTCCTTCTTGCCATGAAGATAAATACTTTTCTTGCTCTGTTGTTAATTTATCAATTGTGATCCCGAGAGATTTCAATTTCAGTTCTGCAATTTTTTCATCAATTTCTTTTGGCAGAGTATGAACTTCTTTGGAAAGATTTTTGTGATATTTGAGAATAAACTCAGCGGCAAAAGCCTGGTTTGCAAAACTCATATCCATAACACTAGAAGGATGGCCTTCTGCAGCGCCCAAGTTTACAAGCCTGCCTTCTGCAATCACGTAAATCTTTTTTCCTGATGACAAACAATATTCTTCAAGAGATTCTCTGATTTTTGCTTTTGATTTGGCAAGTTTTTTGAGTTCTGCAATGTTTATTTCTGCATCGAAATGTCCGGAGTTTGAAATAATGCAGCCGTCTTTCATATTTTTAAAATGCAACACATCAACCACATTTTTATTTCCAGTTAGTGTGCAAATAAAGTCTGCAATTTTAACAGCGTCTTTCATCGCGCCAACTTCAAAACCGTCTGCGTTTGCTTCAAGGGCTTTAATCGGATCGATTTCTGTAACAATTACTCTGGCGCCCAAACCTCTGGCGCGCATAGCCAGTCCGCGACCACACCAGCCGTATCCTGCAACCACAAACACAGAACCCGCAATCAAACGATTTGTGGCGCGGATGATTCCATCCATTGTTGATTGGCCTGTCCCATAGCGATTATCAAACATATGCTTTGTTTTTGATTCATTCACGCCGACAACGGGGAATTGCAATCTGCCTTCTTTTGCCAAAGCTTTAAGGCGAATTACACCTGTTGTAGTTTCTTCTGTGCTTCCAAAAATTTCTTTTGTCTGGTCTTTGCGATTTTTGTGAAGTTCAGAAACCAGATCCGCCCCGTCGTCCATCACAATTTGCGGATGATTGTCCAAAACAATATTCACGTGTTTAAAATAAGTTTTATTGTCTTCTCCTTTGATTGCAAAAACAGGAATTTCAAAATCTTTTACAAGCGAAGCGGCAACATCATCTTGAGTTGAAAGGGGATTTGAGGCACAGAGCATTGTTTCTGCACCGGCTTTTTTGAGAGTTATCATCAAGTTCGCAGTTTCAGTAGTCACATGCAAACACGCAGCAATTTTTACCCCTTTCAAAGGCTTAGACTTTTGGAAACTTTTGGCAATCGTTTCTAGAACCGGCATATCTTTGGCCGCCCACTGGATTCTTTTTTTGCCAACTGCTGCGAGTGAAATATTTTTTATGTCGTGTTTGATCATGTTATCAATTATAAATGGAAATTATAAATATGATGAAATTTAAACATAATTTTGGTATATTTCAAAGATGGAAATAAAAATTGGAATCGTCGGCCTGCCAAACGTGGGTAAATCAACCCTGTTTAATACGCTTACAAATAAATCTGTGCCCGCAGAAAATTATCCTTTTTGTACAATTGATCCTTCGGTTGGAATCGTACCTGTGCCAGATGATAGACTTCAAAAACTTTCTGCTATGAGCAAGTCCAAAAAAACAATTCCAGCAATCGTAGAATTTGTTGATATTGCAGGATTAGTCAAAGGAGCAAGCCAAGGTGAGGGACTCGGAAATAAATTTCTATCAAACATTAAGGAAGTGGATGCAATTATTGAAATGGTTCGCACATTCAAAGATGATGACGTCATTCACGTTGCAGGCAAAGTAGATCCTTTATTTGATATCGAAGTGATTAATTTGGAACTTGTGCTTGCAGATTTGGAAACTGTCTCAAAACGTTTAGCAAATCTTTCAAAAGATCTCAAAAAAGGAGAAAAATCTGCAGCAATAGAAGAAGCTGTGCTCAAAAAAGTTGAAGAAGTATTAAAACAAAACAAACTGGCAAACACCATAACGCTTTCTGAAGACGAAAAGAAAATTATCAAAAGCTTAAATCTACTTACACTTAAACCAATTTTGTATGTTCTAAATATTTCCGAGGCAAGTGAAAACCTGGCTGATGAAGTCGCAGCTAAAATTCCAGGGGCCTATGTCAAAATTGATCCGATATTCGGCACAGGGCTCGATACTCTTATCAAAGAAAGCTATAAACTTTTGGATTTGGAAACTTATTTTACAACAGGAGAAGATGAATCTCGCGCGTGGACGATCAAGAAAAATTCTACTGCCCCAGAAGCAGGAATGGCAATCCACACAGACTTTAAAGATAAATTCATTCGCGCAGAAGTTGTGGCTTCAGACGCGCTTTTGGAAGCAGGATCTTACGCAGCAGCCCGAACAAAAGGCGCTGTTAGCACGGAAGGCAAAGAATATATTGTCCAGGATGGCGACGTGATTGAATTCAGAATCTAATTGACTTTTGACTTTTAGGTGTTAGTGTTTTTTTAGTTATGAGTAATCTTCAAATTTTTCGTGAGGAAATTAACAGGATTGACAGAGACGAACTCTTGCCAGCATTTACCAAGCGGCTTGCAATCGTTCAAAAAGTTTTGGAATTCAAACGGAAAAACAATCTCGCAATCAGGGATGAGAAACGAGAAGCGGCACATCTAGTCGAAATAAGGCTGTGGTCAAAGGAAATCGGATTTCCAGAAGAGATGGCAGATTCACTGTTTGCATTCATGATGGACATTTACACAGGAAGTCAGGTTAGACAAAGAAATGGTGGTGGAGATTTTTCGCCGTTTGAGCCGCGCTTTTGCAATAGCGATGGATGCAAATGGCGAACTTCCGGTGTGCGGGACGAAAGACATCCCGCCGGACGGGTTTGTCCTCGCTGCCACGAACCCCTTTTGGCTTAGCTTCCGATTAAAACGGAAGCAATTTTTATAATAAAATAGCGCGCTCTGAGACTAACGCACTTGGCTTTTGATTGTGAAATCGGGCGATTTGCGCAATTCCGCGCCGTGGTATTCTGCAACCATCTTCAAAAAGTAGTAGTTTTGATAGAGGTCTTCTGGATGCAGAGAACCTGTGTCCGATTCTGGTTGAGAATGTGTTCTGATAGAATCATTTTGGGAAGACTGGACTTGGTTTGGCATAAAAAACAAGGTTCAGCACAATTCTAGAACTTATAATTTAAAAATCAATTATAAGAAAAGTGGATAAAGTAGAGTTTCTATTGTAAAATCATGCAATAAAAAACCAATAAAGAAACAGCAAAATATGGATCAAACCAAAAACAATTCAAAGGTTCTTAAATGGTCGCTAGTTATTGCAATAGTTATTGTCCTTAATCTTTTTTATAATTACGCTCTCTCATTGGTTTTTTCAACTCCGCAATATAATGATTTTTGCCCGACAGAACAGGTCAACACCACACCAACAACACAACAAACTTGTATCGCAGTAGGAGGATCTTGGACACAGTATCCAACACCCAGCCCTGCTGGCCCATCTTTTAATCCAACTGCTTTGGGGTTAAAACAGATTAACGTGGCACCAACTGGCTCTTGCAATCCAACATATACTTGTGAGAAAAAATATGAAAATGCGCAGAATTCATACGACAGAGATATTTTTATTTCTCTTGTTACTTTGGGCGTAATCACATTTGCAGCAGCATTGTTTTTCCACGGTTCAGAAGTTTTGTCTATTGCACTATCGCTCGGCGCCGTTTTAGATTTTCTAATCGCTTCAATTAGATATTGGGGTTATGCAAACAGCTTGGTAAAAGTTTTTGTCTTGGCGGTTGCGCTTGGAGCATTAATTTGGTTCTCAATAAAAA
This sequence comes from uncultured bacterium, assembly GCA_963766885.1. GTDB lineage: Bacteria > Patescibacteriota > Minisyncoccia > Phycocordibacterales > CAIRYW01 > CAIRYW01. Next base: position 98,965 of record CAVYBO010000002.1, on the reverse strand, counting down.
AGTTTGGAAACAAAATTCAAGGATAAATGAATAAATACGATCCGAAGAAAATTGAAAAGAAATGGCAGAACTTTTGGAAATCCAAAAAAGTTTTTGAGGCAAAAGAAAATAGTAAAGAAAACAAAGGTAAGAAAAAATATGTTTTGATTGAATTCCCATACCCTTCTGGAGCAGGACTTCATATGGGACACCTTCGGCCATATCTTGCAGGAGACGCAATGTCAAAATATTACAAACTGAAAGAATTAAATACTGTTTATCCAATTGGTTGGGATGCTTTTGGATTACCCGCCGAAAACTATGCGATCAAAAACAAAGTCCATCCAGAAGTTTCTACTAAAAAAAATATTGCAAATGCCAAAAAGCAGCTCATGAGTTGGGGCACAGGGTTTGATTGGTCAAGAGAAATAAATACGAGCGATCCAAAATATTATAAGTGGACGCAGAAAATATTTTTGGAACTTTTGAGCAAGGGTTTGGCGTATGAAGCCACAGGCTTGATCAATTGGTGTCCAAAAGATAAAACAGGGCTTGCAAATGAAGAAGTAATTGACGGTAAATGCGAACGCTGCGGAACACCCGTTGAGAAAAAAGAACTTCGTCAGTGGTATCTGAAAATCACTGACTATGCAGAAAAGCTTTTGGAAGGATTAAAACATCTTCCAGAATGGCCGGAAGCTGTAAAAATCCAGCAAGAGAATTGGATTGGTAAATCAGAAGGGGCAGAAATTGATTTTTACTTGGATTTCAAAAAAAATCCTGACGACAATAAAAGACGAGGACCAAACGGAGAGAAAGCCCATCTAAAAATTTTTACCACTCGTCCCGACACCATTTTTGGAGCAACGTATTTAGTGCTTGCACCAGAACATTTGTGGGTCACACTTGCAACAGACAACGAACATAACGTCCTTGAAAATAAAGAAGAGGTCAAAAAATATATTAGGCAAGTAAAAAATAAATCTGAAATAGAGCGCACCTCTGAAGGAAAAGAAAAAACTGGAGTGGAACTCAAAGGAGTAAAGGCAATAAACCCAGCAAGCCAAAAAGAAATTCCAATTTTTGTTGCTGATTACGTGCTTGGTGGTTACGGAACTGGAGCGATTATGGCTGTGCCAGCGCACGATACACGAGATTTTGAATTCGCAAAGAAATTTAACTTGCCAATAAGACAAGTTGTCGCTGAACATTTTATTGATGAGAAAAATCCTCCAAGAAAAGACAAACAAAATGCTCCGAGAATAGTTGTGCAGGGGATTGTAAGAAATTTAAAAAATAATGCTGTCCTCCAGATTGTTTGGAAAAAGTTTCCATGGAAAACTTTTGTAATTGGTGGTGCCGAAAATAATGAAAATCTTGAAGATGCAGTAAAACGTGAAGTTTATGAAGAAACTGGTTATAAAAACTTTTCATCAATTAGACGCATTGGACATGAAATGCGTTCTGAATGGTATGCCGAGCACAAAGATGAGAATCGGTACGCGCATATGCATGTTTTTGAATTAGTTTTAGCAGATGATCTTCATGACGAAATAAATGATGAAGAAAAATCCAAGCACAGTATTTCTTGGGTTCCATATGAATCAATACCAAAATCATTTAATCCTGTAGGAGAAATATCGGCCATCTGGCGAGCGCTTAACTCAAAAGAAGATCATATATTCACAGGCAAAGGTAAAGTTATAAATTCTGGAAATTTTTCGGAACTTTCAAGCGGTGAAGCGATTAAAAGAATTATAGAATTTGTAGGAGGAAAAATTGTTACAAAATATAAACTTCGCGACTGGGTGTTTTCCCGCCAGAGATATTGGGGCGAGCCGATTCCTGTAATTCATTGCGACAAGCACGGCGCTGTGCCCGTACCTGACAAAGATTTGCCTGTGATCTTACCAAAGGTAAAAAACTACGAACCAACAGGCACAGGCGAATCGCCGCTGGCTAAAATTGATAAATGGGTAAATACGAAATGTCCAATATGCAAAGGCAACGCAAAGCGCGAAACAAACACAATGCCGCAGTGGGCGGGAAGTTCTTGGTATTGGCTTCGATACACTGATCCAAAAAATACAAAGGAATTTGCTGACATTAAAAAACAAAAATATTGGACCCCTGTGGATATTTATTTGGGTGGAATGGAACACACCACTCTACATCTTTTGTATTCAAGATTTTGGAATCAATTTTTGTATGACCAAAAACTTGTCACGGCCAAAGAACCTTTTACCAAAAGAATTCCTCACGGAATAATCCTTGGTCCAGATGGCGAAAAAATGAGCAAGAGCAGGGGAAACGTGGTCAATCCGGATGATATCGTCAAACTTTACGGAGCAGACACCATGCGAGTTTATATGGCCTTCCTCGGCCCGCACGAAGCTCAGATTGCATGGAATGACAAAGGCATCATCGGTGCGAGAAGATTTATTGAAAGAGTTTTTGGAATAAAAGAATTGATTACAAAAAGCGAACCCAAAGAAGTAACAATCGCAATCAATAAAGTAATCAAAAAAGTCGGCGAGGATATTGAAAGCACGGCATTCAACACAGCAATTTCTGCACTTATGATCTGTACAAATAGTATCTATGAGCACAAATCAATTACTAAAAAATCTTTTGAAAAATTATTAATAATCCTTTCTCCATTTGCTCCACACACCTGTGAAGAATTATGGAAGGAGATTGGTAACAAGAATTCTATTTTTGCCTCAAAATGGCCAAATTTTGATTCAAAAATAGTTGAAAATGAGCAAGTAACAATAGCAATTCAGATCAACGGCAAGACAAGAGGAACAATAGAGGTGAAAAAAGATGCTGAAGAAAATATTGTCTTGGAAAAAATAAAAAAACTGCCACAAATTGCCACAAAAATTGATGGAAAAAATGTGATAAAGACGATAGTAGTGAAGAACAAAATAGTCAATTTTGTGGTTAAAAACTGATGCTATTGACTTTAATTATTAACAATGATAGAAATAATAGGTAACAGCTTAGATTAAACGATTAAAACCTTCAAAATGGCTACATTAGACTTCAAGCCAAAATCAATAGTTAAAAAACTTCTCGACGGAATAACTCCAAAAGGACGCGATGTTCTGATATCAAGATTCGGGCTTGGAAAAGACCAAGAAAAAAATACGCTGGAAGCCATAGGCCAGAAATATCACATAACAAGGGAGCGTGTAAGACAAATCGAAAACGCCGCTCTTGCGAATATAAGAAAGTCCAAAACCTACAAAGAATCATCGGAAATTTTTGAAAAACTCAAATCTCAAATTTCGTCTCTTGGCGGCATCATTGCAGAAGAAGATTTTCTAAATTTAATGGCGCCAAAAGACAAATCTCTTCAGAACCATCTTTATTTTCTTTTGGTGGCAGGAGATATGTTCAAGCGTTCTAAAGAAGACGAAGACTTTAAGCATCGGTGGCATATAAGCGACCCAGACGCAAGAAAAGTTGAAGAAGCGCTGAAAAAATTATACAAATCGCTTTCTGACGACGAACTTTTGCCGGAATCGGAAATAATTGAGAGATTTCTCAAACACCTGGAAGACATCAACCAAAATTATCGCGATGCCGAAGTGCTCAAGCGCTGGCTTTCAATATCTAAAAAAATCGGCAAGAATCCTTTGGGAGAATGGGGAATGGCAGATTCTAAAAATGTTTCGGTAAAAGGCATCAGAGATTACGCATACCTCGCAATTAGAAAACACGGCTCTCCGATTCATTTTAGCGAGGTGGCAAAATCCATAGAAAAAATGTTTTCTAAAAAAGCCCATGTTGCGACAACACACAACGAACTGATAAAAGACCCGCGCTTCGTACTAGTCGGACGAGGACTTTATGCTCTTACTGAGTGGGGCTATATTAACGGCATCGTAAGAGATGTTATCAAAAAGATTCTAGAAAAAAACGGTCCTCTGACCAAAAAGGAAATTGTTGAAAAAGTAATGAAAGAACGATATGTCAAGGAAAACACGATTATGGTTAATCTTCAAAATTCCAAGTATTTTAAGAAGGACAAAGAAAACAGATACGGTTTGGCAAAATAAGTTTTTCAGTTTTCTGCATTTATAGATAGATGTTATTATATTTTAATGAATGCGAATTTAATTAGCCCTTTTCAGGACATTATAACTTCTGCTATTGGATACGCGTGGCTTTTGGCGATACTTTTTGGGCCAATTGTTTTTTTGAGCCTCTGCTTCAAAAATTATCTTTCCTACAAGCGAAATAAATTTATCCTTTCTCAAGAACCCTGCATTTTGGAAGTAAAGCTTTCAAAACTGTTGCCAAAATCTCCGCTGGCAATGGAGCTTTTTCTCTCTTCGCTTTATCAGACCAAAGGCGAAAGCACATGGATAGCAAAATACGTTAACGGAAAAGTGCGTCCTTGGTTCTCACTTGAAATTGCTTCATTTGGCGGAGAAATTCACTTCTATATTTGGACTTGGAAATTTTGGAAAGATTTTGTTGTTTCATCAATATACGCTCAATTTCCGGATGTTGAAGTTTCTGAAGTGAAGGATTACACGCAGCGTGCGCATTTTGATAAAAGGAAAATTGATTTATGGGGCTCAAATTTCAGGCTTTCAAAAGCCGACCATTACCCGATCCTTTCCTATATTTATTATGGGATGGACAAGAATCCTGATGAGGAATTTAAAATCGATCCCATGACACCGCTTCTCGAATATATGGGATCTTTACGAGCAGGAGAGGAGGCGTGGTTGCAAATTATAATTCGAGCTCACAAAAAAGAGCGCCAAAAGCCAGGCACCTGGTTTGAAAAGGTAGACTGGACTTACCATGGAAAAGAGGAAGTTAAAAAATTAAAGGAAAGCGGAAAAACTGATTTAAATGGAATCAGTATTGAAGGCTCAGCTCTTTCAAAAAAGGATAAAGAAGTTATAGATTCCATTCAGCAGAATATCTCTAAGTTGGCTTTCGACACCTGTATCAGAGGAATATATTTAGCCCCAGTAGATAAATTCAACGAATCAAGCATCGCAGGTTTTAACGGCTCATTCAAACAATACAATTCCGCGCATTTAAACAGTTTTGAAAACGACCATGAAACAAGCTTCAAATATCCCTGGCAGGATCTCTCGGGAAAAAAATTAATCCACAAAAAACACCACGCTCTTGAGACGTTCCAGCTTCGAGCAGCTTTTCACGATCCATTTAAAATGCATTTCTTTACAATGAATACAGAAAGTCTAGCTACGATCTATCACTTCCCAGGAGAAGTTGCCAAGACCCCGACAATTCAAAGAATAGAAGCCAAAAAATCTGACGCTCCTTCAAATCTTCCAATATAATTAAGATGGAAGAAAGCCAAACAAATACTCCTTTTGATTACAATACCGAGTTTATGAAAATTTTTATATTGGTTTTCAAAATTATTTTTATAATTTTTGTTTTTTTACTGCTTATAGTTTTGATGCCCAAACCAAATCTTAATTCGCGAAATAAGATTTTTGTCGAAAAAGGAGACACTATTAAAACCGTTGGCAAAAAACTTTACGCCAGTGGCATTATTTGGTCTCCGTCTTTATTTGACATCTCCTCAATAATTTTAGATAAAGGCAAAGTAATTGAGGGGCCCTATAAATTTAAAAGTTACGACGATATTTTAAGTATTGCCTATAAAATTGCAGTAGGAAATTACGGAATTCCAAAAGTTAAAATAACCTTTCCAGAAGGATTCACTTCTAAAGATATGGCAAATCGGCTAACCCCAGATTTGCCCGGGTTTAATCAAACTACTTTTTTGGCTGATGCAAAGCCCTTGGAGGGTTATCTGTTTCCTGATACATATTTCTTTGTCCCCGGAACCCCTGAAAACTACATTGTTCAAAAACTAAATCTAACATTCATATCTGAAAATCCAAAAATTGTTGCTTTGAATAAAAATACCGAAGGACAAGTGGTAACCATTGCTTCTATTGTCCAAAAGGAAGTTCAAAAGCCAGCTGATATGGAAACTGTTGCAGAGATTTTTGAAAACAGATTGAACAATAATATTCCTCTTGAATCTGATGCAACGGTCGGCTACGCTCTGAGCAAAGATCCGGACTCTTTGGCGCCTGCTGACCTAAAAATAAATTCTCCTTACAATACTTATCTGAATGTCGGACTTCCGCCGACTGCAATCTCAAACCCGGGACTTGATGCTCTTAATGCGGCTTATGATGCTGTGGTATTGAAGAAGACAACTGCTTATCTGTATTTCTTGACAGGGACAGATGGAAACGTGCATTATGCGGTTACATTTGCCGAACACAAAGCAAACGTGGCAAAGTATTTGAATTAAAATGATAAAAAATAAAACAGTTTTTGTCGGCCTGTCGGGCGGAGTTGATAGCTCTGTATCTGCATATCTGCTAAAAAAGCAGAGATTTAATGTTGTTGGCGCTTTTATAAAGACTTGGCAGCCTGAATGGATGGAGTGTACTTGGAAGGAAGAGCGGCGCGATGCAATGCGCGCCGCAGCCCATTTGGAAATTCCTTTTGTGACAATTGATTTGGAAAAAGAATATAAGGAAAGTGTTGCGGATTATATGATTTCTGAATACAAAGCAGGCAGAACTCCGAATCCAGACGTAATGTGCAATAGGGAAATAAAGTTTGGCGCTTTTCTCAAAAAAGCAATTTCTATGGGAGCGGATTTTGTCGCTACAGGACATTACGCTCAGATAAAAGAAAAAGGCGGAAAGTTTGATTTGCTTAAAAGCTTTGATGAGGAAAAAGAGCAGAGTTATTTTCTTTGGACTTTAACCCAATTTGAGCTTTCTAAAATTATTTTTCCGGTTGGAAACTTGGAGAAGCGAGAAGTGCGCAAAATTGCCAAAAAAATCGGTTTGCCGAACGCAGAAAAAAAAGATAGCCAGGGAATTTGCTTTATTGGCAACATAAGTATGAAGGAATTTTTGTCGCATTATATAGAAATTAACAAAGGAGATGTTCTGGACAAATTCGGAAGGGTTATAGGACATCACGATGGCGCTGTTTTTTATACAATAGGCGAGCGGCATGGATTTGTAATCACCGCAAAGACAGATCATGACAAGCCGCTCTATATAATCAACAAAGATATTTCCAAAAACACAATTACTGTGGGAATTAAAGCGGATTTAAAGGAAGAGTCAGATAAAATTTCAAGAAGGGTTTTGATTGGAAACACAAATTGGATAAACGAAATGCCGAAACAAAACAAAAAATACCAGGCGCAGATTCGCTATCATCAAAAACTGCAAAATGTAAAAATTGAGCAAAAAAACAATGTATTTGGTGTGGTTTTCCAAAAGCCACAAACAGCAGCCGCCGGGCAGTCAGTGGTAATTTACGACAAAAATATCTGCCTCGGCGGCGGCGTGATAGAATGAGCCTAATGTCTTATGAATCCAAACCCAAAATTCGAGGTGTTGCCTGGAATTACGGCGGCAATAATTGGAAATTATCCCGTTCCAAAATTGATTTATTTATGGAGTGTCCAAGATGCTTCTATATTGACAATAAGTTCGGCATCGGCAGGCCAAAAGGACCGTCTTTTACACTAAACATCGCAGTTGACGCCCTTTTGAAAAAAGAATTTGACATTCACAGAGCAAAGAATGAATCGCATCCATTAATGAAAAAATATGGCGTTGATGCAATTCCGCTTAGCCACGAAGATTTGGACAAATGGAGAGAAAATTTTGTCGGCATTCAATACAAAGACCAAGAAACCGGTATGCTTATCACTGGAGCAATTGATGATGTGTGGGTGGACAAGAAAGGCAATCTGATTGTCGTTGATTACAAAGCCACAAGCAAAGACGGTAATATGGATTCGCTTGACGATACAAAGTGGCAGACACAGTACAAAAGGCAGATGGAAGTTTACCAGTGGCTGCTTCGCAAAAAAGGATTTAAAGTTTCAGATACTGGCTATTTCGTATACGTAAACGGCAGAAAAGACAAGGAAGCTTTTGACGGCAAATTGGAGTTTGATGTAACATTAATTGCACATAAAGGGGATGATTCTTGGGTTCATAAAAAGATTTTAGAAATCAAAGAACTTTTGGAACAGAAAGGAATTCCAGAGCCGTCAGAAACCTGCGAATACTGCGCATATAGAAAATTTGCCGCAGAAGAATCAAACAAATTTATAAAATCTAAAAAAGAAAACAATGACAACAAAAATAAAGAAGAAATCAAAGAAACCCTCTTTTAAAGAAAAAGTTTTGGCAATCGTAAAGAAAATTCCAAAAGGCAAAACCTTAAGCTACAAGGAAGTTGCAAAGCGCGCCGGATCTCCAAACGCTTTTAGAGTTGTTGGCAATATTATGAAAGCAAATCAAGACAAAAACGTACCGTGCCACAGAGTAATAAATTCCGACGGCAAAATTGGCAAATACAACGGTCTTCAAGGCAAAAACAAAAGAGAAATTTTGATGAGAGAAAATGCCATCTGAAAAAGAACAAGAAAAACAAACCGCTGAAAGAAGAGAGAAACTCAAAGTAATTCGCGATGAAGTTGCGGGACTTAAAACTTTGCCTTTGTATAAATACCGAACAGAAAATAAATACTTTCCAGTGCTTGGAGAGGGAAGTCACTTTGCCAAAATAATGTTTGTTGGGGAAGCGCCAGGAAAGAATGAAGCAGAAAAAGGCCGGCCGTTTTGCGGAGCTGCGGGCAAATTTTTAGATGAACTCTTAAATCATGTTGGATTGGATAGAAAAGACGTCTACATCACAAATATAGTCAAAGACCGTCCGCCAGAAAACAGAGACCCGACTCCAGAAGAAATTGCCTCTTATGGAGGATTTCTTGATAGACAGATTGAGATAATCCAGCCCAAAGTAATTGCAACGCTCGGCCGATTTTCAATGCAATACATAATGGAAAAATTTGAGCTGTTTCTTGACCTTGAATCAATTTCCAAAGCCCATGGCAAAAGTTACGAAGCAGATGCAAGTTTTGGGAAAATAAAAATAATACCTTTTTATCATCCTGCTGCAGCGCTCTACAACGGTGGTATGAGAGAAACTCTGCTAAAAGATTTTGAAATATTGAAGAATTTTAAATAAAAACTAAATATGCTACATTTATTGGCATGAATTCCGAAGAAATCCGCCAGAGATTCCTAAAATTTTTTGAAAAAAGGGAGCACGCAATTATTCCTTCCGCTCCTTTGGTGCCAGAGAATGATCCTTCGGTGCTTTTTAATACCGCAGGCATGCAGCCTTTTGTGCCCTATTTGCTTGGAACGCCTCATCCCAAAGGCAAAAGGCTTGCGGACGTGCAAAAATGCCTTCGCACAAATGATATTGAAGAAGTCAGCGACAATCGCCACCTGACTTTTTTTGAAATGCTTGGCAATTGGTCTTTGGGAGATTATTTTAAAAAAGACGCAATCAATTGGAGCTTTGAACTTTTGACTTCAAAGAAAGAAGGTTTTGGTTTGGATCCAAACAGGCTCTACATAACTTGTTTTGAAGGGGACGATAACGCTCCGCGCGATACAGAGTCTGCAAAAATCTGGCAGGAAATTTTTGATAGAAACAAAATCAAGGGAGAAAGAATCTTCTTTTTGCCAGCCAAAAATAATTGGTGGAGTCCTGGAGATAACGGCCCGTGCGGCCCAGACAGCGAAATGTTTTACGACCCAAGCGGCAAGCACACAAACGGCCTGACGCCCAAACAATTTGTAAAAATGGATGACAAGGGAGAAATAATCGAGATTTGGAACGATGTGTTTATGGAATATGAGAAAAAAGACGGCAAAATAATCGGTAAACTAAGATCTCAAAACGTTGACACTGGCTCTGGCCTTGAAAGAGTCGCGACAGTTGTGCAGGGCAAGATAACTGTTTTTGATACTGATTTATTTGTTCCTATTATTGAAAAAATAAATGAATTTTCCACAGCAGACGGAGAACTTGGCAGATCCAAAAGGATAATTGCAGACCATATTCGCAGCGCGGTTTTTTTGATCGGCGACGGCGTGGCGCCATCAAACACCGATCAAGGATATGTGTTGCGGCGGCTTTTGCGAAGGGCAGTCCTGCACGCAGACAAATTGGGAATGAAGCGTAGCTCGCTTTTTTGGATTGCGGATAGTGTGATTGAAAAATATAAAAATGTTTATCCCGAACTTGGACAAAAAAAAGAAACAATCAAAACAGAAATTGATAAAGAAGAGCAGAAGTTTAGAAAAACTTTGAAAGATGGGATAAAACAATTTGAAAAAATATATTCTGACGGAATTTCTGGTAAGGAAGCATTTGTGCTTTTTTCTACATACGGATTTCCGTTTGAATTGACAAAAGAATTAGCAAAGGAAAAGGGGATTGCAATTGATGACAAGCAATTTGAAGAAGAATTTAAAAAACATCAAGAACTTTCTCGCGCTGGCGCAGAGAAAAAGTTTAAAGGCGGACTTGGCGGAACAGACGAAAAAACAATTCAATATCACACAGCCACACATTTGCTTCATCAAGCACTGCGAGAAGTTTTGGGAAATCACGTGTCACAAAAGGGAAGTAACATCACACCAGAGCGCCTCCGCTTTGACTTTACTCATCCAAAGAAAATGACAGATGTGGAAAGAAAAAAGGTCGAAGAAATCGTAAATGAAAAAATCTTCGAGGCTTTGCCTGTGAATTTAATCAATCTGCCAAAGGATGAAGCTGAAAAAACCGGCGCGTTGCACTTTTTTGGAGACAAATATGGAGATAGAGTAAATGTGTATTATATTGGCAATGATTTGGAACACGCTTTTTCCAAAGAATTCTGCGGCGGCCCACATGTCAAAAACACTTCCGAACTCAAAGGCACCTTCAAAATACAAAAAGAAGAAGCTGTAAGCGAAGGAGTTAGAAGAATAAAAGCGGTGTTGGAGTAAAATTTATGAACCTCTACAATAAATACATCTTACCCAGACTACTGAACTACGAGATGGATGACAAAGATACAGAAAAAACCCGAGCAGATGTGGTAGAAGATGCTTCTGGAGTTGTGCTTGAAGTTGGTTTTGGATCAGGATTAAATCTTCCTTTCTATAAAAATGTTTCAAAGCTATATGCTATTGATCCCTCTTCTGAATTATATAATCTTGCCAAAGAGAGAATCCGTACTGCTAAATTTCCAGTTGAACATTTGAATGTATCTGCTGAAAATGTTCCTTTGGCTTCGAATAGTGTTGATACAATTGTTTCTACTTGGAGTTTATGTAGTATTCCAGACTTGCCATTAGCACTAAAGGAATTAATAAGAGTCCTAAAACCAGAAGGAAAATTATTTTTCATCGAGCACGGCCTATCGCCAAAAAAAATTAATGGTAGATTACAAAAAATATGTAACCCTTTTTCAAAATGGTATGCAGGAGGATGTAATCTGGATAGAAAGATGGATGACTTGATCACTGGTGCTGGTTTTAAGATTTTAAGTCTTGAAAAGTCAGAAGAGGAGTTCAGACCACTTTTTTATCGTTACAAAGGAGTAGCATTAAAAAAATAATTTAATGAAAAAAATAATTATTTGTTGTTCAATATCAGCGGCCGATAAGGTACTCCGCATCAAGAAAGAATTAGAACAAAAAGGTTTCGAAGTAGAAATTCCTTGGGGTGTAAAAAGATATGTCGCCAACAATTACACACATGCAAATCCAAAGGAAAGCGTAAAAAATAAAATAGACAATAATCTAATAAAAGATTATTACGAGAAAATGAAAGACTACGATTTAGTACTCGTAATTAATGAAGAAAAGAAAGGGATTGAAGGATACATTGGTGGTAATACTTTTCTTGAAATGGGATTTGCGCATGTACTTGATAAACTAATTTATATATTGAATCCTCTACCAAATTTATCTTACCGTGATGAGCTTGAAGCAATGAAACCGGTTATACTAAATGGTGATTTGAATAAAATAACGTGAAAGAAAAATTTAAATTAATTGCATCAGTTTACTTGTTCTTCAGAAAAGAAGAAAAGACACTGCTTCTTCGCAGAACAAATACAGGATATGAAGATGGAAACTATAGTCTTGTTGCAGGACATGTAGATGGAAACGAAGCTATGACTTTTGCAGCTGCCAGAGAAGCAAAAGAAGAAAGCGGAGTGGACATTGATCCGAATGATTTAGACTTAAAAGTAGTAATGCACAGAATAGGTAATGACGAAAGAATAGATTTCTTCTTTGAGTCAAAAAAATGGAAAGGAGAAATCACAAACACCGAACCAAACAAATGTAGTGATCTTAGTTGGTTTGATATCAGTAATTTACCGGATAATACTATTCCATATATCAGAGAAGCCATCGAATGCTACAGGAAAGGAATTTTTTACTCGGAGTTTGGGTGGGATAAATATTAAATAAATGAAACATCTAGCAACAATAAACCCGGAAAATGTTACAGAAAAAGAAGCCTCCAATTTTAGGGTTAGGCGGGCTGCAAGAGCTGTGGTATTTGATGAAAATAATTTAGTGGCTTTGCTTCCAGTAACGAAACATAATTATTATAAGCTTCCAGGTGGAGGCATTGAAGATGGCGAAGAAATTATTGATGCAACAAAAAGAGAATGTATGGAAGAAATCGGTTGTGAAATTGAAATAATAAAAGAACTTGGTGAAATTCTTGAATTCAGAGCGAATCAATCTTCTCTAAAACAAACTTCTTATTGTTTTATTGCAAAAGTGATAGGAGAAAAAGGTAAAACAGATTTTACCAAACATGAAATTGATGAAGGTTTTATAGCACCAATTTGGGTTCCAATATCAGAAGCAATAGAATTGGTTTCAAAAAATATTCCAAGGGATTATAACGGGCCATTTATTGTTGCTCGTGATAAAACTTTTCTAGAAGAAGCTGTAAAGCAACTTTAGGTTTCATTTGTTATAATTTCTCTATGTCATTTTTCTCGGAATCAAAGAGAGATCAAAAAGTTCTGGCTGTGCTTTTGGACAGCGGGCATATCAAGGCCGCTGTTTTGGATGTCCGAGCGCGTCGTGAACCAAAACTTATTTTTTATACAGAGAAAGATTTTGATTTTATCAGTGAGCCGAATTCGAAGGAATTAGAAAAAGAATTTTTCAAAACGCTCCGAAAATTATTACCTGAGATTTCTTCTGCTTGTAACCAAAATAATTTTCACCCTGAAAAAATAGTGTTTGTTATCGGAGCTGCTTGGTACACATCTTCAAATATTGAAATAAGAATCAAGAAAAACAAATCTTCATTCATTAACGACTCAGAAATAATAGCCGAGCTTGAAAAAGAAAACTCCAAACTTAACCCAAACCTCCAAGTTATCGAAAAGCAGCTGATTTGGATCAAAGCCAATGGCTACAAAATCAAAGCTCTTTCTGGCAAAAAGGCCTCTGTGATATCCGCCGAAGCAATATTCAATCTGGTTGATCCTATATTTATTTCAAAAATCAAAAAGGAATTGGAAAGTTTCTTTTTCTTGCCAAATACTTTTACCACGTTGCCTACGCTTTGCGCGCAGACCATTGCAGACAAAATTTCTGCTGAGCAATTTATACTTTTAATTCCTGAGGATGAAATCACCGATATTTGCCTAATCGAAAAGAGAACTGTCATTAAATCGTTATCCGCGCCAGTTGGAAAAAACTACTTTCTGCGAACTCTTTTGGAAAATAACAAAATAAAGGATTCCAATTCTGCGGAATCAATGATAAAAATGTTCTTAGAAGGACATTTGGAAGAAAGCAAAAAGCAGGAAATTGAAAAAATATTAGATCAGGCTAAGTCATTTGTTGTAAAAATCATTAAAGACGGCTTTTTTGAATGCTTAAAGGAAACTTCAAGAAATATTGATTCGGTGGCAGTTATTGCGCCAGCAGAAGAACAGAAGATTTGGCTTGGAATTTTGAATGATCCTTATATCAACAGAAATGGCACCAAAGACTTTGTTCAGGTATTTATCAAAAACGATTTTTGGGTTTATAATATGGGTAACATTTTGAAATGAAAAAAGAAATTAGAGACATAGTCCCAAAAAAAGAGCTCCGAACAATTAGAAACATTCCGATACCACCGCGCATTGAGCCTCGCAAACCAAAAAGTGAGGACATCGAAATTCCTATAAAAAAATTTGAAAACGACAGAGAATTTCCGGATAATCCTAAAAAGCATATAAAGTCCATTTGGATAATAGCCACAATTGCTGTCATTGTTTTATTTTTTGTTGTTACTGCTGTATTTGGCAATGCGTCAATTGATGTCGGAACAAAGCAGGTAACTTTTGATGTTCCGCAAAATATTACAGCAAAACAAAATCCCGGCACAGGAGAAATCGGATATTCCGTAGTAACTTTATCAGAACAAAACGGCACATTTATTCCCGGAACCAGCCAAAAAGAAGTTTCAACCAGCGCTTCAGGGCAAATTGTTATTTATAACAACACTAGTTCATCGCAAACACTAATCAAAACAACTCGATTTGAGAATTCAGATTCTGACGGCTTGATATTCAGATTAAATTCAGAAGTAACAGTTCCGGCAAGAACAATAAGCGGAGGAAAAACCATTCCAGGAAGCATTACAGCAGCCGTAACAGCAGATCAGCCGGGAAGCAAATATAATGAAGGACTGATAGATCTGAATGTTGTGGCGTTCAAGGGAACATCCAAATACACTGAGATTTACGCAAGATCCAAAACGCCGCTTGCCGGAGGAGAAATCGGAACTGTGCCGGTTGTTGACTCAGATTCAATGAATTCAGCATCAACCAATCTTGAAAACAAAATTGCAACGGATTTGACCAGTAAAATTTCAAAACAACTTCCTGGAAAATTTGTTATTCCCGACGGAGCATACCAAATAAACTTTTCAACCAGCACTTCCGCCACCAGCACCGACGGCCTAAACTTAGAGATGTCTGGAACAATCACAGCCTACGCTTTGGACGCTAAAAGTATTTTTGAAAGCATATCTTCTGAAACGCAAAATGACCCTTTCTCAAATTCTGATGTAAAAGTTTTAAGTTCAAACCTAAAGACAATATCTTACAACGAAGCCTCAAGCACTCTTACAATGGATTTGAATGGCAGCTTGACTATTGATGCCGCGATAAATCCAGCAGATGTTTTAAAAGCCGCCTTGGGTAAATCTAAAGAAGATGCGCTTCAAGCAGTGCAAAATATTCCTGGAGTTGATACTGTGCGCATCAACTTGACACCGATTTGGAAACTTAAAATCCCAGATGACAGCAGTAAAATAAGTATTAATATAAAATAGATTTGCCCTATAATCAAAATTGGTGTAGAATGTTTTAATCCATTTCATGAGCAATAAAGACAAAGAGATTACACCAGGGACTGTCGTAGAGGCACTACCTGACACGCTTTTCAGAGTCGAGCTTGAGGGAGGAGAAATAATCTTAGCGTATCTTGCCGGCAAAATGAGGCTTAATAGGATCAAGGTGTTGATTGGGGACAAGGTAGATCTTGTTATGGATCCATATGGCGGCAAAGCAAGGATAGTGCGAAGATACTAGCAAAAACCTTTGACTTTAAAAGGCTATTCTGGTATATTTGTGCTTACTTTTTATTTTTATGAAAGTCAAAGCATCTGTAAAAAAAATGTGCCCGAAATGCATCGTCGTTAGAAGAAACGGTGTTGTAAGAGTCGTGTGCAAAGCAGACAAAAGGCATAACCAAAGACAAGGGTAAAAACATGGTAAATAAATAACAAAATGAGAATTTTAGGCATAACAATACCAGATAATAAAAGAATTGACATCGCTCTTACAGCTATATACGGCATTGGAAGACCGAGAGCCCAAGCAATACTTTCAAGCTCTGGCATTGAACATTCAAAAAAACCAGGAGAAATAACCACTGACGAGGAAAACAAAGTCCGAAAAGCTGTTGAATTATACAAACTTGAAGGTGATCTTCGCAGAGAGGTTTCCGGAAATATAAAACGCTTGAAAGAAATCAAATGTTACAGAGGTGTAAGACACACAAGAAGACTGCCTGTCAGAGGTCAGCGTACTAAAACAAACGCTAGAACGCTCAAAGGACCAAAGAAAACCATGGGTAGCGGCAGAAAAAAGGCTGATAAAAAGTAAAATAGTAGAAATAAATTTAATATGGGCAAAAAACGAATTGTAAAAAACGAATCAAATTCAAAGGACGGCTCAAAACAGCCTTCTTCTGCTTTATCTAAAAAACGAGCTGATATTGGCATTTTAAATATTCAATCGACATACAACAACACTATTCTTACCCTGTCTGACGGAAAAGGGAACACCCTAGCTTGGGGCACAAGCGGAAATATGGGATTTAAAGGAGCAAAGAAAGGTACACCGTTTGCAGCGGCAAAAGTTGGAGAAGTTATCGGCGAAAAGGCGCAGGCAATGGGAATGAAGCAGGTAACAGTTGTTGTCAAAGGAGTAGGATCTGGAAGAGAATCATCAATCAGGGGCTTTATATCAAAAGGCCCCTTTGAAATTTCTGCCATCAAAGACATGACACCTGTGCCTCATAACGGACCAAGACCGGCTAAACCCCGAAGAGTATAAAGCGAGTATAAAAATATATGAAAATTGGACCAAAATACAAAATAGCAAGAAGACTTGGAGCCGGAGTGTTTGATAAAACTCAAACTCCAAAATACCAAGCGCGTGCAGAAAGAAGGATAGTTAAGTTTTCAAGACCAAGAAGCGGATATGGAGCGCAGCTTATTGAAAAACAAAAAGTAAGATTTACATACGGTATAAGCGACAAGCAGTTCAAAAATTATGTCAAAAATGTTTTAAAAAAAGGCAAGGACCAAAATCAGAGTTTATACGAAGCCTTAGAGTCTAGGTTGGATAACACAGTTTATAGATCAGGACTTGCTTCTACAAGACAACAGGCAAGACAGTTTGTGTCTCACGGACACATCAAAGTTAATAACAAAAAAGTAAACATTCCATCTTTTAGGGTTTCAACAGGTGATGTTATTTCAATAAGAAAAGAGAGCTCTGAAAAATCCACATTTATAAATATTGAAGAAAGAATTAAGGAAACCGCTAAACAACCGTGGCTCAAGATTGACGGAAAAAGCAAACGAGTTTCTGTGGATGGTATTCCGCATTATGATCCTGTCCAGGAATTTTACGATTTGTCAGCCGTATTTGAATATTACAGAAGATAGTTTAATTCTTATTTGATTAATTTTATTAACACTTTATAAATTCGTCTAAAATATAAAAATATGAACACAAAAATCCTAATCCCATCAAAACCAAAAATCATCAAGGAAGATGCTATTTCTGGTACCTATGAAATTGACGGTCTATATCCGGGATACGGACATACTTTAGGCAACTCACTTCGAAGAATTATCATTTCATCAATCGAGGGAGCGGCAATAACTTCAATTAAGATCAAAGGAGTTAATCATGAATTTTCAACCATCAAGGGTGTTAAGGAGGATGTAATAACAATAATTCTGAATCTTAAAAAATTAAGAATGAAAATGCTCACTGATGAACCCCAAAGCTTGACCCTTAAAGTTTCCGGTGAGAAAAAAATCAAAGCTTCCGATATCAAAATTCCAGGACAGATTGAAATCATAAATGGCGACCTGCACATTGCTGAAATCACCGAAAAAGGAACTGATCTTGACATTGAAATCAGAGTTGAAAAAGGCCTCGGGTACCTTCCAAAAGAAGCAGTCCAAAAGGAAAGAGTTGATATCGGAACAATCGCTATGGATGCAATATTTAGCCCTATTAGAAGAGTAGGATATGATGTGGAAAACATGCGAGTTGGTAATCGCACCGACTTTAATAAACTCAGAATTTTTATTGAAACAGATGGAACAATCTCTCCAAAAGAGGCCCTTGAGAATTCAATCCGAATTATGATCGAACAATTGAAGGCTATTGTCGGATTTGTTGAAGAAAAAGAAGAAGAAACAAAACCTGAAGAAAAATCAGTTAATAAGGAAGAAATGGATGAAATAATGAAAACAAGAATTGAGTCTGCAGATATGTCGCAGAGAACAATAAATGCATTAATCGGAGCAAACATTCGAACCGTGGGCGGCTTGGCCAGAAAAAAAGAAAAGGATTTATCAGAAATTGACGGGTTAGGCACAAAAGGAATAAAAGAAATAAAAACTATTTTAAAAGGACTCGGTATGGATTTAAAATAATAAAATGAGACACGGTAGTAAAAACAAAAAATTCAATAGGAAAAGAAATGTCAGGAATGCTTTATTCAAAAGCCTGGCAGTTGCCTTAATTGACCAGAAATCAATCAAAACAACAGAACCGAAGGCAAAGGCGCTTAGACCTTTCATAGAAAAGATGGTTACAAAAGCAATCAAAAATGACATTGCTTCAAAGAAAGTCCTTGAATCAAATTTTTCAAATAAAATTGTCGTTAAAAAATTAACAGAAGAAATCGCAATGAAGCTATCAGAAAGAAAGGGCGGCTATACCAGAATTATCAAACTTCCAAAAAGAATGGGGGATGCAGCCCCAATGGCGAAAATTGAATTTGTAGGACTATAACAAGTAGAACTAAACTGATGAAATACACAATAGACGCAACAAATAAAAAGATAGGCAGGGTGGCAAGCGAAGCCGCGGCACTTTTGATGGGAAAGGCAAAATCAGATTTTGCAAGAAATAAGGTTTCTGTGGTTTCCGTATCAATTGAAAATGCTTCAAAACTTTCTATAACAGAAAAAAAGTCTAAAGAAAAAACATACAAAAGGTATTCTGGCTATCCTGGAGGACTTAAAGTCGAAACTTTGGAAACTGTAAAAACTAATAAAGGCGTATCTGAAGTCTTGAAAAAAGCCGTTTATGGAATGCTCCCAAAAAACAAATTGCGTTCACTAATGATTAAGAATTTAAAAATCCAGGATTAAAAGGGAAAAAATATGCCTACAAAAATTACAACAAAAACTCATGGCGAAAAAGGGACTTACATTGAAGCTGTTGGAAGAAGAAAAACTTCAATCGCAAGAGTCCGCATTTCCAAGGAAAAAGGCGGAATTATAATCAACAACAGACCGCTTGCTGAATATTTTCCTGTCAAAGAGCATCAGCACAGTGTTGAAAGTCCTATCAAAAAACTTGAAAGCAAAATCTCTGTATCTGTGCAGGTTTCTGGCGGAGGAATGAATTCTCAAGCAGAAGCTGTGATGCTTGGTATCGCCAGAGCCTTGGTTAAAGAAACTCCAAACGTAAGAGGAACTCTAAAGAAAGAGGGGATGCTTCGCCGAGACGCTCGCGCAAAAGAACGACGTAAATTCGGTCTCAAAAAAGCCCGCAAGGCTCCTCAGTGGAGTAAACGTTAATCTCCAAATCCCTCGAAAGAGGGATTTTTGTTATAATTAATTAATGATTAAGACACCAGATGAGGTACTAAAGTATGTTAAAACACAGCGTGTTGGAGTTATAGCAGTGGAAATGCTTGATGGTTCTCCACATGCCGCAACAGTTCATTTTGCTCATACAGAAAATCCTTTTGTATTTTACTTTGAAACATATCGTGAATATCGTAAAGCAGAAGCTTTGTTTGGCAGAGAAAAAGCCAGAGCTTCTTTTGTGATAGGCTCTGACGAAAATAATATGAAAACCCTCCAACTTGATGGAATTGTAGAACTTTTGAAAAACGATGAAAAAGATACCTTTGATTCCGTTTATCTTGGAAAATTTCCAGAGAAAAAAGAAAAGTCAAAAGATCCTAAGTTTGTATTCTTTAAATTTACACCTAATTGGTGGAGATTTACCGATTGGACAACACCGCAAGGAAAAAAAATTATAACATCAAATTAAAATTCAATTTTTCTTGCAATATTGGCTAAATCTTTTACAATGCTTTTACTATGAACAAAGATAAAGAAGAAATAGAAATTGAGGAAACTGATGATACTTCAGACGACGTTGATTTTTCTGATAACGAAAAAGACAAGATAAAGGAACTAAAAGAAAAAATCAAACTCCTCGAGTCTGAAAAGATGGACTACCTGACAAACTGGCAAAGAGACAAAGCGGATTTTATTAATGCGCGCAAAAGAGATGAAGTTGAAAGAAAGGAAATTATAAAATACGCCAGCGAAAGACTGATTGATGGTTTGATTCCTGTTCTAGAAAGTTTTGATATGGCAATGAGCAACAAAGAAGCTTGGGAGAAAGTGGATAAAAACTGGAGAATTGGCGTGGAATACATCTACAATCACTTCAAACAAACTCTTGAACAGGACGGCCTCAAAGAAATAAATCCTGTCGGCGAAAAATTTGATCCGATGCGCGATGAAGCGATTGAATATGTGGTAGTTGAAGAAAAAGATATGGACCAAATAATTACAAATGTTATACAAAAAGGATATTCATTAAATGGAAAAGAACTTCGAGCACCCAAGGTAAAAGTTGGAGAGTATAAAAAAGAGTAAAGTTATGCTAAAATCATCATATGTTAACAATTTCTCAGTCAAAATTTGTTGAAAAAATCATTACCTCGCCTCAAGGAATTCAATTCCGCGTCCTTTTTCTTGTGTATTTGGAGGATGGTAGGGTAAAAGCTAAAGTCATTTCCTCAACAGCTATTGAAACTGCTTTACCGATAGAATCAAACACTCTTGCAATTGCTGGAGCAAATACTGAAAAAAAATACATCGAACCAGCCAATCAAAAAATAAATTCAAAATTTATTCCTTCTCCATATAATTCAATTTTGTATTTTAATCTTTCTATTCCAAGAGGACCTAATTTATAATCGTTCAGAAAATAAAATTATCAAATGTTTTTTGGGCTTTCGGAGCGCGACGGCGCGAGAACGAGGACAAATTTCAGCAGAAATTATGTCCGTACCATAAAAACTTTTGGATAATTTTATTTACTTAGGCTTTATTAAACTTAATTAAACAAAAATTATGGCAAAAATTATAGGAATCGACTTAGGAACAACAAACTCAGCCGTAGCGGTGATGGAAGGGGGGAGCCCAAAAATTCTTGAAAACGCAGAAGGTGCAAGAACAACTCCATCGATTGTTGCAGAATCAAAAACAGGAGAAAAGCTTGTCGGCCTTTTGGCAAAAAGGCAGGGCGTTACAAATCCAAAAAACACAATTTATCAGATCAAGCGATTCATAGGTCATACTTTCGACGAACCGGGGGTGCAGAAAGACAAAGCGTCAGTGCCTTTTGAAATCCAGAAATCAGCAAACGGCGGAATTGAAGTAAAAATGGCTGACAAATGGTATCGCCCAGAAGAAATTTCTGCGATGATTCTACAAAAACTTAAGGCGGATGCCGAAGCAAAATTGGGAGAAAAAATCACAGAAGCAGTCATAACTGTGCCTGCATATTTCAATGACTCACAAAGACAGGCAACAAAAGATGCTGGAAAAATTGCGGGATTAGATGTCAAAAGAATCATCAACGAACCTACAGCTGCAGCTCTTGCATACGGATTAAACAAAAAGAAAGATGAAAAGATTGCGGTCTTTGACTTTGGAGGTGGAACTTTTGACGTTTCTATTCTTGAGGTTGGAGATGATGTAATTGAAGTCAAATCCACAGACGGAGACGCTCACCTTGGAGGCAAAGATATTGATCAAAAAATTATAAATTTCCTTGCGGATGAATTCAAAAAGGAGTCTGGAATTGACGTTCGCAGTGACGCGCTTGCTTTGCAGCGACTTGATGAGGCAGCTGAAAAGGCAAAAATCGAACTTTCAGCAGCGGCAGAAACAGAAATAAATATTCCATTCTTGACATCAGATGCTTCTGGCCCGAGACACTTGCTGATCAAAATGAATCGCGCAAAGCTTGAAGAATTAGCGGGAGAATTTGTAGGACGAGCGATGGAAATTACAAAGCGAGCGATGGAAGCCTCACCATTTAAAGTCGGAGAAATTAATGAAGTCATTCTTGTTGGAGGACAGACAAGAATGCCGGCACTTCAAAAAGCTGTTAAAGACTTTTTTGGCAAAGAGCCTAATATGAGCGTAAACCCGGATGAGGTTGTAGCCGCAGGAGCAGCAATTCAAGGAGGGATTTTAGGCGGGGATGTCAAAGATATTTTACTTTTGGATGTTATTCCGCTTTCTTTGGGAATTGAAACTCTTGGCGGAGTGGGGACAAAATTGATTGATAAAAACACAACAATTCCAACATCTAAATCCCAAACATTCTCAACAGCAGCAGACAACCAAACATCTGTGGACATTCATATTGTTCAAGGCGAAAGAGCACTGGCAAAAGACAATAAATCACTTGGAAGATTTATTCTTGATGGCATCGCACCAGCACCAAGAGGAATTCCACAAGTTGAAGTTACATTCGATATTGATGCAAACGGAATTCTTGCTGTTAAAGCCAAAGAAAAAGCTACTGGTAAAGAACAGTCAATAAGAATTGAAGCCTCTTCAGGGCTTTCAAAGGATGAAATCGAAAAAATGAAAAAAGATGCGGAGGCAAACGCAGCAGCTGACGAAAAAATCAAGTCTCTGGCTGAAGAAAGAAATCTTGCTGATCAGATGATTTACACCGCTGAAAAAAGCTTAAAGGACTTTGGCGACAAAATTACTCCCGATCTCAAAACAAGCGTTGAAGAAAAGAAAACTGCGCTTGCAAAAGCAAAAGAAAATGATGATGTCGAAGCGATAAAATCCGCCGCTTCTGCTTTGTCTAATGAGCTTTCAAAAATTGGCGAAGCAATGAGCAAACAGACGACACCGCCAGAAAGTGGAGCGAACCCGAACCAAGAACCCCCAAAGGATGCCGAGTTTAAAGAAGAAAATAAATAAAAGTGAGAAATGGGTAAGGATTATTACAAAACATTAGAAATAGAAAAAAACGCTTCCAAAGAAGATATTAAAAAGTCTTTCCGAAAATTAGCGCACAAATATCATCCAGACAAAGGCGGTGGAAACGAAGCTAAATTTAAGGAAATAAGTGAAGCTTATTCTGTACTTTCAGATGATAAAAAACGCTCCGAATACGACACGTATGGTAAAACTTTCGATGGTACTGGGTTTCAAGGACAAGGGGGTGCAGGATTTGAAGGATTTGATTTCAACAACTTTGGTAACTTTAGTGAAGGAATGTCGTTTGATTTGGGAGATATTTTTGGCGATATATTTGGCGGCGGAGGAAGAGCAAGACAGCGACGTGGTAGAGATATTTCAATTGACATTGAACTTGACTTCAAAGAATCAATTTTTGGTGTTGAAAAAAAAATATCTTTGGACAAAACTTCAATCTGCAATCATTGCAAGGGAGGCGGTGGAGAACCTGGAAGCGAATTTATTACTTGCCCAACATGCGCAGGGAAAGGAACGATCAGAGAAAATCGTCGATCAATTCTCGGAACACTAAGCACCACAAAAGTTTGCGATACCTGTTTTGGTAAGGGAAAAATTCCCAAAGAAAAATGCAAAGTCTGCAAAGGCAAAGGTGTGGTAAACGAACAGCGGGAAATTGAAATTCAAATTCCAGCCGGTATTGAAAATGGAGAGATGATTAAACTGACAGGCTTTGGTGAAGCAGAAGCCGGAGGAATTTCCGGAGACTTATATGTCAAAATTCACGTCAGAAAGCATCCTAAAATATTCAAGGAAGGGTCAAACTTGATTATGGACTTGGATGTAAAGCTTTCTGATGCACTTCTGGGCGCCGAATATAACATAGAAATATTAGACGGCAGCCTGAAAGTAAAAATTCCGGAAGGAATCAACTTTGGCGAGATGCTTCGTATAAAAGGAAAGGGTGTCCCTGTTGGGACACATCAGAGGGGAGATTTGTTCTTAAAGATCAAAATCAGTATTCCTAAGAAACTCTCTCAGGAAAGCAGAAAACAAATTGAAGAATTAAAAAAGGAAGGATTATAAACCATCAAAATATGGATCAGAAACCGCAGGGAACAATAAGAAGAATATTGTCATTGCTTAAAGATCGCAAAAAGACCGTTATCTTTTTGATTTTTCTTATTACCGTATCTCAAGGAGCAAGCCTTGTAGTTCCTTTTATTTCAAAAGACTTGATTGATGCGATGACTAATTATTTAAAAATCGGTGGCGCTGTACCTTGGTTAACCTTAGTTTATGCTGCAATTGGAATTTTGTTTGCAACGCTTGTTTCTAGTATTTTTCAATCAAGCTACAATTATCACCTATTCAAACTAGTGACAAAAACAGAAGATCGATTACGAAATGAAACATTTGAAAAATATCTTGATCTTCATGCTTTATTCCATCATCAATCTTCAAGTGGACAAATTATCGGACGAATTGAAAGGGGTGCGACCTCCGCCTACTCAATTCTCTATGACATAATCGGCCAGATGCTTTTGCCGTCTTTAATAATTTTCATCGGCACATTCGTCGCATTAACGTATGAAAATGTTTGGATTGCAATTGCTGTGCTTATTCCTTTTCCAATTTATTTTTTGAGCACCAAAAGAATTTCCGACAAAATTTACAAAATCGAACAGGAGTCAAACGATGTTTTTGAAATGATTTCAAAAGAGCTCTACGACGTTGCTGGAAATGTGCTGACTGTCAAAAAATTCTCCCAGGAAGAAACCGAAACGGAGAACGAACATGTTCTTATGGCTAAAGCACGAGAAATTCAGTATAGCGCCGAGAGGCTGTGGGGAGTGGTAGAAAACACCCAAACAGCCATTGCAACAGCTGGCAGAGTGATTGTGCTTATTTTGAGCTCCTGGTTTGTCCTTGTTGGACAAGCCTCAATCGGACAATTTGTGCTTTTTATTACGCTTCAAAATATGGCATATCAGCCGCTCTCCCAGCTTTCGATAATTTTTCCAAGAATGCGGCGCAATGCCACCCGAGTAGAAAGATTATTTGCCGTTTTGGATGAAGAGGTTCATGTTACGGATAAAGCTGAGGCTGAAATCCTTCCGTATCTTCAAAAGCAAATTGAATTTAAAAACGTTTCTTTTTCATATCACGGAGTAAATAATGAAAATAAGGATTGGGCACTCAAAAGTATAAATCTTGTAATTCCGGCTGGAAAAACCGTAGCTTTGGTTGGAAGATCGGGCAGCGGCAAAACAACATTTATAAATATGCTAATGCGATCATACGATCCGCAAAAAGGACAAATTATTATTGATGAAAAAGATATCCGCGACGTAACGCAAAAAAGTTTACGTGAACAAATGGCTGTGGTGCCGCAAGAAGTAGATTTGTTTTCAAGAACTGTTTCCGAAAATATAGCCTACGGTAGAGAAAATACAAATCAAATGGAAATCGAAAACGCCGCCAAAACTGCACTTGCCGATGGCTTTATCCAAAAGCTAGAAAATGGTTACGACACAGTTGTGGGCGAGCGAGGTATCAAGCTTTCTGGCGGCGAGCGCCAAAGAGTTGGCATTGCGCGGGCCGTACTTCGCGATCCAAGGATCCTTATTTTGGACGAAGCTACAAGCCATTTGGACAGTGAGAGCGAAAAATTAATTAGCAAAGCTACAGATGCTCTAATTAAAGACCGAACTTCAATTATTATTGCTCACAGACTCTCTACGGTGCTGCATGCTGATATGATTGTTGTCTTTAAAGACAGTCAGATTGAAGCCACAGGCAAGCACGAGGAGCTTTTAGAAAAAAGCCCAACTTACAAAAAACTTTATAACATACAGTTTGCTGACGACTCCAAAGAAAATAATTAAGCTATAATAATGTAATGGATGATTGCATTTTTTGTAAAATTGTAAAAGAAGAATTACCAAGTCACAAAGTTTGGGAAGATGAAACTCACCTGGCTTTCCTTGATATTCATCCAATAAATCCTGGGCACACGCTTCTTATTCCAAAAAATCACATTGATAATGTCTTTGATATTTCTGATGATGGGTACCAAGAATTATTTTTGACTGCTAAAAAAATCGCTCCAAAATTACAAAAGGTGACTGGGGCCAAAAGAATTGGGCTGATCGTTGAGGGTTTTGCTGTCCCACACGCACACATACATTTGGTTCCAATAAACAATGACAAAGAATTAAAAAATCCCAAGGGAGGCAAAATAACAACAGAATCGGAACTCGAGGAAATGCAAAAAATAATAAAAATTTAGAGCCAAAAAATGTTTTCTGGTGTGATATAATTATATTTCAGTCAAGTAATTAGTAATTCATTATGGCCAAGGAGAAACAAAATATTGCGGAACTGTTTGAGAGAGAAAGCAAGCTCCCTAAACAAATTGCTGGAAAGCGATTAGATTATATTTATAGCAAAAAAAGCGATTTTTGGAAAAAAGAAAGAACGAAAAATTTGCTTGAACTTTTTCATATATGCGCTGACAATGTGAAGGCTTATAAAGATTTTTTAAAGAAAGCCCAAATCAACCAAAATAAGATAAAAACTCTTGAAGAGTTTGAGAATATCCCTCCTGTAAACAAAGATAATTATCTCCGAAGCTATCCTTGGGAGAAACTTTGCATGCCAGGATCATTAACCGAACAATCTCTAGTATTAACTTCGACGTCTGGTTCAACCGGCAGGCCATTTTATTTTCCAAGAAATGGACTTCTGGATGCTCAATCATCTATATACCACCAAATGTTTTTCCGAAACGCGAAAATTGACCCCAAAAAATCAACTCTTGTTTTAGTCTGTTTTGGCATGGGCGTATGGATCGGAGGGGTTATTACATACCAAGCATTCAAATCAATTTCCGGCAGAGGATACCCAATGACAATTTTGACTCCTGGGGTTAACAAAAAAGAAATTTTTGAATCTTTAAAAAACATCGGCCCTAAATATGATCAGGTTATTTTGTGCGGTTATCCGCCGTTTATGAAGGATGTCATTGATGAAGGAAAAGAAAACGGTATTAATTGGAAGAATTTTAATTTAAAAATGGTATTCGCAGCAGAATCGTTTTCTGAAGAATTCCGGGACTATATTATGAGAAAAACTGGTATGAAAGATCCATACAGAGATACAATAAATATATACGGCTCTGCCGACTTGGGCACAATGGCTGAAGAAACTCCTATTAGTATACTTATTCGCCGCCTAGCCCTTAAAAATAAAAAGTTGTATAGGAAGATCTTTACTGAAGCAACTCGCATACCAACATTATGCCAATATATACCTCAGTTCATTAACTTTGAAAGCGTAAACCGAAAGATTTATTGCAGCGGCAACAACGTGCTTCCGCTTGTACGCTACGAAATCGGCGATAATGGAGGTGTTTACGACTTCAAGGATATCGAACAAATGTTCAAAGAAGAGAAAATCGATATTTGGGAAGAAATCGAAAAAGCTGGTATCAAAGACACTGTTTCTGAACTGCCTTTCGTTTATATATATGAACGAACAGATCTGTCTGTAAAACTCTATGGAGCTATTATATATCCAGAATATGTCAAAGCAGGACTTCAAAATCACGGCCTCGAAAAATATATAACAGGCAAATTCACAATGTACACGAAAAATGATAAAAAACAGGATGAGTATCTTGAATTAAATATCGAACTAAAACCAGGAATAACAGAGTCTGATTG
Organism: uncultured bacterium; assembly: GCA_963766885.1. Classification (GTDB taxonomy): domain Bacteria; phylum Patescibacteriota; class Minisyncoccia; order Phycocordibacterales; family CAIRYW01; genus CAIRYW01. The sequence continues at coordinate 71,474 of CAVYBO010000002.1, read as the reverse complement.
GCTAAGCCAGGAAGTTAGAAAACTGGTTTCAGCGAGTTTGATAGAAAAAAGCGCAGAACACAAGAACAATGCAAATATGATGCCAGGCAAAGTTGAGCCTCATATTATTTTCTGGCCGCACGGACATCCGACCCATTTTCAGACTGGCATAAAACAAAAATGGGTCAAAAATAATTAGATGCAAAAACAAGACCTCGAAAGGCTAATTAGAAAGCACGTCACAGATTCTTCATCCTGGAAGCCTCCCACTGGAAGAAAATCATTTATTCGGCTTGATTTAAACGAAGGTTACGGCTCTTTGACAAAAACCATTCTTTCCGCGCTTAAAAAATTCGATGCCTTCACTGTTACCGCTTATCCCGAGTACGAAGAGCTCAACTCTGCTCTTGCAAAATATTCACAGATAAAAAAAGAAAACATATCTATCACCAGCGGCTCTGATCACGCCATTCAAATGCTCCTTAATTTATTTTTTAACGAAGGTGATCATGTTGTGGCTCCATCACCGACTTTTTTTGTATATTTTTCGATTTTAAAGCTTATCGGGGCAGAATCAGAGATTATTGCGTACACAACAAACAACGACTTATTCGTTTTTCCTTTTGAAAAAACCCTGAGTGCTATCACCTCAAAAACAAAAGGGTTGCTTTTGTGCAACCCCAACAATCCTTTGGGATCATCGATTCCGCATAATCAAATGACGGCACTTGTTAAAAAATGCTACGAATATAAAATTCCTGTAATTATCGACGAGGCATATATGGAATTTAGCGGCATAACAGCTGTTGATTTGATTTCAAAATATAGCAACTTAATTATTTTGAGAACATTTTCCAAATCTTTCGGCTTGGCTGGTCTTCGGCTTGGCTATGTCATAGCTCATCCGTCCGTAATCAAAGAACTTTTAAAACTGCGTCTGCCGTGGGCTGTGAATCATTTTGCTGTGTATGCTGGTATTGTAGCGCTTAAAAATGCCGGTCATTTCAAAAAAGAACTCGCATCTACTTTGACTAGGAAAGCAAAATTCGTAGCTTTTCTTAAAGAGGAAAACATTTTCTGCTATAAGACCGATACTAATTTCATTATCGCTAAAATAAAAAACCAGAAAAAATTCATTAAATACCTAAATTTAAAAGGAATTTTAGTTAATGACGTCTCGGCCTATCCTCATAGTAACGGTCTTTTTAAAGATTGTATCAGGATAAACATACCGTCCAAAAAAGATTATAATAAAGTAGTTAAAACAATTTCAGATTTTCAATCAAAATAAATATGAGTATAGAAAAACATTTAACGAACCAAGCAGCCTGCCAGATCAAACCTTTCTTTTTTGATTTGTCAAAGATTGATGACCAAAAAAAACTTGAAGAGATGTTTGACAAAGAAGACATCAAACATATTTCGGATGATTACAAAGAACAAGAGCTTGAATTGTACGGCGTGAAAAATCCAGGCAGGGTTTATAGTCCAGATTTTAAAGATGAATTTGAAAAATACTATCAGAGACTGCAAAGCGAGAAGCCGATTTGGCAGCAAGGCCACTGGGTTTACTTTCCTTGGAGCTCAACATTAGCGCATATTCTGCCAGAAGAGGATTTCTACAAAGTTCGAACAGCAAGAAACAAAAATTTAATAAGCGAAAAGGAACAGGACAAATTCTACAATTCGACAGTAGGCATTGGCGGGTTAAGCGTTGGGTCAAGTGTCGCTTTTGCCATTGTTCTTCAAGGCGGAGCAAAGCATCTGAAACTTGCGGATTTAGATCGTTTGGCTCTTTCCAATACAAACAGAATACTTATGGGCGTAGACAATTTAGGAATGCTTAAAGTTGAAATGGCAGCAAAAAGAATCTATGAGATCAATCCGTATGCGGAAATAGAATTATTTCCAGAAGGGCTAAATAAAGAAAACATTGAAAGATTTTTTGAGGGATTGGATATTGTTATTGACGAATTGGACAATCTTGCCGTCAAATATCTTATAAGAGAACAGGCAAAAAAAAACAGGCTTCCAGTGGTCATGGCAGCAGATAACGGAGATAACGCCGTGGTTGATGTGGAACGATACGATCTTGATCCAAATACTCCGTTTTTCCACGGCCGAATGGGCGAAGTGTCTTACGAAATGCTGTCAAAACTCGATAAATTCGGCATTGGCAGAATGATCACCAAACACGTTGGGCCGGAAAACGTGACAGAGAAAATGCAGCAATCTTTGCTTGAAATGGGGAAAACAATAGTTTCCTGGCCACAGCTTGGCGGAGCAGCTATGATAAACGGCGCAGCCGTAGCTTATTGCGTACGCAAAATCTTAAACGGCCAGGAACTCGAAATGAACCGCTCGCTTATTTCACTTGATGAAAAACTAATACCGAGCTATGCCAGCCCAGAGGAAACCCTCAAACGAGAAAAAATATCAGAATCCTTTAAAAAGATTTTTAATTTGTAATGCAACAGGATATTGAACACATAATTTATGATGGCACACTTGCTCCTTCGGGAGAGAACTGCCAGCCTTGGAAATTTGTGGTGACAGGAAATAAGATAAGTATCTATAATATTCCAGAGTCAGACAAGTCCATATACAACTTCAAGCAGAAAGGTTCTTATGTATCCCACGGCGCAGTCATTGAAAACATTCTAATCAGTGCCGCTAATTATGGCTACAGCATAGATGTTGATATTTTTCCAAAAAAGGAAGAGCCGAATCTTGTTTCTATCATTACGCTTAAAAAATCTGAGGCTGGTAAAGATCCACTATATGAATATCTTGGAGCGCGCTGCACCAACAGAAAAAGTCATGCAAATCAAAAGCTTTCTGATGAGCAAAAAAATATATTGGTGAATGTCGCAAAAGATAGCGGGTTCGGGGAACTCAATATAATAGACGATCAAGAAAGAATGAAAACATTGGGCGCAGCCCTAGCCGTGAATGAACAGATAATATTTGAAAACAAAGAACTTCATCAATTCTTTTATGATCATATTTTGTGGAATAGTGAAGACCAAAAAAAAGCCGGCGGGTTTTATATAAAAACGCTTGAATTTTTACCACATCAATTAAAAGGTGTAAAATTATTAAGAAACTGGACTATTCTGACTTTACTGAACCGTCTTGCAAAGATATCTCATACAATAGTCAAAGAAAATGCTGAAAAATATTCTGCTTCAGGCGCTTTAGCAATTATTAGTATGAGTGGTTCATCAGATAAAGATTTCGTGAACGCCGGGAGAGCGATGGAGCAAGTGTGGCTCAACGCTACAAAAATGGGAATCAGCGTCCATCCTTGCACAGGTGTGCTTTACCTAGTAAAAAACATCCACGAAGGTAACGAGAAAATATTTTCTACGGAACATCAAAAAATAATTAAAGACGCTTACGAAAGTATCTTGCAAACATTTGGCGTTAAGAATAAGGCTGTGCCAGCATTATTCAGATTAGGATTCAGCGACGAACCGTCATCACGAGCACTTAGGCTAGAGCCTAAAATAATTTATTTACAGTAGTTTATGGACATACTATCAAACCTAGATTTGTTTTCGGTAGGAATTACGATAGCTGGTATCGCAATTCTTGGCTTTACTGTTTTTTTCAGTAATCCAAAAAGCATCACTAATCGCTCATTCGTATTTTTTTCAGTCATATCAATTTGCTGGGGTATTGTAAATTATCTAAACTATAAATTCACTACGCCTTTTTATATTCTACTAAGCCTTCGTTTGGTTATATTTTTTGCTACATGGCACGCATTTTCTCTTTTGGAATTAATGTATGTTTTTCCAGATGAAGAAAAAACTTTTTCAAAAAAATTCAAATTTATCCTTTTCCCTCTTGTGATAATAACTTCGCTACTGACGCTAACTCCTCTTGTTTTCGATAAGATAACATTTCTGGCGTCTCCGGGAGAAGTTTCCACCGTATCAAAGGGTCCTGCGATATTATTATTCCTAATAGTTACTGTTTTTAATATTGTTGCCGCTTTTTACATTCTGTATAAAAAAACCAAAAAAGCTGAGAAGGAGGAAAAGAAACAGTTTACTGTAATATTTATTGGGCTGCTTATAACTTTTTTTCTTCTTGGAACTTTTAATTTTCTTTTACCATCTCTTTTTGATATGAATTCTTTGATTCCTTTCGGTGCGTTATTTATTTTCCCTTTTATAGCTTTTACTTCTTTTACGATTATCCGATACAAATTATTCAATATAAAAGTTACAGGAACTGCATTGCTTACATTTACTCTATCAATTGTTTCCTTTCTTGAAATTTTGTACTCAACATCAATAGAAGAAATAATTCTAAGAATCAGTGTTTTTATTCTTATTCTTATCATAAGCATTCTGCTTGTTAAAACAGTGCTCAAAGAGGTTCAAACGAGAGAGAAGATAGAGCTGCTAGCAAGAGATCTTGAATCAGCAAATAACCGCCTCAAAGAGCTAGACCAGCAAAAAACTGAATTTATATCATTCGCAACACACCAACTACGAGGCCCTCTTGCGGCTATTAAAGGATACGCTTCACTCATACTGGAAGGTGATTATGGCCCCGCAAGCGACGGCATCAAAGAAGCTGTAAGAATTATGTTCGATTCGACGCAATCACTTGTTATTATTGTCGGAGATTATTTGAATGTTTCAAGAATCGAGCAGGGAAGGATGCGATACGATTTTCAAGATTTTGATTTGAAGGATCTAGTTAATGATGTAGTCAAAGAACTTGCTCCAAACGTCAAATTTGCAGGACTTACCCTTGATTACAAAATTCCTACAGACACTTTTTTAGTAAATGCTGATAAAGGAAAAATAAAGGAAGTTATTTCAAATCTTATAGACAATTCAACCAAGTATACTAAAAACGGCGGTCTTACCATCCACTTAGAAAAAATTGATGGCCTGAAATGCAGAATTTATGTTCAAGATACTGGTATAGGCATCCCTAAGGAAGTGATGCCAAAGCTTTTTGAAAAATTCTCACGCGCACCTGATGCGTCAAAAACCAACATAATGGGTACTGGACTTGGTCTTTTTGTGGCCAAAAACATAATAGAAGCGCATCCTGGAGGAAAAATATGGGCAGAATCCGAAGGAGCAGGCAAAGGATCAACCTTTATAATTGAGCTCTGTCTCAAAGACAATAACCCAAAGGTCGGAGGCACTGTGAAAGATTTCGCAAAAAGCTTATAATTTAAAAGTAATGATATCGGTTTACATTTATTTCTTTTGCAGTCTGGTTTCTTTCTATATGTTTTTATTTTTTTTGCATTTGCACAAAAAGAACGATAACGATTTTATTTTTTACTACAGTACTATTTTCTTGTTTACTTTTTTTATGTGTTTTTTTGATTCAGTTCCAATTCTCTCTGGAATGGGTTTGCGCGTAGCGGCATGGGGGAATGTGCTTTCAAATATAAGTGTCTTTGGAATCATAGTCTCGTGCTTTCGAGTCCAAATATTGGTAACAGATAAGTTTTTCAAAAAACATTTGCTTTTTTTTGACATGCTAACATTTATCATCGCTATAATAGCCGTAGGCTTTCAGATTGCAAACCTGGCAAACCCGATAGTGCATACGGTTGGAGTAATTTGGAATTTCAATCCTGTGACGTCTGTGTTGCTTTCGGGCTCAGGATTTGTGTATGGAATGTACTGGGCGTGGCTTTTTGGAAGAGTGGCCCACCTCCTAAAAGAAATCCCATTAAAAAAACGAATGTACATGCTTTGTGCAAACGGAATCTTGGACGGCATAGCGGCGCTTTTTGGGTTTTCTAACAATCAGATAAATATCATCATCGGAATGACGCTTGTTTTTATTGGAATACTTATAAGTATGGTTGTCTTTACAATTCCGGAAAATGTAATTCAGAGCAGCGAACCCGCCTTAAGTATGTAAATTTAGAATTTTTGCGCCGATTGTTAAATTTTGATTCTTTTTGCTATTATCTTCATATTAAATTAATATGCCCAAAAAACGCCTTCTATCAGGAATCAAACCGACAGGAAGCCCTCATATAGGGAATTACTTCGGCATGATGAAGCAGCTTGTGGATATGCAGAAAGATCACGAAGTATTTGCGTTAGTGGTTGATTATCACGCATTAAACACAATCCGCAATGCAGATGAAATGCGCAAGTTTACTAGGGAAATAATCATTGATTATTTAGCGGTAGGACTTGATCCAAAAAGAACAATAATTTTTAAGCAGTCAGATATCTCAGAACACACCGAATTAACTTGGATTTTTGATACATTGGTCAGTGTGCCTTTTTTGATGCGCGCTCACGCATACAAAGACGCTGAAGCAAAAGGCCGAGAAGTAAATGTCGGCACATTCAATTATCCTGTACTTATGGCGTCTGATATTTTGCTTTATGATCCAGATATTGTTCCAGTGGGTGCCGACCAAAAACAGCATGTGGAATATACAAGGGATATTGCTCAAAAGTTTAACAGCGCGTACGGAGAAACTTTTAAACTGCCAACAGAAAAGATTTTAGAAAGTGTGGGCAACGTGCCAGGGATTGATGGTAGAAAAATGAGCAAAAGCTACAATAATCATATTGGAATCTTTGACGCGGATGAAGAAATCAGATCCAAAGTGATGTCTATCGTTACTGATTCATCGGCAGAGACTCCCCAAATTGTCTATAATATACATAAGCTTTTTCGAAGCGAATCTGAGTTGCAGAAAATTTATACCGACAAAAAAGGCAGATACAAGGAGCTCAAAGACATTCTGGCCGAGGACATAATAAATTATTTTTCACCGATGAGAAAGAGAAGAGCTGAAATAGAAAAAGATGAAAAGCTTGTCAAAGAAGTTTTGGAAAAAGGCAGAATCGAGGCAGGAAAAATTTCCAAGGCAAAACTGGAAGATGTAAAGATAAAAATAGGCGTCAATTAATATGGAAAGGACATACATAAAAGATTTAAAAAATCACGTAGGAAAAGAAGTCTTGATCAAAGGATGGGTTGACGTACGGCGAGACCAGGGCAAAATGGTTTTTTTTGATTTTCGCGATATGTCCGGATATGTCCAAGGCGTTGTATTGCCAAAAAGTGATGCAATGGAAACTGCAAAAGTGCTCCGACCAGAATGGGTAGTTGAAATAACAGGTAAAGTAAATCAAAGGCCAGAAAAAAATATTCAAGCTGAAAAACAAAATGGTGATATCGAACTTGAAATTTTGAAAATAAATGTTTTATCCGAAGCAAAAGAACTGCCGTTTGAAAAAAATACTGAAGTGAATCTTGATACTTATCTTGATTATCTTCCACTCACACTACGTTCAAACAAAGCCCGAGATGTTTTTAACCTACAGGCAACACTAGTTCAAACATATAGAGAATCTTTACAAAAAAATGGTTTTACTGAATTCCAAGCACCAGCATTAGTCGGTGGAGATGCGGAAGGTGGAGCATCGGCATTTAAGGTAAACTATTTTTACGATCAAACCGCCTATCTTGCTACAAGCCCTCAGCTTTACAAACAGATTATGGTTGGCCCTTTTGAAAAAGTTTTTACTGTAGCAAAAATCTTCCGTGCTGAAAAACATGCAACCCCAAGACATTTAAGCGAATTGACTCAAATGGATTTTGAAATGGGTTTTATTAAAGACCACTTGGATATTATGGCAGTTTTGGAAGAAGTAATTCGTAATGTTGTGAAGGTAGTTGAAATAAAACATAAAGATATGTTTTCTAGATTCAACACAAATTTACCGTCAATAGGAGAAAAATTTCCAATTTTAAAACTTTCGGAGGCGCAAGAAATTATTGAAAGGGAATTCAATAGAAAAATTGAAGATACCACCGACATGTCACCGGAAGATGAGCGACAAATCTGCGAATGGGCGCTTAAAAAAAAAAAATCTGATTTTGTATTTATTACGCATTACCCAACAAAAAAAAGAGCATTTTATACTTATGCCGATGAAACTGATCCGATATATTCAAAAAGTTTTGACTTATTATTCAGGGGCTTAGAAATAAATAGCGGTAGTCAGCGTATTCATAAGTATGAAGAACTAATTGCCAGAATGAAAGAAAGGGGATTGGATGAGAAAAAGTTTTCGTTCTATCTCCAGGCATTTAAATATGGTTTACCCCCGCATGGAGGGTGCTCAACAGGCCTTGAAAGATTAACAGCAAGGATGCTTAATCTACCAAATATTAGAGAGGCTACCGATTTTCCTCGCGATCTTAATAGAATCGATAGTCTACTATCTTCATAATGCCAGAGTTCAAAATCAAAACAGAAGTGTTCGAAGGACCACTCGATTTACTTCTTTCGCTTATTGAAAAAAGAAAACTTTTAATAAATGAAATTTCGCTCGCCAAAATTACTGATGGTTATTTAGAGTATATAAAATTAATAAATGAAAACGCAATAGGGGACAGAGCAGAATTTATTGTTATAGCTTCCACACTGCTTCTTATCAAATCCCGCTCGCTTTTGCCAGGATTAACACTCTCTGATGAAGAAGAGCAAAACATTGCAGATTTGGAAGATAGACTTAAAATTTATCAAAAAATAAAAGAACTTGGAGAAACGATAAAAAAATCTTACGGGAGAAAAATCCTTTTTGAAAAAATCTTTAGAAAGGACTCGAACGTAATATTTTCTCCTCATCAAAAAATTACAATAGAGTCCCTGTACGCGTCTATGAAAGATGTTGTCGGAAGAATTCCAGTCAAAACAATGGAGCCAAAAGTGATGATTAAAAAAATCATTTCAATTGAGGAAATGATTGAACGCCTAACAGAAAGAATTCAGAAAACTCTTAAAATGAGCTTCAAAGATTTTTCGGGAGGCAAAGCGGCAAGCAGGGAGCAAAAAATTGAAACCATAGTGGGTTTTTTGGCGATGCTTGAGCTTTTCAAACAGGGGATATTGGATGTTAAACAAGACTCAACTTTTGGAAATATCGAAATTCAAAATTCTAAGGTAGATATTCCGCAATATAACTAACAATCTAGGTAAGATTTCCTTTGAAATTTAGGCCAAAAAAGGCTAAAATAGCTAAATGGACACTACTTCGGAAAATCTTGAGAAAACCATTGAAGCTATTTTGTTTTGGAAAAACGAGCCGGTTTCTATAGAAAAACTTGCTCTAATGGCCGGCTGCAATGAGACAGAAGTAGAGCAATCTATGCAGAGCATAGAAAAAAGGCTTACTTTTGGGGTTGTCTTGATAAGAAATGCAAATAAAGTTGAATTAAGGACTTCTCCTGATGCATCAGAAATAATAGAAAAACTCCAAAAGGAAGAGCTTTCAAAGGAGCTATCGAAAGCCGCTCTGGAAACCCTAACTATTATTTTGTACAAATCTCCTGTTCGAAGAAGTGAGATAGATTACATCCGTGGAGTGAATTCGCAGTTTATTGTCAGACACTTGGAGGCCAGGGGCTTGATAGAAAAAGTTGAAGATCCAAAAGATGCCCGAGTAAATTTATATCAGCCAACATTTGAGTTGTTTTCATTTTTAGGTATAAAAAACGAGAAAGAGCTTCCTGAATTTGATACGCTCAGAACAAAAGCTGAAAATTTTGCTGCAGAAATATTACAAGAAAATTTGGATGCTATAAAACAATGATACTAGGCGATGCATTAAAAGTTTTCTTGCCCCTTGCTGGATCATTTTTTGTCGGAATTGTTATTTCTCCAGTACTGACATACTATTTATATAAATACAAAGCTTGGAAAAAAAAGAGTGGTAAAATTGACGCTTTTGGCCAAGAAACTACACTTTTTAACGGACTTCATAAAGACAGGGAAGTAAGCACTCCTCGATTGGGAGGAATTGTCATTTGGGCAAGCGCCATAATAGTGGCTTTGGCATTTTGGACAATAGCAAAAATTGTTCCGGGAAGCGCCGAGCGTCTTGACTTTATAAGCAGAAACCAAACTTGGATTCCACTAGCAACACTTTTTATAGGAGCAATTATTGGAATGATTGACGACATTTTGGAAATTGCTGGAAAAGGAAGTATCAAAGGCGGATTATCGCTTAGAAAAAGACTTCTTGTTGTTTGCCTGGTTGGGTTACTTTGCGGATTTTGGTTTTACATAAAATTAGGAGTCGTATCAATAGAAGTTCCTTTAATACATCAAATTTATATTGGCCCCTGGATTGTTCCTGTGTTTGCACTGATAATGCTTTTTATATATTCTGGCGGAGTGATTGATGGTATCGATGGTTTGGCCGGAGGTGTGTTTGCAGTTTCTTTTTCAGTTTATGGCGCCCTGGCGTTTGTCCACAGCCAGATTGATCTTGCGGCATTTTGCAGCGTGGTAGTCGGAGGAATTTTGGCATTTCTGTGGTTTAACATTCCACCCGCCAGGTTTTATATGTCTGAAACAGGCACTATGGCCCTAACAATGACTCTCACAGTAGTCGCTTTTATGACAGATAAAGTTCCAAATGGCTACGGACTTATTGTGCTTCCGTTCATTGCTCTACCGCTAGTCATTACTTCTATGTCAGATATTATTCAAATGTTTTCTAAGAAGTGTTTTCATAAGAAAGTTTTTTTAGTTGCGCCGCTTCATCATCATTTTGAAGCTCAAGGCTGGCCTGCATACAAAGTGACAATGAGATATTGGATAATATCAATTATTTTTGGGGTCTTAGGATTCTGTTTAGCAATCATTGCAAGTAAATTATAATGAAAACCACATCACAAAAAGTCTTTTTGATTACGGTTATTGCCTTAAGTGTTGCCGGTATTCTGATATTTTCATCAGCATCGCTTGGAATTCTCGCCAAAAGCGAATCTGCATTCGTTTCAATAACTTTAAATCAAATTGTTCTGGGTTTTGTTTTGGGTATGATTGCGTTTTTCATAGCCTCTTATATCCCATACAAACTTTGGAAAAAACTTGCGTTTTATTTTTTTACAATTTCAGTAATTCTGTGCGGCTTAGTATTGGTTCCGCACATAGGAATATCTAGGAATAACGCTTCCCGATGGATTGGTTTCGGAAACTGGAGTTTCCAACCAAGCGAACTTCTTAAAATTAGTTATGTTATGTATCTATCTGCCTTTTTTTCCAAAGGAAGGGAGAAAGCCAGTACCTTAAAATATGGTCTGAAACCGTACCTTATAATTACAGTGATTGTAGCGGTATTGCTTTTACTTGAACCGGATAATGATACTTTTTTTATTACTGCTGCGGCAGGCTTGGCAATTTTTATTGTGGCAGGAGCAAAAATGAAACATGTGGCCTTATTATTTTTGGTTGCCCTTTTGACTGTGGGGGGCATCGTTGCCACAAGACCTTATGTACGCGCCAGAATAATGACCTATCTCCACCCATCCGAGCAATCACAGACTTCAAGCTATCAAATCCAGCAATCTTTAATAGCAATTGGTTCTGGGGGTATATTTGGAAAAGGTTTTGGTCAAAGCACCCAAAAGTTCGGATTTCTTCCGGAACCTTTCAGTGACTCAATTTATGCGGTTGCGAGTGAAGAATTTGGCTTCCTTGGAAGCGTCACTATAGTCTTACTTTTTGTAACCTTTTCCTTAAGTGGATTAAAAATAGCCTCCAACAGCGCAGATATGTTCGGTAGACTGCTTGCTGTTGGTATTGTTATACTTATTGTGTCGGGATCATTTTCAAATATAGCTTCAATGCTCGGAATTATTCCTCTTTCTGGAACACCTCTGCTTTTTATAAGCCAGGGAGGGACGGCGCTTTTAACAGGCCTTGCCGAGTCAGGAATTATCTTAAATATTTCTAGAAATAAAAAAACAAGATGAAAATAATATTTTGCGGCGGTGGAAGCGGCGGACATTTTTATCCAATCATTGCGGTTGCCGAGGCGGTCAGAGACACAGCTATAAAGAGAAAGATCATACAGCCAAAGCTTTTTTATCTTGCGTCGGATCCGTATGATAGGGCACTACTTTTTAATGATGAAATTGAATTTGAAAAAATCAGCGCTGGTAAAATTAGAAGGTATTTCTCAATACAAAACGTCTTTGACATAATCAAAACTGCGTTCGGATTTATATCAACTTTTTTTAAAGTATATTCAATATATCCGGATGTTATTTTCAGCAAAGGAGGATTGATGAGCTTACCTGTTGTGGCAGCTGGAAAAATTCTTGGCATACCAATAATCGTTCACGAAAGCGATTCAATACCAGGCAGGGCTAATCTGTATGCTGCCAAATTTGCTAAGAAAATCGCTTTATCATTTCCAGAGGCAGGAGAATTTTTTGAAAAATCAAAAATTGCGTGGACAGGAAATCCTATAAGGCAAGAAATACTCAACCCCATCAGAGACGGGGCAACAGAATATCTGAACCTTGAATCTAATGTCCCAGTTATCCTGATTTTTGGCGGCTCAATCGGGTCTAAACGAATCAACGATGAAATTTTAGAATGTCTGCCACAACTTCTTAATGATTACCAAATCATCCATCAAACAGGGAAAGCGAATTTTGAAGATATTAAAAACACAGCCTCTGTAATATTGCAAAATAATCCCTTGGAAAAAAGATATCATCCTTTTGATTATATGAACTCCTTGGCAGAGAGAATGTCTGCAGGAATTGCCGATTTAGTAATATCGCGAGGCGGGTCAATGATTTTTGAAATAGCGGCGTGGGGAGTGCCATCAATTATTATTCCCATAACAGATTCAAACGGTGACCACCAACGAAAAAATTCTTACAACTATGCCCGCTCAGGAGCAGCTTTGGTAATTGAAGAAAACAACCTGACGCCAGAAATATTAACAGATCAGATCAAAAAAATTATATCCAATCCAGAAAAGTTAAAAAAAATGCGCGAAGCAGCGCTTGCCTTTGCTAAGACAGATGCGGCTTATGTTATTGCAGAGCAAATTATTAATACCGCCCTAAAACATGAGCGACAGTAATACAGAAAAAGTTATTACCAGATTCGCACCAAGTCCAACAGGATTTCTGCATCTTGGAAATTACAGAACAGCCCTTTTTTGCTATCTTATAGCTAGACAAAGTGGCGGAGAATTTTTGCTTCGTATTGAAGATACGGACAAAGCCCGCTCCAAAGATGAATACGCAAAAGATATTATAGAGAGCTTGGAGTGGATGAAAATTATTCCTGATAATTTTAACAATATTGTCTATCAAAGCCAAAACTTAAAAAGACATCAGGAAATTATCAAAAAACTGATTGCTGAAAATAAAGCTTATGTATCAAAAGAAATCCCGAAAGAACCAGGGCAAAGAGACAGTGTTATAAGATTCAAGAATCCAAACAAAAAAATAAGTTTTGAAGATTTGATTAGAGGTACAATCGAAATGGACACAAGCGATCTTGGCGACTTTATAATCGCCAGAAGTATTGAGGAGCCTGTATTTCACCTGGCTGTGGTTGTGGACGATTTTGATATGGGTATTACACACATAATAAGAGGGGAAGATCATATTTCAAATACACCTCGGCATATTTTGATTCAAGAAGCCATAAGCGCACCTACCCCAATATACGCTCATGTGCCACTTGTTCTTTCACCAGACAAGTCAAAGTTATCAAAAAGAAACGGAGCAATTTCAATTAAAAATTGTCGTGATGACGGATATCTAGCTGATGCCGTTATAAACTGCCTGCCGCTCATTGGATGGAATCCCGGCACAGACAAGGAGATTTGGAGTATAAATGAATTGATCGAAACTTTTGATCTATCAAGAGTGCAAAAAAGTGGGGCTATATTCAATATTAAAAAATTAAATTGGTTAAATCGAGAATATATAAAAAGACTTAGTGATAATGAAATTATGAAACAACTAAAATTCCGGCTTCCTGAAGAATTGAAAAATAATCCAAATATTTCGAAACTTGTGCCGATAATAAAAGAACGGATAGATAAATTTGGAGATATAAATAAATTATATGAAACAGGGGAGTTGGATTTTTATTTTAAAAAGCCTTTAATTGATAAGGACAACTTACTCTGTCCAGAAAAACTCCGTAAAGGCTCAGTAGCTAATTTATCTGATGTAAAAAAATATTTAGAAAAAACTTTAGAAATTATTTCTGGTATTGATGAAAATGATTTTAGCGTAGAAAAAATAAAATCTTCGGTTTGGGATTTTGCAACAGAGGCTGGTAGGGGAATCGTGCTTTGGGCTTACAGATATGCCCTATCCGGCAAAGAAAAATCTCCAGATCCTTTTGTCTTGAGTGAATTCTTTGGTAAACAAGAAACCTTAAACCGTGTAAAACTGGCTATTGATTTGATTAAATAGCCTGTATAATTAATGGGAAACTTTTATGCATAATAAACAAAAAGGAATAATCCAGCTGATCATTTTAATCATCATTGCGCTAGTTATCCTTAAATACGGCTTTAATATCAGTTTTAACGACATTATCCATAGCCAGGTTGTTCAGGAACTCTGGAGTATAGTCAAACAAATATTTTCGCTTTTGTGGCAAGTGATTATGCTATGTATAGGCTACATCCAATCCTTTTTACCAAAAGCGCAGCAATATTTGAATACGTTAAAAACAAAATAAAATTTCATCGTCGTGAAAAATCACTAAATTAAAAGCATTATTTCAAGAAAAATTATGAACAAGATAAATTCACTGCTAGCGATTTTATTAATATTCGCAATAGGAGTATGGACAGGTTTTGAAGCAAATAGAAAAATAAGCACACTTTCTGAAATTTACAGCCAATCAGTTATTACAGCAAATATGGCTTTATCAAAAGGAATTAAAATGACAGAAAAGGAGACAGCCTCCAGATCAACCGTTATCGGAGATACCAAAACATCAAGTACAACGGCCGCAGGCATCAGTGTGACAAGTAAATAAACTCGTTGCTTTGGCTAATTTCATCTAACTTTACCAAAGATATATTGTGCGACGTGATTATAATTGAGCCTTTAGCCTTAAATATAAAACTGCACTCCCCTAATTAAATTACTTAAAACAGCCTGTTTCAGCTCAATGCTTCGTAACTCTGTCAAATGACAAAACCCCGCCGAAAGGCGGGGTTTTGTCATTTGATTATTTCTCTCTAATATTACTTCATTGCAACAAGATTTGATCTTGGTATCCAACACTTAGAAGATGAATCCCAAGGCTCTGTACCCTCTTTTTCAAACAATTCTCTGGCGTATGTCATATTTCCTTCTGTCGTAAATATGTCTATACCCATTGCTTCGGCTTTATCCAAATGATAATCGGTATTGATTTGCATCACACCAACATCATCGTGATTTACTTTTCCTCTAAAGACTGAGCCCTGTTCATCAAACTGTCTGTCGCGACTTTCGCAGTATGCAATGTCTTGCATCACTGGAATATCTTTAAAGTATTCGTTCACTTCAGCCTGGACGTTATTGGACGGCAGAGGATCTTCATCTTCTTCCATTACAGGAGATGATGAAGCCGCTGTTGAACTGGCTGTTTCGGTTGTTTGATTTGAGATTGATACTTCTATTTGTGAAGGTGCAACGCTTGCTGTCGTGTTTGTGGCGTCAGTCTGAGGCTTGAGCCCTGAGGCCAAGAGACTGAGCCCTGCTATGATTTCTATAATAAGCCTTTTCCTAGTTTGTAATCTATGTGTCCTTATCTCTTTAGCCGAATTCCCCTTGCGGGGAATCTACATAGTTGCACAAAATTTCATTACTACGACGTCGCTCGGCTGTCATGAAAAAACATTCTGCTTTTTCGCGACATCTCTCGCTAGTCGTAATAAATTAAAAGACCAGCACTTAACTGGTCATCTACAATCCTATCAAATTTAAACCGAAAAGTCAATGACAAAATGAAAAAAAACTGAAGCCTGTGGATAAATATAGTCTTATTGTAGGCCATATTTTTGACATATCTATTTGACAACGTACGCATATATATTGCATAATATTACTAGTTAAAACTGCAGTTTCCAGCCCGGGAGTAACCTTTGCTTTTAGCTTCTGCTTCGCTATTGAAATATATCTTGTTTTTGGAAGAAATCCTTGAAGCTCCAGAGCAAGAAGTTAAAAAATACTTAGTGCCATTCTTGGAAGCAACAAAAAGTGATCCGGTAGCGGGTTTGGAATTTGAGGAAGTATAAGTACTTTTGGAGTAATTCCCGACCCCAGCTGTCTGACTTACCTTCGCAGTAGCAGGACTTCCATCATTACCTAAAGAACCTTTTATAGAAAACCGGCCGAGCTCAAATGACGATAAGGCTACAAACACGACAATAGCCGACAGGAATACCTGTTCAAGACTGTCTTTATGGGTAGCCAAAAAATTCGAAACAGTGGACTTGATTTTTTGGCTCCGATCTTTTATAATCTCTCGCATATCTTCAATTAATAATATTGTAGCAGAAAAACACTATGGCACATAAAAAAGCCGGCGGAACAGCCAAAAACCTGACAGATTCAAACCCAAAATACCTTGGTATTAAGCTCTTTGCTGGCCAAACAGCAAAAGCAGGTAGTATTATTGTTCGCCAAAGGGGCACAACAGTCCTTGCTGGAAAGAACATCGGAATGGGCAAGGATCACACATTATTTGCTCTTAAAGCAGGAATTGTGGCATTCTCTCAAAAAAGAAAGAAGAATTTTGACGGTACATTCTCTGTCCGCAAAATGGTCAGCGTCGCTTAAATTTACTTTCCGCTTATTGAAAGCGTGAGAGTGGCGGTTTTGCCGCCAGCTTTGATTTCTATTTTGTGATCTCCAGTTTCCTTAATCGGTTTTTCCAAATGGATAAATGCCGGCAGTATATCCGCGTGAGTTGATTTTTTGATAAACTGAGAAATTTCTTCCGTGTGGAGTCCCGCAAAAAGATGTCCTTGTTTGTTGGCCTGAAGTGAAATTTCCACAGTCTTGCCGTCTACTTCATCCAAGTTTTTGGCCAGAAGTTCTTCTTGAATCTTGAGTTCGGTTTCCTGCTGTTTCCTCATTGTCTCTAATTCCTTAAGCGCGTTTGGTGTAGCATTTTTGACCTCGCCTTTTGGGATAAGAGAATTAAGAGCATAGCCTTCTGCCACATCTTTGATTTCAAATTTCCTGCCGAGCTTTGGTATGTCTTTGAGTAGTATGACCTTCATTTTGGTTTTTATTATTTTCTGTTAATTACTTCCGTTTAATATATCTTCAGCTTTTTGAAGCTGCGGATCTGTTCCTGATGCAGCTTCTGCTTCTGTAAAAGGTATCACAAAATCAGGTGTAAGACCTTTTTCCGATATTGATTCTCCTGTTGGGGTAAGCCAGCGAGCAATTGTAACCTTTAGAGATGTATCACTTGTAACTGGGATCAATTCTTGCACTGATCCTTTGCCAAAAGTCTGCTCGCCGACAAGCTTTGCAATTCCATATTCCTGAAGAGCTGCGGCAAAAATTTCTGAAGCAGAAGCGCTGCCGCCGTTTACAAGCACCACAACGTTTCCATTTGAAACAATAGGTCCGTAGCCATAGCTTCTGTGAACAATCGGCTGCTTGCCGGAGCTATTGCCGAAATCTTCAGTAACAATAGTTTTGGCAATCGGTACAAACCAGCTTGCCATATCCACCGCTCCGTCAAGATAGCCGCCGGGATTGTCTCGGACATCAATAATCATCTTGTCATACCCTCCGGAAACAAATTCTCGCAAAGCATCTCTAAACTGATCTGCCACATCGACATCAAATTCGTTTACGGTGATAAGAAGGATGCCGTTGCTGATTTTTTGTGTTTCTACTGATGGAACAGTTATCTCCTCTCTTGTCATATTCAATGTAACATCGCTGCCATTCCTGCTTACAGTTATAGAAACTTGCGTGCCTGCAGGACCGCGAATCAGATTAACAACATCATCAGCGCTCAGTGATGTAACATCTTTACTGTTTACTCCAACAATTTCATCTCCGGCCTTTACTCCAGCCAAATCAGCAGGAGAACCTTTTACAGGAGCAATGACAGTGATTAAATTATTTTTAATACCCACTTCAACTCCTACTCCGCTGACACTTCCGGAAAGTTCAGTTTGGAAATCTTTATTTTCTTCGGGAGGGAAAAATTCAGTATACGGATCGCCAAGCGATGCCACCATTCCTTGAATGGCCCCGTACTCCCTGTCTTGGGAAGTTGTTGTGGCAGTTGAAGTGCCGGTATAAACAAAATTTTGATCAAGAAGCTGCCAAACTTTCCAAAATGTAGTGAAATCCGCAGTTGAAGGTTGCCCAACAGTTTGATTGATTACAGAAGATGGCGTTCCGGTTGAAACGTTACTAGTAAGTTGTGCATCAGTGTAAAGTCCTGCAAAAAAAGCTGTGGTTAAAAGGAAAACAGATACAACGCCGATACCGACTCTTTTGCCCCAAAGTTTGTAATTCATAGATTGCTATTATCTCAAATATAGCGATTTTGAGCAAGAAAATAAAAAAATATTATAAAAAAATTGAGACGGTTTGAAACGTCTCTTTTGCTTGTACAAGGTACTAGTACTCTGCGGTCAGAAGCGACCAGTTGTCGTCTTCCTTAGGCCGGATGGCCTGTGAACCTTCGGCGCAGAGCGGATATTCGTCTGGCTTCCAGTTGTCCATCGGGCAGTTGATGAGCGCGATGATCTCGCGGCCATTAACTTCGGTCAAACCGGAGCGATTGACAATGGCGAAGATGAAAGGAAGCACTTCGGCCCCCAATCTTTCGAGGGCTTCAATCATCCCCAGAATGCTTCCGCCGGTAGTAATTGTATCTTCGCAAGGCGCGATTCGCTCCGCAGGAAGCGGATGAAATCGATCCGGCACCCAGAGAACCCCTTTGTCGTCGCTGACTTTTTTGACCATAAAGCCGCCGAGGGCCTTCAGGTTCCTGCCCAGATCATGAGCAAGTTTGATGGCGCCCATTGCGGGACCAACAACGCGATCGATGACCACGGATGAGTCACATTTCCTTGTGATGTCGTAAGCCACAGAATCCAGACAGACCGGATTCTCCACAACAACATTGCCATTGAAGAAGCCGTTGCTGTGACCGCCTTTTGTAAGAAGCGCGTGAGGCCGCTTCGGATTTCCGTCATGACGCCAAAAAGCGCCCATTTGGGTGAAATTTTCAATCCACCCTTTCTGATTATTGTGCATTAGGATTTCTTCTTTTGATTGTTTTCTGAAATGTTCTGCCCTCTTATTCCCTGCCATTAAACTAACACAAATTTAAAATATGTAAAATAAAAATTGCACCCAGGTTTGGGTGCTTAAAAGCTGTACGAAATTTAGAGACAGGCTTCTTGAATTTCAGCCACAAGATCGTCGTAAGCCTGCTTGGGGTTTTCGGCTTTTACAACCTGGCTTGCAATTACAAGCCAATTTGCTCCACGCTGAAGCGCCACCGCAGGCAAAGTAATGTTCTTTTGATCCTTCGCATCTGCGCCAGCCGAACGAGTGCCCGGTACAACAAGACCGAAGAAATTGCCGAACTTCTCCCCCCTCAGAGGAACGATTTCGTTTGAGCTTGCAACAAGAACATTAATGCCCGAGTTCTTTGCAAGCCCCGCAAGCCGAATCACTTGTGCCTCGCGGCCATCAGAAACCCCCGTTGCCTTGAGTGAGTTATCATCACGCGTTGTCAGCACAGTGACTCCAAGAAGCATCATCTCGGGATAAGAAGCGGCAGATTCGGCAGACTTCTCAATCATCTCCGGCCCAGTACCATCGAGCATAATGTTGCACATGTCAAAACCCCAGTCGCCGGCGCGCTTAACGCACGCCGCCGTCACATCAGGAGTATTGGCCCACTTGTTATCCAGGAAAATCCGCGCTCGCACGTTTTTAATTGCGCGAGTAAGAGTTTCCAGTTCTTGCGTCAGCACCATTTCAGGTCCGATCTTGTACCCCCAAGGCGTGTCGCCCAGTTGGTCAATGATGTGGAGTGCTTTCCCCACAGTTGGGACATCCAGACCGATTATCAGCCTTTCGTCAATTTTATTCATAGAACAGTTTCTTGGTTTTTCTGAAAGCGCATAGTGCGCGGTAGCCGATTCATCCGAATTAGCTAAAGCAATATTACAGGCAAAACGCCAAAAAACAAGATATAATTACAGCTATGTTTTTTCAGAAAAACAAGAAAAAAACTCTGCCTAAAATTTATCTTTTTAACACTCTTGGCCGCAAAAAGGAGCAATTTAAACCTATCAAAAATGGTGTTGCAAAAATGTATACTTGCGGGCCAACTGTCTACAATTATCTTCATATTGGCAACCTTCGCGCATACGTTTTTGCCGACACTATCAAAAGAGTTTTGGAAATAAATAATCTCAAAGTTGAGCACATCATAAACATTACAGACATCGGGCATTTGACGAGTGACGCAGACGAGGGTGAAGACAAAATGGTCAAAGCTTTGAAGCGTGAAAACAAACCATTCACACTTGATGGATTAAAAGAAGTTGCGGAAATTTATACAAAAGCATTCCAAAAAGATTTTGAAGAGATAAATATTATCACTCCAGAAAAATATGTTGTTGCAAGCGAGCACATCAAAGAAGAATCTGATTTTGTAGCAGAGCTCGTTAAAAAAGGATTTGCTTATCCAACTTCTGATGGAATTTATTTTGATACAAAAAAACTTCCAGATTATGGGATGCTTGGCGGCGCAGATTCAGAAATGGAATCTCGCATTGGAGTAAATAGTGAGAAAAAAAGTCCACGCGACTTTGCACTTTGGAAATTTGCCGATAATAACGGAATCGGTTTTGACTCAGCTTTAGGCAAAGGCTTCCCTGGTTGGCATATCGAATGTTCTGCAATGGCTATGGAATATTTGGGAAATCACTTTGATATCCACACGGGCGGAGTGGATCATATTCCAGTGCACCACAACAACGAAATCGCCCAGTCTGAGGCTCTAACAGGCGAACTTTTGGCAAACTACTGGATTCATAGCAACCACCTGACAATCAAGCAAGACAACAAAGAAAGCAAGATGGCCAAGAGCGGAGAAAATTTTATTACTTTGCAAACTCTCAAAGAAAAAGGTATCAGTCCCCTAGCCTACCGCTACTGGCTTTTGACTTCCAAATATTCCACGCGTGTTGATTATTCATTGGAAGCAATAGAAGCTGCACAAAACGCATACAAAAAACTTTTGAATTTTGTTTTGGAAATAAATAGTGTTGGAAAAATTAATACAAAATATTTTGATAAATTTATTGAAGCTGTAAATGACGACTTGGAAACTCCAAAAGCAATTGCAATTATGTGGGATTTGATAAAAGATTCTAAAATTTCTGATGCTGATAAAAAATCCACAATTTTGGAATTTGATAAAGTTCTTGGGCTTGGATTGGCGTCTGCTAAAAAACAAGAAATTGAAATCACCGAAGAGATTAAGAATCTTCTTGAAGAAAGAAAACTCGCCAAAGAAGATAAAGATTTTAAAAAGTCAGATGAAATCAGAAACAAAATAAAATCTCTTGGATTTGAAATCAAAGACACCCCAAACGGTCAAGAAATTACTCGATAGAAAGAAAAGTCTCGGCCATTTTTAGATCTTCAGGGGCCGTGATTTGAAGCCAAAAGCGCGATTGAACAGCTTTGATATTAACGTCATTCCTTGCAGAAAGAATTGTCTGAGGCAATCCGTATTCTCCGCCGGCAAACTGCACCATTTTGTAATCAAATATTTTTGGAGTCAAAGAATACATTCCGGCGCAGATAAATCCTTTTTCATCAACATTATATTTTTCAAGAATATCAGTAATATGTCCTTTTGAATCAAAAATAACTTTGGCTTTGTCCAAAACAGAATCTGATTCTCGAACCAGAATCGACCAATCATATTTTAAGCACTCTTCCATATCTTCCCTACAATAAATGTCGTCTCCCATCATTACCAAAAATTTTTTCTCATTTTTCATAATCTCTTTGCACAAAAACAAGCAGTGCGCTGTGCCCAAAAGTTCTTCTTGGACGACGTAAGTGATTTTTCTGTTTCCATAAGAATCACCCAAAAAATCTGTGACTATATTTTTCAAATGTCCAATAACAATGATCACCTCGTCAATTGATTCAGGTAGCATATCAAGTTTGTGCTCCAAAAGAGTCTTCCCCAACACCTTGAGCATCGGTTTTGGGGTTTCCAGGCTCAAATCGCCCATTCTGGTGCCCTTTCCTGCTGCAAATATAACCGCCTTCATAGTCGAGAATTATAAACTGGATTCAAACTTTCATAACTATTGACAAAATAATTAAATATAGTATTTTATTTTCCGTCGAGGAGTATATGCAAACTAGCTAGTGTCTGCAGGCAAACTTGCATACTTCGGCACCTACATCAAAAAAATGATTAATTATGATGGGGTGATCCCATCGGCCCGGCAGCCAAGCAGATCTGATAGACCGAGTCTGACATCGGAATCAGGCAGCTGCCGCCCAAAACCGCTCTTACTCTTAAACCCTCCGGGGAGGCTGGAGGCCTGGATAAACCGACGCGGGCAGGGATATAAATGTAAAAGCACACTCGGCTGAGAGGAACTTGCGTTAGGGCAAGTGTCAGAATAACAAATGCGAGCAATCGCAGACGTGAATCCGGCGGTAATCGCAAACCGAATAAACAAATTGCGCACACGTGTTGTTGGCTAATCACCAAACAGACGCGAGAAGTGATAGAAAGGTTCTTTAGCACGGCGAACTACCCTGCTGATTGGTTTCCACAAGGCGACCAAAAACCAGGGCTCGAACCGAACCAAAAACAACAGAAGGCCACCATCCCACAGAGGCGATGGTGGCCTGTTTTTAATAAAAATTTGTTCTCCCCACATTACACACACCTATTCCCCTTTTTCAAGCTTTTTTATTATTTTGAGACTGATAGAATAGTTTTACATGGCGACCAAAACAACTATTAAAAGAGAGACATTAAAAATTCCGCCGCAGCATATTGAAAGCGAGATGGCACTCCTTGGATCCATAATGCTTCGTCCTGATGTGATGTATGACATTGCGGACATTGTAAACAAAGATTCTTTTTATTCAGAAAAACACAGAATGATTTTTGCCTCCATGCAAGAATTATTTTCCAAAAATGAACCAATTGATTTACTCTCCCTTTCAACCAAACTTGAAAGCAAAGAGACTTTGCACTCTGTCGGCGGCAAAAGCTATCTAACAGAAATGGTCCAGAGTGTGCCGTCCACTGCAAACGCAATCTATTACGGCGAGCTTGTGCGCCAGAAATATCTGCTTCGCAGATTAATTGAAGCCGCAGAAAAAATCAGCTTGATGGGTTACACTTCCGAAGAAGAAATTGAAATGATTATTGATAAAGCCGAAAAGGAAGTTTTTGAAATCGCAACATCCGGAAGTTCAAGAAAATTTATTGATATAAAAGATACTCTTGGTGAAGCTTGGGAGCGGCTTGAAAATCTGCACAACGCAGGCGGAGCATTACGCGGAATTCCAACTGGTTTCAGAGATTTGGATAATATGCTTTCCGGACTTCAGAAATCAGACTTAGTCATTCTTGCGGCCCGTCCTTCGATGGGTAAAACCGCTTTGGCACTAGACATTGCCCGCCAAGCTGCGGTTAATCACAATATTCCTGTTGGAATATTTTCTTTGGAAATGAGCTCCGGACAATTGGTAGATAGAATGCTTGCCGCAGATTCAAAAGTAAATGCTTGGAAACTCCGCACTGGCAAACTTTCAGCGGACAAAGATTTTGACAATATTAGAAATTCTCTTGAGAGACTTTCCAAAGCACCGATTTATATTGACGATGAGCCAGGAATAAATTCTTTGAAGATGCGCTCAATCGGCAGGCGCCTGAAGCGTGAAAAAGGTCTGGGTTTGATTATTGTTGATTATCTTCAGCTCATGACACCAGTTTCAACCAAAAATAACGACAACTTGGTTCAACAAGTGACTGAAATTTCTAGATCTCTCAAACACTTGGCCCGTGAACTTGAAGTTCCTGTTTTAGCTCTTTCACAGTTATCCCGAGCTGTAGAACAACGTGGCGGCAGCGGTCGGCCAAAACTCTCTGACCTTAGAGATTCTGGATCTATAGAACAGGATGCTGACGTGGTTATGTTTATTCATCGCGAAGACAAATATCGCGAAGATTCCGACAAAAAAAATATCGCTCAAATCCATATCGACAAACACCGAAACGGCCCTGTTGGAAGCATTGATTTATTCTTTGATGAAGAGCGAACAACCTTCCTAAATGTTGACAGGTCAAATATCGGAGACTTTTTGCAAGATGATGCCTTTTAAAATATAGAGCAGTTATGGATGCTTTTGATAAACTTGTAAAAATATTTGAAGAATTCCCAGGCATTGGACCTCGCCAAGCCAGACGCTTTGTTTATTTTCTAGTATCAAAACCAAAAGGATACTCTGAAGAATTATCAATACTTCTAAAAGAATTAATTCAAAACTCGGCACAATGCCAATTTTGTTTCCGATATTTAGTCAAAAAAAATAATTCTTCAGGTGTTTGCGAAATTTGTTCAAATAATGAAAGAGAAAACTTAATAATGATTGTCGGGAAAGATACAGATTTTCAGATGATAGAAAAAAGCGGAGTATTTAAAGGCAAGTATTTTGTCCTTGGCGGATTGCTCCCTATTTTAGAAAAGAATCCAGAGAGAAAAATTAGAATCAACGAACTGAAAAGCAGAATCAAAAAATCTAAGCCAGAAGAAATCAAAGAAATTATTTTGGGCCTCAGCGCTACTACTGAAGGAGAAAACACTGCTGAATATATAAAAAATGAACTGAAGGAATTTAATATTCCAATTTCCGAACTTGGCCGCGGAATTTCTACAGGCACGGAGATTGAATACGTGGATAAAGAAACTATAAAAGCAGCACTGCAAAATAAAAAATAGTTCTCGAGAAAAGACTCTGGAGGCGCGACTGGCGCCGGAAGCGAGGAATTTTTTCAGCAGAAAAAATTCCGTGCTTATTGAGAGAACTATTTTTTATTTTGCACTATTATTGTATAGACTGAATCTTTACTTCAAAATAAGGCTGTTTGTGTCCGTTCTTTTTGAGACGATTGCTCTTGGCTTTGTATTTCATAACAATTACTTTAGGATGTCTTCCGATCTTTGAGATTTCACCAACAACGCTCGCTCCGTCAATGTATGGCATACCGATTGTTGTATTGGATCCATCATCAACCAAAAGCACTTTGTCAAAAGTAATTTTTTCACCTTCTTTGTGCTCGCCTTTGATTATTTCAATTTTGATACTTTCTCCAGGAGAAACCTTGTATTGTTTGCCGCCAGTCTCGATAACAGCAAATTCACTTACAGTTGAATCCTGCTTAGTTTTTGCTTCTTTTTTCGGCTGTTTGGCTGTTTTTGTAGGCATTGTAGGCTATATATTAGCTATTTTTTAAAGAATTGCAAGTAATAAAATACCCGATGGATTTCATCAGGTTTTGCCCTCAAAGCGAAGCCACAAATTCCTCGAGATTCGTCCCAATCAGCGCCGCATTGGCCTCAGGATGGATATCTGTCACTTTCTTGATGTTGGACGCTTGGCAGAGCCAGACATCTGGACGCAGATCTCGGATGATTGAGAAATCTTCCTTCACACCTTGAGGTAGTTGATTTTCCAGAGCAAAGAGATCTCTGGAATTCCATACCATTTTGAATTCCGGCGGAATCCTCAAGAACTCTTCACGGTAATATGGCTCGATCAAGCACTGACTGTTGTATCTGGTATGCGGAATCCTGTTGATCACGAGAACATTGGTTGCTCCTATTTCAATCAGTTGCTCCACCTCATCGTCGGTGTGCCAGCCTTTGGCCAAAATCGGTTTGTCAGTCAGACTTCTCGCCCGCGAGATGAGATCGAAACTGCCCCGAAACCATCGATGCGTTTGGATCGAAATCCAATCACCGTGCTGAGCAGCAATTTCAAGTAGCTCTTCCCAGGTTCTTTGGGGAACATAATCAGCTGGAGCTCTGGGCGGAAACGGCTTTACTTCAAGAATAATAATGGCTTTATTGAACATAACTTTGCCAAGCTTAACAAAGCAAAATTTCAAAAGCAATTACTCCTCCAACATCGGCTTTTCCACTTCAATCAAATCAACCTCAGAGTCGATTCCAGTAATTCTCATCAAGTCTTTATCAATCATTCTGAATTGCTTGCTTGAAGTAGTGAAATGATTCACAGTGGTGCTCAAAGCATTGCCAAGTTTGTTGTGATATTCAGCATAGCCGCTCAAATGCTTTTCCAAAGTTTCTACGTTTTTGCGGATTTCTTTGGCTGATTCTTCAATTTTCAAAGCCTTAAGACCTTGAAGTACTGTCTGCAAATACGCCAAAAATGAAGTTGGCGAAACAATTATTACCTTGTACTTCCCTGCCGCACGCTGAATCAAATTTTCTGCATCTTCGCTTTGAGCGTTAATTTTGTTTGTAATAAGATCGTAATAAATCGCCTCGTGAGGAATAAACATAAAAGCAAACTCCATTGTTTCTTCGTTCGGCTTTATGTATTTTGAGGTCTCAACGATTCTGTTTTTCAAATCGTTTTCAAAATTCTTCTCAAGCTGCTTTTTTCGCTCTGGATCCCTTTCCTCCACAAGACGATTGTAATTTTCCAAAGAAAACTTTGAATCGATCGGTATAACTTTATCTCTGACAAAAACCACAGCATCCACAATCGTGCCGTCTTTGAATTCATACTGCATCTGAAAGCTTCCTGGCGGCAACACATTTTTTAAGAGCGTCTCTAAATAATATTCTCCCAAAACTCCGCGCTGCTTTGGATTTTTTAAAATATCTTGCAAGCTTTGCAGTTGGTCTGTAAAAGACACAACCTGTTTGCCAGTTTCTTTGACTTGTGCAAGCTCGTTTGTAATATCACGGATTAATTTTTGCGATTCGCTAAATTGATGCCTGACAGATTCATTCATTTCTTTGGCAGATGCGCCGAGCTTTGAATCCATTGTTCGTGAAAGCTCATTTATCTGATTTAAAAGCAAATTCATACTCGTATTATCAGTTTTGATTTCTTGTTTTTTACCTGATTTAACAAGAGAAATTATTTGTACAACAAGTATTGCTATCGCAAAAATAATGATTAAAATTGTCTCTGTATTCATGTTAGTATTATAGTATGCAAAATGAAATTAGAGAAAAAATTAAAGAATCTATGAAAGCTCGAGATGAAGTCGCTTTAAACGTCTACAGAGGTATTTCCACTGCGCTTACCAACGAACTTGTTGCCAAAGGCAAAACTCCTCAAGACACGCTTCCAGACGAAGATTGCATCGCTGTTATTAGACGTCTTTCCAAACAACGCAAGGATTCAATAGAACAATTCCAAAAAGGCGGCCGCCTGGAGCTTGCAGAAAATGAAAAAAAGGAACTTTCGATACTTGAACCTCTACTTCCCCAAATGATGGGTGTTGAGGAAATCAAAAAAATCGCCGAAGCTAAAAAATCAGAGCTAGGGATTACAGACAAATCCAAAGCTAATATGCTTATCGGCCTCTTGATGAAAGAACTCAAAGGCAAAGCGGACGGTGGAGATGTCAAAGCCGTCGTGGATGGGATGTTTTAGCTATTGAATAAAATCTATATTCATTGCATAATTATGGGCAGGAGAAAACAATGCCCTTTATTAACACGAGAATAGGCAGTCTTGCCAACTTGGCCAGAGACCTTGTAAACGATCAAGGAATCCAGATGAGACTGGCAATACACACGGTAGCCACTGAACACGGTGTGAATGCTAGAGACATTGCAAAGGAACTGAATCGGCGCGCCCAATTCAAGATCTCAAAGAGACGTAAGGTTATGCAAGATGAAAAGGATTTCTTGGAGGAAATCTCAAGGATCGAAAAAGCGCGTCAACGAGGTTACGCTCTCGCTCACGAAGCTATGCTTCAAAGAAGTTTTAGGCTTGCCGGCCATATGGATGATTACTAGAACCGTGTTGAAAAGCAACGGTTCAATTTTTTATAAAATTTATTTGATATAATTAACATCATGGAAGAAATAAAAATAGAACTAACTAAAGAAGGGGTTTTGGCAGAAATTGGAATGATTACTCAACAAATATCTCTTATAGGATTTAATGATCATGAAATTCCGACACTTAATAGATTGAAGGAAAATGTTACAAATGGAACAATTGAACTTGAAGACGCATTAAAGCAAGCTTATTTCATATTGAATAATAAACAGGACTATCATTAATTTTAATACACCACTTTAGACAAACTCGGAGTTGAAGTGCTGTCAACAATTTCAAATTTTATTTGTCCTACAATTTGTCCTTGAGTTGTCTCCACATCCACTCTCCATTTTCCAGAGGTAATACTTTGTTTCAGTGAATAAAATCTGTAACCGCCTTCCCGGCCGCCAACAATAGGCACTTTTACTTTGCTTTCACTCTGCCACTTTTTTGTTACAGGATCAAAATATTGCCAATCATGAATCAAAGTTGTATCCAATTGTGCCGGAGCAAAAACAGAGGTAACCACATATACTATTTCATTCGGAGCACGATGATATATTGGATATTCATCAAAAACACTGCTCCATGATTTTTGTTCCGCTTCAACCACATAATCCCCTTCGCTATTTACAGAAAAATTATGATAGACACCACCCTCTTTCATCACAAGCGGTACAGGCGGAATGATGTTTGTAAAATAAAAAACGTTTATCAACAAATATACAAACAAAACACCGATTGCAATCCTGGGTCGCCACTTCCTGACTCTTTGGATTGAAATTAATTCCAGAAGACGCATAAAAACAAAAACTGTGAGTAGACTAGTGATGCCGCTGTAAATAAAAACTCTTACGCTCATTTCATGAAGTACTGTCGGCATGAAATAAATAAAGAAAGAAAAAATACCAATAAAATAAAGCGAAACCTGCAAGCTTAATTGCGAATAATACTTTTTAAATAATTCATTGCCGACAAGATTTCCAAAAAGCAAAAGCAGAAACGGCCACGAAGTTGCAATCGATACACCGCGAGAATAAAAAACAAAGAACATGCTAAACAAGCTTCCAATACTAAACTGCATCAAAAGAAAAATCCAAAAATGCAGTGTTGCGTAATTTTCTTTTCTCCCCTCTTTACCCTCTATCCAATGCAAAATAAGAATTGAAAGTCCCGCTAGAATAATATAAGTCAAAAATACTTGGGTTTGGGTGTTAATTACAGACTGGCGGATGGCAACATTATCAAAAACGAATCCGATAATAATTGTCAGCGAACCAATATGCCGCTCGTATTTTTCATAAAAATGCTTTAAAGCTTCCTTTCTAAAAATTGCCATAGCAATAGTATATATTATTTGAAACTTTGATATAATTTCTTTATGAGAAAAATCCAATGGAACAAGGTCACATGGTATTCCAGACTAATTGCGGCAATATTATTTATTTTTATAATCCCCTTCTGGACTTTTTATTTAGGCGAGCAATACCAAAAAACCAAAGACATCCTCGCCTCAATTCATAGTTTCCCAAAAATATACAAATAACTACATCTCTGGCTGCAATACCCCAAACATATTTCCCTCTGTGTCCATACAATACGCAAGCCAGCCAACTTTTGGAACATTCATTTTTGGCTGCATAATTTTTCCGCCGAATTTTTCTATTTTTCCTAATATATCATCTATAGAATCCACAGCCACAATGGACACAAAGCCATTTACAGATTTAGTCATTTCTTTGTGATCTGTTCCCATTTCCTTTCGCAAACCGCCGTTGATTGCTCCTGGAGTATTTTGCGGAGTAGTGTTAAATCATCCAATAATCCATTTCTCCTTCTTCCCACTTTTTAATTTCCCAACCAAAAACCTTTGTATAGAAATCAGTGGCTCGCAGAGGATCCACGGCCACGATTTCAAAATGCACAACTTTGTTATTATTCATATATTTTTAAAATTAAATTAATAAAAAGACCTCTTTTTTATATCGTATCACATACCAAAAAGTTTCATCTAAAATAGATTTTTCTTTGATTTTGTGTAAAATTGTTTGACTTGGCCCTATCGTCTAACGGTTAGGACGGAGCCTTCTCAAGGCTTAAATCCGGGTTCAATTCCCGGTAGGGTCATAGATTTTTCTAACCATATTTTTCAAAGGTTTTTTGAAGCAACCTAATGGGATTTTTTATAAAATTGGAATCAATCTATATAATTTGACTTTTCCTAAAATAATGATTAAATTTGGTCAGAATTTATGAGCATTCAAAATCCTTCCTACAAGGCAGCAATGAGACTTGTGCTCATTGGGTTCTTCATAGGTGTCAGTTGTTTCATCTTGTTCGCTACGCCGTTTGGCCTGGTGATCTGGGCTCTGGTATGTACCGTCTGTTACTTCCTCAAGGTTAATCCTGTACTCACTATCCCCATCGTTGTGTTGATCACGGCTTTGGTTCTCTGGGTGGTAACAGTAGCCTACAGGAGTACGCACTATAGACATCGGACAAGGTGATATAAACACCAAGAAGTATCATCGCTCAGAAATGGGCGAATTTTTTATACAAATTCCTGAAAAACCTTTATATTCTCCAAGACTCGGTTCCAATTTGCGACCACTTGGGTCACAGCTTTTTTTATTCATATTTTTTAATAGTTTTTTGGCGCAACCTAATGGGATATTTTATAGACTTGGAAACAGATATAAAAAGTAGAACCCCCGACGCCGAAACGTCGAGGGTTCAAAGAGAAAGAAACAAAAGACCTACCACGCGACCGCCTCTAGGAGACGGAAATCCCCAACGTAACTACCTATTGATGCACTAAGTATCCCTGAGTAATCACTCCACGTCATGTGAGAATACGTCTCACAGCTGCAGAGCTTGTCGTCCAAAGCTTCGGTACATGATAAGCGGGAACAAGTCCCCCCATCCGTTTCTATGGCAACTTGCCACCATTAGCTATTGGTCTGCGTTTGTTTACGCTCTCGTCATTCGACGGCGTGCGCCGCCTTGGCTTTCGGTCTAAATGTACTCTCTGTTTAATATGGTACAAAAGTATAGAAATATTGCAAGCGTCTAATCTTGTTTAGAAAGCATCTCTCCAAATCTTTGCCATTCAATTAACTTGGTACGAAAGATTTTGAATACCGTAATCTAATCAATAGCTTCACACCACCTGCATGGGAATTGAATAATTGATTCCTCCGTGCACTCGCTCAAAATTGTAATATCTCAAATATTTCTTCAAAGCACAATTGATAATTCGAATATCGTTAGGAACTTTGTCCAGGCATTCTTCCTGTAGAGTCCTGTTGAATCTTTCGATATGAGCATTGTCATTGGGTTTGCCAATTCTGGTATACCTGTGGCTCTTTTTGATATTTGAGACAAACCACTTACCAAACTCTGGTCCATGGTCTGACTGCAACATATCAAAATGGAAGGACGATTCTCTTTGCGCTGCTCTGACAAAATCAATACTTGTTCTTGCATTCATCCGTTCAAATGCTTTTGCGTATGTCCATCTTGAAAATACATCAATGACCACAAACACGTACAGTCTTTTCTTTCCATCAACCATCCGATGAATAGTATCAATTTGCACCAAATCGCCTGATTTCAAGGGATATGGGCGATCTTGGTGAGGATGGAATCGTTTGTACGGACTTCTCTTTTTGATGAGTCTCTTCCGGTCGAGAGTTCTTTTGACTGATGACAAAGAAACTTTCACACCATCGTTTTGAAGCTCCCTGTGTACCGCTTCCGCATATCGACCATGCTCTAATCTTTTCTCCACGATTTTTCTAATGATTCTTTCATCCAATTGTTGGGGATGATGTTTCGGTCTTGATGATCTTGTTAGTATGGGATGATACCCTATTTTCTTTGCAATTCTGACCCATTCAGATATCGCTGTATGGTGAAATCCCAAATATCGACCAACCTTTCTTCTGCTCCAACCTCTTCTGACTAAATCAGCTGCTTGTTGCCTAATCTTCGGCATATTCTTATTTGTTGTGTATGGCATACCTTTGATGTTAACCCACCAAAGTGGTGCCAAGCTATTGGACCTATACGTGTATCTTTACAAAATTAAGTATTTATGTTAGTGTTTTTCTGATTATGAACTTTAAATATTCTTTACTGGTCCTACTCTCTTGGGTAGGAATCACTTCGGCAAACGCAACCCAAGTAAGCGTGAACTGGACGGAATGCGCCTCCTACGAGGTGCAAAAACCAGAGTACTCTAGCACCTACGAGGAATTGGGTTACTTCGGAATCGATATCAATATCTCCGCGGATACCCAAACTGAGTACGTCCGCAGAGCATCAGTTCCGCTCGGTGACGATGGATTCACATTCACAATCAACGGCGTCGCCGCAAGTCCAACATTGGACACTGAAGAAAACATCGATCCGGACATGCTTGCTCCCACTCCAATCAGCGGAGATGATGCATTCTGGTATGTAATTCCAGAGGGCACCAGTCGTGAATTTGTCTTCAACCTCGACGATGTCGTTCCGACGGTTACCGGTAGCTACACTTGGGCGATCGATTACGTTAGCGTTGCAAGCACAAAAGACACTTCGGCTCTACAGCAAATCAGCGCGGGAGCAGAAACTCAAACGCCCGCACTCCAGATGAGCGTGCCTGAGCCAAGCATTTTGTACTGCGTATTCGTTGCCTTGGGTGTAATAGCTCTAG
This sequence comes from uncultured bacterium, assembly GCA_963766885.1. Lineage (GTDB taxonomy): Bacteria > Patescibacteriota > Minisyncoccia > Phycocordibacterales > CAIRYW01 > CAIRYW01. The sequence goes on along the minus strand of CAVYBO010000002.1, from coordinate 38,866 downwards.
TTTTCCGAAGACGTTAAGCAGATTACTTCCCGTTTTCTGCTATTTTTTATACTTATATTACCTCTCCAACCATTCTTTTTCTTGTCGCACCAAAAGTTCTTCTTTTTTGTGTTTTTCCTGCATTATTTTTTCTACTGTTTTTTCCATTCTCATTCCTTGCGAGCCTTTGATGTAAACAACGTCTCCAGTGTCAATCAACTTGGCCGCGGTCTCCCCCGCCTGAATTGAATCATCAACAAAATAAACATCACTCTTGGAAATTCCTGCCACTTGCGCGGCATTGGCAAGCTCGCGCGAACGGATACCCACGCCAATAACAACATTGCAAATTTTTCCTGCTATCTCGCCGATTCTTCTGTGTTCAGAAGATGAATGCCTGCCAAGTTCAAGCATATCGCCCAGAATTGCGATTTTTTTGCCGTGAGTTTTTATTTCGCTTAAAATATTCAAACCTTCTTCAACAGCTGCCGGAGAAGCGTTGTAAGTATCATCAATTATAGTTGAATCTTTTATGCCTTTGATAATCTTGACTCTGCCTTTTGGCACTTCGTGATCTTTGAATGCTGTGGCAACTTCCAGAAGATTTAAATTCTTAACCATAGCTACAGCAAAAGCCGCGGCCACAGGATAAATCTGCTGAATACCAAGCGCACCATTTATGATAATAGGAAAACTCGATCCCGAAACATCAATCTTGGCGCTCATGCCAATTGGCGCACCGGATTCATCATAGATAATAGACGGAAAAACAACAGAAACATCTGCCTTATTCTTTATGCCGAATGTTATCGTTTTGGCGCCTGTTAAATGCCTCATATCGCGCACATCCTCATCGTCAGCATTCAAAATCGCAAAACCATCCGGTTTGAGATTTTTTATAATTTCACTTTTTTCTTTTATAACACTCTCAACGGAATCGTAAAACTCAACATGCACTGGCACTTTGCCTATAAGCGTAACCACTGAGATATCGGGGTGAATCCATTTCATAAGACGCTTGATTTCTCCTGGCCTGTCTGCGCCGATTTCAAGAACAAGATATTCTGGATATTTTTGCTTCTTCAAAGCAACAATGGCGCCTTTTAGAATATTTGTTAGCCATTTTTTATAATTATTCCAAGGATTTTCAAGGCCAAGAATGGTCAGAGGAATTCCTATATCGCTGTTGTAGCTTTTGGCGCTTTTGCGAACATGAAGCGATGAAGAAATAGCGGTATAAATAGCGTCCTTGGTGGATGTCTTGCCGGCGCTTCCCGTGACAGCAATAATTTTAGGCTTGTATTTCCTTAGGACAAGCTTAGCCTCGATTGTAAGAATAAAAACAATGATTTTTTTTAAATAATTTTTCATGTTGTATTATCTGTCAGGCGGGATTGAGTAATAATTTATAATAAAATGGCTCAAGTCCAAAAACGGCTGTGCCAGGGTTGACGCTGCATATAACTGCGTTTTTGGGTAAACAGTATACATTAAAATTAAAAATTGAGGGTTTGTAGCAGGAAAATAACCCATGAAAGAGTGAAGATACCTGTCAGAATAATATCCTCCACTTGGTGAAGGAATCTGAGCTGTACCAGTTTTGGCAGCAACAGTATAGTGTGGATTCTTTCCTGCCCCCCCAAGCAGAGCTGTATCAACAACGTTTATAAGCATTGCCGTTACTTTCTGTGAAGCAGATTTTGAAATCACTTGTACCGGCTTATAGCTGGCAAATGGATAATAAGGAATTCCTTCAATAGGATCGGCTTCTTTGACAACGTGAGGCTGGACCAAATACCCGCCATTGGCCACAGCAGCAAGGGCTCGGGCAGTGGCAATTGGAGTTAGGGCAATTCCCTGTCCGTACGAAGCAGTAATATGCTCAATATCTCTAGTGCTTTGAAGATTTGAAACGAGGTCTTGCGCTTCGTCCGGCAAATCAATATTGGTTTTTTCACCAAGACCAAACTTAAAAAAATAGTCCGTAAATCTTTTGTTGCCAAGTTTTTGCTCTACAAACGATGCGCCTGTGTTGAGCGAATCATCAAGTACAGTCTGCATCGTAATCACTCCCCTTCCTTGCTTGTCAAAGTTATAAATTGTGCTGCCGTCCGCTTTCACATATCCAACATCATCATAAGTTGTGGAGGCAGTTACAAGGCCAGCATCAATTCCAGAAGCCATAGTTACAACTTTCATTATTGAGCCCATTTCTCTAACATCTTCAACTAATGGATTTTTAAACACACCAACAGAACTGACATCTGAGAAATCATTGGGGTTAAAATTGGGATACGCAGCCATGGCGATTATTTCTCCGTTTTGCGGATTCATTATAATGCCGCCTGTTTCTTCGGAAGACCATGTTGTTTGAATTTTCTGAAGAGTATTTTCAAGAGCAGCTTGAACATTCGGCTCAATTGTTGTAACAATATCTCCCTCTGAATTATCAGAGTCCACGCTTGATTTTATATTTGAAAATATTTGAACAAAAAAATTAGTATAAAGGTCGCTCTGATTCCTTTCCAAAACAGAGTTATATTCTTCTTCCAAACCATACCTTCCAGCCAAATCATTGCCCTGATAGCCAACGATGCCGAGCACCTGTGAAGCAGTTGAATTTCCAGGGTAAAATCTCCAGTTGTCACTATCAAGAATTACTCCTGAAATATTGAGTGCTTGTATTTTTTTTCCTGTATCAGAATCAACCTCCTTTTGAATTACTTCATATGTATCTTGCTCTGAGGCTTTGTCTAAAAAATCCGTCTTATCAATACCACTTACAACCGATGATAGTTTATTGTAAGCATCTTGCTTATTAACAATAAGTTCTGGATTTATAGCAAGAATATATCCTGATTTTACTGTAGCCGCCGATATTTTATTGCCGTCTTTATCCTCAAAATATATTGTTCCTCTATCAAAAAATCCCTGCGGTCTTTGGTACTGATTATTGGCGATTTGAACATATTCATTATGTTTGACAATTTGTATGTCGTAAAGTTTTAAGACAAAGATAAAACCCGCCAATATGATTAAAATCGATATTAGCCTGATTGGGTTGAGAAATTTCATTATTTAATTAATTGCGCATAGTCAAAGTTGCTCCCGCCCTGACGACTATAGTGTTATTTGCATCTACAAATCCTTTGGCTGTGGCAAGATCTGGCGTAATAGAAGCCTCAAGGCTCATATAAGTGGATTCTTTCTCGCTTATATTTGAAAGGATATTTTGAATTGATTTTTCACTATTTTCCCTTGAAAGAGTATGGGAAACAGTGAAAAATACAAGAAAAACATAAATAACAATCATGCCAAAAGACGCACTGGAAAACATCCAGAAAGTTTTTTTGAATTTGTACTGAGATGGCATGCTTGTCATGGTATTTTTTTATTTTGTTAATTTTTAAATTTTTTTATTAAATTTCTCTTAAATCTTTTCCGCGATTCTTAATTTGGAACTTCTTGATCGTGGATTATCGCTAATTTCTCTTTCTGTTGGAACAATCGGTTTCTTTGTTATTATTAAAATCTTTTTATCTTTGGCTTTCTCTTTAAAAAATCTTTTGGCCACTCCGTCCGTTAAACTCTCAAAACTTATCACCACAACTCTTCCTCCAGAATTCAGTCTTTCGAGTGATTTTTCCAAACCTTCCTTCAAAGATTCAATCTCGTCGTTCACCACAACTCGGATGGCCTGAAAAGTTTTGGTGGCTGGATGAATCTTGCCTCTTCTGTAAATTGCTGGGACTGCTTGATAAATCAATTCTGCTAGTTCAGAAGTAGTTTCAATCGGTTTTTGTATTCTTGCTTCGCATATAACTCGAGCAATGCGTCCTGCAAAATTTTCTCCGCCGTAGTATCTGATAATCGTTTCTAGATTTTTCTGCTCAAATTTATTCACTACGTCATATGCAGTCAAATCCTTTTCCGTTGGATTAGATTTGAAGGTCATTAGAAGCGGTTCGTCCTTTTGAAAAGTGAATCCCCTGCCCGATAAATCAAGCTGGTTGCTCGATAATCCAAGGTCAAACATCGCGCCATCAATTTTTTCTATTTCTAGAGAATCGAGAGCTTTGTCCAGATTCCGAAAGTTGTCATTGATGCCGAAAAATTTGACTCCTGTTTTCTTGACTCGTTCACTTCCCTTTTCAAGCGCATCAAGATCCAAATCCATTCCAACGATTGTCCCGTCTTTGCCAATTTGGATTGCCAATTGCTCTGAAGCGCCAGCACCGTTTATGGTGCCGTCTAAATAAACTCCGCCAAGCTTCGGCTTCAAACCTTCAATTGTTTCTTGTAAAAGAACTGTCTTGTGTGCGTTCACTTCTCTCTGAAATTCTTTAGAAAGCACCTGCTTCCGAAAGCTTTTCTGCTAATCCATCTGCTTTTGAAACTATCGCTTTCTTGTATTCCTCCCACTTCTTCTCGTTCCAGATTTCAAGCCTTTTGTGAACTCCGATGACCACGGCATTTCCCTTGAGATCCGCATATTTTTTGAGATATTCTGGAACCAAAATTCTGCCAAGCGCATCAACCTCAATTTCTACCGCTCCTCCAAACATAAATCTGTTAAATTCTCGCGTATCGCTTTTTAACATTCCAAGCTTTGAAATATCCTCAGCGATTCTGTTCCATTCCGATATTTCGTAGACAAACAAACATTGTTCAAGCCCGTATGTCGCCACCACTTTCTTGCCCAATTCCTTGCGGAATTTGCTTGGCAGCGACATTCGGTTTTTTTCGTCTATTGAATGTTTGTATTCTCCTATTAACATGATTTTTTCCGACCAAACTTCAACTCCAAAAACTTACCACTTTTTACCACTTACATACCATTCTATACCACTTATTGTTTTGCGCAATCCACAGTTTTCCACATATAAAAAAGAAAAGGTTTGGTCTTTCCAAAACCTCACGAATTTGATTTTAGATAGGATTTACAATGTTTTTTATTGATGTTGACTTTTTGTATAAAAAGTGCTATTATATAGAAGTATTAGAACTTTGAAAGCTGACCTATAAGTTGAGTTTGGAAGAAAGACTGTAATTGACTTGCTAGCACATTGCCAAGCGGATTATTGTCCTTCCAACCACACTCAACTCACTTATGAAAATCGCAGACCTCAAAAAAATCCTTCCTCTGGCGCTCCATCCTTTGCTGGATATGCCGCCGCAGAACCAAACCAAGCCGGCGGAAATTCTGTCCGGCCAAATCTGGCGCGTCGTGGAACCCACGGACGCGGAAAACTACGACTACAACTCCACCAACCCTTTCCCCAGTTTGATCGTCATTCTGGGGCAAATCGAGCACGCGGGGGAACTCACAACCTTTCGCGCCGCTCCGGTGTTCTACGACATCCGCTACTGCGGTGTTCAGGACGCCATCTTTCCGCGGGAAGTCTTCTTCGGGCAGGAAGCGGCGGTCGCTCTCGGTTGTGAGTTCACCCTCACCAACAAGGAACTCGGCCAGTTCGCCGGCGCCATGTCGGAGGAATGGTTCGACAAGCTCGCCGACTTCGCGGAGTGGATGGAAACGGAAGGTAAAACCTTCCCGTCAGGTCTTCAAACCGGACGTCCGTTCACTCACCCTGAGGATCCCGGGTTCAAGTTCCACGAAAACCTGGTCAGCAATATGCAATACCTCATGGCCACCGCCATGGAATTGTAATAGCGGTATCTCCGCTCGGCAAAGAAGCCGTGGGTTCAATCCCCTAAAAATAACCGCGCAAGATTCGTTCTGCGCGGTTTAACTTTTTATAAAAATTATTCTTTTGGCCGAACCAATGGAAACATTGCAACGTCGCGAACAGGTTTGTCTACAAGAAAAGCAAAAAGGCGTTCACCGAATCCGAAGCCGCAAGTCGGCGGCATTCCATATTCAAGCATCTCCACAAACTCAAAATCAGCCATCATCGCTTCTTCATCACCGTGTTCAATCATATTTTGTTGCTCATCAAATCGTTTTCTTTGTTCGATTGGATCATTGAGCTCTGAATATCCGTTTCCAACTTCGCTTCCTGCAAGAATAACCTGGAATCTTTGTACCGTGTCTGACTGATCAGAATTTGACTGATAATTTGACTTGGCCAAAGGCGCAATCATCTTTGGATGATTCACCAAAAATGCAGGGCCTGCAATATTTTTTCGGCAATATTTCCACAATGAGTCTGTTAGACGTTCGAGATTGTCTCCTTCGTACTCCACTTTCAGTTCTTGAAGTTTTTTTATTATTTCCTTTTCTGATGATTTATTTATGTCTATTCCGGTCTGTTTTTTGATTTCCTCAATATAATCTATCTCCTTCCATTCATCTGACAAATCAAAATTATGTCCGCGTGTAGAAAATTTTGTAGTTCCAAAAACTTTTTCTGCAATTTCTCTACACATTTCTTTTACCAAAATCATTCCCTCAAAGAAGCCAGCATAGGCCATATAAAATTCCATATTTGTAAATTCCTGAAGATGGTCCGCGCTTGATCCTTCATTTCTATAGATTCTTCCAATCTCAAAAGTTTTTGGAAATCCTGCAGCCATCAAACGCTTCTGCCAAAGCTCGCCGACAGAAATACGAAGAAAAACATCAAGTCCGTGCGCATTGTGATGTGTCTTGAATGGTCTTGCTTCCGCTCCGCCAGTTGTCACTTCTAATGTTGGCGTTTCCACTTCCAAAAATCCCCTGTCTTTTAGAAAATTCCTTGTCGCTTCCCAAAAGGCCGCTTTCTTTTTAAATAAATCCTGAGCTTCTGGATCAAAAAGCATATCTAAATATCTTTTACGTAGTTTTTCTTCCGGATCTTGAAGTCCGTGCCATTTTTCAGGCAGCGGCAAAAGAGCCTTTGAAAGCATTCTCCAATTTTTTGCTTTTAAAGTTTTTTGATTTGTTTTTGTACTAAAAAGCGTTCCCGAAAATTCTGCGAAGTCTCCTATGTCTGCAACCTCCACAAAAAAGTCAAAAGCTTCATCTTCTGCATCATCTTTTTTTATTAAAACTTGAAACTTTCCAGAACCGTCAAAAATATCCAAAAAGGCCAAGCCTCCTTGAATTCTCTGCGACATTATTCTGCCAGCAAGAGTAACCTTTTCTTCACTTGCTACAAATGTATCAAAATTTGATATCGCATCAAATATAGAATGTGTGCGCGCCGAAGTTGCCGGATACGGATCAATGCCAGCCGCTTTTATTTTAGCAAGCTTTTGCAGCCTGATATTTCTAATATCTTCCAAAGACATAGCAATATAATAACATTACTTAACGTCTACAACTTTATATGAGACTTTGCCGCTTGGTGTGGAAAATTCAAAAACTTCACCTTTTTTCTTGCCGATAAGAGCTTTGCCAAGCGGAGATTCATTTGAAATTTTACCTTTTGAAATATCGGCTTCTTCAGAACCTACAATTTGATACGTTTTTTCTGATTTATCAGAAACCTTTTCAATGGTAATTGTGGCTCCCACGCCAGCAAGACTTCCACGGTGTTCCGGTAAAATTTCGGCATGAGAAAGTATCTGCTCAAGCTTTTCAATTCTTTCTTCAACTTCTGCTTGCTGTTCTCTTGCCTCCTGGTATTCCGCATTTTCGGAAAGATCTCCCATAGATTTTGCGTACTCCAAATTATCAGCGATTTCCCGTCTTTTTGTTTTTTTCAAGTAATCAAGCTCGTCTGTTAGTTCCTTTTGTTTTTCTTTTGTGAGATATTCTTTTTTTTCTGCCATAAATTTGCGCTAAATTGAAAAAGGATTTTAAAAAATGCGCTTTTTCGCGCGCCTCAATAATACAATTTGGGATAACAAAAGTCAATTCCTTTAAACAGTGGTTGTAGTGGCTGTTGTGGTACTAGAATTACCTAAATAATTAGGCTCATTTTTGACTATCCAGCTTATAGTATTGCTCATTGCTCTCATAGAGCTGACCTGATAAGAATCTGGGCCACTTTCAAGAATAAGGGCGAAAGTATACCTCGGATTGTTGTATGGAAAAAACCCTTCAACCCAAGAATGAACATACTCGTTATTCAATCCCAACTGGGCTGTTCCTGTTTTAGCGGCAACTTCCACACCTGGTATATTTAATGCAATTCCTGTACCGCTTGTTACAGCAAGCCTCATTCCGTCTTTGACCACCTGAAAATCGCTAGCTGAAATATTCGGAAGATTTGTTTTTTGTCCAACTTGTCCTTTCAAAATTACAGGCTCAAGAATAGTTCCATTATTAACAATTCCAGTCAGCGCCCTTGCAAGCTGAAGAGGTGTCACAGTTGTGCCATATTGGCCTATCGCCGTGTGATAAGTGTCTCCCAAAAGCCAGCTTGCTCCATCAAAATTTTTTTCCTTCCACTCCGGACTTGAAATATTGCCTGTTGGGCCTGCAAAAAATCCTTGAGTGGGTGTTCCGAATAAATAATCATTTAAATATTCATCAATCCTTGAAATACCCAAACCAACTTGATCTTTATATCCTCCTCCGAGTTCATAGAAATACACATCAGAAGAGACAGCCAAAGCCTGCTCCATATTTGTCCAGCCGTTCACTTTCCAGTCTTTGAAAATATTTGGCTTTGATGGATCGTAAGGATTTGGAACCACAAGTTCTCCGGTACTCAAAATCTTTTTGGAAGGATCAATCGTACCCTCTTTCAAAGCTGCGGTAGCAAGATATGGCTTGATAGTTGAGCCCGGAGCAAAAAGTCCGTAAACCGCCATATTCAAAAAAGGATTTCCTGATTCTTTAAGATATGAATCTATCAGGGGTGTATCGGTTGCATCAGTCATAACCTGCGAGCTATATTCAGGATATGAAGTAATGGCGATAACTTCCCCAGTCTTTGCGTCCATTATGACCGCTGCTCCGCCTAAAAAACCATCCTTATCAACCGCGCTTTTGATGGAATTAAAAAGTTGTTCTTGAATCCCAGCATCAATAGACAACTTTATATTATCGCCATTTTTTGGCTGATTCAAAACACTTTGAGAAACAGTTTTGCCGGCAGAATCAACTTCCGTTAGTTTGACTCCGTTTTGTCCAGCAAGCTGACTATCAAAATATTTCTCTATCCCGTCTTGTCCAGAAATTTCATTATCATAATAAAAGCCCGATGAATCTTTGCGCGGATATCTTACAAATCCCAAAAGTAGAGAAAATCCCGGGGCACTTGTATATTTTCTCAAAGGAAACGGTCCGCCTGAAGACGGATCATTCCATGCCAGGGGAACTCCGTTTCTGTCAGTGACAACTCCGCGATAAGCAAACACCGTGTCCTTTCGGAGCCTATTATTGGCGCTCTTTTGGCTGTAAAAAGAAAAATTAAGCACATCTAAATCAAAGGCTCTTATAGAAATAACAAAAAAAATCAAGGCCAAAAAAAATCCTAAAATAAAAAAAGTTTTTTTTCCAATCGGCCTTTCAATTCTTCCCTCAAATTGCTGCTTATCAAACTGAGGAAGATTGGATGAATCTAGGAATATTTCATCAGGATCAATATTTCCGTTGCTTTTTTTCTTTCTAGTTCTTTTTCTGCCAAACATTTAATTTAACCACCTTAGATTTTTTTTTACTACAAAAACAATAAGCAAGAAAATAAACGTCGCCAAGAAGAACAAATGCTCTTGCAATACTGATCCCTGTCCGTATAAATTATCCAAGAGAACGGCTGTTATTATTGAAATAGCGTTATATCCTGATAAGATGAGAATTATAAGAAAAAAAATAGAAATATACCACGGCAAAAAAAATACTGACAGCATAGCCGCAACAAAAGCGCTTAAGCTCCAAATTATTTTATCGCTACTGATACCCATTTTAATTCAAAAGGATTCACGGGAGTCCTTATTATAAGTTTGTTAAACGAGTTATTTCCTCCGGCAGAAACGCTTTCTATTATGCCCATAACTTGTTTATTTTTCAAATCGACTGCCAAATCTCCAACATCTATATTCTGACCCTTGGGTAAAAGCGCCTCAAAAAGACCTCCGCCAATACCGTCAATATCCAAAGTTATGCCTTCAGGATAAATTGTTGCACTGATTTTTTCTCCTGGAGAAGAAAAAAGCGTAGCTTCGGAAATATTGCTGAATACTTTTGATATAAAGCCGATTTTGGTATTGCCAGAATAAATAATATCTCCCTGTTTGACAGACTGATCGCTTCCTGCAGAAATCGTAAGAACATCATAAATTGAACTGCCTGGCGTAGTAAGAACCTCAGCCGCCAATGAACCAGCAGAAACTTTTTCAAAACTTGAAAAATCCTGGAGTTTGTCTTCTAAAAGTTTCCTGTCGGAAACCTGTGTTTGAAGAACGGCCACCTGATTCTCTAAATTCTGATTTTGCTTATAAAGAAAGGCTTTGCTGTAAAAAAAAGACATTCCCGGAAAATTATTTGTAAAATTCTTTCCTTCAAGCGACCATTTTTTTAACAATTCACTAAAAGGAAAAAGCAGCGCTATCACAATAATTCCCAAAACAAAAATCTTAACAGCAAATTTGAGCAAACCGCTCTCGTTATTTCTTTTCATCATTTTTTATTGAATGAAAGGCATTTCATCCTCCTTTTGTATCAAAGCATCCTTAAAACTATCGATATCAGAAAGCACTGCGCCCGTGCCTCTGACGACAGCAGTAAGCGGATCATCGGCAACATGTATCGGCATTTTAAGACTTTCTTCAAGAAGTTCTTTCAGTCCGCGTAGCAGCGCCCCGCCACCGATCACATAAATGCCTTTATACATAAGATCGGAAACCACTTCTGGAGGTGTAATTTCGATCACTTCTTTGATTGATTCAATCAGGGTGTCTATAGAAAGACCTATAGCTTCTTTGACATCGTTGTCAGTAACCACAACCTCGCGAGGAAGTCCTGTAATAAGGTCACGTCCACGAACCATAATTTCCATCGGAGAATCTATATTAGAAGCATTGCCAACGTTTATTTTTATATCCTCCGCTGTTTTTTCTCCAATAAGAATTTTAAACTCATTTCTTAAATAAGAAATTATATCGTTGTTTAATTTATCGCCCGCAATTTTTATGTTACGCGAATGGACAAGTCCACCCAAAGAAATAACCGCCACATCCGTGGTGCCGCCGCCGATATCTATAACCATGCTTCCGAGTGGATCTTTTATAGGAAGTCCGATGCCGATTGCTCCAGCCATCGGCTCTTCAATAATATACACTTCTCTTGCGCCAGCGTTTTTGGCAGCATCTTTGACGGCCCTTCTTTCAACATTGGTTATTCCGGATGGCACTCCAATGACCACTCTTGGACCAAGCCACTTTGGCTTTTTCTCACTGGCTTTATTTATCAAATAATTAAGCATTTCTTCACATACTTCAAAATCAGAAATCACCCCTTCAACAACAGGCCTTACAGCCACAATGTGCCCTGGAGTCCTGCCTATCATATCCTTTGCCGCTTGCCCGACTGCCACAACCTGGCCAGTTTTTTGATTCAAAGCAACCACAGATGGTTCGTTAACAACAATTCCTTCGCCTTTCATCCAGACCAGAGTGTTTGCTGTACCCAAATCTATACCGATATCGTTTGAAAATCTTCCAAAAATTCTGTCTTTAAGTTTTGCCATATTTGTTGCTGTATTTTTTTATGATTTCATTTGCAGTCCAAATAATTAATCTCTTCTGTTTTGGCATCTTTGATTTCAAAAGTGTTTTTCTCCATTGTTTTTTTGCTTGAAATAATTCTTATCGGAATTCCTATCAAATCAGCATCTGCCAATTTTTCTCCTGCCCTCAAATCTCTATCGTCAAAAAGCACTTCCATTCCCGCTTCAATCAACTCTTTATATATTTTTTCGCTTACTTTTGAAACTTCTTCATCACCCATTGAAAGACAAATCAAATGCAGTTTGAATGGCGATAACTCCTCCGGCCAAACCATGCTTTCTTCTTTGCCAAAAATCTCTGCCACAGCGCCCATCAATCTGCCTAGGCCGATTCCATAACTACCCATAAATACAGGTCTAGCTTCGCCTTTTTGATCCAGATACTTAAGATCAAGCGCCTCAGAGTATTTATACGCCAAAGAAAAAATATTGCCAACTTCAACCGCTTTTTCTTCCACCAGCTCTACCCTGTCAAGTCCAAGCTCATCAAGCACTTCATCATCCAAAACCTCCTGATTTATAGCGATTTTCTTCTTCTTATCGACATAAATAATGTCTTCTCCCGCAGAAGTTAGGGTCTGGAATTCATGGGAAAATTTGGCAAAAGTGCCTCCTGAAGCAAATGTCAGATAAGTTGAATCTCCGATGCCTACCCGCTCAAAAATTCTTTTGTATGCTTCTTTGGCTTTTTCATAAAATATTTCATGTTTTTCTTTATCTGTATCAAAAGAGTAAAGATCCTTCATCAAAAATTCCCTGGCTCGCAAAATTCCGCTTTTGGCGCGAAGTTCATTTCTGAATTTTGTCTGAAATTGATATGCATAAACCGGCAAATCGCGGTAACTTTTTATATATTCCGTCATTATATTTGTCAGCGCTTCTTCGTGAGTAAAAGCAAGTCCAAGCTCTGTGCCGTTTTTGAGTGTTGTCTTAAACCAATTATCCACCACGTCATCACTCCATCTGTTTGTCTTTTCCCAAAGTTCTTTGCTCTGAAGCGAAGACAAGGAAACCTCTAGCGCTCCGATTGCGTTCATTTCCTCGCGGATAATTTTGCGAATGTTTTCTAAAACCTTTCAGTCCTAAAGGCAAGAAAGAATAAACACCTGCCATATCTTTGTGAATAAAACCGGAGCGAATCAAAAGCTCGGCGTTTTTTGATTGCTCGTCTTTTGGAGCTTCAAATCGTGTTTTTGAAAATAGCTTAGATTGTCTCATTTTTGTCAGGACATTCTACTTTAAAAGAAAACTCCGGTCAAAATTGACACAAATTACAGTGTAGGTGTGATTTTTACCACCCGAAAATACGGCTCAAATCGGAGTAGGTTATGACAATCATAAATGCAATTAATATGAAAAATCCAACCATATTTATGATGTTTGTGATATTTGCGTTGATTGATTTTCTTCGGATGGCTTCGATGATGACAATAAAAATTCTCCCTCCATCAAGCGCCGGAAACGGGATCAAGTTTATTACAGCAAGGTTTATGGAAATGACGGCGGAAAAAGATAAAAGATAACCAAATCCAAACTGAGCAGCACTGCCAACAATTGAAACAATTCCAACAGGTCCGGAAACTTGGCTCAAATCTGCTTTGGCATGAATTGCCTCTGCCAAAAATCCCCAAATGCTCACCGTTGTCGTCTCTACAGTATTAATAGTTGCCTGCCCTCCCTGAACAATAGAAGGAAAAAATCCTAATTTTTTAACAGAAACTTCTATCATCTCAATCCCTATTGCAAAATTACCTTTTTCCGCAGAAAGAGTTTTGGTCGGCTCAATTTTTAAATTCAAATCTTTGCCGTTTCTGACTATATCCAAATCAATTTCTTTACCATTGGAGCCAGATAAAACATTTTTTATATCGTCTGTTGATGGATTGGAAACAATTTTTGAAGAGCCTGAAACATTTATGGATTTAACAACATCGCCTGATTTTATACCTGCAATTTCTGCCGGAGACCCAGACAAAACATCAGAAATCATAAGCTCTGCGCCTTTGCTTCCTAAATCTGCCTGCGCCGGAGCACCGACAATCAATGCCGTAGAAAACAAAACCCAAGCAAACAAAATATTAAAAACAATTCCGGCAATTAAAACCAGCACTTGCGCATATCTTGGCTTTGAAGAAAATCCATCACCTGTATTTTCTTCCACATCTTCGTGATTCTCGCCAAAAATTTTGACAAACCCTCCAAGCGGCAACAAATTGATTGAATAAACTGTGCCGCCAGCTTTAAAAGACAAAAGTCTTGGAGGAAATCCAATAGCAAATTCATCCACTCTCATTTTGAAAAGTTTTGCAATCAAAAAATGCCCCAACTCGTGGGCAAAAACAAGCGCCGTGATTATTATAAGAAATATAATGACTTCCATTATATTTTTATCCTAAAATCTCCGCTTCCTTTTTCTGATAATGTTTTTCAAAACTCTCAGTTGCTTCTTTGATTATTTTCTCTACTTCGTTTTTTTGTCTTGTCATCGTGTCTTCGCTAAGTTCTCCTTCCTTTTTTCTTTTCTCCATATGGTCAATAATTTTGTTCCTCTCCGCGCGAAGTTTGATTTTGGCTTCCTCAAGTTTCTGCTTTGCGATTTTGGAAAACTGAGTTCTGGATTCTGAAGTCATCGGAGGAAATGAAACCCTGAGACCTTTTTCATCCACTGCCACAGAAACCCCAAGATTTGAAGAAATTATTGCTTTTTCAATTGACTTAATATTCTGAGCGTCCCAAGGAGCAATTCGTAGCGTTCGAGGATCTTCAGAAGCTACAGACGCAACTTCGTGAATTTTCATCATACTTCCATAGCTTTCTACTTTGACACTATCCAAAATTGAAGGCGTTGCCCTGCCTGTGCGAATACCGCCAAATTCCTTGGTCAGCCATTCTTCAATGCCTTTTATGGATTGTTTCAGGTTTTGATTATCTTGCATAAAGTTATTTTAACACAAAGCGAGCAACGACAAAATCTGTTTTACAGAACTGGAACTTTCTAGATACTTTTCAGCCACCGCAATACTTGAAAGCAAATCTGTGTTTTTTTTGTAATCTTTTAGCGCTTCGTTTTTGATTTTTTTGAGGAAAATATGAATATCACTTTTTGAAATTTTTTCGTTCTTCAAATCTTCGGCGATTTTTTCCACAATCTTTATTCTTCCTCCGCTTGTAGAAGCAAAAAACCTTTTAACTTCTTTTTCAAAAATCTCTTCTTTTTCGTTTGAGTTTTCTACTTCAATAAGTCTGGATTGAAGAGTTGGAATCAAAGACTTGATTGATGGAGCAATAACATAAAACTTTGTGGCAATTCCCGGCTCTTCCACAGCTTTGAGCAGCGCGTTTTGAGCTTCCAGAGTTGCAGAGCCAAAACCGACAATAATATGAATTTCTTTTTCTTTAACTGGAAGCATATTGGCATAACTTCTAATCTCTCGCGCAGCTTCCACAGAAAGCTTTTCATTATAAAAAGTCAAAATATCAGGATTTCCAGAAATTCCAAAATCTAACCCCGAAGAAAAATATTTAATTACAAAATCTGCATCTTTTCTAAAATCTCCGGCAAAAAACAGAGCGTGTCCCAGACCAAGAGAATCCTTGCTATTAATTTCTTGTTTACTTTTTTGCAATGATTGTCTTTTTATATGTATCCAAATGCTCAAGCGCAATTCCCGTACCCAAAGCCACGCAGTACAAAGGATTTTCTGCAACTGTGGCTTTGACGCCCGTTCTCCTAAAAACTAATTCCGCAAGATTTCGCAGTTGCGATGAACCGCCTGTCAAAGTAATTCCCTTGTCAATAATGTCGGAAGCAAGTTCCGGAGGAGTTTCTTGAAGCACATCCTTGATGGCTTGAATCATATCGCGGAGTTCCTTGCCGATTGCCCGCACAACTTCGTTTGTTTTGACTTCAATTGATCTTGGAAGACCTGTGATGCAATCCCTGCCTTTCACCTGCATTGAAATTTCTTCTTCAACTGGCACTGCTGATCCGATTGTGATTTTGATGTCTTCTGCAGTTTTTTCTCCAATCAAAAGATTGTAATTTTTTTTCATGTAGTCAACAATTGCTCCATCTAATTTGTTGCCTGCGCATTTAACCGATGTTGAAGAAACAATTCCTCCCAAAGAAATCACAGCTACGTCTGTGGTGCCTCCGCCGATATCCACAATCATATGTCCGCGCGGTTCATAAATAGAAATTCCTGCGCCGATTGCCGCAAGAATCGGCTCTTTGACCACAAAAGCATTTTTGGCACCGCTTTTGATAGCAGCTTCAATGACAGCGCGCCTTTCTGTGGAAGTCACTCCGGCTGGCACAGAAATCATTACTTCCGGTCGCCAAATATTCCATTTACCCAAAGCTTTACCTATATAGTATCTGAGCATTGCTTCTGTCACACGATAATCTGCGATTACTCCATCCTTTAACGGACGGTAAGCGATTATATTGTCTGGAGTTTTACCAATCATTTCTTTGGCCTCAATACCGACCGCAAGAATTTTTTTCTCATCATCAGAAACAGCCACAACAGAAGGCTCGTTTAGGACGATTCCCTTGCCCGGCAAAAAAACAAGCGTGTTTGCCGTGCCCAAATCAATCCCTAGTTTTTTAGTAAAAAATGGCATTTCTCAGTTAATTTTATGTTTAAGTGTTTGAATTTTACTCTTCAAGGCCAATATGCACAAGCACCTTTGTTTGTGCTAGACTTTTCAAACAAAATTAAATGCAAAAACTATGAAGGAAACTCTCAATTTCAAAATAGAAGGCGGACGAAAACTAAGTGGCACCGTGGAAATAAAAAAGTCCAAAAATGCAGCTGTTTCTCTTTTGTGCGCATCTCTTTTAAACGAAGGCACCACTACTCTCAAAAAAATGCCGAAAATAGAAGAGGTCTTTCGAATTATTGAAACTCTTGAAAGTATTGGTATGTCAGTCGTTTGGAAAAACGAAGATTTAGTTATAAAACCCGCAAAAATTGATATCAAAAAAATAAACAAAGAATCTGCGGCTCGCACGCGAAGCGTCATTATGATGATTGGTCCGCTAGTCCACCAATTCAAAAAATTCTCGCTTCCCTACGCCGGCGGATGCAAACTTGGCGAACGCACTGTCACTCCGCATTTTTATGCGCTAGAAAATTTTGGCGTTCATATTGAAACAAAATCAAATACCTATGAAGTGACAAATAAAAAACTAAAACCTAGTGAAATTGTGCTCTACGAAATGGGAGATACTGTCACAGAAAACGTTTTGATGGCAGCAAGCAAAATCAAAGGCAAATCAACAATCAAATTTGCCTCTTCAAATTATATGGTGCAGGATCTCTGTCATTTTCTTGTAGCTCTTGGAGTCAAAATTGAAGGCATCGGCACACCAACACTTGTAGTTCATGGAATTGAAAGTATCAACAAAGATGTTGTTTTTGAAATGTCTGAGGACCCTATTGAAGCGATGTTTTTTATCGCTTCCGCAATTGTGACAAACTCTTCAATTGAAATAAAAAAATGTCCTATCGACTTTTTGGAACTTGAACTTCTAAAGCTTCAAAAAATGAGATTTAAATATAAGCTTTCCAAAAAATATAAAGGTGAAAATGGATTTGTAAATTTGGTTGATATCAAAACTTCTCCTTCCAAACTTATCGCTCCAAAAGAAAAAATCCATCCTCTGACTTATCCCGGAATCAATATGGACAATCTGCCATTTTTTGTTGTTATTGCTACGCAAGCCGTTGGAGAAACTTTGATTCACGATTGGGTTTATGAAAAACGCGCAATTTATTACACCGAACTAGAAAAACTTGGAGCATCCCTAGTCCTTGCCGATCCGCACAGAGTTTATGTGCGCGGCAAAACAGAACTGAAAGCCACAGAACTTTTGACACCTCCGGCATTACGAGTTGCGGCAATCATATTGATTGCAATGCTTGCAGCTCGCGGCACATCAATTCTCCGAAATATTTATTCCATTAATCGTGGCTATGAAGATCTCGCTAAGCGGCTCAACAAACTCGGCGCCAAAATAGAAGCTTTTTAAATAATATCCTTAGAAAAACCTATTTTCTGATTTTATGAGAAAATAGGTGCATGTATATCACTTCCATTATTCCAATTGGCAGAGCAATTTCCAAAGAAACTCTCACCTATCTTTCCAAAGAAAAACTTGAGGAAGGCAGTATTGTTTCTGTACCTTTACGTTCAAAAACTGCTTTTGGCATTGTGGTATCTTCTGAAAAGGCGGAAAAAATGAAAGCTGAAATCAAAGATATGGATTTCAAAATCAAAAAGCTACAATCTCAAATTGAGGCTGGAGTAAGCAAAGACTTAATAAGCGCTGCCAAAAAATTCGCCGAATATACTTGCACTACTACCGGCTCAGTACTTGGATGCTTGATTCAACGAAGAAATAATTGAATGTCTTAAAAAAATCCCTGAAGCTAATTCCAAAATTGAAAAAAGGTTTGACAAGTTCGAAGAGCATGCAATCCAATCCCCCATTGAAGACAGAATCAATATTCTAAAAAGCATCATTAGAGAATCCTTTGCCAAAAAGCAATCTGTAACAATTCTTGTGCCAACACAATTTTTGGCAGATAGATATTCAGAGTTGCTTTCAAAAGGCATCGAACAATATTCAGTTGTTTTGCATTCTGGACTTTCAACAAAAAAGCTTCTTGAAACATCCAAACGTCTCTTGTCTACACATCCAATGTCTGTGGTTTCAACGGGAGAATTTCTTTCTTTGATGCGTGAAGACACAGGTGTCGTAGTGGTTGAAGAAGAGCATTCAAGATTTTACAAAATACCAAGAAGACCTTTTTTGGATTGGAGAGCATTTAGCAAATTCTTAGCCAAGGAGACAAATACAAAAATAATTTATTCTGACACATTGCTTCGCGTGGAAACAATGGAAAAAATCAAATTGGGAGAAATCCAAGAATACGGAAGAATCGTTCAAAAAATAGCTCACCAGATTAAAATTCTGCAAGTTGATATGACAGAGAAAAAAGAAGACAAAAAGTTTTCTGCTATTTCAGATGAACTCAAAGAGATGGTTACATTTGCAACAAAACATAATAAAAAATTATTTATTTTTGCTTTTAGGCACGGACTTTCAGGAGAAACTGTTTGCAGAGATTGCGGTACAACCGTACTCTGCGTTAAATGCTCCGCGCCAATTGCTCTACACAAAGGCAAAACCGAAAACATATTTCTTTGCCATCACTGCGGAGCCAAAAGAAGTGCCAAAGAGACGTGTAAAAACTGCGGAGGATGGCGGCTTGAATCTTTTGGTATTGGAGCAGAAAGAATTGTTGAAGAACTAAAAGAACTTGGAATTGATGCAATTGAGGGATACAAAAGCGAATTAAAAAAGAGTGATAACAAAAAATCCGTTGAAGAATTTCTCAAAAATGGAGGAGTTGTGGTGGGTACTGAAAAGCTTTTTGGATAAATTTCCAGAGAAATCCGCTGACTATGTGGCAATCGCAAGCATTGATTCTTTATTTGCCTTACCGGATTTTAGAATCAGAGAAAGAATTATGCACCTGTTAATAAATATCAAAAGCAAAGCTACAGAGAATTTACTAATTCAAGGCAGAAATTTGGATTCAAGTGTAATTGAACAAGGGCTTTCTGGAGACTTGAGCTCATTTTATAAAGAAGAAATAAAACTCCGAGAAAAATTCAGCTATCCCCGTTTTCAATCTTCATCAAGTTCACCGTTTTGGGAGAAAAATTCAAAGTCAAAAGTGAAATGGAAAAGCTAGCAAATTATCTAAAAGATTATAATCCAGAAATTTTTCCGGCGTTCATTAGAGTGCGTGCAGGAAAAACAGTTTCTCATATGCTTATCAAAATTCCTAAAATTCTTTGGCCAGAGAACAGCCTGCGCAAAAAAATCCTAAATCTGCCGCCAAATATTGAAGTGCGATTTGATCCAGAAAGTCTGCTTTGCACCGGCGGTCGGCTGGTTCGCTGCGGGATGCGCTGGCGACGTACAAAAAAAACGAAGACCTGATCCTGCTGGGTGCTTACAAAAGCGGGGCCGACAAGCGGGTGGATGATGCGATCGCCAAAATTTCGTCGATCAATTCCTTTCTGAAGCAGGCCACGGACGATCACTCGAACTTTGCCAGTTCGCTGGAAGGCCTGAAGGATATTTTCCCTCCGGGAGATAACTAAACCATGGCGGCGTTCACTTACCGGTTGCAGACGCTGCTTGACCAGAAAGAAGAACTGAAGAAGCAAGCGGAGCGGGAATTGGTCGGGCTGGAAGCGGAACTGAAAAAGCAGACGGAACGAATGCAAACTTTGCAGGACACGGTCCAGGCACTGACGGAAAAGCACCGCCAGATGCGGCGTGATCTGTTTAGCAAACCAGACCCAAGCGGGGCGCTCAATGCCCATAAGGTCCAGGAGCGGATGGAATACGCCGAAGGCTGTTGCCTTTCAGGTGGAAGATGCACAAGCAGACGTGATCACGCAGCGCGGCGTGATCGAGCAATGTGAATCCGATGTGCAGCTTGGTAAAAAACGGGTGCAGGAAGCCACCCGCGAAGTCGAAGTGCTGCAAAAGCATCGGACGAAACAAGAAGAACGTTTCCGCCGAGAACTACAAGAGAAGGAAGACCTGATGCTCGACGAAATCGGAAACGTCTTATACACCAACAGGAGCCGCGCGCTATGAAAATCACAGATGTACCGCCCGATAGCGATCCGAATGTAAACAACACAGACGACCCGAACTCGCAGCAGGCGGCTGACCAGGATGAGGAGTCGAGTTTCTCAAAGATGTTGGCCAAGAAGCGCGCGGCGGGCCAGGACGAAACCCAGCCACAAAGCGCATCGAAGCGTCAGGCAGATACTGCCACCGCGAATATCGATCCAATGCAGCCGCAGCCTTCCAGCTTTCAAAATTCGAGACAGACGACGGCCGTGGAAGGAAAGCACATCGTTTCCATCCCGCCCGAGCTTCAACAACTTGTGCGCGAGATCTCGACTACAGTCAACTCGTCGGGCAATCACCAGGTCAGTATCGAGATGAACTCGAATGTCCTGAAAGGACTACAAATCCGCGTCGAGCGCAAGGATTCGGGTGTCGCCATCCAGTTCCAAAGCAATTCGGATCAGGTTTCCACGCTTTTGAATAACAACATGTCTTCGCTTTCTCAAGGGTTGGCCGACCGGGGCGTACGCGTGTCGAATATCAGCGTTGCCGGCGGGCGCGATGCGTCTCGCTCCCAAGGCGCAAATCGTTCCTATCCCGGACAGGCAGGACGCCAGGGCGGAGGGCGGTAGTGGTAACCCAAGTCCGGTCCGGTTCGCGAGTGCCCAGGCGGTATCGCTTCGACCACCTCCCGGCGTTTTCGCACGACGAAGTTTTGTTGTGGAACTGGTATTGCCGGGCGGTGCCAAGCACCGAATGGCGAGATTGGATCAAAGACATTTTTGGCCACCTGTTAGAAACGCCCGTCGGGTATCAGATCAGGCTCGTTCAGAGCAGCCTTGTAGAAACTCAACTTCCCGAGAAAATGCTGGAATTTGGATCAAAGTCGGAAGTGTTTCTTGGACGGCACGAAGATAACGATGTAGTGCTTCCTGCCAAGGCGATCGCCGGCAAGCACGCGCATCTCTCGTTGAACGAGGGTCAGCTTTACCTCGAAGACCTTGGCGCTCAACTTGGGACTTATCTGTGGGATATCAAGGTCTCATCTCATGGCAAACAGTTGGTCCGGAGCGGGGATCAGTTCACGATCTTCCCCTACCGCTTTCGAATTCAACTCGAGCCGGCGTGGAGCGCTGAAACAGATGTCGCGCTGGGCGACTATTCGGTTCGCCTGACCACCCGGGCGGAGTACGTAGGTAAGACACCTCCCGGCTCGACCTCGTTCGTGCTGGACGCACACCCCAGTTCCGAAAAGCTTTTGTTGGGACTTAGCCCTACTCTTCTTGCCGGCCTCACCCAGCGTATTCTTCAGCCCGCCGGCGTAAAAGGCGTTAAGCAGCCAGTCAAATCCGACGACGCCGTTCTGGGATTTATTTTGTTCGCCATCCTTGAACGGATGAACCGGAGATTAAAATTCCCGCAACAATTTTCTTTTGCCCGAGATACAAAAAGCGCCGGGCCCTCTGAAAACAAGGGAATGTCTCTCAGTTTTGCGCTCAAAGTGGACGACCTGACAGGTCACATTCGCATTTTCTTGCCTTTGGCTTTTCTGTCGCCATCAGAGGCGGCTTGCACGAGCGGTGGCGAGGCTAATTACCCCAGTGGACTGGCATGGAAATTCCCAATTTCTGCCGGGTTCGTCGATCTTGGCGTCGAGGACACGTCACAGCTCGCGTTAGGCGATATTATCGTCGCGCAACATGCTCCTGCCATTCTCTTTCCCAATAGCTTTGGGAAAGGCTGGTCGATGGCCGCCGAGGGAAGCAACTTCGAACGCTTCAAGCTCGATAAATACTTTGAGGGAGGGGTATCCGTGACAGATGGAACTGACGGGTCAGCGCCGCCGGAAAAGCCGTCTATCGACACTTTGCCGCTGCGGCTGCACGTAATTCTGGCGGAGAAAGAATTCACGCTGGGAGAAATCCAATCCTTCAATACGGGAACCATCGTCGAACTCGGCGCCAGCAAGTTCGAGCCGGTTCGTTTGATGGTCAACGGAAAAATTCTGGGCGAAGGTGAATTAGTGGAAGTAGAGGGCAGCCTCGCGGTCCGGGTGCTGGGGTGGAGAAACAATTGATACTCATTGCCTGCCTTTTAGCTGCACCGGACGCCGCCGAGCAACTTTCCTCGATGAACTCCCAGGTCGTTCAGTATGTCGAGGTATTGCTGGGACTGTGCGGTGTGCTGATTCTCGCCTACCTGACGCTGCGCGTGGGATTGCCTTGGTTTTTTCGTACGCGTAACCCGGGCGACGGTCCGATTGAAGTGCTGGCCCGCTATTCGCTCGAGCCGAAAAAGGGTCTTTATCTGGTAAAAGCGGGTTCTCAGGTATTCCTGATCGGGACCGGGGAAAATCAGGTTGCGTACCTGACCGCAGTCAACGAAGAGAACGCCGCCGAGATTGTGCGTTCCGTCCGCCATCGGGAAACGCCGCAACGGGATTTCCGGCAGTTATTGAACCGGATCCCTCGAGCAGGAAAGGCGGAATAGCGATGCGGACCGGATTCGGGAAAATAAGCCTTTGGCTTCTGATCGGGATGCTGTTCTTCCCTACGTTTGCGCATGCGCAAACAGGCGGTCAGGTGTCGAATCCTGTCGTGATGGTGATCGTGCTGGGCGCCCTTTCGCTGGCCCCGTTTGTCATCGTCATGCTGACGTCTTTCGCGAAGATTTCGGTGGTGCTGTCGATTTTGCGAAACGCGTTGGGCACGCAACAGGTTCCTCCGAACCAGATCATTACCGGTCTCGCTTTCATATTGTCGATTTTCATCATGGTTCCTGTGGTGCGGCAGATGTATGACGCCGCCGGGGCTTTTTCGAGTTCGAAAGAGATTTTTTCCGAAGCGAGTGTCAAAAGCGTCTACGATGCCAGCAAGAAAGCGAAAGAGCCGTTGCGGCATTTTCTTTCGAAGCACGCGCAGGCCAAAGACCGCGAATTGTTTATGGACCTGGCGATGAGGCTAGAGTACAGCGCGGCTGAAAAGACGCCAGCGCCAACCTCGCAGGCGAGTAATCCTCAGACTCCTTCGGCTACGCCAGCGACACCGGCTCCAGCAGTCGCACAATCGTCAATTCAGAGCGCGCCAACGGTGGAGAAGCTGGACAAAGACGACTTTCAGGTCCTTATGCCAGCGTTCGTGACCAGCCAGTTGAAAGAGGCATTTGAGGTCGGATTTCTGATCTTCATACCTTTCATCGTCGTCGATATGGTCGTCGCCAACATCTTGCTTGCGATGGGAATGCAAATGCTTTCGCCCAGCGTCATTTCCCTTCCCTTCAAGTTGTTGCTGTTTGTCGTGGTCGACGGATGGTTCCTGATCGTGCGCGGTCTGGTGCTGAGCTATACCTAGGAGACGGCATTGAGCGTAGAGGCGATTGTTCGAATCTTAAGGGAAGGGCTGCTGCTGGTGCTGTTACTGTCCGCCGGACCGATGCTCGCGAGCATGCTCATCGGGTTCGTCGTCAGCGTACTCCAGGCCACTACGCAGATTCAGGAGCAGACGCTGAGCTTCGTTCCCAAGCTCGTGGGAGTATTTCTCACCATCGCCATTCTCGGTCCCTGGATCCTGGCACAGTCGGTACAGTTCACCCTGGTCTTGTTTGAAACGATACCGACGGTTCATTAGGTAGACTTTGCCATGCTCGCCGCCCTCCAGCGCATCCTGACCAACCTGGGAATTCATGAAGACATTACGGTCTTCAGTATTGTTTTCGGATTGATTTTCACGCGCATGGTAACAGCGATTTCGCTGGCTCCCTTCCTTGGCGGCAAAGCGGTATCTCCGAGAATCAAAGTCGGACTGGCGGTCCTGATCAGCGCGGTTCTATTCTCCTCACTCGCCCCGAAGATGAGTCCCGGCGGGCTGGACGTCGTTCAAATCATGGGCCTGCTCGTGAAAGAAGCTGTGATCGGCTCCACGATCGGGATCATGTCGCAGATTATTTTTCACAGTATCCAGATGGCTGGCGCAACCATGGACTACGGACGCGGCATGAGCCAGGCTACCTTTTTTGCGCCGCAACTGGAGACCAACGTTTCTTTGATTGGGCAACTGCAACTTCAGGCCTCCATCGTTCTCTTCCTGGTCTTGAACGGCCATCTGCTTTTCCTGCGCGCTCTGGCGGGCAGTTTTCAGACACTGCCCGCGCTACAGTTTCCGCAGTTTAGCGGCGGAGCAATGCTGGTGATGGACCAACTGGCGCGATACACAGGGGAGAGCCTGCTGATCGCGGTCCAACTCAGCGCACCGGTTCTGATCTCCCTGTTTCTGGTGGATATCAGTTTCGGAATGCTGGGAAAAGTCGCTTCGGGATTGAATGTCCACAACGAAAGCCAACCCGTGAAAGCCATGTTCGGCCTGGCAGTTTTTTTGCTTTCGCTGTCTTACATCATCAGCCGAATGCCCGGGTACTTTGCCGGGATGGTGCAGCAGATTGAACAGTTCGTACGGAACGTCGTGTGAGCTATTGATCTCAGTGGAGCGCGTGGATGCCCGGTGAAAAGACAGAACAACCTACTCCGAAAAAAATGGAGGAGGCCAGGAAAAAGGGTGAGGTCTTCAAGAGTAAAGACTTCAGCCAATCCCTGCTGTTTATGACGGCGGCAGCCGTGCTTACTATTGGAGGCCCGCGCTATGTATCTGAATTGGCCTCGCTCATGACGCAAACATTCCAGCCAGCGGTGCTACGCGGCGATATGCAGTTGAGCGAAATGACCACCCGGCTAGGCTATGCGTGGACGAAGTTCATGGTGCTTTGCGCACCACTTCTGGGAGCGCTGGTTGTGGCGGCTGTCGCCACCAACTTTGTCCAGGTAAAAGCGATGTTCGCTCCCGAAGTTATCAAGCCGAAATTCGATAAGCTCAATCCGGTTAACGGATTCAAGAGTACGTTCTTCAGCTCGAAGACCTACATCGAGCTTCTGAAAAACCTGGTCAAGTTTGGGGTGGTCTTTTGGGTACTGTACAGCTCGATCAAAAGCGGACTGCGCGACATCGTTCCAACTGCGGGAATGGGGATTTCTCAGATCGCCAAACTGGCCGCTCATATGATGTCGAGCGTGATGCTGAAAGTGGGCGCGGTATTCGTCGTGCTTGGTGGCGCGGACTTCATGATCCAGAAAAAAATGTTCATGAAGAAAATGATGATGAGCAAAGAGGAAATCAAGCAGGAATATAAAGAGTCGGAAGGCGATCCGCATGTGAAGCACCAGCGGAAGCATCTTTTCGAGCAGATGATGCATGAGAGCGTGGCCCACAATGTTCCCAAGGCGACGGTCATCATCGCGAATCCGACCCACCTGGCCATCGCGATCCGTTACGACGAGCGCAATATGCAGGCCCCGCAGATCACGGCCAAAGGCCAGGACTCGATGGCGTTGCGTATCATCGACATTGCCAAGAAGAGCCAGGTGCCGGTTGTGAGGAACATCGGGCTGGCGCACAGTCTGTTTGATCTCGAGATCGGACATGAAATTCCCGAAGATCTGTACGAAGCCGTGGCCGAAGTGCTGAATTTCGTCTATCAGTTGGCGGCTGCCAACGCTTAGAAGGAGGGTTCCATGAGAGTTGATTACACGCTACCGTCGATCGAGCCCGAGCAACTACCCGAAGTACAGGGATCGCCTGAAAATCAGACTGCAATTACGTTTCGCGACCAGTTGCGCGGCCCGTCAAATGACGTTGCGGTGAACTGGCAGCAGGATATGCATCTGGATGCGCGTCCCCCGGACGCGACCCATCTCGATCCACCCCAGAAACCGCAGTCCATGGAAATCCGTGACGCTGAAACCGAACGGAAACGGTGGCGCAACATGCTTTCGCGGCATGACAACTCGCTTTCCTCGACGGATTTTGCCGACCCGAGCCAGAAGCAGTCTGTGCGGGTCATGCTCGATATGCTTCTGGATATGCAACATGCCGGGGATGCGATCACGGCTCAAAATGCCGCTCTCACACGGGGATAACGATGCCTCAAACGGGTTGGACCAAGGA
Source organism: uncultured bacterium (assembly GCA_963766885.1). Lineage (GTDB taxonomy): Bacteria > Patescibacteriota > Minisyncoccia > Phycocordibacterales > CAIRYW01 > CAIRYW01. The sequence continues at coordinate 12,605 of CAVYBO010000002.1, read as the reverse complement.
AGAAATCTATTTGCTGGCCGAGCGTGGCTATGCGTTTTACCGTCAAGGCAGTTACCAGGAAGCCGGTATCATCTTTGGCGCCCTGGTTGTGCTTGATCCGACGAACGCCTATTGCCGGACAGCTCTGGCAGCTCTCTGCATGATTACCGGGGACTACAAGCGCGCCATTGATGAACTGTCGTACGTATTGCAACAGAATCCGGCCAACCATTCCGCACGCGCGCGCCGCTGTGAAGCCAATTGCGAGCTACGGAACTGGGACAAGGTGCGGGAAGACATGGAAATCCTGCGCCGGTCAGGGCAGCGGCAATTCATTGAGCGGCTTACCTGGCGGATGCAGGCAGCAGGAAATACGACGAAACGAAACTAGCAACTTCCCATAGGCCTACCCGATAACTGGAGTGAGTTGGGACGGCAACAACGTACCAAACAGAGGAATACGGAGGAGGCACAATATGGGCGGAATTACGAATATCGTTGGTGACGTGGTAGGCGGAGCAGAACAACTTGGCAGCAGCCTACTTCAGGGTGTGGGTAGCATAGCGTCAAACCCACTCGTGGATACGGTAGCAAGTGCTGTCGGATTCCCTGAATTGGGAATGGCGGGCAGCCTGCTGGGCAGCCTAACTGGCGCTGCTGGTGGAGGAGCCAGCGGGGGTGGGCTTCTTGGCGGCATCATGGGCGGTATGCCTGGAATCAGCAGCGGACTGGGCGGGATTCTTGGAGGGCAGATCAACAATCCTTTCGGTGGCGGCGGTTCGTCAAGTAGCGGATTGGGTGGGATTTTCGGCAATCTGGGAAACATTTTCGGGTCCGGCAGCGGCGGAAGCGGCGATAACGGGTTTCTGAGCGGGCTTAATGGACTGTTCGGTGGTGGCAGCGGGAGTTCGTCCAGCGGATTGGGCGGCTTGCTGGGTGGCAGCGGCGGGGCCGGTGGCCTCGGGAGTCAGGCGTCGCAGGCGGCCGGCATGTTGGGCGAGCAGAATGCGATGGCGCAGCTTCAAGAGCAGGCCACGCTGATCTCGAACCTGATCGCGATGATGAAGAGCATTGCAGACACCGCGTTCGGCAACATCGGCCACTAAACGTAGGATCGGCCAGGTACGAAAACACTTACGAAATCGAGAGGGAAAAAAAATGGATCAGAAACAAATCGAAGTCGCAAAGAGAATGATCAATGGCGAACAGCCCGCCGCGATTGTCGGTATGACGGATGCGCAAATGAAGGCGATCGCAGCGGTTGGATACAATCAGTACCAGCAAGGCCGCCTGAAAGATGCCGAAACCGCCTTTCTGGGGCTCACAGCGCTGGACAACAAGAACTTCATCGGGTTTGCCGGAGCAGGCGCAGTGGCTTTGGCAAAGAAACCGGCCGATCTGGACTCGGCATTCAAATATCTCTCCAGAGCGGTGGAGTTGAAAGCCGATGACGCGGAGATTCAGGCCAACCTGGGGGAAACACTGCTGCGGATGGGCAGGCTGGAAGACGCCAAGAGTCATCTGGAGAAAGCGTTTCAGCTTGATCCGGCGAAGAAGGACCCCGGCGTGAATCGTGCTCGCGCCATCGTCGTCGGCCTCAATGCGATCGTGCAGGAAGCCACGAAGCGCAAGGAAGCCGAAGTTTCAAAAGCAAGCTAACCCTGTTGTAAGCGCCGGACGCAAGACAGTTGCGTCCGGCGAATTTTTCGATTGATGCTGTAACCGTACACAATGGTTGATATCCAGGGATATCTCCTCGAAGTCAAGAAAGAGATCGTAGACGGCAATCTCACCGGGGTTCTCACCCGCTTCGCCGATCTCCTTCTGGTTGCGATGGTTGGGGTCATGATCGGCTTGATGATCATTCCCCTGCCGACCTTCCTGCTCGACATTTTTCTAACCCTCAACATCACGATCGCCGTGACGATCCTGATGGTTTCCATCTACATTTCTAGCCCGGTCCAGATCGCTTCTTATCCGACCCTTCTGCTCCTCACCACGCTGTACCGCCTGTCGCTCGACATCTCTGCCACCCGTTTAATCCTTCTGAAGGCTGATGCCGGCGAAGTGATTCGTGCATTCGGCATGTTTGTGGTGAGCGGTAATTTTGTCGTCGGCGCAGTCATCTTTTTGATTATCACGCTGGTGCAGTTCATCGTCATCACGAAGGGCGCGGAGCGTGTGGCAGAAGTTGCCGCGAGGTTTACGCTCGACGCCATGCCCGGCAAGCAGATGAGCATTGACGCCGACCTGCGGGCGGGCATTATTGATTTCCAGCAGGCCCGCGCGCGGCGTGAAGGTTTGGCGCGCGAAAGCCAGTTTTACGGCGCGATGGACGGCGCCATGAAGTTCGTGAAGGGCGATGCAATCGCCGGCATCGTCATTACGCTGATCAACATCGTCGGCGGCCTGATCATCGGCGTCGCCATGAACGATATGACGGTCACGGACGCTGTACAGACCTATTCGATCCTGACCATCGGTAACGGCCTGGTATCCCAGATTCCCGCCCTGTTGATTTCGATTTCCGCCGGAATGGTCGTGACCCGCGTGGCGTCGGAACATAAAGATTCAAACCTGGGCAAGGATGTCGCCGGGCAAATTCTCGGGCAGCCAAAAGCTATCGCGGTCGCTTCAGGATTACTGACGATCATGGCGATCATCCCTGGCTTGCCTAAAATTCCCTTTTTCATTCTCGCTGGGGTAACTGGTTCCCTGGCGTACGGCTTGACCCGCGCCCAAAAGATGAAGGTGAAGGCCGCGGAGCAGTCGCAGCAACTGGCTGCGACGAAGGCATCGCAAGACCCGCAAGTTTCTCTCACGATGCCTTTGATCCTGCAAACCAGCGAGGCCCTCACGCCCTCTGTGGATGTCGAAACCGAGCAGGGCAAGAAATTTTATGAGCGCCTGGTGCAGATTCGAAATGGGCTGTATTTCGAACTGGGCGTGATATTCCCTGCGATCCAAATCAAGGGGAACGCTCCAGGAGAGCCGGGGAGTTACATCATCTGGGCTAACGAGGTACCGGTAGTCAATGGCCAAATCCGCCTGGATTCCGTTTTAGTGAGCGACTCTGCGGAAAACCTCGCAGTGTACGGGTTTAAGGGCGAAACTACTGCCAATCCTGCTACCGGAAAGCCTGCCGCATGGATCTCACGCGATCAGGCGGAACGAGCGAAAGGCGTTGGCTATCAGGTCTGGGACACGCCGGATATTCTGCTTCTTCATCTGGCTGACTACCTGCGAAAGAACGCCAAGGAATTCTTTGGAGTCCAGGAAGTACAGCGACTGGTGGGGGCGTTGAAGCAGGTATATCCCACGTTGGTAGAAGAGACGGTCCCGAAGATTGTGTCGCTGCAAACGCTGACCGAAATTCTTCATAAACTGGTGGAAGAAGGCGTTTCGGTTCGCGATCTCAAATCCATCCTGCAGGTGCTTTGCGAGTGGGGACGCATAGAACATGACGCGCTCGCCCTGGCGGAACACGTCCGTGCTGGATTGAAGGCAAAAATTTGCTACCAGATTTCCCAGGGACGGCCTTTGCTTTTTGTGTACCGGCTCGATCCGGAATTTGAAGAGATGTTCCGTAACTCTATCCGGCAAAGTGCAAGTGGCTCTTATCTCGCGATGGATCCTTCGATGAGCCGGCAAGTGATGGACGCAGCCAGAGCGCAACTCGGAGACTTGCCGCCCGGAGCGCAACGGCCCGTGATCGTGACGGACAGCGAGATCCGCAGATTCGTAAAAAGGCTTCTTGATTTTGGCATTCCTGATATCTCGGTGCTGAGCTACGACCAGCTCACTCCGCAGATTAATTTGCAGCCGTTGGGAATGATCTCGCCGCCCGATGCGCAGATTTCGGCGAGAAATTAGATGGCTTGCGCATCCGGTGCAGAACAAGTTGTGCGTAGATCGCGAATGAGAAATGCGAAGCGGCGTATCACATTGAAGCCAGCTTGGCTGAGAACGCGATGGTTGTAACTTTGGTCGGCAACATTTGTCGCCACGAAGGGTGGCGCACCGGGGGCAACGGCATGACGGAGCAGTTCGAACCCGTAAGAGAGGTCATCTTCTAAGGACCGGAGATCCATCAGAATGGCAGATCCCGATGGATCGGGACGAACAACAGCGTAGGCTTTCAGTAATCCACCAACGTAAGCGCCGAAGAATTTTAGATTTGCGGCGGCGTGACGTAGAAAGTTAGGACGCTGGGACCAGTCAACGCATTCGCCAGAGGGGATAGGAAGTTGCACTAAAGCGTTGATGTCGATCGGCTGGACTTGAATATTGAAATCAGGGGCCGGCAACGTCACGTTTTCGGCTTGCAGATCAAATAGTTGAAATTGCGGAGTGGCCTGGATAAAGCGGTAGCGTTGTACGGGGCGGTCGGGAACGGAAAGGCCATAAAGCGTCTCATAGCCGTCCGCAAACAACTTATCGCAGCAAGCGTCAAACAGGGCCCGCGCAATCTGGCGGGTACGAAATTGGGGTATGGCTCCCCAATAAACGATGTAGGCTTCGCGAACTGTTTCGTCGGTACAGGTAAGAATAAAAGCGGCCGGTGTTCCGTCAACGTAGCGGATATGGGAATGAATGGATGAGATGTTCCAGTATCCCTTGAAAATAAGGAAGCTGAAAAAATCCATGTGGTATTCGGTGGACATGCCACGTGACGACTCGTTCATCAGGCGAATCGCGTCAGGAATCGTATCGAGCCCAAGCATACGAAGTTCAGACGGCATTTAGAACGGATCATACTATAGTCAGTTGCAGGGAGAGGAAGGTAACTAGTAATGAATAGCGTGCAAAAGCCGCACCCCACAGGCATTTCCAAGGACGACATTGGGTGGCGCCAGTTCCCCCAGTTCGAAAAGCTGTTATCGGTCGAAGACCAATCCTCGATGCTGGGCAAGGTGGAAAAAACGTGCCGTCAGCTCGATTCGGTCATCAAGGCCGGATCTGAAAACGATAAGAAGCGCGCTACGGCAGCAATGACCGCCTATGGACGCTCACTGGACCTTCTGCGCACATTGACCGAGGTACGGGACAAATCGCTGGAACAGAAATAGCAACATTGGTGGGTAAGCTCCGATAATTTAAGTGGGAGGAACCGCCGTGAATCCGATCAATCCGTTGTTGGGTGGAACTGGAACATCGAGCTACAACATCGACCAAATTCTTCAGGCTACACAGCCACAACCTCAGCCCAGCGGATTTCGCCGTGTTCTGGGAGGGTTGGTGGGTGGAATCGGCAACCTGGTTGCTCCTGGGATTGGCAGCGTTCTCGGAAACGCCATCGCCGGAGGCAGTGGAATGTCGGGCGGCATGTCCACTGACGTGACAAAATTCCTGCAACTGCAACAACAGATGAGTCTTGAGCAGGAACAATTTGAAGCAATCTCAAACGTTCTAAAGAGCCGGCACGATTCCTCGATGTCGGCAATTCGGAATATCAGCTAATTTTGTTGACCGACAGGAGCCGGAAATGACAGCCAAATGGATGATCGCGCCGAGCCATGAAGAGCTTGCATTTCTCGTGGAAGCTGGAGTGATTTATCGGGAAGCTGGCAATTTTCAGGCAGCGGCCGATGTTTTCAACGGCGTGAAGGCCCTCTATCCGACGCATGATTTCCCTGAAGTTTTCTTGGGTACAGTCGAATTTCAACAGAAGAATTTTGACGGGGCTGAGGTTCATTACCGGAAGGCGATCGAACTGAATCCGCGCAGCGCATTTGCTTACGCTCATCTTGGTGAAGCTTTTTTATTTCGCAAGGACAAGGAAAACGCGCGCGTGCAATTGAAGACTGCAATGACGCTCGATCCGCTGGGCGATTTCGGCAAGCTCGCCCGCCGGTTGCTCGAAATGGCAGACCGGGTAACATTCCTGTAAATTTAGAGATTGCCTCATGTCTATCGACGACATTAAGCGGACAGGCGGGTTCGGGCAAGTCAACTATCCGTCTGCCGATACTCCCGGTGAATCCAAGCCGGGCCAGAATTTTGCTGATGTACGAAGCGACGTACAAAGCGGTGTGCAGAGCGGCACGCCGGAAGGTGATGTCCGGTCAGCGGGAGCCGGAACCTCGTCTACTGCGGCGGCTGCGAAACTGACACGATCGGATCTGCAGGATCCCGCCAAGTTGAATCAGGCCGTCAAGGACACTGCGTCGGAATTGGTTGAATCGCAAACGTCAGGGACTTCCCTTTCCGCCGATGATAAACGCGCCCTGGCCGACTACATGTCCGACGATCCTGTGCTGCGGCAGAATATCGAGACGTACCTGCGAAAGGCTGTTTCCTGACGATGGAGATCCAGGTTTCCATCCGCAATAAAGCGGACTCGAGCACTCGCGAGGTCAAGTCGGCAATTGGCGATGGGCTGGTCATCGGCCGCGGAGCAGAACAGGGCGTGCTGCTCGACGGCCCAGACCTTTCCCGCGAACATCTTGTCATCACGACCGATGGAGTGGATCTATATGTTGCCGATCTCAGCAGCAATGGCACATGGCTGAATGGAAACCGCCTCAAGAGATCGGAAAAAACTCGGGTAACGGATGAAGACCTGATCGAGATTCCCGGCTACGCATTGACCGTTCAAGTAGCGGACCGCGTGGCAAAGAAAACTGAAGCGGCGATTGAACCGGTGGCGCCAGCGGTTCTGCAAGTGGCGCCCACTTCTCTTCCTCTCGTGCTTCCGGAAAAACCTGCCGGATTTCTCAGTCCCGTGTCCGGTTTCATCGGATCGTTTACGTTCCTGGAAAAGTTCATGGTTGTAGTTGGTATTGGCGGAATAACTTTACTCTTCTCATACTTCGGATCGTAGCGTCGCCAGGCTTCGTCGTATGAAGTAATCTCTTTCGCGCACATCGCGATTACTCCAAGAAAACCTGATGCAGAAATAGATCCGTCTTTAGCGGAGAATAGGCCGCCACGCCTTCGTGGAAGATGTTTGCGGCGAAGCGACAAATGGATTTTTCACAAATCTTCCTAAATGCGGCTGGACGATGCAAATGATTCCGATTTGTCCAAGCCAATAGCAACTTCCGCAAATGCCTTCCGAGAATAGATATGCGGCTTACATTTAAGCGGATTCTGCTTGGCGGGCATGTTTTTACGCCGAGGATTAGCAATTGATGAAGATTGGGAATAATGCATTGGCGGCAGATTGGGGAGGGACGCCCGATTCCAACGTCACACAAGTTCAAGCCGGGGAGACTCTGTCGCAGATCGCGTCGCGGCTTGGTATCAGCGCGGCAGATTTGCAGGCGGCTAATCCACAAATCGCCGATCCGAACCAATTGACACCGGGTTCGGAAATCCGCGTTCCGGCGCAGCCCCAAGCCGCAGAAAACTCGCCAGCACCGGCTGGAAGCGGGAACATTGGCGGCGGAGCTGGCTCATCGAAGCAGATGGAGAGCCGGTTTGAATCCAGCATGATGAAATCCATGCTCTCAGGTGGAGGCAATCTGAGCTTCATGCCGGCGAACACTTCGCCGAGTGGCAGCGGCGGGATTACTCAAATGCCTCCCGTGGCCGATCCTGTGCGAGAACGAGCCGAACAAGGCAATCAGCAGGATCTCAAGGACGCGTTGCACCGGGCTTATACCGCGGCAGAACATCTCGGCATGCACCACGAAGACATTGCGTCAATGATGCACACGATGGCTGGCAACCCACCGCTGACGCCGGAGAAGATGGCCAAGGCCCTACATCTGTTCTTGATGGGAGAAGATCTGCCTCCCGCGGATCGTAAAGCGGTGGATGACGCCTTCAAGGCATCGCATGGCGATCCCACGCAAGTGGAGGCGCTGTCGAAATTGGTGGCTGATCCGAAGTTCACGAATGCTAGTACGCAAACCAAGAAGGAGTGGCTCGACAAGTTCAAAAATCTGGTAAACAGTCCCCAAGTACAGAATCTCGGTCCAGATGAGAAGAACATTGTTACGCAGGCCCTCGCCTCGGATCCCCCTCCGTCTGCGGACAAGATTAAGAGCACCCTGGATGTCATTCACTCCGCGAAAGATCTTTCGCCGACGGACCGCAAACTGTTCATGGAAGGTCTGAAGGCGGCGGGTGGTGACCCCGCTTATGCAGCCAGCCTGCAAAAGCTCATTGAAGACCCTAAGTTCAAGAGCCTGAAACCGGCCGAGAAGACCGCGGTTCTCAGCCAGACAAAGAATTATGCGACGCCGGAAGCTGTAAACAATATCGAGCGTCTCCTGCATAAAGACTGGTTCCGCTCAGAAAGTCTCGACGACAAGCAGCGGTCACTCAAAACGATCGGGCGGCTATCGACCTATGTGGGTGGAGACAAGCAAATCATCAACAACACCTTGGACAAGCTCGTAGGCGAACACTCGCCCATCAAGGTTGAATGGAAGACGTATCCGGTTTCCGCGAAACACGGCACTACCCATGGAGATATGGGTGACACGGTGTTGTCGTTAAATAAAGCAGAAATTCCGGCGGGAAACGATTCGCTCCACGAGGACGAAGTCACGAACGGACTCGCGATCGATACTACAAATCACGAAGTGAATCACTTCGTGAACCACGACAAAGTCAGCAACACATTCCAATACTTTCAAGACGAATATCGCGCCTGGTTCACGCAGTTCAAGGCCGGACATGGAAGGGCCCCCAGCAACGAGGAGGCGATGGAACAACGCGTTGCCTGGCAATTGAATCCTGACAGTTCGTACGGGCAGACCGCGGCAGCGGCCATGAAGAATCCGAAAGAGGCGCAGAAGTTCTATGATTTTCTTTCGCAAATGACCGGGATGAAAGTCGACGCCAGGAATTGGAAAGATGCGGTCAAGTCGGATCCATCGACCTGGCCAGACAAGGGGCAATCGACCGCCCCTGTGCCGTCGGGGAACCTTGATAACCACTAAAGGGATCGTGAGACTGTTGTTTGCAGCGCTGCTGACGCTGAGTTGGGCACAGCCAAAAGGAATCTCTATGGATGACAAACTTCATCAGAAAATCGCAGAAGCCGTTCGTACCGAATACGGTTGGAAGCTTGACGAAGTCCAAATCGATGAGGTGGATCGCCTGCGGCGCGGTTCGTGCTCCTTCTACACGGCCCGAAGCACGGTACGGCCTCTTTCATATCAGCCTAACTATGCTGTACTGCGCGGAAGCGAAGTAGTTGGCATCAGCGATCAAGCTGCTACTGCGAAAATCTTGACCGCCTGCTCCGACGATGCACCACCAGATTGGTGGGCAGAAGTCATCACGCGGTTCCATCAGGATGTTGGAGGCGGACTCGTACTGAGCAACGAATCGGTGCGGCCGGACGTAGTACGCAAGCTGGCGCACGCGGGCAAGACTTTCACGCCGCCGACCTTCGGTGACGGCAAGAAAAGTATCAGCTTCCTGCTACTCGATCCCGAGGCGTATATCGTCTACAGCGTCAAGGCCACGCAGACTTTGTCAGGGCAGATCGAAGTCATCAAGACGAAATTGCTCGGGAATCCATCCGAGGGCAAGCCCGGCGCGCAGGCGAGACCCGCTGATATCCGGGAAAAGATCCAGCAGGCATTGAACTAGATTGATTAATGGATCCCGGGAGGAAATGGTTTCAACGATTCTCCGCATTCCTGTGTTGGAGCGAAGGGGTCGTTGGCGCCCGAATCGCCAACTGCCTTGGACCTCCCTTAACCTAAGGAGAGGTCTTATTGCTGCTTCAATTCTGGTGGCGGCGGTAGGACTCGAACCTACGACCTACGGATTATGAGATGTGCTTTCCGCAGCGCCGCCTCATGGATTCAATCGTTTACAGGTGGGCTGGGGACCTCGATTCGGGAGCGGATGTCGGCAGTTGGGAATCAAGTGACAACGCAATTGACAACGGAACGTTTCTTAGGATTTGAACTGTCGTAGGGTCGATGTTGATTCAGCATTCTTGGCGTGGTGCCAAAACCAGTGGTTATCTCTCGCGTCAGAGCAGCGATTTCGTGTCCAACGGAGGAAATTCCTTTAAAAGAGGAATCAGGCTTCTTCGCGGCCTCCTGCGTAGGGGCCTATTTCATATTGATCAAGGATGAAAAGCACCGTGTTGTCGGTAAAAGGATCTAGAAACTTCCCAGTTCCGCCCGCCCCACGCAACACCCAATCCCGCAAAAGAAAGTCACAACATCGCGAAGTGCGCCCAAGAGTAAAAGACGATGATGCAAAGTAAACAAAGACAGCACATTGCTAGAGCCGCGTCTATCCACAATGCATTCCTTTCCTTCACGCCCTCGATTCTCGCCCACCACGCCTCAAATCCGACATACGATGGAAGTAGCAATGGCATTAGAATGACCCAGAACGTTGCAATTTCTCCGACGAGACTGTTGGCAAGTCTGTGCGAGGAGGCCAGGAAATATTTATCGAAAAGCCATGTTGTTCCGAGAGAGGCCAAGGTAATTACCGCAACTACTCGAACCATCCAATGCGATATTTGTAACCCCCGCTTGCTCATAATGTCCCTCCGCCACCTTACAACGGCGTGCCCATGCTCGTACCTTGCCCCCAACAAAAAGAAGCGACATTTTGTTCAAAATGGGTCCAAATATTGTTTTCAAGATTATAACCACCCAACCGGTACCCTACTTTTGCCCCGAGCCCTGCGAAATCTCCATTCACCTCGATCAAAAAATTGATCTTGCCACTGCCGGCGTCGCTCGCTGAGAAGTTTATTGATGCTGGATACAGGACATGCCCGGGTCGGTATTGAACGTAAAGCTATTGGGCGGAAGCCACGCTTACTGAAACATTCAAGTTTTTATCTAAGAGGGGGGATCGGGGTAGGGCCCATTATGTATGCGGAAATCGGTATCGAACCGCCTTGGTTGACTGGAGTCGCCGAACCTGTACCGAATATAACTGCGGCAAAAGCAACTGGAATTCTTAGCGGGCCGAACTCACCTTTGTAATTGCCGAATTGGGACGCGCGGAGCTCATGAAGACCATTGCAGACTTGCCGATTTCCTCCAGTGCCAATGCAGCCAAATGGTATGCGATGTGGTTATAGCCCTGTTGGGCAACTGGTTTCGCTGAAGCCAGCAATTGGTCGGCATTGTCCCTACACGCAGCCATGATCCGTTCTGTTTCTGCTTGATTTGGCATGGACATATTCTAGGCGCGGAGGAACGCCCAGGTTGCGGATAAGTTTCATTGATAAGGCGAGAAATCCGCCTGGCTCCAGAGGCAGCACGCAAATCTGAGCATTAACTGTTTTAATGCGATTGCATGAGACGGTGGAACGCGGTCGTCACCTTCTCTTCACAAATGCGGGAGAGAATCAGTTTTCATTGTCCTGTCACTGCGCACAGTCCTCGAATTTCAGGCTGCCGAGAAGACCCAAAGAGACTCAGAGGTCCCCACGAGGTGTGGTAATCATCTAGGCTAACGTTCCCGCAAGGTTCGCATGGGATTGAGCCAGGCCGCTCGAACCGCTGGAGCAAGTGCGGCGAGAATTGACACCGTCAACAGTGTCAACGTGACGGTCGCGAAGGTCCAAGGATCCAGGGGGCGGACACCCGAATAAGAATCCAGATACTAGCTTCGTTCCCAATAAGGACACACTCGCGCCCAAAATAATTCCAAACAGTGTGAGACTGAAGGCGCGCGACAAAACGATGCCGAGAATGTCAAATCTCGATGCGCCGAAAGCCATTCTGAGGCCGAGTTCGGGCGTGCGTTCGGCGACGATATAGGCGAGCACTGCATACAATCCAACAGCTGAAAGAAGCAGCGCGATTGCCGCAAACGCAGAGACGAGTGCCGCCTCAAATCTTGGCTGGATCGCCTCTTCGCGAACTCTTTCTGTAAAGGTCCCATAGTCAAACACGAGCGCCTCGGGGTCGATCTGTTTGGCAAGCTCTTGCATGGTCCTCTGGTAACTGGATGGATCCCCAGATACCTTCACAATGACTCTCGGGCGCGGATGCGTTGGGTACTGCGCATACGGCAGAAAGATGTCCGGCTGGTATGGGTCTTCCCATGGGTCACCGCTGAGCGTGTCACCTACGACTCCGATGATTTGCCGGGCAACGATCGGCTCTGTCGAGTATTCAAACTTTGGAATCAAATAGTGGCCAATTGGATCCTCATTGGGAGAGTACTTGCGCACAAAGGCGCGATTGACCGATCGCGACCTGAGGCGAAGTCGATATATTGTCGTGCTCGATGAAGGTGCGCCCCCGCACCAAGGGAATAGATACCGTCTCGAAGAAACCGGGCATTGCTACGTGCACGGTACAGGAAGGTAGATTATCGGGCTGATCGGTATGGCCGACGATGGAAAAGTGATTCCAGCTTCCACCGCCACCGCCTCCGGGCAAAGGATGTCCGGCACTCACACGAATGACGCCAGGAATTCCCTCAATTTTTGGGATCAGGTTCTTATAGAACTGAACTTTGCTCGGATCGGGATAGCGCGCCTGGGTCAGCGCAACGTCGAAGTGCAAGGTGTAGTAAGTGAGTTCAGAGCAGTCTAACACTGCCATAAGTATTTAATACAGTCCAAAGTGAACAGCACAAACAAGGCCCATATTGTAATGTAAGTATATGTATGTGTGTGCACGGTTTCACTTCTAGGAGGTGATGAGCCAGCCATAACGCAATTGGTTCACAGG
>CAVYBO010000001.1:0-283896 GCA_963766885.1 uncultured bacterium | reverse complement strand
TCAGGTGCTAGCTTGCTAAGCACCTCATTAATAATTATGCACGTTTGAAGTTACTTTGTGCTCGGCATCGTTATGTAGCCATTGTGTTTTGAAAATTATTTTTAAGATGTCGGTAATTATTTATTGTGTTTAAAAAAAATTGTCAGCAGAATTGCTCCTCGGATTGTTGCAGGTCACATAGCAGGAATCAGTCAAAAATGTATAAAACTTCGACCCATCGCCGTTATCAAGGGCTAACGGAACTCTTTGACGCCTTTGACAAATTACTCTACCTGTGTCGGCTCCGAACTAACGTGTCTTACTTTAGCTGAATAATTTCTTCCTTTTGTTTCCTCTTTAATTTTTAGATGCTTATAAACTTACCGCAAATTACAATTTGGTGTTGGGCACCGTAGGCAGGCCCCGGGTTATACAGGTTAATCCGGCAGGTGTTAAGTTGACACCACTGGAAAGGAACCGACCGTTATTCACCTCTCCTCCTTGGCAAATACATAGGGAGGCGAGAGTTCACGGAAGTATTAAACTCCAGAAATTCTACACAATTACTTTTTTTTTGTAAAGATTGTTTACTCATGGAGGCTTATGAATCTTTATTGTTTGTTTTCCTGTTAATTCAAGTGTTCGATCGTTTCATTGGAACGTTAAGTAATTTGGCGTCGAAGATAACCTTTCGATTCGGTTTGCTCACAGATGATTATGCTTGAAACAAGGCAAAGGCCTAACATCTAACATTGATTTTGGTTGCTTCTGATAGTTTTAAGGACCATGTCTTTGTGGATAAATCCGGCACGAATCAAGAGTTCGGCGTTCTTGGACTGCTCATCTTTTGGAGCCTCGAATCGTGTTTTTGAAAATAGCTTTGATTGTCTCATTTTTGTAGAGACATTCTACTATAAAATAATAAAAAGAAAATAATAAAAATACGGCCGAGAAACTCGTGCCGTCTTTCTTTGTTAACATTTTTCCTGTCTTACATCTTACTCCAAGTTGGGTTGGGTCTCGTCGGGGGTCGCTTCTGGAACAGGATCTTCAGGAATGATCTCGTCTCTTTCCTTCCAAAACCATCGGTTGGATATATCAAAGAGGAAATACAGCGCGATAAGCACCGAAAACCACCCAAAGACTATGAGTATCCATAATGCGCACACCAACACAACGGCGTTAACCAGGCCGACAAAGCACACCGCGATGATGAAATAGAAATCCACAATCAGTCCAAGCGACCGGTTCAGGGGCAGTTTAAAGCGCCAATTGGATTTCTTGCTTAGCAAGCTTGCAATGACCAACGCTACCGGCCACACAAGCACATCCCACCAGCGCGAGATCTGGAGGATCTCAGGAAAGTTGGGGGGTGTCACGAACTGAAGTTTGCTCACCACTGGCGGGTGCAAGCTAAAGACAAACCCCAGAACAATTGCGTGGACAACCATAAAAACAGCTGACAATTTTAGTAACTTCATTAGATTCATATAATCTCCAAGTTGGAAAAGTGTCGAAGAACAAGGCGGAATGCCTCGTTTCCTTGGCACCCATGTTGTTATCCTTGGATTTTAGGACAAAAATTTATTTAAGTCAATATATTCTTTACCAACCGAAGATTCGGCTCAGGTCGGAGTAAGTTATGATAATCATAAACGCAATTAGGATAAAAAACCCAATCATATTTATAATGTTTGTGATATTTGCATTGATTGATTTTCTTCTTATTGCTTCAATAATGACGATGAAAATTCTTCCCCCGTCAAGCGCTGGAAACGGAATCAAGTTTATGACAGCAAGGTTAATTGAAATAACTGCAGAAAAAGATAAAAGATAGCCAAATCCAAATTGCGCTGCGCTGCCAACAATTGAGACAATTCCCACTGGTCCAGAAACTTGACTCAAATCTGCCTTGACCTGAAAAGCCTGCACTAAAAATCCCCAAATACTTACCGCTGTTGTCTGTACAGTATTGATAGTTGCTTGGCCGCCTTGAACAATTGAATCAAAGAATCCCAATTTCTTAACAGAAACCTCTATCATCTCAATTCCTATTGCAAAACTTCCCTTCTCTGCCGAAAGAGTTTTGGTCGGTTCAATCTCTAAATCCAAATCCTTGCCGTTTCTAACAATTTCCAAATCCACCTCTTTGCCATTAGAACTAGATAAAACATTTTTTATATCGTCTGTTGAAGGATTTGAAATAATTTTTGAAGTGCCAGAAACACTTATCGATTTAGCAACATCGCCAGATTTTATTCCTGCAATTTCTGCCGGAGATCCAGACAAGACATCAGATATCATAAGCTCTGCGCCTTTGCTTCCTGGATCTGCTTGAGCTGGAGCGCCAACTATCAATGCTGTAGAAAATAACACCCAAGCAAACAAAATATTGAAAACAATTCCCGCAATCAAAACCAGAACTTGCGCATATCTGGGTTTTGAAGAAAATCCGTCACCTGTATTTACCTCTTCATCTTCATGATTCTCACCAAAAATTTTGACAAACCCTCCAAGCGGCAAGAGATTGATTGAATAAACCGTACCGCCTTTTTTAAATGATATAAGTCTTGGAGGAAACCCGATTGCAAATTCATCCACTCGCATCCTAAAAAGTTTTGCAACCAAAAAGTGTCCCAGCTCGTGGGCAAAAACAAGCGCCGTGATTATTATAAGAAATATGACAACGGACATTATCTTTAGCCTAAAATCTCCGCCTCCTTTTTCTGATAATGCTTTTCAAAACTATCTCCGGCTTCTTTGATTATTTTTTCTACTTCATTTTTCTGTCTTGTCACAGTGTCTTCGCTCAATTCCCCCTCTTTCTTTCTTTTTTCCATATGGTCAATAATTTTGTTCCTTTCTGCGCGAAGCTTGATTTTGGCTTCCTCAAGCTTTTGCTTTGCGATTTTGGAAAATTGAGTTCTGGATTCTGAAGTCATTGGAGGAAAAGAAACTCGAAGACCTTTTTCATCCACAGCCACAGAAACTCCAAGGTTTGAAGAAATTATTGCCTTTTCAATGGCTTTGATATTTTGAGCATCCCAAGGAGAAATCCTAAGCGTTCGAGGATCCTCAGTTGCAACCGAAGCAACTTCATGAATTTTCATCATACTTCCGTAGCTTTCAACTTTGACGCTATCAAGAATTGAAGGCGTTGCCCTGCCTGTTCGAATACCGCCAAATTCCTTAGTCAGCCATTCTTCAATAACTTTTATAGATTGTTTTAAGTTTTGATTATCGTTCATAAAGATATTTTAACATATTTTTGGTTACATATATAAAAGACAAGAGCCTCCGCGAAAAAAATCGCGGAGGCTCAAGTGTTCAAGAGGGACAAGCCCTCAAGGGATCAAGAATCACTTCCTGGCAGCCGACAAGCCGAGGTGGCCACCGCGGAAGTCGCCGCCCCAGATGTAGACGCGCAAACCCCTGGCACCGAAGCTGCCGACGCTGACGCGGTGGCCAATCGAGTCGAGACTGGACGTCCGAACGTAAACACCTTCGAAGAGTCGGACACCACGAACCTCAAAGTAGGTCGTGATGAACCAGCTCATCTCGGCAGCGTTCGGCACCTTCTCGAGTGCGGAGAGAAGCTTGTTCTGCTCGTTCCAGTTTTTGCTGGTCGAGTTTTCGACAGGCGTCTTCTTGATCATCAGCCATCCGAAGGACGTCTTGTCCTCGCGGGCGAACTTCTGATCGGCATACCATCCACCAGTCTTCGAGTAGAAGTGGGCGGACTGGATATTCCGAACGTCGAGCAGCGACATCGCGGAGGGCGGCGCAGGCATAACGGCGTAACCGTTCTCCTTGCACCACTTGAGCATTTCTTCCGACGGCAGGCTTTTGGCCAGGGCCGTGATCTGTTCGTCGGTGTAGACGATGCTCGGGCGAGCCTTGGTGACTTCCTCCGGCGTGATGAAATCCGCGCCGAGGATGGACTGAGCCAGACCGTAGTCGGGCGCTTTGGCTGAGAAGCGACGGATTCCTTCGAGAAGATACGCGGCAAAGCCGGGATGTTCGTTCAGGATCTGTGCGCTTTCGTCGTTGAGTCCCGCCTTGTTGTATTGGGCGCGGAACGTTTCGGTAGCTCTTTGTCCTTTCGGACTGTCTGCGGTTACCAGTGCAGACGTGTTCAATGTTTTCATCGACATCATCTCCATTTTTGGTTTACCGAATCGCTCGGCGACGACTTGCCTCTAGGTTGAGACGAGTTCTTTAAACCCCGAATAAAGGCTCAAAAAGCTCGTCTCAAGCAGTGATAACTTGTCAAAGAAGTTTGAGCACATTATATCACAAAATATGATTTTGTCCATACTAATCAGTCTCCTGCCAATAATTAAAAATTAAGAAAGAGCAACCAACGACAAAATCTGTTTTACAGAACTGGAGCTTTCCAAATATTTTTCGGCAATTGCAACATTTGAAAGCAAGTCTCCATTTTCTTTGTAATCTTTCAGCGCTTCGTTTTTGATTTTTTTTAAGAAAATATGAATATCACCTTTGGAAATTTTTTCGTTCTTCAAATCATCTGCGATCTTTTCAACAATCTTTAATCTGTCGCCGCTTGAAGATGAGAAAAATTTATTAACTTCTTTTTCAAAAACTTCTTCTTTTTTATTTGAATTCTCCACTTCAATAAGTCTGGACTGAAGAGTTGGAATCAAAGACTTGATTGACGGAGCAATAATATAAAACTTTGTGGCAATTCCAGGCTCTTCAACCGCTTTGAGCAGTGCGTTTTGAGCTTCCAAAGTTGCTGAACCAAAGCCAACAACAATATGAATTTCTTTTTCTTTAACTGGAAGCATATTTGCGTAACTTCTAATTTCTCGAGCAGCTTCTACAGAAAGCTTCTCATTAAAAAAACTCAAAATATCCGGATTGCCAGAGACACCAAATTCCAAATATGGAGAAAAATATTTAATTACAAAATCCGCATCTTTTTTGAAGTCTCCAGCAAAAAACAAAGCGTGTCCCAAACCAAGAGAATCTTTATTATTAATTTCTTGTTTACTTTTTGGCAATGATTGTCTTTTTATATGTATCCAAATGCTCAAGCGCAATTCCTGTTCCCAAAGCAACGCAATACAAAGGATTTTCTGCAATTGTGGCTTTAACGCCAGTTCGTCTAAACACAAGTTCTGCAAGATTTCGCAGTTGTGAAGAACCGCCTGTCAAAGTAATTCCCTTGTCTATAATGTCGGATGCAAGTTCAGGCGGAGTTTCTTGAAGCACGTCTTTGATGGCTTGGATCATATCTCGGAGTTCTTTGCCGATTGCTCGCACTACTTCGTTTGTTTTGACTTCAATTGATCTTGGAAGTCCTGTGATGCAGTCTCTGCCTTTCACCTGCATTGAAATCTCTTCTTCAACAGGCACAGCAGAGCCGATTGTGATTTTGATGTCTTCGGCAGTTTTGTCTCCAACTAAAAGATTGTAATTTTTTTTCATATAATCTGCGATTGCCCCATCAAGCTTGTTGCCCGCGCATTTAACAGATGTTGAAGAGACAATTCCTCCCAAAGAAATCACAGCCACATCTGTGGTGCCTCCGCCAATGTCCACAATCATATGTCCGCGCGGTTCATAAATAGAAATTCCCGCGCCAATTGCGGCAAGAATCGGCTCTTTAACCACAAAAGCGTTTTTGGCTCCGCTTTTGATTGCGGCTTCAATCACAGCGCGTCTTTCTGTGGAAGTCACTCCTGCTGGCACAGAAATCATCACCTCCGGCCTCCAAATATTCCACTTGCCCAAAGCTTTGCCAATGTAATACCTAAGCATCGCTTCTGTCACGCGATAGTCTGCAATCACTCCGTCCTTGAGCGGCCGATAAGCAATTATATTGTCTGGAGTTTTACCAATCATTTCTTTGGCTTCAAGCCCCACAGCAAGAATCTTTTTTTCATCATCAGAAACAGCCACCACAGACGGCTCGTTTAAGACTATTCCTTTGCCGGGCAAAAAAACAAGCGTGTTTGCTGTGCCCAAATCAATGCCTAGTTTTTTGGTAAAAAATGCCATATTCAAAAATTTAAGTATTTGAATTTTACTCTTCAAGAGCAATATGCACAAGCTATTCTTTTTATGCTAAACTTTTCAGACGAAAAATTATGAAAGAAACTCTTAATTTCAAAATAGAAGGCGGACGAAAACTAAGCGGTGCTGTAGAAATAAAAAAGTCCAAAAACGCGGCAGTTTCGCTATTATGCGCGTCTCTACTAAACGAAGGCACAACAACTCTCAAAAAAATGCCAAAAATTGAAGAAGTTTTTCGAATTATTGAAACTCTTGAAAGTATCGGCGTGTCTCTGGTTTGGAAAAACGAAGATCTGGTTATAAAGCCCGCAAAAATTGATATCCAAAAAATAAACAAAGAATCTGCGGCGCGCACACGAAGTGTGATTATGATGATTGGTCCGTTAATCCATCTGTTCAAAAAATTCTCGCTTCCTTACGCTGGCGGCTGCAAGCTTGGCGAACGCACCGTCACTCCGCATTTTTATGCATTAGAAAATTTGGGTGTTCATATTGAAACAAAATCCGGCGCTTATGAAATCACAAACAAAAAACTGAAATCGAGTGAACTTGTGCTTTACGAAATGGGAGACACAGTCACAGAAAACGTTTTGATGGCGGCAAGCAAAATCAAAGGCAAATCCACAATCAAATTTGCCTCTTCAAATTATATGGTGCAGGACTTGTGCCATTTTCTTGTGGCTTTAGGAGTCAAAATCGAGGGAATCGGCACGCCAACGCTTGTAGTCCACGGAATTGAAAATATAAACAAAGATATTATTTTTGAAATGTCTGAAGATCCGATTGAAGCGATGTTTTTTATCGCGTCTGCAATTGTGACAAATTCTTCTATCGAAATAAAAAAATGTCCGATAGACTTTTTGGAACTAGAGCTTCTGAAACTTCAAAAAATGGGATTCAAATACAAGCTTTCCAAAAAATACAAAGGCGAAAACGGTTTTATAAATTTGGTTGATATCAAAACTTCCCCATCCAAACTCATAGCACTAAAAGACAAAATCCATCCTTTAACTTATCCGGGAATAAATATGGACAACCTGCCGTTTTTCGTCGTTATTGCCACCCAAGCAGTTGGAGAAACTTTGATTCACGATTGGGTTTATGAAAAACGCGCCATCTATTACACCGAACTTGAAAAGCTTGGGGCTTCTCTTGTTCTTGCTGATCCGCACAGAGTGTATGTTCGCGGCAAAACAGAACTGAAAGCCACTGAACTTTTGACCCCTCCCGCGCTTCGCGTGGCAGCAATCATATTGATTGCAATGCTTGGAGCTCGCGGCACCTCAATCCTTCGAAATATTTATTCCATCAACCGCGGCTACGAAGACCTTTCCAAACGTCTCAACAAACTCGGCGCCAAAATAGAAGCTTTTTAGATAAAAAATCAAAAAAACTATTTTCCCATTTTATGAGAAAATAGGTGTATGTATATAACTTCCATTATTCCAATTGGCAGAGTAATTTCCAAGGAAACTTTGACGTATCTTTCCAAAGAAAAGCTCGAAGAAGGCAGTGTTGTTTCTGTGCCGCTGCGTTCTAAACAAGCATTTGGAATTGTCGTGTCTTCCGAAAAAGCAGAGCAGATGAAAGCCGAAATCAAAGATATGGATTTCAAAATCAAAAAACTGGAATCTCAGATTGAAGCGGGTATAAACAAGCATTTGGTAGCCGCATCAAAAAAATTCGCTGAATATACTTGCACCACTACAGGCTCAGTTCTTGGATGTTTAATCAACGAAGAAATTATTGATTGCTTAAAAAATTTTCCAAAAATAAATTCCAAGATTGAAAAAAAATTTGAAGAATATGCAATCCAATCTCCTATTGAAGACAGAATAAATATTCTAAAAAGCATTATTAGAGAATCGTTTGCCAAAAAGCAATCTGTAACTATTCTTGTTCCCACGCAGTTTTTGGCAGAAAAATATTTGGAATTGCTTTCAAAAGGCATAGAACAATATTCTGTTGTTTTGCATTCCGGTCTTTCAAAAAAGAAACTTTTTGATGCAGCCAAGCGCCTATCTGATCCCCACCCAATGTCTGTGGTTTCAACAGGAGAATTTCTTTCGCTAACACGTGAAGACACAGGAGTAATTGTGGCGGAAGAAGAACATTCAAGGTTTTATAAAATGCAGAGACGGCCTTTTTTGGATTGGAGAGAATTTGGCAGATTCTTGGCTAAAGAAACAAATACAAAGATAATTTATTCTGACGCATTGCTCAGAGTTGAAACAATAGAAAGAATCAAATCCGGAGAAATCCAAGAATACGGAAGAATTGTTCAAAAAATCGCTCATCAAATTAAAATTCTGCAAGTTGATATGAAAGAAAAAGAAGAAGAAGCAAAAAAGTTTTCAGCGCTTTCTGATGAACTTAAAGAGATGGTTAAATTCGCAACAGTCCACAAAAAAAAATTATTCATTTTTGCCTTTAGGCACGGCTTGTCTTCCGAAACAGTCTGCAGGGATTGCGGCACAACCGTGCTATGTGAAAGATGTTTTGCTCCAATTGCCACCCATAAAGGCAAAAGCGAAAATATATTCCTTTGCCACCACTGCGGATCCAAAAGAAGCGCCAAAGAGACATGTAAAAATTGCGGCGGTTGGCGGCTCGAATCTTTTGGCATCGGCACCGAAAGAATTGTTGAAGAACTAAAAGAAATTGGAGTTGAAGTAATCGAAGGATACAAAAGTGAATTAAAAAAAAGCGATAATAAAAAATCTGTTGAAGAATTTATTAAAAAAGGAGGGGTTGTCGTGGGCTCTGAAAGCTTCTTGGATAAACTGCCGGAAAAATCAGCTGACTATATAGCAATCGCAAGCATTGATTCTCTTTTTGCGCTTCCTGATTTTAGAATTAGAGAGCGAATAATGCACCTCTTGATAGATATTAAGAGTAAAGCAGCAGAAAATCTCTTAATACAAGGCAGAAATTTGGATTCAAGCGTTGTTGAGCAAGGCCTATCCGGTGATTTAAATTCTTTCTACAAAGAAGAAATCGGACTTCGCAAAAAATTCGGCTATCCCCCGTTTTTAATATTCATCAAGTTCACTGTCTTGGGAGAAAAAATCAAAGTCAAAAGTGAAATGGAAAAATTAGCAAATTATCTGAAAGATTACAATCCAGATATTTTTCCTGCGTTCATAAGAGTCCGTGCAGGAAAAACAGTTTCTCATATGCTAATCAAAATTACTAAAGCTGATTGGCCGGACAAGGAACTCCGCAAAAAAATCCTAAATTTACCGCCAAATATAGAAGTTCGCTTTGATCCAGAAAGTCTGTTATAAATTTTACCTTTTAGTTTAATTGCTATATTCTTAGATTATGCCCAAAAAACAAAAAATCACCCAGGCAGAAGAAAAAGTCTTAAGAGACAAGGCAAAATCTGTCTCTATTGAAGAAATTTCCAGTGCCAAGACAATAAAAGTTATTAATGACCTCAAAAGCGCACTAGAACAAGAATCAGACGGTGTTGCCATTGCTGCCCCACAAATTGGCGTTTCACTCAAAATTTTTGTGGTTTCAAAACGGGCTTTTGAGCTTGTAAATATTGATGAAGACAAAAAATTTCAAGACCAAGTATTTATAAATCCTGTAATAAAAAAGCTTTCCAAGGACAAAAAGGAAATGGAAGAAGGATGCCTCTCAGTGCGCTGGAAATACGGCAATGTTTTGCGTTCCAACAAAGCAACCATTGAAGCATACGATGAATTTGGTAAAAAATTTTCCCGTGGTGGAGTTGGACTTATTGCTCAAATTTTCCAGCACGAAACAGATCATCTGAATGGAATACTGTTTATAGATAAAGCCAAAGATATTGTTGATTTGCCGCCGCGAAAGACTCCAAGAAATATTCCGAAATAAAAAATGGAAATTAAAAATAAAAAATTCGTATTTTTTGGCACAGAACCTTTGGCAGAGAAAACCCTTGAAGCACTCTCCGAGCATAATTTCATTCCTGATTTGATAGTGGCTTCAAGACTGACACCTGAACTTATCAGCAACCTAGCAAAATCAGATTGGGATTTTTTTGTAGTGGCATCATACGGACAGATCCTTCCAAAAGATATTCTTGATATGCCGCGACTTGGCACAATCAACATTCATCCTTCCCTTTTGCCAAAACTCCGTGGCCCTTCTCCTATCCGTTCCGCAATTTTAAATGATGAAAAAGAAACAGGCGTCTCTATTATGCTTATAGATGAAAAAATGGACCATGGGCCAATCCTTGCTCTGCGGAAAATTGATATAAAGAACTGGCCGCCAAGCGGAAAAGATCTCGACAGCATTCTTGCAAGCGAGGGGGGTAAATTATTAGCTGAAGTCTTGCCAAAATATCTTGCCGGAGAAATTACCGCCAAAGAACAAGACCACAGCCAAGCCACCTACACAAAAATGTTTAAAAAAGAAGACGGTGAAATTAATTTGGCCGATGATTCATATAAAAACTTTTTAAAATTCCAAGCTTTTGACGGCTGGCCAGGAGTCTTCTTTTTTGCTCAATCAGGAAGTAAAAAAATCCGCGTCAAAATCACAGACGCAGAATTTCAAAATGGAATTTTTGTTGTCAAAAAAGTAATTCCTGAAGGAAAAAAAGAAATGAGTCTTGAAAGCTTCAAGAGAGGATACAATTTTATCTAGTCGTCAGAGTGTCCAAATCTCTTCAAAATATTTTTTATTTTTTGGTGTCCGACTTTGAGGATTTTTAATCTTTTGCTTTTAGCTTTTCTTATTTCTGCAAAAAGTTCGTCTTTGGCAATATCAATGGATGCGTATAAATCTGCAGTCTGCGCTTCCGCCCTAAAAACGTCTTTGCCAATTTGGGCATCCATTTCCGCCCTAAACAAATCACCTTTCTGATGGTGGTGAGTGGTTTTGCCGATACGCACTTCTACCATAACCTCGCCAACCCCTCTTATAAATTTTTCTAAATGCTCAATCTTCTTTTCAATATAATTTTCTATAGCTTCCGTAATCTCCATTCCTGTAGCAGTAATTTTTTTGTTTATCATTTTTTATTTTTTATCTAATAAATTTTTATAAACGTTTACTTTACTTCATATACGTAGCCGTAGAAAAAAATGTTCATTACAAATAATACTATTCATACATGCCATCAAAGGCCGATACTAGCTTTAAGACGTTAGTCTTACTCATAACTTAATTATCTCACGATTCATATGCAAAACCAAAATTTTGCATAATTGCCTGTTTTTGCTAATATTTGAAAGTTCATTTGATAAAAATGAAGTATTCCGCGGTAGCTCAGCTGGTAGAGCGGCTCCCTGTTAAGGAGTTGGTCGTAGGTTCGATCCCTACCCGCGGAGCCGCTACTGGATTTTTTGGCCCCCTTACTCGTGCTGATGCGAATAGTATTCTCAGCACTCATCCTGATTGGGTGACTACCCTATCAAACAGCAACACTTACTCAAATGTAAATGGAAATACAATTAAGAGCCCTTCCTATTCATCCCATGGGGTTCCGGCTGGAGCAACAGCTCAATGTGGTGATGGAACTTACAGTTTCAGTTTGCATCACAGCGGAACATGTTCTCATCATGGAGGAGTTAGTCAGTGGTTAAACTAAAAAAATGTTTTGTAAAAACTGCGGGGAAAAAATTGAAGATGGCACTAAGTTTTGCGGAAAATGTGGCAAGCCTATAGAAGAAACAACTACAATCTCTCCAAATGAGGTGCCTACAAATGAAAAATTAAAAAACTCCCTTGTGGGGTCCTATTCTTTTCCAAAACGGAGATCATAGTAACCAGCACAGAATATTGGGAGATTATATACTGGACTATACCGCAAAAGTGGATGATTTTACTGAGGCTTTAGGCTTGGGTGATTGGGATTAACCACTACACACCTACACATTCCATATTTAGATATACAAATCAACGTAAGCCAGCACTTGAAAATCATGTTTTAAACCGAGGCCAGAACCGGGTTTATTGCTAATTTTACCCAAAACAGGTTCTAACATCGTCCAACATTCGGAGTAAAAGTTTGACACCAATACAAACAGCTGGTAATTTTGATTCAAAACCAACAGCTCTTTGAGCTAGAAAGCAGGTAAAATGCAAGAACGTCTTTATATGGTCCAGGGAGTTTTTTTCTTCGCCTACCCCGGAAAATCAACTCTGTACTACCACTTTGCAGGGATGATTCATCCTGAAGAAGATGGTCGCCGAGGAATGCTGAACGACAAGTTTGGCGATTCATTCCTGACCGATGTTGTGGTCACAGAAACCGAAGTCAGGTTTACCAAGACCTACGAAGGTCGCACTGACCCGATTCACTACACCCTCAAGAAGAAATCCGACTCCATCTTCTGGACAGGTCACTACGATGGCGAGAAAACTGGTTCCGACCAAGTCAACTGCCTCATCACCGAAGTGCCCATCGTCGCCTTCCTCTCCCCAGCGGAAAGAACTGGTTGTCGACAATTCTTCGGCGCGTTAGAAGTCGGAGTTGGTGCCCACGACCATCCGCTCAACCAATAGTTCGACTAGACCACCTATCGCAAGATTGTTGGTCAATTTTTTTATACCAACAAAGTTCTAACATCCTCAACTAAGCAGGGTTTTTAAATTAAAAAAAATTCCGCTACTTTTTATAGTGCGGATAGGGCTTGGAAACCCAGTGGACTTGTGACTTTGACCAGACTGCCAGTCGCATCAATGATCCCAAAAAGATCTCCGTCTCTGAGGTTTCCTTTGCAGCAGCTGACATCGGCACATCCAACCTGGTAGTATCCGCTAAGACACGAAACGAAAAGAGTGTGTTTTGTTTGGATCATCACATCTGGATGTTCCCGAGTTCTGTCGTCGTGGTAAAGGAAGACTCCCACTTGACCGGTCTTTTTGTTGACCTTGATTGCTTTCGCGCAATGCGGACAGAAACAGACAGTTGGAGTTGTCGGGTCTTCAATGACTTCTTCAACTCTGGTGACCGCCAGAGGTCCGAGTCTTGTAGTGACAAACAGAGCAATCCAGTTGTTGGAGTTGTCGAGCCATTTTCTGACTAAAAGAGGAAGAAATTTTCTAAGGAACGAAACGGCTTTCATATACTTATTTCATTTAACACAAAATGAGTTTACATAGCAAGTCTTTATATAAAAATAGCCCCAACATTTATTGTACGGGGCGATACCAAGACATAGGAAGGTTTTTGACCATCTCTCTGTGATGTCCACCTACCTCCATATCAAATTCACCTGAAGTTAGGACCCATCCCTGTTCCTTATAAAAAGGAATCGATGAAAGGCGTGCCTTGCACCAAAACCTCTGTATTCCAGATTCTTCCATCATTACACCTTCAGCAAACGCAATGACTCGCTTTCCGATGCCATTACCCCGGTACTTCTCTGTCGTAGCCACACCACACAAATACCATACTGATGGCAGACGAAGTTGCCAATGACTGAGATGGAAGGAAACGCAAGAAATGGGTCCAGTCCCATCTTCACAAAAGGCTGCAAAGTGACGACTCCAAGGATAGCAGTCCCTCCTGTAGTAAGCTGTGTGAAACGGAAGACCTGGGCGCAAAACTGCGTGCCGCAAATGTAAGATTTTAGCAAAATCTACTCTCTTTATGTCTATTTTCAATTTTCTCTCCTAAAGAATTTTACAACGATACTCTACTAGAAAAATTGCCCAGGGTAAATATTTGTTACTATATAGATAGAATATTTTTATATCAAATTTAGAACATAAAACATCTCATTTGCCTCTATATATAAGTTCTAACATCCTCCACTAAACAGGGAAAATAAAACTTGGCTTTATATAATTTATGTTGTATATTCACAAAAGTTATTATGCCAAGACACAAAGACACCTTTATTGTTTCTTTGGAACAAACTGCTCGTATCGAAACAAGAAGTGCTGCATTAGAACAAAAAGGACGGAGGATGACATGTGTGCTGACCCCAGGTAAACATCTTTTTAGGAAAAATCAAAGGGTGGGTACCAAACTTTGGGGATTGCGCTGTCAAGGAAAAAACGGTTTGCCCATGGCTGAATGGATGGAGCTGAAAAAACATCCGCCGGAAGGTGTAACGATTGATGGTCTTTAATGAGTCCGCATAAATTGCGGAATTTTTTTATACGAAATGTTTTATTGTTTTAATTTAATTTTTGGTATATTGTCTCCAGTAATGAATCGTCCTTTGGCTATTGGTTTTTGGACCAGCTTCTTTTTTTATTTTACTGATGGAATAACCACCCGCTATGCAGATGCTTTAGGACAGCCTTTCTCTATCCTTTCAGCTTTCTGCATCGGTTTTTTATCTCTGAACTTTGTGGGGTGGGTATTCAAAATGAGTTTAAAAGGTGTGTGGGAAGAGTTTGATAACTGGGAAGTTTTTGAAGGTCTTCTTCTTGGTGGTCTTTCCGCATTTGTGTTAGACATTTTCCTGGATATCGTTGTCTTATTCCATCCATTCTTCATCCGCTAGGAACACTCCTGCGGTATTTTTATATAAAACAAGTTCTAACATCCTCAACTAGATAGAGCAAAATTAATTATTCAGGAAAACCTTCTCCTTTTTCGATTAGTTTTACTAAACTGTCTTTTAGGTGATGTGTCCATCCTGGTTTACAACTTTCATAACACTCGCTCTGTGGAGTCACGCCTTTGTGGACAAAATCAATCTGAGTTTTTCCTCCTTTTTTGGTAAGAGTCCAGATAACCTCTGTATTTTTCCACTCCTTTTTATCTTTTATCCAGTGAAGGTTGCAGTCAGTTACTTGCCATACAATTTTACTGTTTGGGATAACCTCGGAAATTATAAAATCAACGTAGGTATCTCCAGTACCTCCAAAATACACAGAGAATTTATCATTTAATTTACCCGCTTTCCCTTTAAAGTTTTTTGCCCACCATAAATTGACCTGACTAATTCTTTTCATAGTTTCCTTTGCAGAAGCTTTTACGCTAAGAGCAATACTGAAATCTTGTTGTTTTTTCATATTTTAAATTAAAATTATTTGTCTTTTTTCTTGTCCCACTCCCCTTGAAACCACGCAAGCCACTTTTCCCGGTCTGCTTGTGTATGATTGGGATTCAACATCATCTCCCTACATGTAAATGTTTTCATAGTTTATTAATTAATCACTAATAAAAATATTTTATCATAAACGGGTTCGAATATTTTTCGACACTCGAATTTTTCAAATAAAAAAATACCAAGATCACGTAGGACTCTTGGTCATGTAAGGTGTCTTTCTCTTCATAAAAGTTGGGGGAACCCACGGTTTGATTTCCGCACCAGAACCTTCTTGTTTGAAAAAGTTGCAGCTAAACGCACTCTTGGCGTAACGGATGACATCGGTGTAGTTCCTCATTTGATAGAGGTCTTTCTTCCCTTCCGATGTCATGATTTGCTGCTGAGCCGCTTCGCTCCCGAAGTATGCCGATACGGAAGCGTTGCAGTCTTGAGTTAGTGGCTCAATCCACCAGATTGTATTGGGGGTGTGCATATGAACAGTTTTCTTGAAAATAACAGTATCTAAGTGTTTTGTCAATTTTTTATCAGAAACATCACCTTTACTTTTGATGTCAACTATTGTAATTTTCACACCAAACAAGTTCTAACATCCTCAACTAAACAGAGCAGATTTGACTAAGCATATTTTTTGTGCTATTTTCACAAAAACAGTACAGCGTTGGCTTAACAACCAACAAAACCACAACTTAATAAACTATGGAAATACATCTCACGAATGAAATCCTGGCTCGCTACATTGGCGGCCAACTCGAAGTTCAAAGTCAAAGCAAGCGCCGGCTGTTCCGGGGCGAGATCAGTGACGCCCGGATTGAAGACGACACGTCATTCCTTGTCGTCGAGCTCGCCTGGTGTGCTGATGGTGAAGGCTTTCCGCCGATACCCCGCCGGTGGGTTGAATCCCGGGTGCTCGAATACGGCGCCGACCTCGACATGTGCGTGACTTCCGATATCGGGCCGAGTGGCGAAGGTGGCGACAACAGAATCTCGCTGATGTCACAGATCAGCGATGGCGTTGTTGTCTTCTTTCCGCCAAACGGAAGCAAGCTCGACCGCAGCAAAGTGGAGAAGTAGTCCCTGGCCGACGCTCTCTCCGACGCGGCCAAAGAATAGTTCGACAAAGAACAAGTACCTTCAACCAACCGGTGTAGAGCAACAGCTTCGCATCGGTTATTTTTATAATAAATTTGACTTAATCTCCTGTTTTGCTAGTTTAATGCAAATGGAAGATTTAGAACTTTTAAACTCCCTTGGGGTATGTGGGCGGTGCAATGCAATTGTATCTATCACTGATTATGCACACGGTGATTCCATGGATGCCAAGTGGATGTGCAGATGTGGCGCTGAACTTACTCACACCGAATTCGGATATGACAAGGGCGAGCGCGGGGCGAAGAAGATTAAGTGGGTTGGTCCGGATGGTAAATGGACCGATACGGAACCCGAAGAGGACTTCAAATTGGGTGAGGTTGATGTTGTGATTCGGATGCCGTCCCACGTGTTTTGATTTTCCTCTTCGGAGGAATTTTTTATATTCAAACCAAGTTCTAACATCCTCAACTGCGCAGAGGAGTGGCAGAGTGGTTAAATTGAAAAAATCACAGAAGATTTAAAGTCTCAGACTATGATTCTTTCTTTCTATTCTTTCCATATTCTTCCATAAGTTTATCAAATCTGTCACTAGGTAGAATCAAGGGGGTAATCCACTCTTCTGTTTCTTTCAATATTTTTTCTCTATCTCCTGCATCAGACTTAGCAATTTCTAGTGTCTTTTTTAACAATTCTGATGGTTTTATTTTTATTTTACAACTATTTACATATAGAAAAACTATCAGAGTCGCTGTTGCAATTCTTTTATTACCGTTTCCAAAAGCATGATTCTTATTCAAAGCATAATAAAGAACAACAGCTTTTTTTACTAGGGTTGGATACAAATCTTCTCCTCCAAAGGTCTGTCTAGGTGAATTTAGTGCTGAGTTGAGCAAAGCCTCGTCATGGTCTTCAAATGTTCCAATAGGTTCATTAATTGAATCAAAGAAATCAATAGCTAACCGATGACACATAATCTTCATCAGCTCTTCGTCAAGATATATCATTTCTGATATTTAATTATTAGTAGGAGTTGGTTCTGCTTTATCAAATTTTGCGAGTGCCTCTAAAACACCACCATATTCTTTAATAGTGAATTTAGTTCCTTCCTCAACTCTTTTTACAACTTCTTTCCTATCTACTACGGGGGCAGAAGTATTAGCGTTTCGGTCAGATTCTTTGCCGTTATTGAAGATTTTTTTCATAAAGTCTTTCATTTTTATTATCCTAATAATAGCTTACGCAAGCTAAATTGGCAACCGTGACTGGTTATCTGTATATAATATACGTTAAGTAACCACAAAAAGTGCTGAAAGCAGAGCTAATAATTCCCTATCAGTTTTAAATCTGGGATGTAAATATACCCATTTTGCTCCTGAATAATGGTTCTAACTTTATCCACGATGCAGAGCATATTTGACTAAATAACATTTTTATCACACAATGAAAATGTAGCAGTTTTTTCACATTAACGATCAACTCATCTGAAAGGAGGTGAATCATGCGAACACTCAAATGTATGTGGCTCCGCCTGTCACGTAAAATCCGGAGGACATGGGAATTCTACACTGTGACGTGGACCTGGAATCCGGAAAAGATGTATCTCAACGACAAGGGTTGTTGGGTTTTTGCTCCCGCATTCTGGGGCAAACGTGGTGTCGTCTACACAGAACCCGTGTTTTTCTTTGCAGCGGAATGGTGGAAGGAAGGTTGGAGACGAGAGTTCCGAAAACGGAATCTCCGCTTCATCGAACCTACGGTGGGGACGCTTCCTCGGGATCTGCGTGCCCGCTATGATATATACGGCACCCCAGAGTCACCAAGGCAACCCATGGTTGCCTTGTATGGAAAGCCAGCTTAACACCACCCAAGCAAAAGCAAAGGTGGTATTTTTTATACCAATAAACTTTTTATTTCTTTTAATGCAATCGTGGGAAATGGATACTCATTCATCCAATCAATCATTCGAAAATCATCCGTAAGAACGAGTTATTTAAAATCTAAGACTCAAGATATTTCTCTGTACTGGTTTCATCATATTTATCAAACGTCCTGTAGTTAGCTGTCATTTCTTCTCCTTTTTTGATGTCCTTATTTGCCACTCCGCATGCTTCCGCTTCTCCAGGAAATGGAATAGAGTCTATGTTGTTATTGATTGAATGATTGGTAAATCGACTATCGTCAATTGAGTAGACATACTTTCCTGTTGTTTTTGATAAATAGGAAAAATGATCGATTAGTTTTTGTTCTCGTTCAAGCATTTTTTTTACTTCAACTGGGTCAAAGAGAATATCAAATTTTGGATTAAATTTCCAAGTAATAGTTCCTTTTGGAATATCCTCATCTGCGAATAATCCGATTCCGTTAATCTTACTCATTCCAAGTGCTGTTTTGACTGTAAGCATATTGGTTCATATTATAACAAACCAAGTTCTAACATCCTCAACTAGACAGAGCAAACGTTGACAATCTCATTTTATTATGATATTCAATAACTAAACCCGACGTTTTAACACGTCACCAACCAACCCATCAGAGGACATCACTATCCTGTTTTGGGATGGATGCACTTTGGAAAACACGAATACAACCAATGCATAAGAACGAACAAGAAAAACTCCTTTCAGGAATGGAGGAGACTCTTCGACAAGGAGATTCACGGATCGACACCATGCTCGCCGAGATATTTCTCCGGGCCAGTCATCCGGAGTGCGAAGAAGCACTCGTTTCCGCTCTCGAGAATGCCCGCCGTCCGATTCGGACCGCGTCCATTCAAAAAGCCCGGGAAATAATGGAAACCATGTGGGCCAAGATCGATGAATGCGAAACAAAGACTAGTGCCGTCATGGGAGAACTCGTTGCCCTCACGATAAAGGTCACCGACCATTTCCTGAACAGGATGGGCTCCACCAGTGAAGGGATTCACGTCATTCTCGAAAGTGCCGGCATCGACGATACGGAAAAAAGGCGTCAGTGTGAAGCCCTTCTCGATGCCTCCGAAAAAGAGCGCGAAACGTTTCTGTCGTCCATCAAGGGCGAGCAGGACGCGCTCATGGCCAGACTCCGGGAGATCAACGAGATTCCGGCGGCGGCGGAAAAGGAGGTGGAAGCAGCGTTCATGCTTCTGCCCGAAGAGTACGTTCGGGACTGTGAGGAGAAATCCAGAGCAGTTTACGAAGAGTTCCTCGTGTAAGCGAAAGACCGAAAGCTACTTGTAGCTAGTAGGTCAATTTTTTTATATATTTAAACAACGAACATTGACAAAACGTATTCTTCAATATTTAATATCTTAAAGCTCTTTCCTGTTTGCTTGCCGAGTGGCATAGCTGTAAAACTAAATGGTTTCGAACTGAGCAAGAAATTATGAGAACAGACATGGTTATCAACAGCGAAGTAAATGCGACCAACTTCGAAATTTGTTTGTCGAGGTTGACCGAGCCACAACGAGAGGTGTTCCTCCGTTTGATTCGGGAACGTGAAAACAGAGTCGGCAAAATCGAGATGAATGTTCTGGAGTGGTTGCTTGAAGACTCCGACGAACTGGAGGGTCACAGCGACATTCTCGAGGACATACTCTTGGGAAAAGAAACCGGTTGGAAACAGAGAGGCACTGACATGCACGGTGTCAGAATCCTCGTCCGTTTAATTGCAAAGGGCTTAGGCCTAAAGCAAACCAGTCCGTTTTCAATACCCAGAAAACCGAATCGAATTCCACGAGACCCATTGCAGGGTCAGTTCAATCCTGAAGGTTTCATTGCCTTCCGTCACAGAAAAATCGGGCATCCGTAGTTATGGTTCTGAAGAATAATGAAAGCAGACAACACACAGCTCACTTATTGGTGGGCTATTTTTATACAAACCATGTTCTAACATCCTCCACTATGCAGAGCATTGTTTGACAAAAGCTATTTTTTATAATATAATATACACAATTCTTAATCGTTATGGTTAAGTCGTTCTCTGCACCGAAAGGTGGAGAATAAGGCAGTGTTTGGGTTCTGCGTCTAACCCTTTTAGTTCATTAGAAAAGGAGCCGTTATGGCTACTACACAAAACGAAATCAAAGTCAGCGTCACCGCTGGTCCAAGTGAAATGCAACTGATGATGTCGCTGATGCGACCTTATCGTAGCCTTTATCAGGTTGATATGGATAAGGGCACATCCGTCCGATTCACTACTCACGGGGGAGGCTTCCACACAAGCATCAACTTGATGCAACGCGAAGATGGTTCGGGCAACCGATGGATTCTTGAGGGTTATGTCTTTGATGACCCCAGCTTCCGCAATTTCCGCGGATTCTACGACAGCAAAACCCGCAAGGGCTACCTGACGCTCATCGTCCGCTGACGAGATTTCGTCAAATTTTTCAACCGCATCAAGCTTCGGCAAGGTGCGGTTGAACTGTTTTATATAAATCAAAATAATTCAATTCCCTCTCAATTATAAAAGATTAGGTTTTTTTACCCTAACCAAGTTCTAACATCCTCAACTAGACAGAGCCAGTTAGGGTTGTCAGCTAATTCTAAGACCATATTGAATGGAAAAGCTATTGTAAAATCTAGTTTTTTTCCGTCTAAGGTCGGGTTCTGAAGTAGTCCATTTAGAAATGCTCTTTTTCCTGCAACATCAGAACTACTTTCAAAAATTGGTTTCGCTCTTCTTGCTACAGAAATGACTACAGCAATAGTAGTTTGGTAATCAAAATCTGCTTTTCTGTGTTCGGACATTTCAATTTCCAAAGTTTGTATTTTGTCTTGATACTCTTGATGCTTTTTGTCATAAACATCCTTAGTAATACTCCAATACACGATAAAGATGGGAATATAGTTGAGACTCCCAATAACTGGTTTGTCACCGGACACAATATTTCAGAAAACTTGGAAAAATAGAAGACCTAATTCGTCTTAATTTTGATGCGAGCTTTTTCAAATACTTCAAGCTGATCTGCGTTAGCCCTACGAGCAGCCTCAGTAATCACCTTCTTTTTTTCATCAGATGAGGCACGTATAAAAAAGTCAGAAAACCCTGCGTATTTTTTAGAGATGTCCTCCGCTTGCTGTTTGATCTTTTCTTCTTCGGTCATTAAATATAGTTTATCATTTTTATATCCAAAACAGACTTAATTGACCTAATTTACAGGAAACCTTGACAGAAAAACATTGCGTATGATAGATTTCAAATGTCAGTTATATATGCTCTTTTGACAACTCCAAAGTAGAACGGCCCTTGAAAAGGTCAAAACTACCCGAGAAATCGAGGTGCGTGCCAAGCTGGCAAAAAAACACACAAAACACATCCACATCATGAAAAGCAATCGCGTTACCACCGCATTGTCCAAATCGCACACCGGCCGCGGCCATCCGCAGAATTATTCCATGGTTTCTTCGCCCGGCTCCGGCGGCGCCTTCGCCACCGACACCCCGCGCGCCCGCCACAATATCCGGATCTAACTTCCGCGGCCGCCGGCACAGGCGGATCTCTCTCGAGTAGTTGACGACTAATATGTCGCGTTATCCGTCTCCGGACGGTTGCGCGGCCCCTATAGCCGAGTCCACTTCTTGAGTTTATCTGCCCAAACGGCGCCGACACATGTTGTCGACGCCGTTTTGCCTTTTATATTTGTGTTAAATAATTTTATACAAACGACTCGTTAAACCACATCAATGCTTGCATTTTCCCTATTCTGTGTTATAATTAGGAGCAGAAAATCTGGTATCCCTTTGTCTACGACTTTGGGAACTAATATCGGATAGAGAAACCTGAAAATACATAATACTCACAATGAAAAAACTGCAGACCGTGGTAATCAAGACAGTCATCCGTCCCCGTAACTATGCCTTCGGCGCCCTCGGCGCCGAAGAAATCTTCGTTTCTTTCGGAGCCGGCCGCGTGGCCATTCCCGATGGGAAGAGGCTCAAGCTCGGCGACGAGTTCGAGCGACACTATATCCGCGAGGGCGACCAGATCATCGCCGAGATCGGCCCCGGCAACGACAAGCGCCGGATGGCCGTGGCCTGGGCGTTGATCAAGTCCGCGGAAAAGACCACGCCGGCGCCCAAGGTCAAGGCGAGCAAACCGGGCAAGAAAAAGAAGGCGAAGAAGTCCGACAAGCCCAACGACATGATCGAGACTCCGGCGCCGGCGGCACCTGTAATCATGGAAGCCATTCCCGCGAAGCCTCACCATGAGGCGGTCGAGGTGGTGTTCAATAGCCGCGAAGACCGGATGTTCCGCGTGATGTGCCCGACCAAGGGCGGCGGGCGGCGTCAGGTTACCTTGGGCAAACTCAAAGCCCTGGCCCAGCGAAAGGAAAACGGCGAGCTGACCGAGGACGGGCTCTACCTGGAAGTCCAGGAACGCGTAGGGCTCTGGCTCCGGGTCAAGAACGATCCCCTCGCGCACATCACGGCCAAGGTGGTCGAAATGCCCGTCGAGGCCGCAGCGGCGTAGTCGGCAACAACGCAGAACATTCAAATAGCCTCCACAGGGCTACGATGGTAAAAGAATTTGTGGGAGTGGCGAGCACTATTCGCTAAAAAGACCTGAGAAACGTTCCAATCGTTCTCAGGTCTTTGTTGTTTTTATATAAAATTTTAATTTCTATCCCCCACCCACTCCCTTACAAAAGCGAAATGTTCGCTGTAAATGCTCCGTAAAGAGGTTCTAACCTCGTACAGTCCGCAGAGCCCTAGTGACGAAACCTCACAATTTGTGGGGTTTTGTCTTTTATTGCTTGATATTTTAGAGGTTCGAGCGCGCTCTAATTCTTCTTCTACCGCCTGACGACTTTTTATAAGCGTCTTGATGAAGGAGTGGTAATTTACAAAGACCTTTTTGCCCTTTAGGGTGAGGTTCGAGCCAAGGCATGCGAGTATCGCTCTTTTGGCTTTATCGTCTCCTTTTGGACCCTACGAGCATTACCGGATTTTAAGAATAGTTTTATTACTGCCGCAGAGATGAGAGTCTTTCCGGTGCCCGTTGCCATTTCAAAGAGAAAACGCTGTTTACCTTCTTTGGCAGAATCTTGAAGTGCCTTTATTGCTTGAACTTGATATGGACGAAGTTGTTTGAGGTTATTAGTTCGCAGAAATTCTGAACGAGTAGCTTCATCTTGAAATGCTGGGTCTTTTGCAAAAGTCGGCATCTGTGTCTCTACGACATAGTTCTCATCAATATGAGTGCTCGTAAGCTCTGATGGATTTGGAGTGTATTTCTCATACTGCGTAATTGAGTCTTGTGTAGGAAAGCGAGAGATGGTATCTGGATTGCCATGCTTGGTATCCCAGAAATAGTGAATATTCCCATTGGAGAGAATCACAAAACGAGCACCTACATTTCGAGCGTAATTTCTGGCTTGTTCTTTGGCTGAAAGAGGATCAATGGATTCTTTCTTCGCCTCAACGACGAGTAGTGGTCGACTGTCTTTATCTAAAAGCAGAAAGTCTATAAAACCATGAGCCTCGTGTTCAAAGTCATCACCAAGTTCAGAATATTTAACTCCTGGCTCAAGCTGTATGTTTACTGGACCGTTCTTATCAGCGTCAAAACGCCATCCGGATTCCTCAAGGAGTTTGTTTATTTTTATTCTTGCTGATGCTTCCTTTTTATTCATATAATTATTTTGTTTCACTTTCACCTTCAGTTGATTCAACCTCTTCGATGACTGTCGGTTCTGTATTTTTTGAACTTGAGAATGCAGATTTTATCTGATTCAGAACCCCAAGCCTACCTTTTCGCTCTTCAGGAACAACATACATCTCGTGAAGAATAGCTTTGGTAAGCTCAATTAATATCGTTAGTTTCGACGAATCCCATGCTTCCCAGGATCCTTCATGCACCGAATCGCTAGCCAATTCCTGAATATGACCCAATGCATCAAACAATTCTGAGGCTACAAAAGAAAACTTTGCCTTAAGTGCCTTGATACTCTCTTGATAATCGGCATAGCCTGTCTTTGGATTTTTTACAACAACTTTTTCGTACCCGATTAACTCATAGATAGCTTTCCTTAGACATGCGGAAGCACCGACGAGTAAGTTAGATTGCCTTGATTTTTCGGCTTCATAAAGTAGTTCTCTTATCTTCTCAGGAATTCTGTTATCGAGCACAAAGTAAGATGTTGGCTGAGAAAAGAATAATTCTTTATCTATATCAATATTATTAGCAAACCGTTCGTAATAATGTTGCTGATTATATTGAACATAACCTTCTCGTAGCTCTTTAAAGCTCAAATGCATGGATTTCTTCTCGCAACCGTCGGAATTACATTTTATTAAATATCCATGACATACCTTGTTATCTCCCCAGTCGAAAGAAAATTTATCCACTAATCTGTAGGTAACATGATTACGCTTACAAAAAGGACAATTGTATTTGTGTGCGTCTATGAAGTATTTTTTATCTAAGTGTGATAGGTCCATATAATTATTTTTGTACCTCCTCATAATCCTCAGGATTACCAAGAAACCTTACAAGGTCTTTGGACCCGTCAACAGAAATAGCCCCACATTTACATGGAGTTAGACCACCTCGCGTTTCAAAGTGAATCTCAGTGCCGCACTTCTTGCACTTGATGTAGGTTTCTATTTTGTTTTGGTTTGCAACGGGATTCATAGATTTAGTTTTTATTTAGATCAAGAAGCCATTGATAGAGTGGGGTAAAGACAATAGTCATATCGCCTTTCTTTAACTCACGTTTATCATTCCATGTAAGGACAGTGAGCTTGCTTACATTAAGTTCTTCTCCAGCCTCAAGAAGAGCACGTACTTCTCTTTGTTCAACTTCGGGATTACTTGCCTCGTAACAAACTTGTATAAGCTCAATTACTTCATTTCCTTTTTTAACTACAAAATCTACCTCTTTGTGATTTCTGGTGTGGTAATAGAACAATTCTCTGTTCGGTTCATTGCCTTGCTTTACGAGTTCAGTAAAGACGAGGTTTTCCATGAGCTTGCCATTGTTTGGAGAATGCTGGACCGCCTTTGCTGCCACGAATCCGTTATCAACCACATATGCCTTCTTTGGCGATCGCAACCGGAGACCAACTTTCGCTGAAAATCGATTCAGAGTGAATATTAAATATGCTTCAGTGAGATATCCCAGGTATTTCTCAATAGTTGTGCCGCTCTTTGAACCGAGCGCAGTCGTCATCTTTCGTATGCTATAGAGCGAAGTGAAATTGTTTACAAGATACGTCCCAAGACCGTCTATCTGTCCTGAGAAGCGCACATGGTGTCTTCGTACTACATCCTTGAAAAGTAGTGAGTCAAAAAGCACATCAAGATAACCTCGAGGATCAACATCTTTAAGCACGACTTCGGGATAGCCGCCGTTTGTCATGTATTGATTTAGAATCTGTAGAAGTTGGCCAGAACCAGCAGGTGACGCAAGATTTTGCTCTGTAAGTTCGAATCCTTTAGCCTTAAGTATTTCATTAAAGTCGAACGGTAGTATTTGTATTGGTATATGTCGTCCGGTAAGTGCCGTCGCTAGTTCTTTTGAAAGAAGGCGTGCATTTGATCCAGTAATAACAAGATTGTATCCTTCTCGGTGCAATCTGTTTACGAACAATTCCCATTTTGGTAGGTTTTGTATTTCATCAAAAAGAATATATTTTGTATCTCCGTAGGCAAGTTTTAATTCTTGCATCAACTCATTGAGGTCGAGCTGATCTTCACCAGGAAGAGATTCGTCATCAAAATTAAAATAGGCAAAAGACTGATCCTTGAGCAGCATCAGCGAAAATACCGACTTGCCTGCGCGGCGTGGTCCGAGAATAACTTTTATGAGGTCAGATGAGAGCCATTTTTTAGCCTCTTTTTCCTTTGTTCGCTCTATGTAAGGAAGTGACAAAAGACGCTCTTTTTCCTCTTTTTGCTTTAAAACAGTCGATTTAAGCATAGTATTTTAGCTGTACTGGGCATAAATTGCCTTTTTTGCACAGTACAAGTATTATACTGGTCAAAAAGGAGAAAAACAAGCTATACTTGTAAACATATGGAAATCGAGTCAAAAGAGCAAATTCTGGCAAAAAGAGGAGAAATCGAGCAGGAGCTTGCTGATTTTCTGGCGGAAACAAAAAGCGATTTTACCGTGGATCATATCAAGGACATCATCTACAACGAAGATGGCCAGGACGACCTGACCGATGTCATCGCCATGTTCGACACCGGACAGAGCGCAGCCGAGCTCGAAAACATCATGGATGCGATCAA
Organism: uncultured bacterium; assembly: GCA_963766885.1. Taxonomy (GTDB): domain Bacteria; phylum Patescibacteriota; class Minisyncoccia; order Phycocordibacterales; family CAIRYW01; genus CAIRYW01. Next base: position 257,563 of record CAVYBO010000001.1, on the reverse strand, counting down.
TGATGCCTGGAATTATTTTCCACACAAGATCATCGGCGGCCTTTCGCCGGCGGAGAAGCTCTTGGAACATCGCGAGAATCAGAAATGATTTGCGTGCTAGAATATACGCATGAAGCTCCGCAGTCTCGATATTGAAATAATCCATTTCTTCAGAAAAATATCCGAGCCGATAGCAAGGATCGGGTTGTTCGTGGTCTTTTTTTGGTTCGGAGCGTTGAAAGTATTTGGTGCAAGCCCTGCTACTCCGCTCGTCCAAGCTCTCTTTCAGCACACCATTCCGTTCATGCCCTTTTCCGTATTCATCGTCCTGTTCGGACTCTTTGAAATGCTCATCGGCCTTTTGTTCTTGTTCAAGGGATGTGAACGTGTAGTCATACCGCTCCTTTTCCTGCACATGATCACCACGTTCCTGCCGCTATTCCTCATCCCGCAGGAGACATGGTCCGGCTTCCTTGTGCCGACGCTTGAAGGCCAGTACATCATCAAGAATCTCGTCATCATTGCCGCCGCCATCGGCATTGCAGCGCATCTCCATCCAATTCGTGGAGAAAAATAAAGTAATCTTTTACCACGGATTACTCCAGAGGTTTTGAAACATCTGCTGTTCTTGCTCAAACAGTTTCTGTTGTTCGGCAAATAGTTGTTGCATAGCGTTCTGCTCATCCTGTATCTCCTTTTGCATAGAAGTAATATCCGTACTTGTTAGGGGTGTCGTCGTTGAGAATGTTTGCCATTTTCCATCTTTATATACCGTATAGACCTGACCCTTAAAATTATTTGGCAAGTTCATCTGGACGCTGACGCCGCCATCAGGCGTCGTCGACGTTGTTACATAGGGACTCGAAGATGCTGTTTGGGCATGGGCCACTGTTGCCGTCATTAACATCAAGGCGGCTACAAACCAAGCAACTACTGAGATACTTATTTTATGTACGTTTGTTTTCATATTTTGACAAAAGCTATGGTTAAAAAGCCTATCCTCCGGCGGCCGACCACTCCGCCTGACCATTGACGTCATATTAAACGTATCCCCCTCAAAAAGGTGTCATGCTTTCTCATGTATAAATAAAAAAACAAGTAAATTAACATTCCTGAAAAAATTGATAAAATAGGGGCAACGTATGAATAATGACGACATACAATTAGTTGCCCTAGCAAAGCAAAACCCCAAGGAATATGAGAAACTCTACACCAAATATTCCGACAAGGTTTTTAACTATTTCTGGTACCGCACAGGGCATGACAAAATGCTTTCAGAAGACCTAATGCAAGAGACTTTTTTGCGAGGCTTTCAATATCTCAATCGTTTCCAGAATCGAGGATATTCATATCTCACATACCTCATCACTATCGCTCACAATGTACTCGTCGATCACTACCGCAAGCCGAAGTCGCTGCCGTTTGAAGCGATTGAGGATATCCCATACGAAGTTACTGAGGACATCGAGAAGAAGTCTGACGCTGAAGCTCTCTGGCGTGCTATTCAAGACTTACCGCAATCAAACCGAGACAAACTTCTCATGCATTACCAACAAGACATGTCTATGAAAGATATCGCTACTGCCACAGGCACTACGGAGAATGCTGTTAAGCTTTCACTTTCCCGAACTAAGAAAAAACTTAAGGAACATCCGCACATTAAGGATATCGCGGAATTTGCGGACAAAAAACGCACGCAGACCAAACCACAGTTTTTGGATACGTAGGATGACACCTTTTCAAACTATTAACGTTTAATAGTGTGTACAGTGAGGTGGTCACTCACTGTGGTATAGAAAAAAGTAATGATACTTAAGTCAAACAATGTGAACTCAAAACAAAAGGTGGCTCGAGAAATTCATTCGTTACATTTCTGATGCCACATAATCCACACAATTAAATAATGTGTAGATAAGCTCGCACGAAGCGAGTACCAGAAAACCGATAGTTTTCTAAATCACCCATCACTCTTGGACATGATCGATACCAAGGGCATTACCAGAATCTAATCATCAACACTCCTATGAATACAGCAATCAAAAAGGTAGACAACAATTCTCTCTCACTCATTGATAGATTCTTCGATGATGCACTGGACCCCTTTAGCATGATGGCACCGAGCCTCTTCCGCAATCGCGGACTCGGCAACGTCAGCACGCTGTTTCCTAAGGTAGATGTTGAGGAAACAGAGAATGAGATAAAGGTGACAGCTAATATTCCAGGCATCGATGCGGAGAAGATCAACGTTGAGGTCGGAGATGATTACCTATCGCTCTCCGGCAAGATTGAGAAAGAGGACAAATCTAAAGATAAGAACGGCAAAGTGTATCGTTACGAACGTGAGTTCGGTGAGTTCCGCAGAGAGTTCGCTCTCCCTGCCAGAGTCAAAAAAGATGGCATCGTTGCCAAGTCAAAGAATGGCGTACTATCCATCACATTGCCGAAGTCTGAGGAAGAGATAAAGAAGAAAGTAAAGATAGAGGTTGAGTAAGTGAGAGAAATGTTAAACAAAGGCCCGCCAATGTGCGGGTTTTTGTTTGTGTCTTTTACGGTCGGAAATTCGCCATCTCCTTAGCCGTCGGCTGCGTAATTCCAAAGAATCCCTGCTTGATATTCGGCAGCCAAATAAGCTCTTTGTTGTGCTTCCAGAAGGTTCCGATTTCCCGTACCATGTCGAGCATATTTGACAAAAAAATATATTCGTGCCATTATATAAACTGGCAGTAAATTTCACAATACAAAAATCAACCCAGGAGAAATCCAATGGACTTATTTGCAATGCAAGTCGGCGAAAATCGCCGGAAACTAAAGATGACCGTTCTCCACCGCAAAGGAGGAGCGTGGCACGAGTCGGAAGTCGGAAAACTCGTCAATGGTCTGATGACCGAAGCGAGCCAACACCCTCAGCACCCCGAGTATGTCGTTCTCTTCGGACACCACACGAAGGAGGCAACACTCAAGGCACTTGGTGGTGGTCAGGCTTACACCGCCACTGAAGTCGTCGGCACGGACAGCAAGGAACTCCCTTTCGGCCTGGGTTCGCCTAAACGGCAACAACCCGCTGTCTCAACACAGAAACCCTCTGTCGTGAGATAGTGGGTTTTCTGTTTTTATATTAAAAAAATTCTAACATCCTCAACCAAACAGAGTTTAACTTTACAAATATACCTAGTTTCGTTAAGGTTAGTTCGGATACATCTAAATATGCTAAAAAAAGAAATCGGAGTAATCCAAATCCCGGCTACCAAGTTCCAGGAATTTGACTGTGGTGAAGAAATATCCCTGCATGTCGAGGGGGAATGGGAGTTCAAAAAAGAAGACTTCGTAGAATGGGAATGTGCCCAGTACGATGGATTTGCAGACCTGGTCAAAGCGCAGCCGGGGAGAAATGGCTGGACGTACGTCACTCTTAGGAAACAATAATCGCTCAAGCCCTGTGGCTCAGAGCGATATTTTTTGTACCAAAAATATTCTAACATCCTCAACTACGCGGAGTAAAATTGACACATAACTATTGAAATGTTATAAAATCCTCGTTCTTTACAGTATCAGACTAAGCTCTCTTGAGCCGAGGTTTCCTGAAAAGACAGAACCATCAACAATCCATACAGCTAATCCATGAAAGATATCCTCGGCCAATTGGCCAAAATCAAGCTCAAGAACGTGAAGTTCCCCGAAAAGGTCGGCGAAGGTGAGACCGTCGTCGGCACCCTGCCCGACTACCTCAAACGTTTCTTCGGCCTCATGCTCCAAACCGCCGCCCAGGTGAAAACGGAACAGGGAAAGATCCGTCTTGAGTACGAGCGTTTAAACGCCGATTTCAACAACTACCATCTGGATGCCGCGGCCCACGACGAGACGGTCTGCTCCGAGAAGCGGCGCATCCTTATCGAGACTGCAAATCGACACAACAGCATGACCAAGGAACTCGAGGCGCTCCGCGACATCTTCTGGAAAATGGTGCGCGTCGAGTTCGACTTGCATCTCGTCAGCGACATCGGCATCCGCGAGGGCGGCCAAGTCGTTACCATTCCGAAGAAAGCCGGCGAGCACGACCTCGATGACATCCTCGGTATGTTTAGCCCGGGACGCAGGAGGGTCATGGCGATGGCAAGTTTGCTCGGCGGACTCGGCGGCGAGTTCGGTGACTTGGGTGACTTGTTCCAGTAGGCCACAAAGACTTGTCAACAGTCTGATTCACACAAACCATTCAACTTTCGAGTTGGGTGGAATTTTTTATATTATTTTCTGAATAATTTTGTACAAAAAAGTTTCTCGATCAAAGTTATTTACAATTTATTATTTTGATGTAGTGTGTGCTTTAGAAAGGAGGAAAAATTGTGAGAATCAAACGAAGTGCTAACCCTAAGAGCGATCTGCACCAGATGCTGATAGATAGAGGTTATGAATTTCGTGGAAATGTCTGCAAAACTTTTCTCCGAATCTACCCTTTTATCACAGCAGTAGTCATCATTGATCCTCGATATGTGGTTGAAGACGGTGGCGAGTTGCACTACCCCACCTTCATACATTGGGAAAAAGAACCGAAAAGAAAAAGTAAAAAACTTGGTGCAAAAAAGACTAGTTCATATCGCTGATAGCCCTGTGGCTCGCAGCGAATTTTTTATATAAAAAATTGCGCGCTCGTAAGCACGCATTCAATCAATGACTTGGGTCTTGATCTCAATACCGTTTCCTTGGGTGTACTTGAGATGTTGCCATTCAACGATAGACACACCAGCTTTCTTCCCTTGAAACCTTTGAGATCCAAGATGACCACCAGATCAGATCCAACAGGCTTCATGACGAGAGAACCTTCAATTGGCAGAACCACTTCAATCGACTTGCCATCAGTCAGATCGTGGAAGGTAACCTTTCCAGGACCTTTAATGGTGCAACCAATCTTGACCTCCTCGTCACTTGCATCTTTCGATGATTTACGCACTGGCGCAAATACCTTCGGGCCAATTTTTTTATACTAAAAACAAGTTCTAAGTTCGCTCAACCTGTGTGGGGAGTTAAATGTAGGTTGTTAGAACTTTTGATATAATTAACGATATGATGAATAAGAAAGAAATTTCGGGTGGCGTAGTACATAAAATACCGGCTGATTTAAAGAAGGTTCTTATTGCCGACAAAATAGCATTAGCAAAATGGGAGGATATTACTCCACTTGCGCGCAATGAGTGGATTTGTTGGATTGAATCAGTGAAGACGCCAGAGAAAAGAAAGGAACACATCAAGAGGACATCTACAGAACTTAAAGAAGGTATACGCCGTCCTTGTTGTTGGATAGGCTGCATTCACCGAAAAGACAAGCCTCTGAGCCCATCACAAAAGTTTGTCCTCAGTAAGCGAACAAAAAATAAGACGACAAAATGAACTAATGGGTCAGGACTCGTGATACAATTTTTGTATTAATAACTCAAATAAAATATAAATATGATAAAAGGAAATTTCATTGGCGCAGCGATTGTTGCAATAATATACACGATCTATATTGTATGGAATCCCCTTCCTACAAAATTGCAAGAAGTATTAGCATTGGTGATTCTTAACGCTTTGACTATCGTGTTAATGTCTTTCGCATTCAAATAATTCGCCACCAAAATAAATAATTAGACCCTATATCAGAACTTTTTTATACTAAGAAAGTTCTGATATTCTCAAATAGGTAGAGAATTAATAAATTTATTTTTGTATTTTATGTACAAGAAAAACATTGAACTGACAATGGCGGCAAAAAAACACCATACCGAGGTAAAAGTAACAGCAAAGAAAAGCCACGCAATAATTCCTAAAACCGATATTGTCAATCCGAACCATCTAAAAATCTTAATACTAGAAATAAATAAAGGGCCCACAATAGCTAGTAAATACAGCAAGATGACTAAATCTTTAAATGGAAAATTAAAAGCATAACTTACGCACGCATTGAGTTTACTTATAAACAAAGACTGTGTTAGTAGTACTACAATAAAATATAAAGATATTACAATCCCTAAAAAGATAAATCCTAGTAATATTTTTCGCTCTTTTTTGTCTAAAATAAAAACTGTTGTTGGTACATATATTGGCCACAAAATAAACGCAAAAAATAAAAAATAGTAACCAGCAACAAATGACACTGAACCTGAATTTAAATATAACCATTGGACACCCTCGCTAGCTTGCTGAACACTGAACATAAGTGGAATAGCGGCAAGAATTTTATCTTCCTTCCTAGCTGTAACCAAAGAAACTCCGCCGAGTGCGGCAAGTCCCCCACTGGCAATAAAACTGGCTGGTGCTGAAAAACACATAGTTGAATTATAACAGGATGGATGATGTCATAGAAAAATACAAGTCTTAGTCTTTTCATTCGAGGAAAGAAAACTTGCGCAAGCAAAAAAGTTGGGAGATTTGCAATCTCCAAAATCCACTCACCACAACCATCAACCAATCCCTTTTTCACCCCAAACCCCACCAACTCAACCAACTTTCCTTCTTTCTCCTCTCTTTCTCTCGCAAGCACTTCATCCTCATGAAGTGCTTTTACGTTTACAGATTTGGAATTTTTTACAAAAAAAATTACGCCGGCTGCATTCATTTTACAGAAGCAGCTCGGCGTATGTATAAATAAAGGACGTTACGGGGCCTGGAACGCAGATCCCCAGATTGACTTCGTGACACTGGATACGAGGTTCCAGTCTCCTTCTGGCAGAACCAAGCCACCAGTGCAGGTTCCTTGGCCTAGGTTCCAGCCAGCGACGTTCATAGCACATGTCTCATCCCCGCCCTGGGCAAAGGTAGAGCCCAATATACCGGTAAGAAACACATCCGTTTTCCCAACTTGGAATGTCAACTTGTTGGTATCGCCGAAGATCAGCGAGCCGATGCTCGTTAATTGGGCATTGTCCGCTAGGACATTGCCCAATTTATCCTCAAGTCTAAGACCGACGATCTCGCCGACCTTGCCACCATGAGCCTGGATTTGAAATAGCGGAACCGCTATCTTGATCGGCTCATTTAATACGGAGACTGTCCAGCCTCCGAGCTTAATTCTGTTGCAGGATGTTATGTCGCAGCTATTGTACGGTGTATTTTTCAGCGCCGCTGACTGGGTGACGTACATCGTCCCGACATTGCTGTTTACTGCAACCGGGAGAGGTTGCATCGTCGGCATCAAGCCGTTGAGATATGTGTTTCCTGTCGTATAGACGTCCTGTAATATCAGCTTGACGGACGCGATTTTGCTGTAATTCGACAGATAGTCCGTCGATGCGACTATGAAAACAGGTGTCCACTTCGCTCGAGGCAGAAACGCCCATTGAGTCTTGATCTGAACTACGGGCACACTACGGCCATTCACAACGCCATTGACGGCGTTGTACCCCTTTTGCTGTCCGAGAATCCGGAGATTGTCGCCCTCCACCACGGCAACAGTGCGGACAGCACCCGCCCAGATGGGCACGTCCACTTCGTCAATCCACGGCGACGTGGTGTTGGGATACATCCAGAGGCCCAAAACCGGGGTGGCCTGATCCGGAATAAACTGCCTGGGGCTGAGCGAATACGGTTTGATGGTAATCATCGTCTCAGTCTGCGCCGACGTTACTGCAATCGAAAGCAGCCCCAAAAGGGCCGCGAGGAATATTCTTTTCATTTTCTGTCTTTCTGTTTTTTGGTTGTTGCCCTGTCTTTATATGCCACAGATACTCACTCGAGTAAAGCGGTTTTGGAAAGAACAACAATTGACTCTATCAAATTATAGGTCGATTTAGCAAGGGTTTCATTACAAACCCACATAAATAAGCAAATTATAAAAAACACCCTCGCGTCGTCACGATAAAACAGTAAGCAGTAATGAAACATACTCTATTCGGATTTTTTTGATAGAATTGTTCTATATATAAGCAATCAAATGCCAGCAAATTCCTACAAAAATAATTCTAAGAAAAAAACGCTGCTACGCGGAGTTTTGAATGTCTTCTTTATTGCTTTATCGCTTTCGATTTTAGGAAGTGCTATGTTCTCATTTCCACTAATACTTGCTTTTACGGTAAAAACAGCAGAACAAAAGCCTCCATCGCCGATACTCTTTCCAGTCACCGTTGATCCAGAAGACAAAACTATAGCTGAAAATCCTGCCGTAGACAATTATCTTGATAACAGCACCTTTCAGCTTCAAGCAGCAGCAGAAAATACTGGAGGTATATTTTGGAAAATATTTGAAGATATTGCAATTGCAATATCAAATATGTCCTTGTATCAAAATATCGCGGCTGTGAATAGCAATCATTTTATTTTTATTAACCCCGGACTCCGTAAAGAGCAGGTAGCAGAATTATTTGCAAAAGAACTTGGATGGAATAATAAGCAAAAACAGGAATTTCTAACCCCTATTGCAGGCTCAAATCTTCCTCTGACAGAAGGGTCATTTTTCCCAGGACTTTATGTAGTGGACGACAGCACTACGCCAGAACAGGTCCAGGCTTTGTTCAACCAACAATTTTCCAATCAAGTTCTTTCTCATTACGGAGCTTCAACATCTAAAATTGTGCCTCTTAACGAAGCCTTGACTATGGCATCTCTTATCCAGCGCGAAACAATCGGCACAGACGATATGCGTTTGGTTTCTGGTATTTTATGGAATAGGCTTTTTGACGGAATGAAGCTCCAAGTTGATTCTACTCTCCAATATGCAGCTGCTGATAGCCAAGACACTTCTAGCTGGTGGCCTGATGTAACACCCAGAGACAAATACATAAAGTCTGTCTACAACACTTACTTAAACTCGGGTCTTCCTCCAGCCCCAATCGCCAGCCCCTCAGTTGACGCCATATTAGCTGCGCTTAATCCAATCAAAACCGACTGCTTATATTATTTCAATGATAGATCAGGCAATATGCACTGCAGCGCCACCTATGCAGAACATTTAAAGCTTCTCAAGCAATATTATTAAAATATTTGATACAATTACTTAATGAAATTTAATTTTTATGAACAAATCACAAATACCAGAAAAATCTAAAAAATATTTAATCTGGGCAGTATTACTTATCGCATTTTTAATTCGGGTAATTAACATCGGCGCTTTTGACATGACAACAGACGGAGCGCATTACGGATTTCGAGCACTAGGGTGGTTTGATTATCTGGGCAGTTCCACTCAAACCACGCCAATTCAGTGGTTTGGCAATATTCCTTGGTGGGCTAATTTATCTTTTCACGATGCTCCCCCGCTGTTTTTTTTAATTCAGAAAATATTTTTCACTTTTTTTGGAAGCAGCACAGCTGTACTGAGACTTCCCGGACTTTTATCTGGAATATTAATCACCTGGATAATTTACTATTTAGTCAAAAAAAGAAAAGATGAAAACACCGCTTTAATCGCGGCTTTTATTTTTGCCATCTCTTCTGCTGCAGTGTGGGTAGCGCTTGGAGAATATATTGAAAGCGTTGAAATGGTTTTTATTGTGGCCTCCGTTTACACCCTTAGTCAATATCTTGAGAATTTTAAATCAAAATGGCTTTATCTTTTTTCACTTTTTCTTGGCTTATCTTTACTTTCAAAATACACTGCTATTTTTCTGATTCCAGCCGCACTTGCGGCAATTTTCATAAGAAATAAGGGTATATTTTCAAAACAGTGGAAAAGTTTTCTTGTTTCTATCGGGATTGTTTTAATTGTTCTTTTGCCTGTAATCATTTACAACACGGAGGTGTTTAGAACACGCGGACATTTTGATGCCGCGCTTTCTTCAATGGTTGGAATGCATCCGAAAGATTTTGAGTTGATTGCCAGCAGATCCTCAAATCTTTCATCTTCGCACTTTTTTGACAACATAACTTCTGTTTGGAGTAGTTTGATGAATACAAATTCGATATTTCTTATATTACTTTTCTTAGCATCGTTTGTTTACATTATTTACAAAATGATTAAGAAAAAATCGAGTGATTTGGAATTGATCGTTTTTACAAATATCTTTTTTATGATCTTGATGTTCTGTTTTTCCGGAGGAGCTGAAAGATATTTAGTTATCATTTCACCGTTTGTTGCAATAGCTGTGGCAATATTTGCAGTTGAAATATATGAACTTTTGAAGAAGAAAGGGACGCTACCAACAGCCTGGATTATTTTGGTTTGTATTTTCATTGCTGGAGAAATGTTTTATTCAATAAATACCAACCTGCTAGAAGTTCCTTTTGGAGAGAGTTTTTATTTTTATTCTCCTGTTCGCTTTTATGATACAGGCATGGACCAAGTTGAAGATTTTCTCCAAACGACCTTTTCTCCCCTACCAGCTATAAAGCGTCCAGCAAATCTTCAAGAAATCGGTGGCAATATTTCTGGGCAGAGCATAGTGTTTTATGACGACAGAATAGATTGGTTTAGATACATGTGGTACTTTGCAAAATATCAGTTTTATTACAAAGTGCCTCTGCTTCCACTAACATATTTATTGGACCAAAAAAATCCAGGACAATACTTAGAAAGTTTGGAAAAGAATTTCCCTGGTGACATATACTTTGTATACATCACTCCAAATGGCCCGCTGGATTCTGTTTTAAGCAAAAATCAAAACTTGAACAATGCAATAAATTCCATAGCGCAAGGTTTTGATATCCAAAAAGCGCCAGTCCAAAACATAAAAGATCCTCATGGAAATATTACACTTAAGATTTACAAACTTAAATAAAGCACATGCTTCCATCTGGACACCTTGCAGCAGGATATTTGGTAACCACAGCTCTTCTTGAAATAGTAAATGCTCATCTAACAGCAGATCAAAACAGTATTGTACTCTTCTGCGGCACAATTTCAGGAGCATTGCCCGATATTGATTTGGCTTATTATTTTTTCAGAGGAAAAATAGGCAAGCTAAACCCAAACGAAAACCACCGATTGTACATCACCCACGCTCCTATTCTCTGGCTTCTTTTAAGCGCCTTTTTTTACGCTCTAGCCACAACTAACTTCGGCAGGATGCTTGCCGCTTCTCTATTTTTGGGAACATGGAGTCATTTTGCTTTGGATTCGATTGAATACGGCGTGCCTTGGCTCTGGCCTTTTTACCTTGAAAGAATTGCTTTTAAAAAGGAAATTATAAATTACCACGACACAAAAGCTAAATTTTTTAAGGCTCACTTTTATTTTGCAACTAAAACCTATCCAAAAATGATTACATTCTGGATAGAAGTTGTTATAATAATCGCCGCGTTGGTTTTATTTTTTAGCACCAATACCCATCTGCTTTCGTATCTATTAATCAAGTAAATTAAAATAAATGAAAAAAAACAGACTTATCGTTAGTATTATTGTAATCGCAGTCGTAGTCATAGGAGCTATTTTGATTGCTATGCTTGGCCGCAAAGGAAGCCCTCAGATTGCAAACAATACCGAAAACACAAATTCTTACACCCCCCCTCAAACAGAAACAGTTTCAAGTTCAACACCAAACGTCCCGACAGTTGCTACATACAAAGACGGTACTTACTCTGCAACTGGCACTTACAATTCTCCTGCCGGCAAAGAAAACATTGAAGTTTCGATAACCTTAAAAGAGGACATAATCACAGATGCTACGGTTACTCCAGAAGCGACCGATCCGATATCTCAAAAACATCAAAATCAATTTGTAGGCGGATATAAATCGCTTGTCATTGGCAAAAATATCGACGACGTTGAACTTTCTGGGGATATTTCAGGATCATCATTGACTCCAATGGGATTTGACAACGCCGTTGCCCAAATAAAAAGTGAAGCCAAAGCTTAGTGATAACAAAATCACACTTAATTTTCCTGGGATAGGAACTTCTTGGAAAATTGATCTTTGGGATGCCACAGAAGAAACCTCTGAAAAAATTTCTGATCTGATAAAAAAACGAATTGAAGAGTTTGATAAGACGTACTCGCGTTTTAGAGACGATTCTCTGGTAACAGAAATTTCAAAAGTTTCGGGCGCTTATAAACTACCCGATGATGCATCACTTATGATGTATTTGTATAAAAAATTATATGAAATTACAGAAGGCAAAGTCACACCCCTTATTGGAGACGTGCTTTCTGAAGCCGGATATGATGCAAAATATTCCCTGAAGCCGAAAGAAAACATCTCTCCTGCAAAAAAATGGGAAGATGTTTTAGAGTACAATCATCCAATACTCAAAGTTAAAAAACCTATTATTTTGGATTTTGGCGCTGTCGGAAAGGGATACCTCGTAGACATTCTTGCAGCTTTAATTCAAGAAAGTGGAATTCAAAATTTCACAGTCAACGCCGGAGGAGACATTGCCCACAAAAACGAAATTGGCCAAAAACTAAAAGTTGGACTTGAAGATCCCGACGATTCCAAAAAAGTGTTAGGCGTGGCAGAAATTTTAAATCAAAGCATTTGCGGATCAGCAATAAACCGCCGTGCTTGGGGAAAATATCATCACATTATTGATCCAAAAACCCTTCAGTCTCCCGATCATATACTTGCCCTTTGGGTCGTAGCTGATACAACAGCTGTTTCTGACGGACTTTCTACTGCACTATTTTTTACAGAACCTGAAAAACTTTTAAAGGAATTTGATTTTGAATATGCCATTGTTTACAAAGATCGCACGGCATTTATGTCAAAAAAATTTCCTGGCAACTTTTTTGAAGAATAATTTATTTGTAAAAATGTTAAAATAATATACATAAAATAAAACCGTGAAAAAACTAAAAAAATTCTCTCCCGTGGTACTCCGCATAGGCATCGCCCTTGTCTTTATCTGGTTTGGCATAAATCAAATTTCCGATACATCACAATGGCTTGATTACGTACCCCAATGGGTTTCAAGTCTTTCCGGGCTTAGTATTTCCACAATAGTTTTCTTAAACGGCATATTTGAAATCACGTTCGGTGCGGCACTTCTCCTTGGATTTTTTACACAATTTGTTGCCCTTATTCTTACACTTCATATATTGGACATCATGTACATTGTCGGATGGAATAGTATAGGAGTGCGCGACTTTGGACTTTCAATTGCCATGATTACTATTTTCCTAAACGGTGATGACTTTTTTACTCTTGATAAATTTATTGAAAATGAGATTGAGAAGTAACCAAAATTAAAACAGACTACTCCACAAACATTTCCACATCAGAGAATTGATGCCCTGTTCGTATCATAAAAGCCGTAAACGAGCCGATGAGCATCAGAGTTGCAGCAATAAAAAATACTTCGGAATAAGCAGAAACATCTGCTTTGAGAATTATTAATCCTATTGCTGTTTTAAAATCAGTTGCTGATTGGAAATTAAAAGTGCTGAACTGAGAAATTTTTATTACGTTATTGTCTGTAAAAACATTTAAGAGACTTGCAAAAATAGCAATACCAAAAGCTCCGGCGATATTTCTAACAAGAGCCAGAATTGAAGACGCAACACCTATCTCATTTTGCGGCACAGATACGGCAATTGCGTTTGTCCTTTGAGCCATACCAAAACCCATACCAAAAGCCATCACGCAAATTGGCCACATTATATCTATAGCGGTGCTCCTAGGATCAATCCTGACCAAGAAAAACAAACCTGCGGCGCCGATAAAAGTGCTTACAAAGATAATATATTGCGACTTTATTTTGCCGATAAAAGTTCCTCCCAGTGGCGCGGCAACCAAAAATATCAATGCCATAGGAATAAACAAATCTCCAGATTGCGTGGCGGTGTATCCCAAAAATGTCTGACTAAATATAGGAATCAAAAAGACACTGCCCATAAGTCCCATAAAAGTCACAAAATTGTTGACTAAAGTGCCTACAAAAAGCGTATTGCTAAAGAATTTAAAATCTACAATTGGAGCCTTTTGATATTTCTCAATAAAATAAAATGCTACGCCGCTTATTAACGCTATTAAATACCAAAGAATTATAGGCAGTGAAAGCCATCCCCATCCTGAACCCTGATCAAGAACAAGAACAATTGAGGCAAGAAAAATTCCTAAGGAACTTGCGCCGAACCAGTCAAACGATTCATCTTTGACCAAGGACGTTGACTCCTCCACAAATATTATTGCCATAAGCAATCCGACAAGTCCGACTGGCAGATTAACCAAAAATACTGATCTCCAGCCAAAAGTATCTATTAGTGGTCCGCCAATCAGCGGACCAAAAACGCTTGCCACCGCAAAAGACGCCGACCAAAAACCCAGAGCCTGCGCGCGTTCTTTGCCTTCTTTGAAAGTGACGGCTAAAATTGCCATCGCTGTTGGATAATCAGCAGAGCTGGCAATTGCTTGAATAACTCTAAAAATAATCATTGAAGTTAAATTCCAGGAAAGTCCTGCAAGCACGGAACCGACAATAAAAATCACGAAACCTGAAATGTAGACTTTCTTTCTTCCTGCCGTGTCACCAAGCTTGCCCCAAACAGGAACAAAAATAGCGTTTGCAATAATGTAAGCGGTGGCAATCCATCCAGCCGAATCAACTGTGATGCTAAAGTCCGTGATAATTTTTGGAAGAGCCAGGTTTACAATTGTTTGATCAAGCCTTCCTAAAAATGTACCCAGAATGACGGTGGCAAGAATCCACCATTTTAGGTTGTCATTTTTATTTTTTGCTGGCGTGGCTTCTGCCATTTTATTTTAGGAATTTTTATAGACCCAAAGTTTTGCAGACATTCCGTTTTTAAGCTGCGGATAAAGAGTCGTGTCAAACCTGACTTTAACATCAAATTGATTTTCTTCTCTTGCATCAGAAACATTAAAAACAACATCTTGCTGCACAGCAGTCGGACTAATTTCATCAACAACTCCATAGAATTTCTCGGAACCAAAAGCATCAACTGTAAATTTGGCTTCTTGGCCAACTTTTATATCGCTTAAGCCTTTGTTTTCGTCAACTTCACCCACCACACGCAGTTGTGTTGGATCAATGACAGTTGCGACCGTTTCTCCTGGAGTAAAAATCGCGCCTATATCGTTGTTTATGGTCAGCACCTCGCTATCCACTTGAGTTTTTATCAATTCATTTCCAACTCTTGCAACAACGGTATTGGCTTTTATAAAATCTCCTTCATGCACATACACTTGCTGCAGTTCTCCTCCGCTAGTAGAACTCAAATTTATGTTCGGGGCCTGTATTAAAGCATTTTCTGTATAAACAGTTTGATTTGATATCATCAAATACAAGAAGCCTCCTCCGATAGCAAGAACAAAAAAACAAATAAGGATTGTCAGAACCCAGACGCTTCTGCCCTCTTTTTTGATTTCTTTTTCTTCGTTTTTTACTTCATTCAAAATCTGCTTTTCTTCTTTAAGAATTTCTTTTCCTTGCTCAATAATTTGATTTTTTTCTGATTCAACCATGTTATTTACAATGTTATTTAATTGCCAAAAGCGACAATTTTATCGCCATCATTTAAGCCTGATAATATTTCAACATAACCATTTGATCCAGTAATGCCAACCTGAACTTGCTTTTGTTCTGTTTTTCCATTTCCTAGATCAACCAAAACAAAATCATCATCGCCGTTTTTTATTATTGAACCAAACGGCACCGCAAGAACATTGGTTCTTGTTGCTGTGAAAATATCTACTTCTGCTGTCATGCCCGTTTTTATCCTATTGTCTTCATTGTTAAACTGCAAAGTGACTTTGTAATTTCCGACTCCGTTCACCACTGTCTCCGCTGGATCAACTGTAATCACAGTAGCTTGAAATGGCACAGAGTCTCCGTACGCGTCCAAAGTCACGGTTGCGCTGTCTCCAACTTTAACTTTGCCAATATCCGCTTCCGAAACGTATGCATCAATTTGGAATTTTCCATTTGAAATCATTGACACCAAAGGCACACCAGCGGACGCCGCTTCACCAACTTTTGCATTTTGTAAAGTTATAGTGCCATTAATAGGGGCAGAGATAATTCCATTGTTTATCTCGGCCTGAATTGCCATGACATTTGCATTTGCGCTTTCTACTGATGTTTGTTGAAGCGCTACGGAATTTGGACTAGCAGAAGCAATTCCTGATTGATATGCAGTTTTTGCGGCCTGAAGTGCCGAGAGCGCCTGACTTGCAATGCCTTGATAAGAAGAAATGTAGCCTTCGTAAGTTCCATAAACAGTTTGGTCTGTCTGATTGTTTATAGTGTAAGAACTTACAACTGTATGCGTATCTGATAAAAGAGTATTAAAGGCGTTGATGGTATTTTCTGCAGAATCTGATGCGCTGTAAATATCCGCATCGCTCTGAAGCGAGTTATCAGCTGTGCTCCAATTTTTTATCAATGCAGAAACATTAGAAATTTCATCAGTCAAATTATCTGCCTGCTCTGGTGTCCCTTGAATGTAATAGGCTCCGCCATTTTCATTAACTGTCGCACCGAAAGCAGGATTATTGGCATTGTTGTTTGTAAATTGCTCAATATATTGGCCGTAAGCATTACTTATCTGCACATAATCATTTTGAAGCGTAGAAACAAGAGTTGATCGTGCTGATGAAACAGACGACTGCTGCATTGTCTGGTCTCCAAACGAAGTTGAAGAGGTTGCCAACTGAACATCTGAAAGGCCTATTTGGGCCTTGGTCAGGTCTGCTTGAGCTGAGAGAAGTGAAGCATTTAATTCTGAAGAATCTAAGGCTGCGATTGTTTCTCCAGCCGAAACATGATCACCAACTTGGGCGTTTACGTCAGCAATTTCTCCACTACTATTAAAAGATAACTGCAAATCCTGTGCGGCATCAACTTGGCCTGTAGCAGTAACTTCTTCTGTCAAATTCATTTTTGACACTGCAACTTCATTTGTAAGCTTTGCCCCGCTTTTATAAACAAAAGCAAAAGCAATTGCCGCCACTGCAATAATTCCTGCGATGCTCATCACCATAACCGGTCCTTTCATTTTGAATACGTTTTTCATAAATTATTTGCTTTTATAAATTTTTTATAATTTTTACCGCGTAATTTTTTCAAGGATATTTGAAAAACTCTCCTTTTCGCTTTTTGATAAATGCACAATCAACTTATTCAAAGCTTTTTCGGCCAAATTCATTGATTTTTCCAATTCTTTCTTTCCTTTTGGCGTGATAGCAAGCTGAACTGTTCGCCTGTCCTTTTGGCTTGATTTTCTTATAACAAACCCAAGCTTTATCATCCCTTCAATCACAGATGTGGCCGAAGGTGGCGTAATACAAAAATATTCTGCCAGCTTTTTCATCGTCGGCTCGCCGTCTTGATCTATAAAATACAAACATCTGCCTTGCATCATTGAAGATATATTTCCATTGCCTTTATTGGCTTCTTCTTTTATGAGCTGGGTCAAGCGAAAAACCATTGGGGTTATCTTGCCGTTGCTTTTCCTTTTTATTATTTTTTCCGACTTTTTAATCATAGTTAGATTGCCTAACATTTAGACGGTCTAAGTATATTATACTTACAAAAAGAAGTCAAATAGAAATTCAAGCGAAAAACGCTCTGCGGATTTTCATTACTTGGTGGGCAAAGTCAGCTTCTTGTTCGCGGCGTGGATATGGTAAAGTGATTTTGAAATCTTCTACAACTTTCCCTTCTTTTATTAGAATCACCCTTTCACCCAAAGTCACCGCTTCTTCAATTATGTGCGATACCATGACAATAGTTTTATTTGTCTCCTTCCAAATTTTGAGCATGTCATCGTGAAGCTCGGCTGTTGTCTTTTCATCAAGTGCAGAAAACGGTTCATCCAAAAGCAAAACTTCCGGCTCAACTGACAAAGCTCTGGCAATTCCAACTCTTTGTTTTTGCCCTCCAGAAAGCTCGCTTGGAAACTTTTCCCTCAACTCTGTAATGTTGACCATTGAAAGATATTTGTGAACTTCATGAGTTAATTTTTCCCCACTTACGCCAATTTGCCGCAATCCCATCGCCACGTTTTCAAAAACTGAAAGCCAAGGAAACAGGGCTCCGGATTGAAAGCACATAGAAATTTTTTCTGGCTTAATAACTTTGCCCGCAGTTTGCTTTTCAAGTCCGGCAATGATTTTAAGGATTGTGGTTTTGCCGCAGCCGGATGCGCCGATAAGGCAGACAAATTCTCCTGTTTGGACAGACAAAGAAATATCCGCCAAGGCGTCCGTCTTTTCGCCTTCGTAAATTTTTTCAACGGAATTAAAAATTATAATTCCGCTTTTTTTTCTTTTTTATTCAAATCTGAATCGTTCTGCATAATGTAAAAGTCTCTGCCAAATTAATAAATTCATTAATCCAATTACCACCGTCATGGCCACAACAGCATAAACAAACAATGTGCCGTTTGCTCCAGCCGAAGCATGAACCAAAGCGCTGCCGATTCCAAAAAGATCTTGGCTTTCCTTGCCGCCTGGAATGTAAGTATGTATGGCCTCAGCAACAATTGTAAGGTTCCAGCCTTGTGAAAAAGCCAAGATTGATCCAGTAACCAACTCTGGAAAAACTCCCGGAATAATAACTTTCCTGAAATATGAAAATCCTTTGATACCAAAAACTTCTGCCGCGTAAGTGATGTCTTTGGGAATAATTTTGAGGCCGCCAACCAAAGTAAAAACGATATTCCAAAGCATGCTTAAAAACAAAATAAATATTGCGGCTCCGTTATACATTCCAAATCTGACAAAAAGCAAAACCACTATTGGAAAAAGGGCCAATACCGGCATTGATTGGATGATGTCAAAAAGCGGAAGAAGTATTGCTTCAAAGAAACGATTATAAACCGCAAGCACGGCAAGAGGAAAAGCAATAATCACCGAAAGAAAATATGCGATCAAAAGTCTGACGAGTGTGCTTAAGACCGCAAAGAAAACATATTCTATAGAAAAATTTCCATTTGTAGATTGGTTAAAATTTGGAAAAATTTTGAATGCCAAGTATATTAACAACACTACAAAAAGCGGTACTAGAAAAAAAGAATAGAACTTTTGTATTGGAGTGGATGCATAGCTTATACTCCACCGTCTTTGATAATTCTTTACATGCTTATGTTCAGTCATGCAGACATTTTAACCTCTAATCAGATAAAACAAAAACAAGCTGAAAACTTTTATATAATGAAAAAAGACTTACAATTAAAGTATGGAGAAAGATGACAACGAATTAATAAAGGAATACATAAATGGGAACGAAAGCGCTTTTCAAGCGCTCGTAGCCAGACACACCAAAGCAATATATTCTTTTGTTTTTAGACTTTGCGGCAAACAGGAAGCGTCTGAAGACATTGTTCAAGAGACATTTCTCAAAGCTTGGAAGAATATAAAAAAATATGACCAGACAAAAAACTTCAGAGTTTGGATTTTTACCATTGCCAGAAATACGACGTATGACTATATGCGCAAGAAAAAAAGCATGGTTTTTTCAGAATTAGATAATGATGAAAACGATACAACCTTTGAAGAAAACATCGCGGACACGATGCCTCTTGCCGACAGTGTTTTTGAAGAAAAAGAAAACGCAGAAATATTCGGGCAGTCAATCAAAAGCTTACCCAAAAAATACAGGGAAATTGTGGCTTTGAGGCACGAAACAGGAATGACGTTTGAGGAAATCTCGCTTTTAACCAAAGAGCCAATGAACACGGTAAAAAGCAGATACAGGAGAGCAATCATCAAACTTAGAGAATATTTGACACTGCACCAAAATAATGATCCTTACCGTAAAAATATAGTATAATTCAAAGCAAAATGGAAAAAGACATAGAAAAAATTTTTTTAAATTCCAAAGTTAAGTGTCCAGAAGAACTGGAGCAAAAAGTTTTATTTGGAATAAAAGAAGCAAAAATAAAGAAAGCTAAGATGACATTCGGAATATTTGCTGCCGCTGCCGCTTCTTTTGGCGTATTTTTCGTATCGATATTTTCAATTATACTATCCAATTTTACTTCATCAGCATTTTACAAATACGCATCGATTATTGTATCTGACAGCGGAGTGGCGCTGACAAACTGGAAGCAGTTTTCTCTGGTTTTACTTGAATCTGCACCCATCTTTGACATGTTTATTGCATTTACAATGCTGGGAGTGCTGCTTCTTCTTGTTTCAAAAGCGATCAGAGAAGCTGGTGATTTTTCAAAAGCTAAATTAATTTATAAATAAAAAATGGAAAAACTGAAAAAATTCTTTGAGTCTAGAGCTTTGCACGTAATTGTATATGTCATCTTTGCTATAGCAATTGTTTTATTTGTATTTCAAGCGGGAATACTGATTGGATATAAAAAAGCATTCTTTTCTTGCCGTCTGGGAGAAAATTACAATAGAGATATAGAGGGTCATGAAGGCAGCGACGGTATGCTGCCAGATTTTAATTCCTTGAACAATAACCTCCCGAATGCAAACGGAGCCTCAGGATACATCATCAAAATGTCTCTGCCGAATATAATAATCGCCGACAAAGACGGTGTTGAAAAAACTGTCTCTATCACAGATAACACAATATTCAGGGAATTTAGAAATGACATAAAATCTTCAGAAATTAAAACTGGCGATTATGTAATTGTCATTGGATCTCCAGACAATAACGGCAATATTGAGGCAAATTTAATAAGAGTACTTCCTCCTCCGCCAAGTCAAAGCAACCCGACAACCTCCACATCTTCACCACAAACACCACCTCTACCTAGTCAGGGTCCAAATAACCAATAAAAACATATGGCAAAAATATCAAATCTTTGGAAATTTCACAAAAAGCTTTCTGTACTCCTTATTATTGTTTTGGCAAGCACCGCTTACGGCTCTGTAAAAATACTCCAGAATGTTGGCAATGTGCCGAAGTATACTTTGGCCGAAGCGGCAAATGGAACGATTATCGACACCGTTACAGGCACTGGACAAGTAGCCGCTTCAAACGAAATAGATTTAAACAACAATGTTACAGGAACAGTTGAGGCAGTTGACGCTACCGCAGGACAAAAAGTTACTGCCGGAACCACTCTCGTAGAAATTGATCCTTCAAGCGCGCTCATTTCCCTTCAAAACGCCCAGATCGCTTTGGCAAAGCTTCAAGAGCCGCCAGATCCAACCCAATTAACACAAGATCAAAATAGCTTGAGTAATGCAGAGTCATCAAAAGCATCTGCCGAAACTTCTGGGATAAGCGCTGTTTCAAACTCATATATTGATATGGCAAGCATAATAAGCGGATTAAACGGAATGTTTAATACAAAAGGAGGTTATTTGACACCTCAAGAAACAATCTTTATGGATACCACAGCACAAGCCGATGTAAATCAAGCGGGAGCAAGCTTCGATATTGCAAATACAGAATATCAAAAAAGTTTTCAAGATTACAACAATTCAAGAAGCCAAACAGACGCAACAACAACCGACAATATAATCGAAGAAACTTATAATACCGCCAACGATTTGGCCAAGGCAATTCAATACACCAAAGCTGCTGTTGACTATATAGAAAACAATGACGCAAGCAAAGAAGTATCGACCGACACAACAGCATCTGAAACAAATTTAGGACAATGGACATCAACTATAAATTCTGACCTATCAAATCTGCAAAACGCAAACGACACGATTCAATCAAATATAAACACGATTCAGCAAGATAGTGTGGCTCTTCAAGAGTTAGTAAAAGGAACGGATCCTTTGGATATTCAATCTGCTGAACTTAACGTAGAAACTGCCCAGAAAAATTATGACAATTACTTTGTGAAAGCTCCGCTTGATGGAGTAGTAGCAAACATCAGCGTACAGCAAGGAGATCAGGCAAGCGGAAGCGTAGGCACATTTATCACAACAGAAAAAATAGCAAACGTATCCTTAAATGAAGTTGATGCAGCAAAAGTTGCCGCTGGAGACAAAGTGACTTTAACTTTTGACGCAGTGCCGGATCTAAGCATCGCAGGTACCGTAACCCAAGTTGATCTTATAGGAACAGTGTCGCAAGGAGTTGTAACTTTTAACGTTCAAATTGGCTTTGATACGGATGATACCAGAGTAAAGCCTGGAATGAGTGTGGACGCTTCAATTATCACAGATGTTCACCAAAATGTAATAACCATTCCTTCTTCAGCAATAAAAACTCAAGGCAACACATCGTATGTGCAAATGTTTAGCTCCCCCATTCCAAAATCCGAAGAGGCAAGCTATCCATCAAAAACAGCTCCAAAAACTGTAGTGGTCCAAACAGGAGCAACAGATGACACAAATACAGAAATAACTTCTGGTCTCAAAGTTGGCGATCAGGTTGTGACAAAAGTAGTAAACGCATCAACCCAAACCACAAGCACCCAAACACCAAGTCTGCTTAGTTCACTTGGCGCAAGAGGCGGTGGAGCTGCTGGCGGAGGCGGATTCAGAGGGGGTGCAGGCGGAGGCGCTGGAGCAAGAGGATAAATATGATTGAAATCAAAAACGTTAGAAAAACATACAAGACAGGTGCCGTAGAATTTGAGGCTCTGCATGGTATCAGCTTTAATGTTGATGAAGGAGAGTTCGTTGCGATTATGGGACCATCGGGAAGCGGCAAATCCACCCTTATGCACATAATTGGCGCACTTGATACCCCAACAAGCGGACAATACCTGCTTGATGGAAAAGATGTATCCAAACTTTCTGACGAAGAGCTGGCGGACATCCGCAGAGAAAAAATTGGCTTCGTTTTTCAAGCATTCAATCTTCTTCCTCGCACTACTGTGCTTCGAAACGTAATGCTCCCTCTTGTCTATGCCGGAGTACCAAGAGAAAAACGCGCTCCTATTGCAGAAAAAGCTCTGTTAGCAGCAGGACTTGACGAAAGCCACTTCCTTCATAATTCAAACGAACTATCGGGGGGACAAATCCAGCGTGTAGCAATTGCTAGAGCATTGGTTAATGACCCGGTTCTCATTCTTGCTGATGAACCAACAGGAAACCTTGATACAAAAACCGGTGATATCGTGCTCGGAACATTTCAGCGATTAAATGAAGAGCACGGCAGGACGATAGTCTTGATTACCCACGAACCAGATGTTGCGGAACACGCCCAAAGAATTGTTTTCATAAGGGATGGGGTTATAGTTTCTGATTCAAAAACGCACAAGCAAAAAATAATTCCAAAAATAATTCACAGCGGCAAATGACATACCACGACATTTTAGAAGAAACATACACTGCCCTTTCGGCAAATAAAATAAGATCAGGTCTTACTGTTTTAGGTATTGTTATTGGTATCAGTTCTGTTATCGCCATGGTTGCAATTGGCGACGGAGCGCAAAGTTCAATTCAAGCAAATATCGAATCAATCGGAGCAAATTTGATAATGGTCACGCCAGGAGCCCAAAGAGCTCCAGGATACCAAGTCAGTACTGGCCGAGGCACAGCCGAAACTTTGACTCAGGGCGACGCTGACGCCATCCTTTCTCAAGTAAGCAATGTCACAGCTGTCACAGGCGAAGTTTCCGGAAGAGAACAAGTCACTGCCAAAGGGACAAACACCAACACAACTGTGCTGGGAACAGATGCATCGTATGCCCTGGTTAGAAACGTAAATGTAAGCGAAGGCTCTTTTATAACTGACGCAGAAGTAACCAGTATGGCAAAAGTGGCGGTCCTCGGACCTACTGCGGCATCAGACCTCTTTGCAACAGGAACAGATCCTGTTGGTCAACAAATCACAATAAAAGGAATTGTATTCAATGTCGTTGGTGTACTCCAATCAAAAGGCGGAAGTGGATTTAGCAACGCAGACGATATGATAATGATTCCAAAAAGCGATGCTCAAACTTTTTTGACAGGAAATACTTATCTTACAGAAATCGATGTGGAAGCGGCAACCTCCAATGCAATGACACAAGTGCAAAATGATATAACAACCCTTCTCCTTCAAAGACATAACATAAGTAATCCCGCCAATGCGGATTTCAGCACCTTAAACGAAGCTTCTATTGTGGCAACGGCTTCAAGTGTTGTAAGCACGTTCACAGTTCTACTCGGGTCAGTGGCTGGCATTTCCCTTCTTGTGGGAGGAATTGGCATTATGAACATGATGCTTACCAGTGTAACTGAGCGCACCAAAGAAATCGGTCTGCGTAAAGCAATCGGGGCAAGAAACAGAGATATTTCTCTGCAATTTTTGTCAGAAGCTGTAATACTTACTTTCCTTGGCGGACTAATTGGAATAATTCTGGGGACCGGCATAGCCTTTGGGGTCAGTGCTTTGGGAATAATCCAAACCCAAATAAGCCTCTACCCTATTGTCCTTGCATTCTGTGTATCTGCCGGCATCGGAATAATTTTTGGATATTATCCGGCAAAAAGAGCCGCGGCACTTAATCCAATTGAAGCGTTGCGATTTGAATAGGGGTTTGAATAATTAAAAATTAAAATTAATAAATAAAAATATGCATAACAAACATTTTACTCTCGTGGTCATCTTAATAGTCGTGGCTCTTTTTGTTGGATTTTTTGCAGGAGATTATTATAAAGGTTCTCAGACCAAAGCATCCTCCACAGCATTTCAAACCGGAGCAAGCGGCGCTAGTGGATTTAGATCAAGAGCAGGCGCTCTGGGAGCGGGGGCAATTGTTGGAACAATTATTTCCAAAGACAGCCAAAGTATAACTTTGAGTCTTCAAAACGGCGGTTCACAGATAATATTTGTCAGCCCGTCCACAAACATAACAGAGAGTGTTGCAGGATCATTAGATAATCTTGCTACAGGCACAAACGTAATGGTTATCGGCACTTCAAACACAGACGGAAGTGAAACCGCAAACCAAGTGATGGTTAGAAACAACCAATCCAGCACTTCAACTTCAACAAGCAGTCAATAATAATCACCCGTGGTGTTATAATTATTCCATATGGAAAATGATTTAAAGATCAGTTTGGTTATTCCTGCTTACAATGAAGAAAAATACATTGGCAACTGTCTCCGAGCAATATCCAATTCTAATAATCATTTTTTTGAAATCATCGTTGTGGCAAACTGCAGCTCGGACCGCACTGTGGAGATCGCGAAAACATTTAAGAAAGTAAAAGTTATCGAGGAACCGCAGAAAGGCGTTATGAACGCAAGACAAAGAGGAGTAGAAATTTCAACCGGCCACATTATCGCTTTTACGGATGCCGATACACAAATGCCAAACGATTGGAGCCAAAAAATAGTTGAAGAATTTTCTAAAAATCCAAAGCTAGCCATTTTAAGTGGACCGATGTTTTATTACGACGCTTCTTTTGTGGAAAAATTACTAGTATGGTTTTGTTGGTATGTTGTTTCGATGCCGGTATATTTATTTGTAGGATATATGGCAGTATTTAACAATTTAGCAATATCAAGAAAGGTGCTCACAGAAATGAGAGGCCTAGACACTTCAATAACATTTTACGGAGATGATACAGACACAGCAAGACGAGCCTCAGAGTTTGGCAAAGTTAAATTTTCCTTAGGATTTAAAATGTATTCTTCAGCGAGGCGATTCAAAAATCAGGGCGCAACAAACACTATCTTTAAATATATAATAAATTTTGTTTCTTTAGTTTTAATCCACAAGCCAGTAACGCACAAATACGAAAACTTTAGATAGAAGCTTTATCCAACCAAAAAGAAGAAAAATACCGAGGCGATAATTCTATAAATCCCAAAGCCTGTGAACTTGTGGTGCCTGATAAATCCGATAAAGGATTTAACAGCGACTATCGCCACAACAAATGCCACTAGAAATCCAAAGGCGATCAGTCCAAATTCATTTGTTGTAATGCCTCCAGCGCCTTTAATAAGCTCAAGTCCAGAAGCAGCAATCATTGTCGGCACAGCAATCAAAAAAGAATATTCTGTAATAGTTTTTCTATCTATTCCTATTGAAAGGCCGCCAATGATTGTTGCTCCAGAACGCGAAACACCGGGAATTATTGCTACTGATTGGAAGAGCCCTATGATGACGCATTGTTTGTATGTCAAATTTTTAACTCCATTTTCCACTTCCCTGTTATCTCTTTTAAGCAATTCAAAAATCACTATAATTAAACCACCCAGAAACATTGCCCAGAGCACAATATCCGTGCTGCCAAGAAAATTTTTGACGAATTTATAAAATATCAGACCGATAATTGCAGTTGGTATAAATCCAACAACAACTTTCTTTAAAATTTCAATATCCAAAAATTTTTTAAAATACAAAACTACCACCGCAAGGATTGCCCCGACTTGGATAACAATTTCAAAAACATTCAAAAAATTCGTATTTGGCAATCCCAAAAGCTTGGCGGCAATGATCAAATGTCCAGTTGAAGACACCGGTAAAAATTCAGTTAAACCTTCTACAATTCCCAAAATAAGCGCCTGAAAAATATGCATGAAAAAATTATATCACAAATGATATAATGAGCTTTTATGTATCCCGAAAAAGCCATTTTAGAGTTTATTTATACAAACAAATTAATCTTTCAAGAGTTCGGCCTGCTTATTGTTTTCCTCTCAAGCGCCCTTGAATCGCTGCCTTTGATTGGATTTTTCGTCCCTGGACAGACGATACTTGTCTTAGCAGCCGTTTTTGCCCGTCTTGGTCTTTTTAGTATTTGGCACGTAATTATATTTGGAATTTTAGCCTCATTTCTAGGAGATGTTTTGGCTTTTTTACTTGGCAAAAAATACGAGACTTCGACTATGAAAATAATTTCAAGATTTATTGGCCATGAGAGAATTGAAAAAACTAAAAAAATAACTCGGGAACATTCAGGTAAAACAGTATTCCTCGGCAGATTTAATTCTTTTACCCGAGCTCTTTCGCCTTTTTTTGCCGGAATTGCAGATATAGGCACAGGAAAATTTTTATGTTTGGCGCTTGGCGCAAGTATTCTGTGGTCTGTATCTTTTTCAGTTTTAGGATTTGTGCTTGGTGAAGGGTTTTTGATTATCGTGCCCGCAATTGGAAAGTTTTTTGCAATTGCCACAGCAATAGCTATCTTTGTTTTATATCTCGCCGAAGAAGCCAAAAAAAGAGGTGTCAAATTCAGAAAGAATCAAATTATACTTTTTATCGTATCAATCATCTCGCTTTACGCCTTTGCGATTATCGCTCAAAATGTTTCGGATCACGGAATTCTTTCGATTATTGACAGCCAAATTTCAGCATTAGTTGCTCCGTCAAGAAACCGATTTATTCTCTCATCATTGTGGTGGCTTGGATGGATCGGACCGTGGACATTTTCTGCTATTGCAGCCATACCAATTTTAATTCTTCTTCTATACAGAAAATATGAAGACTTTTTTTATTTGCTTTTTTCTCTTGGGATAAGCGGTTTATCAGTCTTGATTCTTAAAGCGATATTTTCAAGACCAAGGCCTTTAATACGACATTTCTTTCCTGAGAGCAGCTCTAGCTTTCCAAGCGGGCACGCTGTAATTGCCACGGTATTCTTTCTTTCCCTTTGCTACTTGGCAAAAAAATATTTAAAGAATTGGGAGTTTATTTTGCTTTCTATATTGAGCGGGGTTATGATATTTCTAGTTGCATTTTCACGAGTTTATTTCGGCGAGCATTGGGCAAGTGATGTCTTGGGAGGATTCTGTTTTGGAGTTTTCTTTTACACCTCTTCCCTTGTATATGTTGAAATAATTCCAGAAATTTATCAGAAAATAAAAAATAAAATAAGATAATGGACTATCAACCACCAAAAAAAATCATCGAACGCTACGCGGATGTTTTAATAAACTTTGCTTTAGGTGGAGGCACAGGAATCAAAAAAGGTGAGACGGTTTATTTAACAGCAAACGAATACTCGAAACCTTTATACATTGAACTTTATAAAGCAATCATCAAAGCCGGCGGAAATGTAATCCAAAACTATATTCCCGATGACAAAGAAACGTACGACAAAGCAAACGCAAACGTCAGCCGCGCTTTTTATGAGCTTGCAAGCGCCGAGCAGCTTAAATACTTCCCTTCCAAATATCTCAAAGGCTTAGTTGATGAAATAGACCATTCGATTTACATTCTCTCCGATACCAACAAGCACATTCTCAAAGGCATCGATCCAAAAAAGATAATGGCGCGCGGCGAAGCTTTTAAGCCATACATGGAGTGGCGAAATAAAAAAGAAAACGCAGGTCTCTTCACTTGGACACTTGCTCTTTACGGCACACCAGCAATGGCAAAGGAAGCCAAAATGAGCCTCAAAGATTACTGGAAAGAAATTATTAATGCCTGTTTTTTGGACAAGAAAGACCCAATCAAGGAGTGGAAAAAAGTTTCTGCAATGATAGGAAACGCACAATTTAAGCTTAACAAAATGCCGATTGAAAAAATGCATGTCAAAGGGCTGGATGTTGATCTTTGGGTTCAACTGGGCAAAAGGCGCAGATGGATGGGCGGAATCGGTAGAAATATTCCATCATTTGAATTGTTCACTTCTCCTGATTGGCGCGGCACAAGCGGCTGGATAAGATTTTCCGAACCGCTTTATCGATATGGCAATTTGATTACAGGAATTGAGTTGTGGTTTAAAGATGGCAAAGTTGTAAAAAGCAAAGCAAAGCAAAATGAAAAAGTGCTCAAACAGATGATTGCTACCAAAAACGCAGACAAAGTCGGAGAATTTTCTTTGACTGATAAAAGATTTTCTCGAATTACCAAATTTATGGCAGAAACTTTGTTTGATGAAAACGTCGGTGGTCCAAACGGTAACACACACATTGCGCTTGGAAACGCTTATCATGATTGCTTGGCTGATGATCCATCCAAACTTGATCCCGAAGACTGGGAAGCGTTGGGATTCAACTCTTCTTCTGTGCACACGGATATTGTGTCGACCACTCCCCGCACAGTGACAGCTTATATGAAAGACGGTACACAAAAAGTAATATACAAAGATGGCAAGTTCACATTCTTGGACTAAAACTCAAATCAAAGATCACTTTGAGGCCGCGAACGCTCTCGGTGAAATTAAGAACGAAGTTGCTGAATTTATAAAATCCAAGCAGAAAAATGTCTACGAAAAAGATGTTGTAGATTTTGTCAAAAAATCTTACAAAAAACACGGACTTATAAACGATGATAAAAAAGTTCAATGCATAGCAGCATTCAAAGAAAACACTGCCAACGTGCATTATTTTGTAAAAGGAAAAGGTAAAAAATTGCAGCCAAATAATCTTATTCTTTTAGATATTTGGGCAAGATTAAATAAAAGAAATACTCCTTATGCAGATATGACATGGATGTTTTTTTGTGGAACAAAAATTCCTAAGGATATTGAAAAAACATGGAAAGTTTTGAGTAAATCTCTAGATAAAGCAGTAAAACATATCGAAAAAGAAATAAAGAAAAATATTCTTCCACGCTGTGTGGATATATCTAGAGCATCAAATGATTACATTGGAGAAAACGGTTTCGCAGACGGACTAAAACCGGCTTGGGGCCATGCTTTAGGTTTTGACAGTCCCCATGGCAAATTTCCAAGTCTTAACTGGAAAGAATATTCGCGTATTCTAAAAAATATTGGTTATACAATTGAACCTGGAATGTATTTCAAAACTTTTGGAATGCGAACAGAAATTGATTTTTATATTTCAACTGAAAATAAAGTCGTCATAACAACCCCCGTTCAAAAAGAAATTACTCTTATTTAATTAAATATTATCGATCCCAAGCAAAACCGTTTCCAAAGTGTCCGTATTTTGCAGTTTCTCTATATTGAGGTTTTCTTAAATCCAAATAATCAATTACCGCAAGAGGCCGAAGATCATATCCAGAAATTTCTTCCTGCACTCCATCAATATCCACCACAGCCATCAGAGGTTCTGCAACGCCAATTGCGTATGCAATGTGCACGTATACTTCTTTGGCATTTTTTTTCTTCAAATAATCAACTGCAATTCTGCGAGCAATGTATGCTCCGCTTCTGTCCACCTTGGTAGCGTCTTTGCCAGAAAAACATCCTCCTCCAACAGGAATGTTTGGGCCGTAATTATCAACAGCAAGTTTTCTGCCAGTGAGTCCTGTGTCTGCTGCAAATCCGCCAATCTTCCATTCGCCGTTTGGATTTTGAAGCCAAGCTTTTTGGAGTTCTTCCCAAGTTCCATCAAAATGCGGCAAGATTTCTTTTCTTACGGTTTCTTCTAGAGTTACGTCTTGCATTTTTCCGTTGTCACAAAGCGAAGTCAGAATTTTGACCACTTTACCATTGTCCACTGTCACCTGGCTTTTGCCATCATGCTTGCCCATTGATTTGGCAAGCTTGCGTGAAAGCACAACTTCAAGCGGCAAAAATTCTGGAGTTTCCGAAGTTGCGTATCCAACCATTATTCCCTGATCTCCCGCGCCTTCCCTGTCCACGCCAGCACCAATCTCCGGACTTTGCTCCACCACGTTTACATTGACCCCAATATTTTCATTATATCCGCAATCTTTATAAACTTCCTGAGCAATCTTTCTCATATTCACGTACGTGGAAGTTGTGAGCTCACCTGTTATGGAAATAATTCCGTGTCCTCCCATCACTTCAATAGCCACGCGAGAATTTGGGTCATCTTTTAAACACGCATCCAAAATTGCATCAGAAATCTGATCGCAAATTTTATCTGGATGACCGACTGAAACCGATTCTGCTGTTTTTAACATAAATTTAAATAATTATTTTGTGATAACATTGTATCAACTTATGGCTAAAGCTCAACAAAAAAAAGTTTTGGTTTTTGGAACGTTTGATGTGATCCATCCAGGACACATTCATTTTCTAAGCCAAGCCAAAAAGCTTGGAAATTTGACTGTATCTGTTGCAAGCGATGAAAGTGTTTTTTTCCGAAAACAAAGAAAACCAAAAAATTCTATGACCAAAAGAATGAAAGCTATAGAAAAACTGGGAATCGCAGACAAAGTTATTGGAGGAGATAAAAAACTCGGCAATTGGACTCCAGTCAAAAAAACCAAACCAAACATAATCGCTTTGGGATTTGACCAAATCGGACTAGGTGAAGCGCTCAAAAAATACAAACCCGAAATCGGCGTAGATTTTACAATCAAAAAAATTTCGCAGTTAAAAAAAAAAGATTGCGTATATTGTACTATTCCAGAAATTAAGAAAAGAACAGTCGTAGAGAATAAATATGCTTGGGCGTTTCCTACAAATATTCCAATTGTTCCAGGGCATGTCTTGATAGCTCCAAAAAGATGCGCTGCCACTTTTGAAGAATTAACAGTAAATGAGAAAAAAGATATTTTCCACCTACTTAGAGATTTAGAAATTGCTCTTGAAAAAACTTTTAGAGCGGAAGGATTTAATATTGCTTGGAATGAAGGAGAATTGGCCGGTCAATCTGTTCCCCATTTTCACTTGCATCTTCTACCCAGAAAATCTGGTGATACGGGAATTACCAAATATGAACCGCGAAAGTTTATTTATCGACCAGGTAGTCGAGAAAAAACTCCTGAAGCTGAGCTTTTAGCAATTTCTAAATTAATAAAAAAGCATCTATAATATAGGTATGCAATACTTAAATCCCCAGTTTTTGATACAAGGCCTTGGATTCATCGGAATTCTGGCAATTATTTTTGCCGAGTCTGGACTTTTCTTTGGATTCTTCTTTCCGGGTGATTCTTTGATTTTTACCGCAGGACTTTTGGCCGCACACGGATACATCAGCATCGTGGCGCTCGCTACCCTTGGCTCAATCTGCGCAATTTTGGGAGACAACGTGGGCTACGCCTTTGGCAAAAAAATCGGCCCAAAACTTTTTACCAAAGAAGACTCGATTTTTCTTTCCAAAAAATATATCGCCAAGTCAGAAAAGTTTTTTGAAAAATACGGACGCAAGTCAATTCTTTTGGCAAGGTTTGTGCCAGTAGTTCGCACGTTTGTGCCAATCCTGGCTGGAGTTGGAAATATGGAATATAAAACTTTTCTTTCATACAACTTTATTGGCGGAGTTTTGTGGGTTTGCGGAATGGCTTATGGCGGATATTTCTTCGGCAAGCTTATTCCAAATCCAGACAAATATGTTTTACCTGTTGTTATTGTCATAATCATTCTTTCTCTAATCCCAAGCGCGATAGAAATCATCAAAGCTAGAAAAAGCTAAAAGCTCAAAATAGTTGTCGAGTAAGACACTTCACAGCGCGACGGCGCGAGAATAGCAAAAATCCAGCAGGATTTTATGCGTGTCGCACGAGGCAAGCTATTTCGAGCTTTCGTATTTGCCAAAATTTGTTAAAAATGTTTTAATTGAGGCACGGCTAGCGCCGTATTTTTATTTATATGAAAGATATGAAAGAAAGTATACAAATCAGAAACATAGCGATTATCGCCCACGTGGACCACGGAAAGACCACTCTTACAGACGCTTTGATGAAGCAGACAGGAATGGTCAAAGAAGGTGTCTCTATGGACTCAAACGCCCTTGAACAAGAGCGCGGTATTACTATTTATGCCAAAAATACCTCTGTTTTCTATAAAGACACCAAAATCAACATTGTAGACACACCTGGTCACGCCGACTTTGGTAGCGAGGTAGAACGCGTTTTACGTTCTATTGACTGCGTATTGCTCGTAGTAGACGCTCAGGAGGGTCCGATGCCTCAAACTCGCTTTGTACTCAAAAAGTCCCTAGAACTTGGAATAAAGCCGATTGTGGTTATCAACAAAATAGACAAGCCTGCCGCAGATCCAAACAAAGTCCACGACGAAGTCTTGGAGCTTTTTATTGACCTTGGAGCAAACGACGAACAGCTCAACTTCCCCGTTGTCTACGCAATCGGCCGAGAAGGCGTGGCGATGAAAAACTTAACTGATGAAAGAGTAAATCTCAATCCCCTTTTGGATACAGTACTTGAACATGTCCAACCAGCAAATACAAAGGATGACGTGCCGCTTCGCGCGCAGCCTTTCAACCTGGCTTACGACAACTTCTTGGGCAGAATGGCGGTTTGCAGAATCTACGAAGGAACAATAACTGATGGGGAAACTGTTTTTAATAAAAAAATATCTGGTGAAGCCAAACCTTACAGAATTACAAAACTTTATACCTTTGATGGTGTTGCCAAAAAAGAAGTCAAGGAAGCTCATTCCGGAGACATTGTGATGGTTGCTGGAATTCCGGATATTTATATCGGAGACACGATCTGCCACGATGCAAATCAAGAATCTTTACCCGCCATCAACGTTGATGAGCCGACAATCTCTTTGGATTTTATGGTTAACGATTCCCCATTTGCTGGCAAAGAAGGAAAATTTGTAACAACAAGACAAATCCGCGACAGATTGGAAAAGGAACTTGAAGTAAACATCGGACTTAAAGTTGATTTTTCTGCTGCGGATAAATTCCGCGTTTACGGCAGAGGCGAGCTTCACATTGCTATATTGCTTGAAAATATGCGAAGAGAAGGGTTTGAACTTGCTGTTTCTCAGCCGCACGTAATCGTCAAAGAAGAAAACGGCAAAAAACTTGAGCCTTACGAGGAAGTAACAATTGACACGCCAGAAGAATTCAGCGGTGCAATCATCGAAAAACTTTCAAGACGAAAAGGTTTGATGGCCAATATGAAGCAAGAAGGCTCGCAAGTGCGAATTATTTTTGAAATTCCAACCCGCGGACTTTTAGGATACAAAAACCAATTTGTTATTGATACAAAAGGCGAAGGAATTATATGCTCAAGATTTATTGATTTTAAAGAATACGCTGGAACAATTGAAAAGCGCGAAGTTGGATCTATGGTTTCAATGGAAGCTGGCAAAGCGCTTGCATTTGCCTTGGATAATTTACAGCAAAGAGGCGTGCTTTATTTGGGAGCTGGAACAGAAGTTTACATTGGGCAGGTTGTTGGTAATACTTCCAAAGGCGAAGACTTGGACATCAACCCAACCAAAGGCAAGCAGCTTACAAACATGCGCGCATCCGGTTCTGACGGCACAACGTATCTAACACCGCACCTAGAAATTGATATTGAAAGAGGACTTGAGGTGATGCAAGACGACGAGCTTTTGGAAATTACTCCGAAGTCTGTGCGCTTGCGCAAAAGATTCCTTACGAAAACCGCCCGCGACAAAGCAGGCAGAAGAGATAAGGGATTAGAATAAATTTATTCTAATTTATATTCCCCAAGTTTTGTTCGCTTTATAGAAAAAGCCAGAGCAGGTATGCCTAAAACTTTGCCGAGTTGAGATGCAAAGACGCGCATATAAGCACCACCTGTTGATGATATTTTTAGAGAAATAATTTGGTAATTTTCATTTGTATTTATTTTTTCTCGCCACAGCTCTAAAATTTCTTGCTGACGAAAATCACCGTTTACTTTGGCAATTCGCTCAAAAATATTTTTTAAAAGCTCGTTTCCATTTATTTCTCTTTGTTCCAAAAATTCTGCATCGGTAATTTTGGCATCAGACTCAATTTCCTTTTCTTCTCCTTCCCTTGCCCACTGCCACAAAGGTTTGCCTTCAAAAGTTTTGGAAGAATAGGCTGGATATTTTTGTGCAATATTTTTTGTAGACAGAAGAGCGCCTGAAATTTTTTCTTCTGAAAAAATTTCAGGCTTCGTTTCAATTTTGGTAATCTTACCCAAAATATCAGATGTATCCGTTTCAAATCCCAAAAGTACTTCAACTTCATACTCTTTTGAGAATTTCAAATACTTATCCTTTTGCTTGCATTCTTCACCAACAAGCAACAAAAGCAGGCCTTCAGCCATCGGATCAAGTCTGCCAGCGTATGTCATCGGCAAGTCTTTATAATCAGGATTTGCTGTCTTGAAGCGATAAATTGCCTCCAAAGGAGTTTCTCCTTCTTTTTTGTTGAGTAAAATTTGAGATTGTATTTGAGCCATATTCTAGTAAAATAGCATAACAATGGCTGAAGAAAAACAAGAAAAGAAAAAGCTTCCAACCGAGCCCTACAAAGGTGTCCGCGATTTCTACCCAGAAGATATGACAATCCAGAACTACATTTTTGGCGTATGGCGAAAAGTGGCAGAAGAATTTAAATATCAAGAATACAGCGCGTCAATTTTGGAATCAGCGGAACTTTACAAGGTGAAAAGCGGCGATGAAATTGTAAACGTGCAGATGTACACATTCACCGACAAAGGAGATCGTGAAGTTGCCCTACGACCAGAAATGACACCGACTCTTGCCAGAATGATTGCAGCGCGTCGCAAAGGCCTCAAACTTCCACTGCGATGGTACTCAATTCCAAATTGCTTCCGATACGAAAGACCTCAACGCGGAAGAAAGCGTGAACACTGGCAATTAAATTGCGACATTATGGGAATTTCTGGAATGGATGCTGAGATAGAAATGATTCAAATAACTTACAAAATAATGAAAGAATTTGGTGCCGATGACAATAGTTTTGAAATAAGATTGAATAATCCAAGCAATAAAGAGATTGATCTAGCTCAAATCAAAAACAAATTAGAAGAGTTGGGTATAAAAAATACCAAGATTGATGAATCGCTTGCAAGAGGACAAACATATTACACAGGAATTGTCTTTGAACTATTTGATGCCAGCGGAGAAAACAACAGATCAATTTGCGGCGGTGGAAGATACGACAACCTACTTGAAATGTTTGGAGTTGAACCTCTTCCGACTGTCGGATTTGGGATGGGAGACGTGACCATCCGCGACTTTTTGGAAACTCACGGTCTTCCACTTAAATAAAATTATTCAATATATAAAAAATGAATCCTGAATCAAAAACGGAAAAAACTGGTGCTGAAGATGTAAAAGAAAGGATAGAATCTCTGTTAACTGACGCAAGAACATTTGAAACTCTTTCTAATTTTTCACCGGAAAAAATAGATTTGGAACTACTAATAAATTTCTCCATAAAATACAAGTATTTAATCTCGGTAATCCAAGAATACTCAGGGATAACTGAAGCAGATAGAGAGATGGGTAAAATTGTCTACTTTGATTTTCCAAATGAAGACTTAACATTTATTACAAAGATCGTGAAAGAAAAACTAATTCCTGTTTTAGAAAACTTTATAGACGACGGTTTAAAAAAATATGAGGATGAAAAGGACAAAACATTAACAAAGAAAATTGGAGTAGAAATGAAAAAGTCTTCAGAACTGTTACACGATTTAGAAAACAGTGTAAGATTTGCAGAAATTTATGCAATTGGAAAATAACAAAATATAAAAACATGAGAAAAGTAGTATTTGATATAGAAACAAGAAATGTGTTTGATGATGTGGGCAAGGCTGACCCTGTGCTTTTGGATATTTCGCTTGTTGGAATTTATGATTACTCTGCAGATAAATATTCAAGCTACCTAGTTGAAGAATTGCCCGAGCTTTGGAAAATCTTGGAGGACACAGATGTGCTAATAGGTTTTAATAGTAATCATTTTGATGTGCCGCTTCTAAACAAATATTATCACGGAGATTTAAACAATATAAAAAGCTTGGACTTGCTAGAAGATGTGCGCAAATCAATTGGCCACAGAGTCGGTCTTGGTAACATTGCCGAAGCAACGCTAGGACACGGCAAAAGCGGAAACGGGCTCCAAGCAATTGAATGGTGGAAAAAAGGTGATATTGAAAGCATTCGCAAATATTGTCTTCAGGATGTGAAAGTAACAAAAGAAGTTTATGAATACGCTTTAAAAAACGGCAAAATAAAATACAAAGACGGCGAGTTTATAAAAGATGCTATTATTGACACATCAAATTGGGATACAAAAAAGGACGCAGTTTTGAATCGATCACTTCCCTTTTAGCTTATAAATAAAATGGAATCAGAAAACTTAGATACAAAAAAAACAAATTCTTGGGCTCTTCCTGTGGCGATTGTTTTAGCCGCATTAATTGTAGGTGTTTCGATTTATTTTTCAAGCAAATCAAACGCAACAAATCCACTAGAAGCTGAACAAAACATCACTGTAAAACCAGTTGACTCTGCGGATCATGTGATGGGCAATCCAAATGCACCGATAAAGATAGTTGAATACGGAGATCTTCAGTGCCCATACTGCAAGGAATTTGATGTAACGATGCGCCAAGTGATGCAAGACTACCAAAGCAAAGGCGTGGCCTGGGTGTACCGCACTTATTGGGCGCCAAGAAATCTTCCTGACGGCAGCGCTTTCCATCCTTTGGGCGGCCAAGCGGCAGAAGCAGCAGAATGCGTTGCTGAACTGGCAGGAAACGATAAATATTTTGATTATATAGGCCAAATATTTGCCAACCAAGATACCGACGGGCTGACCAATCCAGATAAATACGCCGTGGCGGAAGGAATTGATAAAACCACTTTTGATAATTGCGTCTCAAGCGGCAAAAATTCTTCTATCATCTCGCAAGAATATGCAGATGGAAATACTGCGAATGTTTCCGGCACACCAACAGCGTTTATCATATCCAAAAACGGAATTATTGTGGTCCCTGGAGCCGTCACCTATTCTGACATCTCAAACGCGCTCGATACTATTTTAAAAAATCAGTAAATAAAATAGAACCCAAAGTCCGAAGACAATGGGTCCTTAGTTAATTGGCCTAGCGGCGAGCGTATTCTTTACGCATTTGGGCGACTTTTTTATCGCATTCAATGGCATTACTTAACGCCTGATTATAGGCGTCGGAAACTTCCGGCAAATCCAGCTCGAGAATGAAAGGTGTAAGGTTTCTTAACCTACCTTCACACTCACCGCAGTTGGGCTCTGCTTCGCCTTGGATGTGCTTGATCAAAGCATCCACACCGACACTCGTGATATCCATGTTTTTTTCTTTCTAAGGTTTTATTAGTTCAAGGTAACTTTCGTTACAGTAGCACTAAAAATAAACTAAGTCAAATTATAAACTTAAAATCTTACCGTGCTCACAATCTTTGTCATCACACTTCATTTGAGTTATTTCTCCAGACCAGACAGCTTTTGCCAGAGAGTCAATATTTTCTTTAACCTGTTTAATGTCGTCTTCGGAAACTGAAAACGTCTCAATGTGGCATTTGCCTTTTTCGTCAGGTGTTAAGAAAACGAGCGATGGAATAATTTCTTTGCTCTTATACTTACTATTCCCTTCCAAAAGTAACTTATAAAAAACCAATTGTCTGAAATAATCTCCAGTGGAATTTTTGGTATTGCCTTTTATTTCATTAACGCTCATTTTACCGCGAGTCTTGTAATCAAAGACAAACACGTTTTTTGGAGTAT
The DNA here is from genome assembly GCA_963766885.1 of uncultured bacterium. GTDB lineage: Bacteria > Patescibacteriota > Minisyncoccia > Phycocordibacterales > CAIRYW01 > CAIRYW01. Next base: position 219,547 of record CAVYBO010000001.1, on the reverse strand, counting down.
CTATCAAAGCATCTAGCTTGCCGTGAATTCTGAAAGTTATTTTCCTTTCCAGAAATTCCAAATCAAAAACTTTTTCACTCCATTCTTCGGTGTGAATTTCACCCATTGTATTGAAATGTTCGCGCAGGCTTTTGGCGACAATCGGCGCTTTTTCTAGTAGATCTTTGGTTATTGATTCTTTTTCAAAAACAGGTAATTGTGAATTTTTAAAATATTCCAAGACTGTTTCTTTGATTGTCTTTGCAATTAATTCTTCATTTTTTTCTTTCAATCTCCATACGCGGTCAAAAGCTTTGTGCATGGCGTTTCCACGCTCCGCTGTGGGGCTCGGCGCTTCGGGAACCTTCAGAATACTTTTCCAGATAAATTCGCTTGGACATTTGAGAAAGTGATTGAGAGCTGTGACAGAAAGTCCGTTTTCTAAAATCACTCTTTTGGCGTAATCCGCAATTCTTTTACCTGTCTGCGCATGCAGGCTATCATTTCTGGAAACCGTATTATTTATTTCCATTTTTACTTCCGGCGCAGCAAATTCTTTGACAGATTTTTTGTCTAGCTCATCAATAAATCGGAGTGGGCTGAATATTCTTTGATCTTTGTCTTTTTCTGGAACCACAACAATTACGTGTTTACGAGCGCGAGTGATCGAAACATAAAAAAGCCTTCGCAAATCCTTGATATTTTCGTCTTCATTTTTTGATTGAAACGGCAGCAAAAAATATTCAGCCCGCTTTCTTCCAACCCAAGATTCTTCCGTGGCGAAAGGAATAAACACATAATCAAACTCCAAACCTTTGCTGCCGTGAGCGGTCATCGAGACAACTTTTGCTTCGGGAATTCCGACCGGAATCTTGATGCTTTTTTCTTCGGCAGAAGTTTTATATGTTAGAAGCGCTGAAATAAGTTCAAGAGAATTGCCTATATTTCTTTCTTTTACAATGCTTTCTGACAAAGAAATAATCCCTCTCCAAGCTTCGACAGAACCAATATCAGAAGCAATTCGCTCTTCAAATCCTGATAATTTTGCTACTTCAAATAAAAATTCAATCGGGCTTTTTGAAACAATTGCCTTTTTTATCTCTTTAATTGCAGGAATTCTTTTCTCAATTTCTTTGGCATTGCCCGCGCGAGCCATCTTTAAAACCTCTACTTCCCTGTCAAAATCAAGATGCCAAAGGCCCAAAGCAACCGTGGTTCCAAAAGCATCCATTCGTGTTGAATCATTAAGAAATTCAATGAGTGAGAAAAATAAAATTCCAGCCGAGTGCCTAAAAATATCAATTTTTCGCTCTGAAGAAACATCAATTCCGTGTTTTTCCAGAGCCTGCGTAATTTCTTCAACATCACGGTTCCTCCTGGAAATGATTGCGATTGTTGCATCAGGATCGCTTTTAATAATCTCTTTTATTTCTTTGGCGATATAACCTTCGACTGAATAAATATCCGGAGCAAGAATCAAATCTATCGGCTTTTCTCTTTTTCTACCTTCTAACTTTACCCTTAAATTTCTATGTTCATCAGCATTATAATTTTGTTCAATTAAAGAAAAGCTTGCATCCAAAATATTTTGATGTGAACGAAAGTTTTCTTCAAGAGCTATAACTTTCATATCTTTCCAAAGATTCTGGAAACGTAAAAAGTTTGCTACTGATGCGCCTTGAAATCGATAAATCGCCTGCTTTTCATCTCCAACAATAAAGACATTCGGATTTTCAAAGAAATCAGCTAAAATTTTTATGATTTCATTTTGAGAATCGTTGGTGTCCTGATGCTCGTCAATCAAAAAATACAAAAACTTCTCTTGCAACAACTGAAGCAAAAGTTTGTCTTGGCGAAGCGCTTGGATAAGCTCAAATATCAAATCATCAAAATCAATTTTATTTTGCCTTTTCTTTTCTTCTTCATATTCTTTAAAAATTTTGGCAAAGATAGTGGCCTTTTCCGCTTTTTCAATTATCTTCAAATCCACAGCCCGAAGCTTTTCTTTTGAACTTTTTGTTTCTTTAATCTTTTCTTTTGCAAACTCTTCAATTATTTCTGTGCTCAAAGCTTCCCTCTTGGCTTCGCTTATGTTTCTTAAGATTGAACTGATATAGAACTCGGGATTTCCAAGCGGCCTGAGCATTGCAAATTCTTTTTTCTCCAGAATTTTTCTGACAAGAGATTCACTTTCCACATCCGTAATTTGCGAGGAAAGATCCAAATGAACAAAATGATCCCTGAATTCTCCAATAATAGAAGCAGCAAAACTATGAAATGTGTGCACACGAATTTCTTCTGCCCGACTGCCAATGATTTCTCGTAGTTTACTTTTGATGGCTTTGACTCCAGCGTCTGTGTATGTGATAGCCAAAATACCCGACGGCGGAGTATCAGTCTTAAGCAGTATATTTGCAATACGAAGCGTCAGAATTGTAGTCTTACCTGTCCCAGGGCCGGCAATAACCATCACAGGACCATCTATTGTGTCCACCGCTTCCTTTTGTCTAGGTGTAAGATTCTTGTATTTTTCTTTAAAGACGTTGTCCTGCATGAGCAAATTATGCCTTAAATTAAGGTTAATTTCTCTGTTGACTAAAATCAATTAATATTTTTTAATAATTCCTCAGTCGTGCTACACGTTCGTGAGTGCGGATTTTCTCTAGAGCTTTGGCTTCAATTTGGCGGATTCGTTCGCGAGTGACAGCAAAAGTCTTGCCCACTTCTTCAAGTGTATGCTGAATGCCATCCACCAAACCGTGTCTCATTTCCAAGATTCTGCGTTCTTTTTCTGAAAGGTCATCCAATATTTCTCCAACTTGATCTTTGAGGATTCTTTGTGAAGAATCCTGGTCTGGAGAAGGGATTTTTTCATCAGCAATAAAGTCTCCGTAAGTAGTCTTTTCATCACCTTCATCTCCAACAGGAGTATCTAAAGAAATTGTAGTCTGATCAATTTTTTCTATCTGATAAACCTTATCCACATCAAGTCCCATTTCAAGCGCTATTTCTTCAGGCATCGGATCTCGTCCCAAATCCTGACTCAATCTTCTGACAACCTGTTTGTATTTGGCGATTGTTTCAACCATGTGCACTGGCACGCGAATTGTTCTAGACTGGTCTGCAAGCGCACGAGTGATAGATTGCCTAATCCACCAAGTAGCATACGTTGAAAATTTATAGCCTTTTGTCCAATCAAATTTATCAACAGCTTTAAAGAGTCCTAGGTTTCCTTCTTGGATCAAATCAAGTAAAGTCAAATCTGGACTTCGGCCAACATATTTTTTGGCAATGGAAACCACTAATCGCAAGTTGGCCTTGGCCAGAAGATTTTTGGCCTCTTCATCTCCGACTTCAATCCTCTTGGCCAATTCTTTTTCTTCGGCGGCGTGAATCAGAGGATATTGGCCGATTTCTTTGAGATACATCTGTATTGAATCGTAGTTTTCATTTTTTGATCCGTATTTTTTTAAGAAATCCTCATCCTCTGTTTTAATATCCAAAAATCCTCCGCTCTCAAGAATATCCACCCCAGCAGTGCTTAGACGCTCATAAAGAGAATCCAAGAAAGAAACATCGTCTTCGATATTTGGAAAATCTTTGATTATTTCATCATAAGTGATAAATCCTCTGTCTCTGCCTCGCTGTATCAATAGTACGGCTTTCTTTTCTGAATCTTTAGATTTTTTTGATAAAACTTTCGCCGGTTTTTTTGGTTTTGTAGCGGTCTTTTTCTGCTTTACTTTCACTTTCTTAGCAGGTTTTTTTGCAGATTTCTTGATTTGCTTTTGGACTTTTTTCCTGGCCTTTATATTTTTCTTCGGTTTTTTCATGTGGGGAAAAATTAATTATTTAATAATATCATATTTTTTGCGCAATTCTGACAACTTTAAAGAAACTTCCTGAAAATCCTTTAGCAAAAGCAGTTCGTTGTCTTTATCCCTGACTGCTTCGGCCTTTTTTAGATTTTCCATTGTCTTTGAAAGCTTTTCACGAAGTTTCTCATCTTCAAGCATGTAAAGCAGGTCTTTTTGGTACTTTAAAAAATCCTTGTCGCCATAATGAATCTTACCCTCAAAATATATTTCCTCTTTTTCATTATCTGGAATTTCTTCAAGTTCTACAATACTCGTAACTGCGTTCTTGAATTCTTCTGCGGCTTTTTTATCAGTTTCCTCCAAAACCAAGAGCATCGAAATAGCCTTGCGCAAATTGCCTTTTATTTTTTTACTGGCTTTGCTCTCTGTCTTTGGCGTTCCGGCAATTTCTTCAATGGAAATTTTCTGCATTTCCTCCCTTAAAGAATCTTCCGGAAGGCCAAAATTGCCGCTCAACTTACTCAAAAATCTAGACTGATCGATAGGACTTTCAATAGCCCTTATGAGCGGTAAAATTTGAGTTTTGATAATTTTATCTGATTCGGCCTCATTTTTTTGTTTGGCTATTGAAATAAAATAATCCACTACATTTGGAGCATCCTCCACAGATTTTTTCCAAGACTCAGGATTTTCTTTAGCAATATCAGCCGGATCTTTGCCTGAAGTAATGATTGAAGATCGAACTTTGAACCCTTTTTCAAGAGCCATGAGCGCGGCACGAAATGAAGCTCCGACTCCAGCATTGTCCGAATCAAAAGAAATGACAATTTCGTCCGTAATTCGCTTTAGATAGGCCAAATGTTCATACGTAAGGCTGGTACCTGAAGTGGCAACAGTATTTAAGACGCCAGCCTGATGACTCATTACAAGATCTATCTGACCCTCCACAAGCACTGCATGCTTTTTCTCTTTAATTGCTTCTTTAGCAAAATTAATACCGTAAAGAGTTTTGCTTTTTTCAAAAACGGGAGTCTCCGGACTGTTGATATATTTGGCCTCTTCAGTATCTTTTTTGATCGTTCTGCCAGAAAAAGCGATTATCCTGCCACTTGCGTCAAAAATCGGGAACATAATCCTACCTCTGAATGCATCGTAATTTCCCTTGGGTCCCTTTTTTATAAGTCCAGCGGAAAAAAGCTCTTCTGCCTTCCAATTTTTGCCAAGAGTCTCTGAAAGCAATCGCCATTCATCTGGAGCAAATCCTACTCTGAATTTTTTGAGCGATTCAATTGAAATTCCTCTTCCCTTAAGATATAAAAGGGCATCAACGGAATTTTTGAGATTCTGCTCGAAAAATTCAGTAGCTTCTTCCATAATCTCAAAAATCTTTTCCTTCTGGCTTTTTTCAATTTTATTTTCATATTCAATCGGCACTCCAGAGCGCTCAGACAGAATTTTTAGAGCGCCTAAAAAATCCACAGCCTCCATTTCTTCGACAAAGGAAAAAATATCTCCCTTGGCGCCACAGCCGAAACAATAAAATGTTCCGCGATCAGGAGAAACATAAAAAGACGCACTCTTTTCCTGATGAAATGGGCACTTAGCCTTCATGTATGTCCCAGATTTTTCCAAAGTAAGATAAGAACCAACCACTTCTTCAATGGAGAGCTTGCCTTTGATTTTTTCAACTGTTGAGGACATTTATAATTCGCATTTATAACCTAGTCGGGAACTATTTCCCTACAGAATATAGGCCGGGAATTTTAAATTAATTTTCCGAACTTTCCTGATCTCTATATGTATCCTTGAGGTCATTAATCATTTTTGCCTTTTCACTTTGTTTGTAACCGGTACCTGCTGGAATAAGTCTTCCTAGAATAACGTTTTCCATAAGGCCAGTAAGTCTGTCTTCAGCGCCTTGCGCTGCCGATTGGATTAGAACTCTTGTTGTGTGCTGGAAAGAAGCAGCTGAAAGGAAGCTCTGTCTTGAAAGCGAGACGTCGGTAATACCCAAAACCACCTGTTCTCCTTTTGCCTCTTCTTTTTCAGCTTCTTTCATTTTGGCATTTTCTTCTGCCAATTCGCTCCATTCAACAATCGCCCCTTCAGCAAAAACAGTGTTGCCCGCCTTTTTGATTTTGATTCTTGAAAACATCTGCTTAACGATAACCTCAATATGCTTTCTAGATACGGCTTCTCCTTGAAGTTCATAAAGCTTTTTGATTTCAGAAATAATATAATTTTCAGCTTTTTCCTTGCCTGCATATTTGAATAATTCATCAATGTCCGCCGAACCATCCGTCAACAAATCGCCTTTTAAAACTTTGGCTCCAACTTTAACCAAGGGTGTTCTCAAGCGGTGAACCTCATATTCAAGGGCCTGCTTTTTTGATTTTGATTTTTCTTCAAGCTCCGGAATAACAACGATCTTCTTATCTCTGCCAGAACCAACAACCTCTGTCACCACGCCGTCTGTCTTGGAGACTATAGCGGGATTTTTTGGCTTCCTTTTTTCAAAAACTTCTTCCACTCTAGGCAAACCTTGAGTGATGTCTCCACCGATTTGAGCTGTACCTCCAGCATGGAAGGTTCTCATTGTAAGCTGGGTGCCCGGCTCACCGATTGCCTGTGCCGCAATTGTCCCAACAGCTTCGCCTAAATCAATCAATCTGTTCTTTCCCAAATCTAACCCGTAGCACATCGTACATACTCCGCTTTTAGTTTTGCAGGTTAAGGGAGAACGAACAAAAACTTCCTGAATATTTTCTTTTTCTATAGCTGGAAAATCTTCGTCCTTAACGAGGTACCCTTTTGGAAAAATTATTTCTCCTTTGGAGTTTTTGAGGTCTTCTGAAAGAACCCTTCCCTTCATACTTTTGGAAATGGCTGTTTCAATTCCTGATGCGCTTTCTTTTTTAAGCAAAATCCCCTCCTTGGTGCCACAATCTTTTTCAGTTGTGATTACATCCTGTGCCGCAACGAAAAGTCTTCTTGTTAGGTAGCCAGCCTTTGCGGTATTAAGCGCTGTATCGGTAAGACCTTTTCTCGAACCGTGAGTGGTAATAAAATATTCAATAGGATTGAGACCTTCTTTGGATGAAGAAACTATTGGGAATTCGATTGTTTCTCCTGCTGTGTTTTGGATCAAACCTTTCATACCAGACATCTGAGTAATTTGGGAAGTTGAGCCTCTGGCGCCAGACTTCCACATATCATAAACAGAACCTCTTTTGTCCATATTTTCAGGAATTATTTTTTCAATTTCCGCTTTAGCTGAGTGCCAGATTTCAATATTTTTCCTGATTCTCTCTTCTTCTGACAAAAGACCGTCCCTAAACTGCCCTATAACTTCACTCTCTTTTCCTCTGGCTTTTTCAATTATTCCTTTTTTAGCTTCGGGAACTTTGATATCGTCAATACCCCAAGTGATTCCGGATTGGGTAACATACTTGAATCCAAAAGCTTTGATCTTATCCAAGATTGGAGCAAGCTTATCTACGCCATATCGGGACATTAGATCAGACATCAGAGCAGCCATTGTTTTTTTGTCCACTTCCTTATTTAGAAACGGATATTCATCTGGTAAAAGTTCATTGAAAAGAATTCTACCTACAGATGTTTCAATTATATTTTCACCTATAGCTTCAAACTTTATGCCTTTTGGCTTCAAAATATTAATTTTTGCCCGAAAAGAAAGATAGTCGAAGTTGAAAGCGGCAATCGCAGATGAAGGACTTTCAAAATATGTCCCTTCTCCCAATTCTCCTTCAATAATTGTAGTCATCCAATAAACACCAAGCACGATATCAAGTTTATCAACAGATGCGATCAAATTTCCGCTACCTGGCTTTAGAATGTTTTTGTCCGATGCCATAATCTCCCTGGCTTCCATCTGAGCCTCTTCAGAAAGCGGCACATGCACAGCCATTTGGTCTCCGTCAAAGTCTGCGTTAAAAGCTGTACAGACAAGAGGATGCACTCTAACGGCGTTTCCTTCAATCAAAATAGGTTTGAACGCTTGAATTCCAAGCCTATGAAGGGTTGGTGCGCGATTCAGCAATACGTATTTGTCTTTGATAACTTCATCAAGAATTTCCCAAACTTCCGGCGCGCCGTCTTCAATAAGTCTGGATGCGCCCCTAATGTTGTAAGCCAGTTCTCTTTTCAAAACTTGAGCAATAATAAATGGCCTGAAAAGCTCTAAAGCCATATGTTTTGGAAGTCCGCATTCGTTGAGTTTAAGATCTGGACCCACAACAATTACAGATACGTCCTGAGTAGTCAACTCTTTTTCCTAAAAGGTTCTGCCTGAAAAGGCCACGCTTTCCTTTAAGATTGTCGGAAAGAGATTTAAGCGGCCTTCTTTGCGCTTGACCCAAGCCAATAAAGGAATTGTTGCCATGCTTAATTGAATTATCTATCAAAACATCAACCGCTTCCTGTAAAATTCTTTTCTCGTTTCTGAGAATTACATCCGGCGCGTTGATTTCCTTGAGTTTCCTTAACCTGTTGTTTCTGTTGATGACTCTTCTGTAGAGATCATTAACATCAGCGGTTGCATGCCTTCCTCCGTCAAGAGCAACCATTGGCCTAAGCGCTGCGGGAATCACAGGGATAGTTGTCAAAAACATCCATTCCGGCTTGATGCCCGCTTCAAGCATTCCTTTAATGATCCCCAACCTCTTGTTAATTTTATCTTTTTCTTGAGCGCCAGCTTCTTCAAGAGCCTTCTCCAATTCGTCCTTTAATTTTTTTAGGTCAATATGCTTGAAGAGATTATAAACCGCCTCTGCTCCGATTGAGGCTTCAAAAATTGTTCCGTATTTAAGGGAATGCTTATGATAGTGAATTTCATCCAATACGACACCTGTATTTATGCTTTCAATTTCGCTTTTGGTTTGGAGAAATAGCTCCTTGATAGCTTCTTTGGTTTTGTCATCCTGAATATTTTTCAGTTTGTTCTTGAATTCAGTATCAAGCTCCGCAAGCACTCTTCTTTTTTCATTGTCATTTACTTTAGTGACAAGGTAACCTGCAAAATAAACAACTTTTTCAACATCGGCTGAAGGAATGCCAAGAATCAGAGAAATTCTTGAAGGCATACTGCGTAAAAACCATATGTGCGCAACAGGGGTTGAAAGCTCAATGTGTCCCATGCGCTCTCTTCTGACAATCGATCTGGTAATTTCAACTCCGCATTTTTCGCAAATAATTCCCTTGTACCTGATACCGCGGTATTTTCCGCAATAGCATTCAAAATCTTTGTCGGGGCCGAATATTTTTTCATCAAAAAGACCGTTTTTCTCGGAACGCTGGGTTCGGTAGTTCATAGTCTCAGGTTTGGTTACTTCACCGTAGGACCATTCTCTGATTCGCTCAGGCGAAGCAATTCTTAAACTGATTGATTCAAAATTTTGAGTTTCTTTTTTCTTTTGTATTGGCATTTGAATTGTTTTTTAAAATTTATTTTTAAATTATTAGCATTATTTGCTAACTTCGTCTTTGCCTATCTTCGACCGATTTAATACCACATCAAGCGCAAGGCCTCGTAAATTGGCTAAAAGCACATTAAATGATGCGGGTGAATTATGATTTGTGATTCGCTCTCCTCGGACAATGGCATCAAATGTTGCAGACCTGCCCTGGATATCGTCTGATTTGACGGTCAAAATTTCACGAAGCATGTAAGCAACGCCGTGTCCCAAAAGAGCCCAGACTTCCATTTCTCCGAATCTTTGTCCTCCGTTTTGAGCCTTTCCTCCAAGCGGCTGCTGAGTGATAAGCGAGTACGGACCAATTGAGCGCATGTGGATTTTGTCTTCAACCATGTGATGAAGCTTCAAAATGTACATATAGCCAACTGCGATTTCCTGTTCAAAAGCCTTGCCAGTGCGTCCGTCATAAAGTTTCATTTTACCGTTTTCCTTGAATCCGGATTCTTTCAGTTCTGTTTTGATTTCAGTATCTGTTGCTCCTGCAAATGGAGGCACGATTGCTTGATAGTCCAAAGTATTAGCGGCAAGACCAAGATGAATTTCAAGAATTTGTCCCAAGTTCATTCTGGATGGCACTCCAAGCGGAGTAAGCACCACGTCAATTGGAGTTCCATCAGCCATATAAGGCATGTCTTCTTCTGGAAGAACAATTGAGATGACTCCTTTGTTGCCGTGGCGTCCTGCAAGCTTGTCGCCGACAGAAACATTTCTAAGCTGCGCGATTTCAATATGGATTCTTTTGATTATTCCTGATTCCAATTTGTCACCCTTTTCCCTTGAAAAAACTTTAACGCCGATAATTCTGCCCCTTTTTCCGTTTTCCATTCTCTTGGATGTATCTTTGACATCGCGGGACTTTTCTCCAAATATAGAACGAAGCAATCTTTCTTCTGGAGTCAATTGGGTTTCTCCTTTTGGAGTAATTTTACCTACCAAAATATCCCCTGGACGAACTTCCGCCCCGATTCTGACAACTCCTTCTTCATCTAAATTTCGGAGTTTCATTTCACCGACGTTTGGAATGTCATGAGTAGTCACTTCAGGACCAAGTTTTGTGTCTCGCACATTAACCACAAATTCTTCAACATGAATTGAAGTAAACTTGCTTTCTTTGACAAGCTTTTCAGACAATACAATGGCATCCTCGTAATTTTGGCCCGACCATGTCATAAAACCAACTAAAATATTCTGCCCGATTGCCATTTCTCCGTCCACTGTTGTTGATGCGTCAGCTAATACATCTCCTTTTGAAACTTTTTCTCCAACAGAAACCGTTGGTCTTTGGTGAAAAGCTGTAAATTGGTTTGTTCTTTCAAATTTTGCAAGCCTGTATTCTTTTTCTTTTCTCCCACCTGCCTGCGCAGTCAGGTATTTAATAACAACTCTTTCCGCATCAGAATGCGCTACAACTCCTTCATCCTCTGCAAAAATCACTCTGCCCGTATCTCTTGCCGCGCGTTTTTCAATTCCTGTAGCAACAAGCGGTGCTTCAGGCACTATGCAAGGCACAGCCTGCTTTTGCATGTTGGATGCCATCAGGGTTCTGTTGGCTTCGTCGTGGTTAAGAAAAGGAATCATTGATGTTGCGATAGAAAAAGCCTGGTTAGTAGCAATATCCATAAGCGTTACTTTGTCTTTTGAAACGTGCCCTGGAACACCTTTGATTCGCACTTCAACAGTGTCGTTAACAATCATTCCTTTTTCATCAACAGGAGTTGCAGCATGTGCAATAACATAACCCTCTTCTTCAAGAGCGTTAAAATATAAAATCTCTTTAGTAACCTTTCCATCTTTGACTTTGGCATAAGGAGTCTCAATCATTCCAAAATCATTGATTCTGGCATAGGAAGCCAAGTGAAGCACTAGACCGATGTTAGGACCTTCTGGGGTGTGAATAGGACAAATTCTTCCGTAGTGAGAAGGGTGTACATCACGAACCTCAAACCCCGCCCTTTCTCTTGTAAGTCCTCCAGGACCAAGCGCGGAAAGCACTCGTAGGTGTTCAAGCTCTGTCAAAACGTTTTCCTGCTGCATAAATTGCGACAATTGGTTGGTAGTGAAAAATTCTTTGATCCTAGCCTGCAGCGGACGAGGTGAAATAAACTGAACAGGAAGATTTGATTCAGTATCAATCGTAGACATTCTGTTTTGAATGTTTCTTTTGATCTGGGTCATTCCTACTCGGATTTTTTGCTGAAGCAGTTCCCCAACAAATCGTACCCTTCTGGACCCAAGATGATCTATGTCGTCAGCATTGGCTTCTGGGTTTGAATTTAGGAATGCCAAGTGTCCAACAATAGTGACAATATCATCAAGACTAAGAGTTTTTCTTGTCAAAGCCTTTTCGTCCATGCTCTTTTCAAACCTCTTGTTAAACCTGTGTCGTCCCACTCTGGAAATGTCGTATCTTTCCTCTTCAAAAAGTCCAAGTACGAATTCTTTGGCGTTTTCGGCTGTAGCCAGGTCCCCGTCTCTTTGGCGTTTGTGAATTTCTATGAACGATTCTTCTTGAGTTTTGGCGTGGTCTTTTGCCAAAGTAGTTTCAATTTGTTTTTTAGCAGGAGAATCTTTGAATGCTTTTAAAATATCCTCATTTGTCTTTAGTCCAAAAGCCCTGAGAAGCGACGTAATCGGAAACTTTCTTTTTCTGTCGATTCTTACGTAGACTGCGCCATCTGATTCTGTTTCAATTTCAACCCAAGCTCCGCGGGCTGGAATGATTTTGGCTCCAAACAGATTAAAGCCTTTGGATTCATTGGCAGTAAAAAAAACCCCGAAACTTCTGGCAAGCTGGGGCACGATTACTCTTTCAATTCCGTTTACAATAAATGTTCCATGGCCAGTCTGGACAGGAAAATCCGCCAAAAATACCTCCTGCTCTTTTTCTGTACCCAAGATTTTATTCTTGAGCTTGACTATCACTTTAAGCGACGCTTCCAAAGTCAATTTGTTTTCTTTGGCATGATGCTCGTCAAACTTGGCCTCGCCTAATTCAAATTTTCCAAAACTAAATTCAAATTTTTTGCCGGAATAATCGCTGATTTTTCCGAATTCATCAAAAACTTCTTTGAGGCCTTTTTCGACAAGCCATTTGTAGCTTCTAGTCTGGCCTTCAACTAAATCAGGAAGATCCGCAAGCGGCTTGCGGAATTTCTCAAAATATTTTTTGTTCCTCGTATTGGCACTGACTACGGTGCGAATACCAGTCCTTTCTGCTGTCTTTTCTTTTGGGCTTGTTGACATTTTTATTTTATTTATTTCCTCCGCGGCGCAAAAAACAAAATACGCATAGAGTGTCGCTTTTGTTTTTAGGAGAGCGGAAAGATTCTATTTATAAATTTTTATGAAAAACTTCTTACTTCGTCCAAAACTCAATCTTTCCTGAAGTTCAAACATTATACTGATTTCGCAATTTGAAGCAATATTGCCATTTCATGATTTTTGTTGTGTAGTGGTTAATTAATTGCTTTTCCTCCACTCTTCTATTTTTTTGTGGTGTCCGGAGAGTAAAACTGTCGGTACTTTGTATTTTTTGCCTTTGTAAGTAAGCACTTCTGGACGCGTATAGACATCACTTGATGCTTCTCTGGATTCTTCGCAAGAATCCACATTTCCTAGTACACCTTCAACTTGCCTGGAAATAGAATCAATAAATATCATCGCTGGAATTTCTCCGCCAGTCAGCACAAAGTCTCCCACAGAAATTTCGTCTCCTTTGAAAATTTTTTTCACCCTGGCATCAATTCCCTCATATCTGCCGCAAATTATTATTAAGTCTGAATATTTTTTCTCTAAAGTTTGAGCATAGGAATTTGAAAACTTTTTGCCAGACGGGCTTAGGTGAATTATCTTCACGCTGCCTTTTTCTTTATTCGCTTTTTTAACTTTTTTTAAAGCGCTTTCAACAGCTTTGATAACTGGCTCGGCTTCTATGACCATTCCCGGACCTCCGCCGTATGGTTTTTGATCAACACGTAGATATGGATTCTTTTTACCTTTTTGGGATTTAGAAGTTTTGACAAAATCGCGCGGATTATAAAATTTTACAGAAATCTTTTTCTCGCGAATTGCGCGCGCAACAATTGAGTCGGACAAGTATCCTTCAATGATTTTTGGAAACAATGTTATTACATGAAAATTCATAAAGGGATTATAACACCCCGCTCGTCTTGCTCGCGCCCCTCTTAAATTAAGAGGGGTTGGGGGTGTTATATAAAAATTGCCCTGCTTAACTAAAAGCTGGGCGAACAAAATCGAAAGATCGGGGGGAAACTAAATCCGCTAGGACTTATCGGCCGGACGCGGGCGGCGACGGATGGAATGGTCCTGGCTCCGGGAGCCGGGTTTTTTGCCGATTGGGGTTTGCTTGCGGATTTTATTTTCAATTGCCATACAAATGCAAAATTTACACCATAACAAAATTTAGTCAACAAAAAACTGTGCATAACTGTAAAAACAAAAAACCGCCCCGTTGATATATCTGGGCGGTTTTGAAAAAAATTTCTTAAATTAAATCAGATTTTCAATTCATCCATTGCCTCGTCAACACTCTTCATTTTTGACTCTCCGCGAGGAGCATCTGTCCTTTCTGGTCTTGTACTTCCTTCCGGTTCATTGATCTTTAGATTCACTCTTGCATTGTTTTTCATTCCAACAACTTTAAGCAAAGTTCTGATTGCCTTGGCTGTGTTGCCGCTTCTGCCGATAACTTTACCCATATCAATAGGATCAACTGACAAAGAAAGGAGAACTCCCATCTCATCAACTGTTCTGCTGATCTTTACAGCATCCGGCTTGTCTACTAAAGCTTTGACCACATATTCCAAAAACTCTGTATCTCTTTCGTTCATTGTTTTTTCTTACTTACTGTTAAATGCAGCACGACTGGGTTTTCCCGTTTTTACTGCTATCAAAATTATACATTACTCAAAATAAAATATCAAAAAATAAAATTGACATCGTCAGCCCATCTTCTATAGTTAAACCGAACCGCTGGTACGCCAGCAAAATGAACATTCTTCCGCTTGGCCTACGGGCTTTGCCGAAGACTTTCTTTGTCTAAACTCTTCCTACGGGAAAAGCTTGAAACAAGAAAGAACAACTAAATACGCAGTGAACGAACGACACAAAAACTCAGTGGCCAAATTAGCTTTTGGCCGCAATGATATAGACACCTACGAAACGTTCAGGGATGTTTCCGATGACTTGGAGGCGCTCGAAATGGTTGAACGACGGATGGTAAGCTGGGTCATGAATACTCAACCCGATGTCTCCTGGCCAAAAATTGCCCTGCCAAAAGACAGGCGCACGCTACACGGTAAAATTGATTCGCACGTTGGTTTGCTTAGCTACTGGCGAACCAGCTACGATGCCAGTCACCCGGGTTTCGTACTGGACTGCTTCAGACTGATCAAGCTGTTCGAGGACAATCTCCGCGACAATCTGGAATATGTTAGCCACACGGTAGTTGCAACTCTGGCTAGCTGGATTATCGAGCAGATCGCCAAAGCGTCCGACGAGGATGCCAAGGATTGGTGGATAAAGCTCATCAGGCTCAATTCCTCAAAAGCCCGGTTCGGCAGAGTGAATCCATACCAGGAAGCGGTCGCTGAGGCGGTTGAAGACGCATATCGTCTCGGAAGCATCGAACAGATGTGCAATCTGCTAAGGTGGATCGGCGAATCGAAGATTAATGTCCATGAACAATCTGCGGCAAAAATAGTCAATGCCATTTGGAATCGATTCACCAAAAACGGAAACGTCTTTGGTGGAAACCCGATGGACAATATCATCTGGGCGCCAGTCATTCTGCCGCTTATGGACTATCGTCCGCTTACCACTGAGACAGAAGCTGGTCTTCCTTCGCTTGAAGTACTGTCTGCGGCTTCTGCCAGAGCAGTCGAAAAACTCCGGCAAAAGGTGATGGTTATCCGAGATATCCTCTCCTACAAAGAGGATTTTACCTCGCTGTTCAGTAAAGTCGAGGAGGTTATCTGGAACCCCGACACGATGGATATCCTGGAGGTGAAAATCTCTGTTTACTCCGGGCACGGGGTGTTGATGACCTTGTCTCTGGAAGAAAAACAGGAAGAGATCAGAAAGTGCGTCCGAGATGTTGCGATAATCCTTCGAGAAAAAACAAGCGAAGTGATGCCCGAGTTCTTCAAGGTTGTCTGCAATCTGGAGTTCACATCCACACCTACAGCGCCCGCTCCCGAAAAAAAGTCGACTCACATCGAAGCTTAAGTTGTTAACACAAAAAACCGCCTCATTGAAGGCGGAATTTTTATTGCAAATTTTATATTTAAATTTAGTTAGCTGGAGTTTCAGCTGGCGCTTCTGCAGGAGTCTCTTCTTTTACTTCCTCTGCTTTAACTTCTTCTTTTGGGGCTTCAGAAACTGGAGCGGATGTTGCAGCTTGCGCAGGCTCTTCTTTCTTTGGAACTGTTTTCTTTGGCAAAACGTTTATTTTCTTACCAGTGATTATTTTGTGTTCAATCAAAAGGTTGTGCGCAGTGTCTGAAGGTTTTGCTCCAACTTTTATCCAATGCAAAATCCTGTCTTTTTCAAGCTTTGTGTTTTTTTCTAGGCGAAAATCGTGGTTGCCCAAAACTTCCAAAAACCTTCCGCTTTTGGTGCTGTTCTGGGAATCAGTCAAAACAAGCCTGAATGCTGGCTCGTGCTTTCTTCCAACTCTTTGTAATCTGATTTTTAACATCTTTTTGATTTGTGGGGAAATACTACCAAAACAACCCAGTTTGGTCAATATAAAATATTAATTTAGAAAACCTTTAAAATCTCAAAAAATATAAAGATAATAGGAATAAGAGAAATCCAAAAGAATAAATCCTTTTTACTTATAAGAAATGTAATATAGGAAATGAAAACAATTAAGTATATAATTGGGGGTACGGATGTATACAATTGACTACAATAATTGTCACCACACGATAGGGGTATCATAAAAACTAAAAAGTATCCCACCAACAAAGAAATAGTAGCTAAAAATATTTTGAAACCTCTACTCATAATAATAAATTATATGCTATTAAAACTTACTTCGCCACTTCTACCGCTTCATCAAATGCAATAGACAGAAGTTTAGAAACTGCGTCTTTGCCCATAGTTACTCCATAGAGCACGCCGGCGCGGCTCATTGTTTCGCGATTGTGAGTAATGACAATTAGCTCTGAACTTTTTGAAAGACTCTCTACCATATCGCCGTATTTGCGGCTATTAGCTTCATCAAGTGCTGCATCTGTTTCATCCAAAATAACAAACGGCGGCGGATTGACCTGACTCATTGCAAAAAGAAGCGCAATTGATGTGAGAGCTCTTTCTCCACCGGAAAGCATAATAAGTCCTTTGATTTTTTTGTGCGGCAGAGAAATTTCTATGTCAATTCCCTCTTCTGTTGAAATATTTGATTCAACAATTTCCGTATCCATTTCAAATTCTTGATTCCTTGTTCTCTTTTCTTGCTTAATAATTTTTAACATTGCTTTGCCACCACCAAACATCAGCGCAAAAAACTTTTGAAATTCTTCATTAATTTTGGCAATGCCGTTTTTAAATTCAAAGCCAAGTTTTTCTTCCAAATCTCTTATCAAGTTGTTCAAATCTTCACTGGCAACCTTCAAATCTTCTAATTCCTTAGCCAAAAAAATATCTCTCTCTTCGGTATCTGTATATTCTTTGAGCACATCTTCACCGCCCGAAATTCCTGTTTCTTCTAAGCGAATTTTAAGCCGTTCAATATGCTTTCTTTTTTCGTGCTGAAGAGCTCTATCAGCAACTAAAGTATTCTCATCTGTATATTTCACAGCTTCAATTCCAGCAAGCCTGCCGATGTCTCCCAAGTCTTGCTTGAACTGATCTTCGTCCATGCGAAGAGTGGATTCCTTTGCAAGAATTTTATCAAGCGCTGCGTGAAGTTCGTTTTGTTTAGCAACAATTTTGAAAACTTCCTTTTCAGCTTCTTTGGTATCATCTTTGCTTTTTTCCATCTGGCTTCGTTTTTCTTCATATTTTGAAACAAAAGAAGATTCTTGATTTTTGGCTTCCGACAGACTGTTTTCAAGCTCTTTTTGCTTTTCTTTCAAAACCACAAGCTCAGCTTGAAGTTTGCCTAAAATTGGCGAAGTAGACCCCTTGCTTTTTTCTATAAAAGCGGAAACCAGTCTTCCAACTATAGACAAAGATTCTTTTAACCCTTCAACAGTACTTGCTTCTCTGCTTTTTTCAATTTCAAATTTAACTTCTTCAGACAACTTTTGCACATCTGCAAGCAAGACAGTTTTTCCAATCTCTTCCTTTTCCTCTTTTTCTGCTGAAATTGTTTTTAGGACATAAGAAATCTCTCCTTCAATTCTGCCCAGTTCTCGGACAATTTCATCCTTGTGCTTGCGGGCTTCTCCCAAGCCTTCTTCTAGGTCAACAATTTCTGAAGATTTGTCGTCGGTCATTTGGCTTGCTTCAATTATTTTTTTGGTCTCTTGAAGTTTATTCTGAAGTTCTTTTAATTCCCTCTCTGGAATCTGGCGCGCTTCAAAAAGACTCTTTTTTTCTTCCGCAATATATTTTTCTTCAACAGCAAAATATTCTTTTGATGCAGCAACGAGCTCATTCCTAATCTCCTTGGATTTTTCTATTTTTTCAACCTGGCGTCTAAGAAATTTAAGATGCGGAGCAATTTCCCTGCGCAAAGATTCAACCTCTTTCATATTCTCTTGTGTTTTTTCGAGCTTTCTTTGGCTCTCTTCCTTTTTATATTGAAAAATTTTAATTCCAAGCGCGTCTTCTATCATTTCTTTGCGCTCCTTGGCGTTTGTATGCAAAATTCTGTCTGCCTCGCCTTGAGAAATTATGTGGTGACCAGATGCCCCAATGTGCGCGTTGGCCAAAAGTTCAAAAACGTCCTTGAGTCGCACTTTGCTTCCATTGATTGAATATTCATTTACACCGTCGCGGTAAACTACTCGCTCAATAGAGACTTCATCAAAATCAATATTGAAAAGCTTATTTTTATTATCAAAATTCAATTTTACAGACGCGCGATTGGCTCTTGGCGCATCGTTTGATCCGTTAAAGATCAAGTCCTCTCCGCGCTTGCCTCGCATACTTTTTATAGACTGCTCTCCAAGTACAAATCTAAAACTTTCTGCCACGTTTGATTTGCCGCTGCCATTTGGACCAACAATAGATGTGATAGGAGTAGTAAATTCCAAAACAGTCTTTTTGCCAAAAGACTTAAATCCGTTTAATTCCAAAGATTTGAGATTCATTAGCCATAATAATATCAAAAAAAATGATATTTGACTTTAACTTAATAAAAGATAATATCAGAATAAACGCACATGAAAACACCCGAAGATCTATTACAAGAAGCAGGAGATACTCAAAGGAGAATTATGGAACTACCTGAGGGATCCCGCCCGTTCGGTTTCCTTTTGGAAATTCCTAGCAACACCTCCGAAGAAAATTTCAAACAAATCCTGGCGGCATTCGGAAAAGCAACTAGCCTCAGGTGCGGTGGACTGCAAAGCCTCAGCTGTCCAGGATTTTTCCTGCTCTTTAGAATTTAACCAAACGCTTACTAGTTAAGCGATTTTTTATACTTGACTTAATTTGTTTTAGGTATTGAATAGGGTTTGTATGAAGACGTTCCTGATCTTTCTGTTGATTCCGTGGCTGGCGTTCGGCTCTTACACTTCGACAGATACGGACATTATAAAGGTTGAGAAAGTGAGCCGTGAGAAAACTCTTGATCGCATGTGGCGAGAATTTTGTGCATTGAGATGGGGTCGAATGAATCCTTCTCTTTATCAACATTTCACACGCGAGATCGCCGAACAGAGAGTAGACATCCACGAGGATCTCGGCATCAAGAATTGCGACATTGTTTACATAATCAAAGTCTATGGACACAGTGACTAAGCGCGCCCCTTAGAGGCGCAATTTTTTTATTCAAATTACCAGCCCTTTTTCTCAAGTCCGATTCTTGCTGCTTCGGTTTCTGCTTCTTGTTTGCTTTTGCCTCTGCCCTCGCTCACCAAATCACCCGCGATAAAAAGTCCAACGTGAAATTCTTTGTCGTGATCCGGACCAATTGCCTTAAGAGTCTTGTACGTTGGCGTAACACCTGTTTTTTCTTGAGCTTTTTCTTGAAAATAACTTTTAGCATCAACCCAAAGCTTCTTTTTTTCTATCTCTTCCGCTTTTGGAAAAATATATTTTTCAATAAATTTATCTGCGGCCTCAAATCCAAGGTCTAAATAAATCGCGCCGACAACAGATTCAAAAGTGTTGGCCAAAATATATTGCCTTGCCCTGCCTGTATCTTTGGCTTCTCCGCGACTAAGCAAAAGAAAATCTTCAAAGCCCAGATCGCTCGCCACTTGAGCAAGCATCACAGAATTAACCAGCGCCGCGCGGAGAGCTGTAAGTTCGCCTTCTGGCTTTTTTGAATATTTATCAAAAAGAAAACGTGTGACAGAAAGCTCCAAAACCGCATCGCCCAAAAACTCCAAACGCTCGTTGTGCTCCATTCCAGATCCTTTATGCTCGTTTAAATACGAGCGGTGGGTAAACGCACTTTTTAAGAGCTCTTTATTTTTGAAATTGAGCCCTGTTTTTTTTTCAAAATTATCTAAATTCATTTTAACTATTTCTTCGTTGCCAAAATATTTAAGGCTTTGGTAACGAGCGGCAGAATATCATCATAAAAATTAAGGTCAAGTATTTCAGAAAGTTTAAACCACTTTGCGTCATCTAAGCCTCCAGAATTACCTAATCGAAGTTCCTTGTAACTTGATTCTGCTAAATAATAAACGACTTGCTTTCTAACTTTACCTTCACTTGGATGGGTTGCTACGTATTCATTTTCTCCAAGCTTATCAAAAACATTTTTCACTTTTGCGCCCATTTCTTCCTCAACTTTTCTAATTATTGCCTGTTCGTCAGTTTCCCCATCAATCATATGTCCTTTTGATAAAGTCCACTTCCCAAAAACATCATGCACAAGTCCTAAATACAAGCTACTACCATCTTTGGCATAAACTACTGCGCCGACAAGTTTCTCAATCGGCATTTCCTCGTAAGGAACTTCAACGATATTCTTTTTTCTTTTAGACTCTTCGTCTTTGCCCGGTTCGCCGAGTTCTTTGTAAACTGCGCCCAAAACTCCGTTTATGAATTTACCGCTTGTTGCTCCGCCATATG
Organism: uncultured bacterium; assembly: GCA_963766885.1. GTDB lineage: Bacteria > Patescibacteriota > Minisyncoccia > Phycocordibacterales > CAIRYW01 > CAIRYW01. Next base: position 199,035 of record CAVYBO010000001.1, on the reverse strand, counting down.
TTTTGGCCAGTTCAATAGCCTCGTTGATTGCCACTTTGGCTGGCACTTGAGTGCGATCAGAAAAAAGGAGTTCATAAAGCCCAATACGCAAAACATTTCTGTCCACGTTTGCAATTTTATCCAAAGGCCAATCAGGAGCGGCTTTTTCAATTATTTTATCCAAGTCGCTGCGCTTCTTGGCAACGCCTGTAGCAAGCTTGATCATAAATTCATCATCTCCGGCTCCAGATCCAAATTCTTCAATATCTTTTTTTAGAATTGTTGGAATGTTTGAATTATTGTTGCCGTTGAAATCCCACTCAAAGAGTGTTTGTAGAACTATTGATCTTGAAAGGTGCCTGTTTGCCATTTTATATGCGTCTCTTTTTTGAGCTTGTGTGGAAAATAAAGATCATTCAATTTTAAGGAAACTCCCTAGTCTATTTTTGTTTTGCTTTCTCTTTTTTGGCCTTTTTCTCGGCTTTGGAAACTGTATTAATGACAGAAATTTCTTTGTAGAACCCGCATTTGCCGCAAGCGTGATGCTTAAGCTTTTTGCTTTGGCATTTTGGGCAGACAGTCAAAGAAGCAGCTGTGAGCTTGTGGTGGCTTCTTCTATTTCCGGTATGCGACCGGGTGCTTCGCATTCTTACAACCATAATAAAGCTATTATACTTATAAACTCTGATTTATCAAGTCTTAATAAGAAATGTTTTCCTATGAACTTCAGATACGCCTTTCTCGGATAAAGCTTCATAGTGCCCCTTCGTTCCATATCCTTTATGCTTATCAAAACCGTATTCTGGAAATTGTTTTGACAAATTGATCATAAATTCATCACGAAGCACCTTGGCGCAAATTGAAGCCGCCGAAATTTGAGGAATTTTTTCATCACCTTTGATAACCGTTTCTTGAGCAAATTCTCCAGGCGCTTTAAGAAGTCCGTCCAGGTAGATAAAAGTTTCTTTACAATCGAGATTTATTTTTTTGATACATTCCTCTATACCAAGTCTGACTGCTTTGGAAATTCCGTCCTTGTCTATGATTTTTTCGGAAATCAAGGATACAGCAAATTTGACTTCATTTTTATCTGCCAAGACTTTGATTATAGAAAAAATTTCTTCTCTTTGTTTGGCAGAAAGCTTTTTGCTATCGTTTAAATTCGGAAGTTTACTGAAATCAAAGTCTTTTGGAGCAACAAAAATTCCCACGGCCACAGGTCCCGCAATCGGCCCCCTGCCCGCCTCATCAATTCCTGCAATGTATTTAAAATTCTTCACAAGTTAATTATAGAATAAAAAATACTCCGAGAGGTTTAGTCCTTCGGAGACTCTTTGAAACCCCTTTCCTTAAAAAAGTTCAAAGCTGATTGCAGTTTTTCACTATCAGTACCCGAAATTTGAACATCTGGAATTTTGGATGTGATGGAAATTCCTGGAAATTTTCTCGTGGCGCCTGCCACAAGCGATTGGAAAAGAGAGGTATTGCCCAATGGGTGGGCTAACGTAAGATCTATTGATTCCATAAGCCAAATGTAATTTATATCAATAATCGCTTTGTGTCTATGCTAAAATCTAAATATGTCCAAATTCACCCACCTACATACCCATTCCCACTATTCGCTGCTTCAGGCATTACCCAAAATTTCTAGTTTAGTCAAAAAAGCCCTTGAAGATAAAATGGATTCTTTGGCACTGACTGACGCTGGTAATATGTATGGAACAATCGAATTTTACAAAGAATGCAAGGATGCTGGCATCAAACCGATTATCGGGGTGGACTTTTATGTTGCCACCCGAACACGTTTTGATCGCGAAGCTAGGATAGATAATAAGCGCACGCGATTGGTGCTTCTGGCAAAAAATGAAACCGGCTATAAAAATTTAATTCATCTGGTCACAGATTCATACTTGGAAGGATTTTATTACCGACCAAGGATTGATAAGGAACTGATTGAAAAATACTCTGATGGATTAATTGCAATCTTGCCTTCTTTTAGCGGAGACGTGGCGCAAGCGATAAGAAACGCAAATGAAGACAAAGCTTTAGAATGGGCTGAATTTTATAAAAACATTTTCAAAGATGATTTGTACCAAGAAATTACGATGCATCCGGAAATGGAAGAGCACGATGGCATAATGGAGCGCATTGCAGGGTTTTGTAAAGAAAAAAATATTCCAATAATTGCCGCTCAGGATATTTATTATATTGAAAAGGAGGACAAGCAAGCGCGCAATACCCTGCTTGCAATCCAAAAAACTTTCGGCGGTAAGCCGCCGGATGATGATAACGGCGACTTCTCTTTTTTGACCCAATTTGAGATAGAAAAACTTTTCAAAAATTATCCAGAAGCGCTGCAAAATAATGAAAAGGTTGCAAATGAATGCAATTTGGAACTTGAGCTTGGCAAATGGGTATTTCCAAAAATAGAAATTCCTGAAGGACGAACGCCGGATGATGAGCTCAAAAAAATCGTTAACGAAGGATTTGCAAACCGTGGTGTTCTTGAAACTCCAGAGTTGCGGGCGCGCGTCGAATACGAACTTGAAATCATCAAGAACAAAGGCTACGCAAATTACTTTTTGGTAGTTGCCGACCTATTGCGTTTTGCTCGCGAGAACGGAATCCTCTCAAACATCAGAGGTTCTGTTTCGGGATCGCTTGTCACTTATCTTGCGGGAATCACCAACATCAATCCGATTGAATACGAAATTCCTTTTGAAAGATTTCTAAACCCAGACAGACCGAGCGCTCCAGATATTGATATGGACTTTGCTGATGACAGGCGCGATGAAATGGTGGAATACGCCAAACAAAAATACGGCGCGGATAAAGTGGCCCAGATTGGAACATTCGGAACAATGGCGGCAAGAGGTTCTGTTCGCGACGTAGCAAGAGCGCTTGGATATTCTGTGGCCACGGGCGACAGAATATCCAAAATGATTCCAATGGGCAGCCAGGGATTTCCAATGACTATTGAACACGCTTTAGAAATTACTCCTGAACTTGCCGAAGCGTATAAAAAAGAAGAAGACACAAAAAGGATAATTGATATGGCTAAGAAAATTGAAGGCTCTGCTCGCCATATTTCTGTGCACGCCGCAGGAGTGGTGATGGCTCCTACTCCTTTGATTGACTTTACTCCCCTTCAGTTTGATACAAAAGGTGAAAATAAAATCATCACCCAGTATGATATGTATTCCATAACAGATGAATATGGAGGGATCGGACTTCTTAAATTTGATTTTCTTGGCCTGAAAAATCTTTCAATAGTATCTGACACCATAAACTTGGTTAAAAAATTAAAAAATATAGACTTGGATGTTGATACCATTCCAATTGATGATAAAAAAACTTTTGAAATGCTTGCGCGCGGAGAAACCGCCGACACATTTCAGTTAAACGGTGAAGGCATGACGAAGTTTCTGATTGATCTCAAACCAACAACTATCCACGACATCAACGCGATGGTGGCGCTTTATCGTCCAGGACCAATTCAATTTATCCCCGAATACATTTCCCGAAAGCACGATCCTTCAAAAATTATATATCTTGATCCAGCCCTTGAACCGATCCTTCAAAAAACATATGGGATTCTTGTCTACCAAGACGACCTTTTGATGATGGCGCACAATTTGGCCGGATATTCTTGGGGCGAGGTGGATAAATTCCGAAAAGCTGTGGGCAAAAAAATTCCCAAAGAAATGGCCGAGCAAAAAGAAAAATTCATCAAAGGATGTACCGAGCATTCCGGCTGGAGCAAGGAAAAGGCCAAAGAAATCTGGGGTTGGATTGAACCATTTGCTGCGTATGGATTCAACAAAGCCCACTCCGTTTCTTATGGTTGGGTAGCGTACATCACGGCATATTTGAAAGCCAATTTCCCCGCGGAATATATGGCAAGCGTTTTGACTCACGAAGCTGGAGACGTGGATAAAGTTGCAGAATCCGTGAAGGAATGCAAAAGAACAGGAATTGAAGTGCTGCCACCAAGTGTCAATGAAAGTTTTGGAGTTTTTACAGTTGTCAAAAATGAATCAGGGAGAGAAGAGATCCGTTTCGGATTAACATCAATCAAAAACTTCGGTGAAGGAATTGGAGCAACAATAATTGAAGAAAGAAAACAAAACGGCAAGTTTGCTTCTGTTGAAGATTTTTTGACACGCATCGGCGACAAAAATCTAAACAAAAAATCCCTTGAAGCACTGATTAAAAGCGGATCTCTTGATGAATTTGCAGACCGCGGAGTGCTTTTGGCAAATCTAGAAAACCTGCTTACATTCAATAAGGAAATTCACGGCAAAGCCAAAAATCAAGATTCACTTTTTGGTTCTTCTGGAGGATCAATTCAAATGAAAGAAGCTCCAAACGCAACTCAAAGTGAAAAGCTAGGCTGGGAAAAAGAACTGCTGGGATTATTTATTTCTGGACATCCTTTGGACAGGCTGAAAGACAAAATGATTCAAAAAGATATTTCCATTGAAAAAGTTAAGACCGCAAAAGAAGGAACTAAAGTTTTAGTCATCGGAGTTCCAGGAGAAATAAAAGAAATCAGAACCAAAAAAAATGAGCTGATGGCGTTTCTGACAGTTTCAGATTTTTCTTCTTCAATAGAAGTAGTGATTTTTAATGGATTATACGAAGATATGAAAGGCAAAATCACAAGTGAAAAATGCCTGGCAATCGAGGGTAAAATTTCAAACCGCAATAATTCCTTGAGCATCGTGGCAGATAAGATAAGGTCTGTTTAAAATATTTGTATTATTGTGATAATCTATCCTTTATGAATATGAAAGACAATAAAGAACTCAAAGAAATGCTAGAGCATAAGCGGCATACATTGGCCCACCTTTTGGCCTCTGCAGTATTGAAGCTTTATCCAGAAACTCTAAACACAATAGGTCCTACAATAGACAACGGTTTTTATTACGATTTTGAATTCAAAACTCCAATTAACGAAGAAAATCTCAAAGACATCCAAAAAGAAATGCGAAAGCAAATCAATAATTGGAAGGAATTTTCTCACGAAGAAAAAACGGAAAAGGAAGCAAAAGAATATTTCAAAAATAATCCATACAAACTTGAACTTATTGATGAAATTGTTTCCAAGGGTGAGAAAATAACATTTTATACTTGCAATAACTTTACCGATCTTTGCCGCGGCGGGCACACTGAATTTCCAGCAAAGGAAATCTCTTCTGATTCTTTCAAATTATCCCGCGTTGCTGGAGCATACTGGCGCGGAGATGAAAAAAAGAAAATGCTAACTCGTATTTACGGACTAGCTTTTGATACAAAAGAAGAACTGGATGCTTACGAAAAACAACAAGCTGAAGCAGAAAAAAGAGATCATCGAAAGCTTGGACAGGAATTGGATCTTTTTCACTTTGATGAATCGATCGGCAAAGGCCTTCCAATTTGGCTTCCAAAAGGAAATATCATCAAAGAAGAGATTGAAGAATGGGCAAAAGAAACCGAAAGAAAATGGGGTTACCAGCGCGTAACAACACCGATAATTACAAAAGAAAATCTCTTTTATACTTCCGGACACTTGCCTCTTTATAAAGATTCAATGTACGCACCGATTGTAATTGAAGAAGAAAACTATTACATCAAACCAATGAACTGCCCTTTCCATCACAAAACTTTTGCCGCAAGACCAAAAAGCTACAAAGATTTACCTGTCAGACTTGCTGAATACGGCTGGTGTCATCGCTACGAAGACTCTGGAAGTCTTTTCGGCTTGATGCGCGTTCGAGGCATGCAAATGAATGACGCTCATATCTATATCCAGAAGGAAAAAGCTGTGGAAGAATTTGTAAACGTCATCAAACTCCACGAATATTATTACAAAATACTTGGTATCAACGATTACCAGATGGAACTTGCTCTTCGTGATCCTAAAAAATTAGACAAATACCACGGCGATGAAAACGATTGGAAAGAAGCGGAACAGATGACTATTGAGGCAATGGAGAAATCTGGTGTTCCTTACACAATCGTAAATGAAGGTGCTGCTTTTTACGGGCCAAAAATGGACTTCCAAATTCGTTCCTCAACCGGCCGTATGTTTACCGCTTCTACTAATCAATTAGATCTTTATATGGGCAAAGCTTTTGGTCTTGAATACACAGACTCGGATGGCAAGAAAAAAATCCCAGCGGTCATTCATCGCGCGCCGCTTGGCACGCATGAAAGATTTATTGGTTTTCTTATTGAACACTTTGCTGGACACTTCCCGCTTTGGCTTGCGCCGGTGCAGGTCAAAATTTTACCGATCGGAGAAGCAGAAATTGAATTTGCAGAGAAATTTGGAAAACTTTTGGAAGAAAATAATATCAGATTTGAAATAAACAAGGACAGCGAAACTTTGGGCAAAAAAATCCGTGAGGCCAAAGTGGGAAAGATTCCATACCTGGCAGTAATTGGCAAAAAAGAAGTGGAAGATAATTCTGTTACTTTGGAAAAAAGAACTGGCTCACTTGGCGTAATGCCGGTTGAAAAGGCAATTGTGCTCTTGACGGAAGAAATAAAATCAAGGAAAATTTAATAAAAAAACTCGATGGAACAAGGCAATATAAAAAAAGAATCTTATAATCCTATATCTGACCGACTGGGATCTTTAAAAAAATCTAATTCTGACGAGGAACTTAACCATGAAATCCGAGAAGTAATAAGGCTTCTTGGCCTTATAAAAAATAATAATCCAAGATCCAAAAGACTTTTAGAAGAAGTGCAGCAAGGAATAACAAGAATTAAAACCAAACTAGGAAAACCTCGGCTTTAATATAAATAATTATTTTCTAGAAATTACTTTTGAAACAGCTTCTTGTATCGCCCTAACTCCCATTCCGTAGTGTTCAATCAATTCTTCAGGAGTACCTGATTGACCAAATACATTTTGAACGCCAACAAATTCTACTGGCACGGGAAAATTCTTGGCCAAAACTTCCGCAACTGCAGAACCCATCCCTCCGGCCACTTGATGCTCTTCTACTGTCACCACTGCTCCACATTTTTGAGCCGCTTCAATAATGGTTTTTTCATCAATCGGTTTGATTGTGTGGAGGTTAATAACAATTGAACCCACTCCATCATTTTCTTCCATTTCTTTGGCTGCAACTAATGCTTTGTAAACTAATGCTCCGGTTGCAATTATTGCCACCTCCGGTTTGTCTGACTCATATAAAACTTCCGCTTTGCCAATTTCAAACTCCGAATCTTCTGTTGTAATGATTGGGGTTTTTTCGCGAGCAAGCCTCAAATACACAGGTGTCTTGATTTTACTACTCAACGCCGCAATCGTGGCCTTTCTAGCTTCAATGGCGTCGCACGGAGAAATTACTGTCATATTTGGAATTACACGCGTGATTGCAATGTCTTCAACTGCTTGGTGCGTGCCGCCATCTGGACCCACAGACACTCCAGCGTGGCTTCCTGCAATCAAAACTTTTCTGTTGTTGTAGGCAATTGTGGTCCGGATCTGCTCCCAGTTTCTTCCAGGACTAAACATCGCATAAGAGGAAATCACAGGCATCATTCCCATCGCTGCCATTCCGCTAGCCACTGCAGCCAAGTTTTGTTCTGCCACGCCGATTTCTACAAATCGTTCCGGAAATTTATCCCTGAAAAGATTCATCTGCGTGGATTCTGTCAGATCCGCGCAAAGAGCCACGATTTTTTAGTCCTTACCACCCGCAATCAAAAGTCCTTCGCCAAAACCTTTGCGGATTGGCACTTGTTCAACATCTTTATCAAATATTTTTGGATTTAGATTCTTATTCATGTTCGCTTCTTATTTTGCCACCCAAAGTTCTAAGCTCCTTGAGTGCCATTTCTGCCTCTTCCTTATTTGGCGGTTTGCCGTGCCACTCGTATTTGCGCTCAAATTCCGCAACACCTTTGCCGGGAATAGTGTTTGCAATTATTACTGACGGCTTACTAAATTCCGCCTGCGCGCGGCCTATGGCCTCAACAATCTGCCTCATATCATTGCCATCGATTTCTTGAACATGCATATTAAAAGCCTCGATTTTATTTCTAAAATTTTCTAATGGCATAATATTTTCGGTGTAGCCGTCAATTTGAATATTATTTCTATCAATTATTATCGTCAGATTTTGCAATTTTTCTTTGCCAGCCAAAAGATAGGCTTCCCAAATATTACCTTCGTCGTGTTCTCCATCGCTAAGTAGTGCGTAAAATTGTTTGCCGCTAGAGACCCCGTTTTGCATCCTATCCGCCAAAGCCATTCCAACAGCCTGAGAAAGTCCGCAACCTAAAGGCCCAGAGCTTGTCTCCAAAATATCCAAAAACTCTCTGTGTGGATGACCTTGCAGTCGGCTGCCAAATTTTCGCAAAGTTTTTAATTCTTCAATCGGCAAATATCCAGCGTGAGCAAGTGTAGCGTAATAAACTGGGCAAATGTGGCCATTAGAAAGCACTACCCTGTCGCGGTCTTGCCAAAACGGATTCTTGGAATCATGCTTCAAGCAATGAAAAAACAGTGCTGTAAAAACATCCGCCATCCCTAATGGTCCAGCTGTATGCCCGCTTCCCGCCTCCAAAAGCATTTCAATAATCGACTGGCGGATATTGTTGGCAGTCTCTTCCAGAAATTTTATTTTTGCGTCTGTCAGTGTTTCCATTCTGATTTATACTGCTGAATTATACCAAACTCTGCAATTCATTTATCGCTTCCCATGGATCGACTGAATCAAATATAAACGATCCTGCAATAATGCGATTTGCGCCCGCATCAATTACAAGCGCTGCGGTTTCCGGATTCATTCCACCGTCAACAGAAATTGAAAGTTCGGGATAATTCTGTCTAAAAAATTGGATTTTTTCTAAACACCTCTTTTCAAAAGGCTGTTTTTGCGCGCCGATTGGATCAATACCCATTATCTGGATAAAATCTGCATAAGGAATTAATTCATCCAAAACATCATTTTCTGTGCCGATACTTATAGCAAATCCAATATCCACCGTGCCTTCTGAGCGAAGCTGCTCAAAAGCCAGTTGATCGTCGTCAAAATTAATTGCCTCAACATGAAATACAATTCTTGCTGCTCCCGCCGCAACCCAGTCTTTCACATACCCAAAAGGATCATTACACATCAAATCAATTTCAAAATCGAAATCTTCCCAAAACGGCAATCCTAGTTCTTCGCGGCGAAGCGCGCTCCATTGCCCAGCATCCCCAACAAACGGCCAGCTTGGTTTGCCTGCAAACTCGCCGTCCACGACATCAATTTGCACAAAACCGCCAATACTCTGGATGCGTTCAAGATGATTTTTTAAATCATCAAAACTTTTTGGAAGTATGGCTGGAATTATTTCAAGCATTTTAAATATTATCCATTTTTTGAATTCTGCCGATATGCCTGATTTCATCTGAAAAAGGAGTTTCCAGCCACAATTTTACCGCCGCCTTTGCATCCTCCTCGTTTAAAAACCTGGCACCGAGAGACAAAACATTTGCATCATTATGTTCTCTTGAAAAAGTAATAACTCTCAAATCGCCGCCGTAATATTCAACCGCCCTGACACCTTTGAATCTATTTGCTACGATTTCTTCGCCTTCTCCTGAGCCGCCAAGAATAATTCCTTTGAGGCTTGGATTAGCAGAAATTTCTTTTGCCAAAGGCTCGATAAAATCCGGATAATCATCTTTGGGATCATAAGTATGCGCGCCAAAATCCTCTACTTCATATCCAAGACTTTTTAAAAACACTACCAGTTTTTCTTTTAGTTCAAAACCAGCATGATCTGTAGCAATAAGAATTTTAGGCATATTTTGGAGTGGTTACTTCGTCTTTTGGTTGCTCTGGATTAGAAACAGGTATTTCAAAAGGCACAGCGGCCGCTGCAAGTACGTGCACAAGCAGTGCGTGGGTGTACCCCATTTCGTTGTCATACCAAGCAAAAACTTTTACCAAATTTCCATCCACAACTCTAGTCAATCCTAAATCAGCAATTGATGCAAAATTTGAGCCGATTATGTCTGATGAAACAAGAGGCTCATCCGTTACAGAAAAAACTTTCTGCCATCTTGGATTTGTTGCTGCGGCTTTTAGTGCATTGTTTATTTCTTCAACTGTTGTCGATCTTTTGGAAATAAAAGTCACATCAACAATTGATCCTGCAATCACAGGAACTCGAAGCGACACACCGTCAAATTTGTCTTTGAGTTGCGGCAGAGCAAGAGTTACAGCAATTGCAGCTCCTGTGGAAGTTGGCACAATATTGTGCGCACCGGCTCTTCCCTCTTTCCAATCTTTTTTGGCCGGACCATCAACAATTGATTGCGATGCGGTGTATCCGTGAACAGTGCTCAAAACAGCTTTTTCAATTCCAATAGCTTCGTCCAAAATCGCCATCAAAGGGCTTGCAGCGTTAGTTGTACAAGATGCGTTTGAAGTGACAGGACAAGTTTTGAATCTGTCTTCGTTAAGACCCATCAAAATTGTTGCGGCTTGCGGAGCGCCAGCTGCGTCTTTGGAAGGCGCTGTAATAACCACTCTTTTGGCTCCGGCCTTGATGTGCAATTCTGCTTTTTCACGGCTGGTAAAAAGCCCTGTTGATTCAAGTACCACGTCCACAGCCAAATCTTTCCAGGGCAGATTTGCAGGATCTTTTTCACTTAAATATTTTGTAGCTTTTCCGTTTATAAAAAGAGTTTTTTTATCATCACCGACTTTAACATCTAGATCGCTTCGGCCATATACACTGTCGTATTTGAGCAGATATGCAATGTTGCCGATATCAGCCAAATCGTTTATGGCAACAATCTCAACATCTTCTATTTTTGATGCTAGTTTATAAAAAGCTCTTCCGATTCGCCCTGCGCCGTTGATGGCGATTTTTGTTTTAGTCATACAGAAATTATACCAAAAAAATTAAGAGGATGAAGTACTTGTACCTGACGAATCTGATGAATCACCAGAACTACTGCTTGGTGTGCTACTTATTGGCGTGGAACTTGAGGTTGAATTTGAATTACCTGAACCACTTACAGAATCTGTAGATGTTGATGTGTCAGATGAAGGGGTTGAAGAAGAAACTGAATTGTCTCCTGATGTGTCACTTGTAGATGTTGAATCTGAATCTGTACTTGTGCTTGTATTGTCACTAGATCCTGATGAAGAACCTCCTCCGCTTTGTCCTGAAGAAACATTCGATGAGCTGTCATCGTCACAATCCCCAGCTTTTGCCTCAGGGGTACCATTATTTATTTCCAAACAATACGGTTCACCGGTTGTCTTGTCATACAAAGTAATACCAGTGGGCTTACTTGCCGATCCCACAGTCAACTTCTCAACAAAGAGACTAGAAAGATAAGTAATACCGTTTTGGATATCTGTACCTACTCCAGAGAACCAGCTTGTCATTGAAGAGAGAGTATCTGATGAAGGGGTTGAGGTAGATGTGTCTGTCAGAACATTAAGTTCTGTTTGGATAGTTTGAACTTGTGCCGTCGTCGAAGCCAAATTCTGTGACAATGCCTGTACACCCACAAGAGCAATAGCTCCAGGTTCAAACTCAGGGATAGTGGTAGATGAGCCTCCTAGACCTCCGAATGCTGCATAGAAGTCTTGGGCAACTGGTCCAATGTATGGAGTATTGCTTGCATCTGCTATGTAGTTCCACTGTGTGATAGGTAGATTGTCTATTGAGTTTAATATGGTTTGTTGATTGATTGGGGTGAAGTTGTCCTTGATGTTTCTGTCTGATGCGAATGAGCCTACACCAGTGGAAGAGATACAACCACCGTTTGAGAAGCAGACGGATTTGTCTGGATTGATTCTCATCCAGGCGTTGCAGTAGCCGAGCATTGTGGAGCAGGCTGTACTGTTTGTCAGGCAGGAGCCGAAGGCAGAGGAGTAGTTGCCACAGGCGATGTTGCAATAACCAGAAGCAGAGGAGGAGATGCCAGAGGCAGTATTGTTGTAACCAAAGGCAGAGGAGGCGGGGCCAGAGGCAGTATTGTTGTAACCAAAGGCAGAGGAGGAATAACATCCACAGGCGATGTTGCAATAACCAGAAGCGGAGGAGTAGTTGCCAGAGGCAGTGTTGCAATAACCAGAAGCAGAGGAGGAGATGCCAGAGGCAGTATTGTTGTAACCAAAGGCGGAGGCGTTGTTGCCAGAGGCAGTATTGTTGTAACCAAAGGCAGAGGCGTTGTTGCCAGAGGTGGTGTTGGAGTAACCAGAGGCAGAGGAGTAGTAGCCACAGGCGGTGTTGGAGTTACCAAAGGCGGAGGAGTAGTTGCCAGAGGTGGTGTTGGAGTTACCAAAGGCGGAGGCGTTGTTGCAAGAGGCGGAGTTGCGATAGCCAAAGACGGAGGATTGTTGACCAGAGGCGGAGTTGGAGTAACCAGAGGCAGAGGAGTAGTTGCCAGAGGCGGTGTTGGAGTTACCAAAGGCGGAGGAGCAGATGCCAGAGGCGGTGTTGTAGTTACCAGAGGCGGAGGCGTTGTTGCAAGAGGCGGTGTTGTAGTTACCAAAGGCAGAGGAGTATTGACCAGAAGCAGTGTTGCGATAGCCAGAGGCATTGGAGTAGTTGCCACAGGCGATGTTGCAATCGCCAAAAGCAGAGGCGTTGTTGCAAGAGGCGGTGTTGCGATAGCCAAAAGCAGAGGCGTTGTTGCAAGAGGCGGTGTTGCGATAGCCAAAAGCAGAGGAACAATAACCAGAAGCGGTGTTGTAGAAACCGGAGGCGATGGAACAGTATCCAGAGGCGGTGTTATTAGAACCGAAAGCGGAGGAGTAGTTGCCAGAGGCGGTGTTATTGACACCAAAAACGGAAGAACATACACCACAAGCAGTGTTGTTAGCACCAAAGGCTTGTGAATAGTAGGCAGAAGCACTATTACTAAAACCAAAAGCATTAGATTTGCATCCAGAAGCACTGTTATTGTATCCAAAAGCTGAAGAAACAAATCCAGAAGCACTGTTATATCCTCCAAAAGTAGAAGCGTTCAATCCAAGTGTACCTACGCAGTTCTCGTACCCAACTGCATTTTGTGAAAGACAGTTAAGGCATGAAGTTGAGAAAGATGACCCTCCCACTTTCACTCCATTAACACAGAATCCTGCTGTACTTGATGCAGTGACAAAGTTCACTCCGCCAGCTGAGGAGATTTGAAGTTTGTCTGCGTTGTCGGCTCCGATTTCTACGGAACATGCGGTGGTGTTGCAGATGTTGGAACCGAAGACGGAAGAGCAACACGCCGATGCCGAGTTGTGATAACCAAAAGCGGAGGAGTAGTTTCCTGAAGCACTATTACAACTACCAAAAGCTGAAGCGAAATTATCTGCAGCGTGGTTGTAATAACCAGAAGCTGAGGAATGACATCCTGAAGCAGTATTACCATATCCAAAAGCGCCAGAGCGATAACCAGAAGCGGTGTTGTATGAACCAATAGCCGACGCATAACCACAGCAAGCATTATTTTCATATCCAAACGCCGACGAATCGCTACTTGGAGCAAGACTGCCGCAACCTAAAGCAATAGCAGAATTTCCCGTAGCATTGTTGGTAAGACCTGCAGAAATTCCAAGACTCGATGTTGCCACCCAAGTTGGAGTGCCTGAAACAGTCTGGAGTATTTGACCGTTTGTTCCTGCAGTCATAGAGATCACTCCGGTCGTCGTGGAATATGCCAGAGGTCCAGTTGCAGAAAACACTCCCCTGGTTGTAGAGGTTGAGAAAGAAGATCCTGCGCTAATTCCAGTTAGGTGTGATCCATCTCCATAGAAAGCTGTAGCAGTGACAGCACCAGCAAAGGTGGAAGTACCGGTTCCAGAAGCAGTGATGTCTCCGGAAAAGTTTCCAGACTGAAGATTTGAAATATTGTTTGAGTTTTGTGTAATTGAATCTGTTACTCCAATAATACTTGGACCTGCTCCTCCGCCTCCGCCAATTGTTGTGTAATCATTTACAACTGGTTTGATGTTTGCGATTTGATTTGATATGGAAGAAATTTCTGAAGAGAGTTGTAATAGATACGGAGTATTGTTTGTTGGTTGATAGACAACTGTCTGTGTTGGTAGAGGTGGAGGAAGAGAGACTACTGTGGTTTGATTGTTGTCTGTGGTGTCTGTGACGTTTGTAGTGTTGATTGTTGTAGTTGCCGCTGGAAGAATGACATGCTCTGGGATGTGATCAACAGGTGGTGGAGTAACAGTGGAAGTGATAACAGTTGGAGTCGGTTGTGGAGAGAAGAGATTGGAAATTGATGACCAGATAGTATTAAAGATTCCTCCCGGAGCAGCAACATTTGATGTTTGATTCAAAAATCCGTTACCAATATCTGAATATGTATTAATAGATTGGGTGAAGAGTGGTTTGTAGAAGGATGTGATGCTGGAGAGAAATCCTGGATTATTTGTTGAATTAATATTCTCTGCATATGCAGAGTTGGCAAAGGTTAATAGGCCAATTAGTTGGCCTGTGGTTAGAGGAGATTCCTTGCTCTGGACTGTCAGAGTGTTTTTTCCACCTTCCCTACCTGGAATGATTGGGAAATTGGTAAGTAAAGCGATAGATTGATCTTTTCTTTCAAAAAGGTATGAAAAGTATTCTTTGGAGAGAGGAATAGCAACACCTTTTGCTACCAAGGTGATGATAACAGCGGAGAAAGAGAGTTTGACAATCTTAGATTTGAAAGTTGGACTGTTTTTCATATTAGAGAACGAGGTTATTTTAGCATTTATTTGCAGGAAATGTGTGCGAAATATGGGGAAAAGTCTTTGGGAATTATTGATCGAGGAGATTTACCAATTCATCAGCGTCAAAAAGATCATTTGTATCAAACGGGCACTCCGTTATGTTGCCTGTAATATCGTATTTATCCAAAAAAGCGTTGGGGAAGTGCCTGAAGCTCATCGGAACTTTTGTATAAATATTTTTGTGCATTCCGTAGCCAAAAATTGTGCTCGGATTGCCAACCCATGTGACAACGGCTTTCTTGCCAAATGCCGCAGCGGCGTGCATTGCCACAGAATCTATTAAGAGCAGCTTGTCAGCAAAACAAACAGAGCCGATCATTTCTCTGGTTGTAAGATCCAAATGCAAAGTGTTTGGAAGCGCATATTGATTTTCTCTTCTGATATGCACCGTTCTGTATCCTTTCTGATTCATTTTTTCTACAACTTGTTCTGCAATATTGAGCGGCAAATCTCGCGTCCAAGAAATCGGATATTTTTGGCTTTCGTGTCCGCCGCTAGTTTGAATCATAAAAATCGGCGACGAAGAAATTCCTATTTTCTTTTTTATTTCTTCCAATTCTTTTTTGGGATAATAAAGCTCGGGCTCAAATCTGTCTGATGACACGCTGCAAAGCTGACACCAGATTTCAGTCAGATGCTTTCGTCTGTTAAAAAAATCATCAGACATATACGGCTCTTGAAACATTATAATCGTATCGTGGTCTTTGATGTATTTCCCATAAAGATCCGGCTCTTCTTCTGGATTGAGAATCTGCGAGACTCGCGGGTTGTTTTTCCAGACAAATCCATAAGGCGTCAAAACAATAATATTATGGCTCGGATATTTTTTGTTGATTGCCCGCACCACAGCAGTAGCCAAAATATTTTTGCCGACTCCTCCTGCGACCATAAATAAAATATTTTTTCTCATCTGTTTAATTTTTTGCTTTATTTTTTATTTGATCCAATGTTGATTTCAAAATTGCTTCCACTTTATAAGTTCCAGCAAGGTTAACTCTTTGGAGTGAGCGGAAATTGCCAACATCAATCGCCGGATAATAATTTTCTACAATATCTTTTTGCTGAGGTGGCAAATTTTCTGGATAAAAATTTGAATTAATCTCATAACCCGTTTGCAGAGGCAATGCATCGGAATAAATTACAGTGGAATTAATTTCAAGAGCCGCAGAAGCGTGAGCCAAAAAAGAATTCGTCAAAATTCTTGCGTCAGCAGCCTTAAGAGCTCCAATCAAAATTCTCGGCTCAAAATTTATTGGTGTTGAAAACGGCAGAGGCTGCTCATTTGGAAGCATAGCGTGAAGCACATTAATACCGCTTTTTTTCATTTCTGAAGCCAAAAATTCGCTTAATTGCCGGGGTATTTTCTTGACCCATGTTGACGCTCCTTTTGGCAGAAAAGCTTCACCCTCTGTGGAAATAATGCAAAACGGCTTGTACTGCCCTAGCAGGCGTTCTGTGACTTCAAATTCCCTCTGCGTCAAAAAAACCTTAGGCTTATGCTCCGGCTTGGCTACACCAATCAATTTGGCCCAAGCATCAATAACATGCATACCATGTGAAATATAGTCGGTTGAAATATATGGGTCTTCCGCGAAAATTTTGGACTGGCCACCCGCAATAAAATCATCATGGAAATATTGGGTTCGAGAGCTGTCGTAAATTCTCCAAACATCCGTGTTGTGCATCCAAATATATGGATTGCGGCTCAAAACAATTATTTTTTGATTTGGATTTTCTTTTTTGTATTGAGCAATAACGGCCGTGCCCAAAAAATCTTTTTCTGGCAACCCGTTTATCACAAATACCGCATACTTTGGCATTTTTTATTTTTTATTCCAAAAATTGAGCTGACCGTATTTTTCAGCAAAGGGGCCAAGTATGAGCGGCCATTGAGGAGGCATCGGACGCACTTTTGATTTGATTGTGTGAAGATTTGGAATACCGTGAACAGAATCATCCTCAAAAGTCACTTGCTTTACATTCTCAAAATCGTGCCGATAAAATTTTTCTCCCAAAAATTCATAAATCACCTGCATGGTCTGTTCCGGCCGCGCCGTCAAATCTTCAAAGTCCACAAGTAACATTCTGTCCGCGTAGCCTCTGTTGATTGCGTCCTTGATTCTGTTGTAAGCCAATCCAACCGGCTGGTCCGGACGAAGCCAGGTTTCAGTTCTGCCTTCCACGGTTTGAAACGCAAAATAATTTGCGCCCTCCTGCCCGATTTGCTTGCTCTTTGATGCTTCTCGCCAAAGTTTTTCAAAGCTGGCAAGCACATCTCGGATATCGCGAACCGGCACCAAAACTTTTGCCTTGTGTCCAAGCACTGATTCCGCCATTTCCAAAAGCGAAAGCCATCCGCGGCATTTATCAAAAACCACGCTCTTGTCTGAATCTGCGTAATATGAATCCAAAATTCCGCGAAGCACGCGAAGCTTTGCATCAGGATTTGGATTGGCTTTGAATTCAATCAAGTTGTCCCAAGTGTTTCTGACCCCAAACATTACATCCATGATCCCCGAAGTTGCGGTTGTCAGAAATCTTGGATTTTGAGCCAGAATATTGCAAAGCAAAGTTGATCCGGCGCGCGGAAGGCCGGCAATAAAATAGTATTTTTTCTCATCTCCCTCTTCTTCAATTTTTGCCTTTGTTTTTTGTTTAGCCATAAGTTCCTAAATAGTAAACCAAACCAGCAATAATTAAAACATTGACAAAATAGCTATTTCAGAGCTTCTGAAAATAGCTTTTGGAGCATTTGCGGGTTGGCTGAACCCTTAGTTTCCTTCATTGCCTGCCCCACCAAAAACTGCACCGAGCTTGTTTTTCCGGCTTTGAATTCCTCAACCACCTTTGGATTGGCAGAAATGATTTTTTGCACTATTTCTTTGATCGCGGCTTCATCGCTGACTTGCAATAATTTCTTCTCTTCTGCAATTTTTTGTGGATCACCGCCTTCTGCCGCAAGAATTCCCAAAATATCTTTTGCAGCGCGCGAAGAAATTTTGCCATTTTTCAAAAGGATAATTGTTTTGGCAAAACTTTCTGCTTCCGGCATCTTACCTGTTTTTTCTTTTATAGAAACAACATCGGTACCAGCATAATTTGAAGCAAGAATAATGGCCTCGGAATCACAGTCTTCGTTCACCGCTGGCGAAGTCGCCTGTAATCCCTCGGTCGTTAAATCCGAAGGCGTTGCGCGCGACTTTTGCGAAGCAAAACGAAGCGCGTGACCCTGAGGATTTAATGTCGCTAGAACTTCATCAAAAAATATTCCTAATTCAACACGTGACAAAAATGTTTCCACATATTCTTTATTAACTCCCAGTTGCAAAAGACGTTCTCTTTTCTCCCTCGGCAATTCAGGTAAAGAATTTTTCAATTCGCTTTCAGCAAATCCTTCAACTTCTCCGAGCTTCAGCTTGGGAATATCCGGATCAGGAAAATATCTATAGTCGTGCGCGTCTTCCTTCTGCCTTTGAGAAAAGGTTGCGTTTTTGTTTTCATCCCAGCCGCGAGTTTCTTGATTCAGCTTTTCTCCTTTTTCTAAAATTTGTTTGTGGCGTTCAAGCTCATACTCAATCGCCTTTTCAACAGCTTTAAAAGAGTTCAGGTTTTTGACTTCAACTTTTGTACCGAATTTTTTTGGGTCATCGGAAATAGAAATATTTGCTTCAACGCGCATCTCGCCTTTTTCCATATTTGCATTGCTTGCTCCAAGAGTTCGAAGAAGCAACTGCAGTTCTTTTGCAAACTCTGAAGCTTGTTTGGCAGAAGTTATCACAGGCTCAGTTACAAGTTCCATCAAAGGCACTCCAGCGCGATTGTAATTTAGCAACGAGTACTGATCATTTCCTTGGCCCTCTTCATGCAAAGATGTACCTGTATCTTCTTCAATATGCACGCGTGTCAATTCAACGCCGTTTAAATTTCCTCCGCTAACCAGCGGAAATTTGTATTGTGATAATTGATAGCCTTTTGGAATATCAGGATAAAAATAATTCTTCCTATCAAATTCTGTGTACTCCAAAGCAAGCTTGCCTCCAACAGCGGTTCCAACTCTCAACACTTGCTTTATTGCTTCCTTGTTTGGTCTTGGGAGCGTGCCAGGGTGTCCCATACACACAGGACAAATATTGGCGTTCGGCCGCTCTTCGTCTGGATCATTTTTGCAAGCACAAAACATCTTGGTCTTGGTATTAACCTCCGCATGTATCTCCAAACCGATTGTGGTGTAATAAGTCTTTTCCGCTTTATTTTCTGGCATAACAGCAATATCCTATCATTTTTTAAGGAAATTTAAACTTTTTTATTTTAAATAAATTTGGAAATTAATTTTGACTTATAAATATAAATCTGTAATCTTGATATCCAGCGGTCTAAATAACCAAGCAACTGGAGCTGATCCAGGTAAAACTCAACCAAACACAGCACATTAAATCAAATTATGAAAACACAGATTCATTGGGGTGGAAAAGAAGAAGGCATCCCATCAGCGGTCAAGCTTCTTCTTGAAGGGAGCAATGCGATAGTTACACCGACAAAGGTCGGCTACATTATCGCCACAAGCGACCGAATCGGTCTCGACAAGAAATTCCAACTGAAGGGACGTCCTCGCAGTAAACCCGGCGTCGTTCTTTGCGAGGGAATTAGTCAAATCCTCTCGTTGGCCGAGATTGATGAAAAAATTCTAGCGCTCTATAAAAGCTGCTACAAGAAGGACATACTTCTCGGCTGTATTCTTCCGTGGAGGAAAGACGCAGCGGATAAGTACATTCCCAACGACGGTTCGCGGGAACTGGTGATGGACGGCCGCGACACAAGCTGCTTTGTCGTACGCTTCGGCGCCCCGTCGGAGTTGATTTGCGAAACAATGTGGAGAAACCACCACAGACTTGTGTTTGCTTCATCGGCAAATCCAACCGGCCAAGGAAATCGGGGTAAACTGGAAGGTGTCGGCGATGCGATACTTGACGGTGCCGATTTCATCATCGAGGCTGACGACTACGTTCACTGCCAGCAACCCGAGGCTGACGAAACTACGCGCATGGCGCAAGGCGTTATGGTTTCTTTCGTCAACGACGAAGGTAAACTGAACGGGCAACCACCAGTCATTATCCGCAAGGGCCTGGCTCTGGACAGAATCGCAGTCGAGTTGGCGAGAGTTTACGACAGCTTCGATTATCGTCACGGAGCCTATCATTAATCCCTATGTAGGGTAAGTTAAAACAGACCGAAAGCTACTTGTAGCCGTAGGTCAATTTTTATATAAAATTCTAAAATTTATTTCTTTCTCAAAATTTTAACCAGTTCGTCGCGGAAGTTTTTGATTGCTTTGTCATCAATTATTGAGATTGCAAAAAACGGTTTCTTAAGTTTTTTTATTTCTTTCAGTTTCTTTTCGATTTCCTTTTCGTCTGTCACGTCGGTTTTACTGAGAACGATTACCTCTTCCTTTTCCAAAAGCTCTTTGTCAAACTTTCCAAGTTCATCGCGGATTGTTTTGTAAGTTTTTTTGATATCTTCGTTTTCGGCAGAAATTAGATGCACCAAAATTTTTGTGCGTCTAATATGCTTAAGAAACTTATCTCCCAATCCTTTGCCATCAGCCGCGCCTTCAATCAATCCCGGAATATCTGCCAAAACAAATTCATAAAGCGCCCCAAGATTCGGCTCAATTGTTGTGAAAGCGTAGTTACCCACTTTAGCCTCAGCGTTTGTTATGTGGTTCAAGAGCGAACTCTTGCCAGCATTTGGAAGTCCAATCAATCCCACATCAGCAAAAAGTTCAAGCTCAATAAAAAAGTCTGCCTGCTCGCCTTTTTCTCCCAAAGTTGCTTTGTCTGGAGAAACGTTTCTGGAAGATTTGAAAGCTTCGTTGCCAACTCCTCCGCGTCCACCAGAAAGCACCTGCTTTTTTTCTCCTGCCTTTAAAAGATTAAATATTTCTCCGGTAGATAAATTTTTAACCACGCTTCCAATCGGCAGCTTCAAGACAAAATCATCCCCCTGCTTGCCGTGCTCTGAATCCCTGAAGCCGTCAGTGCCGTTTTCGGCCATAAAAGATTTCTTGGATTTGTATTTTGAAAGAATAGAAATATCAGGCACAGCTTCAATATAAACCGCTCCACCTCTGCCGCCATTGCCTCCAGATGGACCGCCAAATTCAATACTTTTTTCGTGTCTCCAACGCACCACGCCGTCCCCACCTTTTCCCGCTCTCAGAAATAATTTGATTTCATCTACTAACATATTTCTTTATTCTTTTATCGCCAGTTCTGCTAATTTAATCGCCCCTTCTTTGCTTCCCGCGCTCGCTATAAACCTAGCATTGTGACAAAAAAGAATATCTTTAACGCCAGTAATCTTTTGAAGCTCTGCTGCTTCCTTACCGCCCCATTCCTCTGGCAGAAGCTTTCTACTCTCAAAACTATTTGCTTCTTTTCTTGCTGCCCTAAGCGCCCATTGCCCTTGATACGGGTGGACAACAAAAAGCACTTCCTGATAATCTCCCAGAACTTTATAGATCACCTCTTTTTCTATTTTTTCATCCAAAACCAAAAACCTTTTATCCTTTGATCTTTCATATTCTTTTTTTATCTCATTTTTCCCATAAATAAATTCCTTGGCCGAAGCAATCTCTCTTTCAATGATTTTTTTGCCAAGCCAAATAATATCCAAAAAAGTTTTATCGTTCCTGTCTTCTTCTAAACTTGTTGAATTAAAAGCTCCAACAACACTTGCCAATGAATAATTACTTATCCCTCTTTTACTTTCAAATAAATCCACGCCGTTGTCTGCCGCATCAAGAAAAGAGGCTAACCCTTGATCAACAATATATGCTTCTTCCCTGCCACAAATTTTGGCGCCGTATTCTTTCCAAACTAACCCGAACGACGCATAAGGAATTCCTGTGCTATTTTCCGAACTTCTCTTTCCTGCTCCACCACCCTGATGGTGATCAAAACGCTGCTTTGAGGAATCATAAATTCTGCCAACATCCACCACAAAATCAGCTTTTTGAATTTTTTCATCGTCACGAGTTCGCACAATTTCAAATTTCTCTTTTGGAAACGCAAGTATAAGCGTTGCCACAGCAAAAACATCATCCGCGTGAAAACTTCCATTGTGAGTAACTATTGTTTTC
Organism: uncultured bacterium; assembly: GCA_963766885.1. GTDB lineage: Bacteria > Patescibacteriota > Minisyncoccia > Phycocordibacterales > CAIRYW01 > CAIRYW01. The sequence continues at coordinate 177,180 of CAVYBO010000001.1, read as the reverse complement.
TTTTTTGAAAATAACATTTGTATTTAGTTTTGCACCTTAAGAAGAATTCCTTTTCGTTTGACGCTCAAAAACATACCTCTGAAGAAAAGGCATGCCGCTGTGAAATAAACAATATTTAATAGCGCAGAAATCCAGAATGAATGAAAATCAAAAGGCATCCCTGCAATCGTTGCTCTCATTGATTCAAAAACATACGTAATCGGCAACGCATACGAGATTGGATGCAAGAATCCTGGAAGGGCTGAAACAGGATAAAATACAGCGCTCAGAGGCTGCAAGATAAGGATGATGCCGAAGGCAAGCACTTGAGCCGATGTGCCGAAACGCAAAATTATGCCGTTAATAAATACCGCGACGGTCATCCCAAAAGCAAAAAGATTAATGACATAAGGAATAAAAGCGAAACCTAAAGAAAAAACACTGTAATGATAAAAAAGAAAGGCAACAATAAAAAGCACACTGCAGGTAATGCAAAGTTTGATTATTGCAAGAATCGCAGTAGCAACAAAAAATTCTCCAAGGGTTAATGGGGTAACAAAAATATTCAAGAAATTCTTTTCCCAAACATCTTCCAAAAAATAAACAGACACAGCCTGCTGAGAAGTCTGAACGACTTCCCAAAACACAACAGCTCCAAGCAAGACAGAGAAAAAGTTAACATTTGAAAGATTGAATTTATTCAAATAAACACTAAAGAATCCCCAAGTCAAAAGCGTCATCACCGGCCAAAAGAAAATATCCATAAAACGCGGCAAGCTTCTGCCTTTATAGAGATACAAGTGTCGTATAATAATAGCTTTGATTCTTCCTGCATTCATATTTTTAATCCTCATCTTCAGTTGCAATGCTGATAAACACGTCGTTTAAGTCTTTGTGACCAAATTTGTGTATAAGCTCGGATGGCGTACCGTCGTCTCGCACTGCACCTTTATTTATAAAGATAACACGGTCACAAAGCCTTTCGATTTCAGCCATATTGTGAGAAGTGTAAAGAATCGTCGTGCCATTTTGCTCTTGCATCCTTTTTAAAACAGTCAGTGTTTTGTCAGCAATGTAGGGATCCAAAGATGCTGTAGCTTCATCCAAAAGCAAAATTTTTGGATTGTTTACAAAAGCTTTGGTCAAATTGACGCGTGTTAATTGACCGGTAGAAAGTGAAGTTGTCATGCGAGAAAGCAAATTTCTGATTTCAAAAAAATCAGCAAGCTCTTCTATTTTCGCCTTTGGCTGTTTGACTCCATAGAGCCTGGCAAATGTCAGCAAGTTTTCCATTACCGTTAGATTGGATGGGAGCGCCACATATGGAGAAGAGAAATTTATTTGTGAGAGAATTTCTTCTTTGTTATCTTTAAAATTCTTACCGAAAAATTTTATGCTTCCAGAAGTCGGCGTGATGATATCCAAAAGCATTTGGATAGTGGTGGTTTTGCCAGCGCCATTTGGACCAAGCAGAGCTGTGATTTTTCCTTCCTCAATCTGCAACGATAATCCGTCAACAGCGATAAAATCACCAAATTTTTTTACTAAATTTTCGGTCTCAATTACGAACATATTTATTTCAGAGCGTCTTTGACAAGAATAGTCTTGTAAATATCAAACAAAGCAAAAAGGAAACTGATAACTACGGGGCCGAAAATAAATCCAAGCGGGCCGAAAAACCCGATTCCTCCGATTGCAGAAAGCATTATCAGAAGCGGATGGACTTTGGCTCCTCTGCCTACAAGATAAGAAGCCAGAATGTTGTCTATGAATGTTACAGACAAAACTCCCCACACCGCAAGACCGATGCCATTTCCAATTTGTCCGGCAAGAAAAAGATAAATAATTCCTGGAACAATCACCAGAGATGTGCCTATGCCAGGAACCAATGAAGTCACCCCGGCAACTCCACCCCAAAGCAATGCAGATGGAATATTAAAAAGATAAAATCCTACTCCAGTTAGGATTCCTTGCACCAAAGCCACTAAAAGCGAGCCTTTTACTACAGACATCACGGCATTTTTCAATCTGTTTAAAATTTCTTCATCCCTATTATCCGTAAACGGACTGATTTTTATTACAGCGCTTTTCAAATTGTCCCCATCTCGAAGTAAAAAGTAAAAAGAAACAATAAACAAAAATAGGCTGATAAAAAATTTTGTAAGTCCGGAAAAAATATCTCCGAAGTGTCCGCGAATCCACGCCAATACCGAAAAAATGTAATTTTCTGTATCGACACTATTGAAAACTGGCGCATGCACCTCGGTCCAAGAATAATGCTCTACAAATTGATTGGCGTTGTTGGTCAGTTGATCAATGATGTTTGAAGAATTTGTGGATGAGAAAAACGTCTGATACAAATCTTTGATTTCGTTTGTCAGCGCCATTCCGTAAAGTGTTAGAGGTACAAGAATAATCAAAGAGACAATGAGTACGGTAATTATTGCTGAAATAGATTCATGAACTTTTATATGCTTGGCGACTTTTTTATAAAGAGGCTCAAAAACAACAGCAAAGACAAGCGCCAAAGAAAGCACCTGCAGATACGGCAGCAAAACTTCGTACGAAAAATACAGCGCGATCGCCAGTAGGATGAAAAAGAGATATATCTCAAGGCGTTTCTCTTGCATTGATTAATTATAACACAAGGCCTTATTTGCAACAGCAGTTGATACCCGAGCGCGGTACAAATCGCTTCGCTCAGCAAATAAAGTTGTACCCTACTCAAAAACCGCGGCAAAATCTACAAATCCACATGAATTAATGCTGTTTGGATTGCCTGTTTTGTGTAAGCTTTTCTATCCAATCTGCCTTTTGTTAGGATTCCTATCGCCCCTTCAGCCGAGCCGATTGTAGGATTATTTGTAAGTCCAGCTTTGTTTACAGCTTGAGTCATATCAAGACCCTCATCTAGCATCATTCCAATAATATTTTTGTCCGGAAATTCCCAAGCCGAAGAAAGTCCAAGATGAAATTCTTTTCCGTCGTAAATTGCGCAGACACAAACATCCATATATCCGCTTTTGGTTTCTGGTACTTGCATAAGCCCGGACTCAATTCCAAAACTCAAATCACAATCCCTAAAAGAATTTCTGGCGCGGTTGATTGCACCTTTGATGGTTTCATCCAAACTTTTTGGCTGATCAGAAACTCCAGAATTTGTTTCAACACCTTCAACTGTTGCAGAAGCAAGATGTGAATAATCTTTAATTATTTCCTCAATCGCTTCAATCTTGGCTTTATTTTTGGTCCCGATTTTTATTTTATGAATTTGCATAAAATTATTCTCCAATATATTCAAATCTTGGAATCTTCTTACCGTCAACTTCAACTTCTTCTAAAAACATTTTTAATGGGCGCGCCCAGATTTTGCTTTCTAGGTTTTCGTACAAAGCTTCATAAATTACCAAATCTTCATTTGTTTCAGTATGTTTGGCAATACAAATAACTCGGTATTCGTTACCTTTGTAATGTTTATATTTTCCAAGTTTAAGCATGTGATATTTATTTTAAATTAACCCCACTTTCTTTAAGTCTTTGTTCAAAAGTATTGCTGATTTGAATAATATTGCCATCAAACCATATTTTTTAGCAACTTTTACCCAACGAATATCATCATCAACAAATAATAAATTTTGAAATGGAATTTTCATCTTTTTTGACACTAATTCAAAAATTTCTTTTTGAGGTTTTCTAAAGCCGACTTCATTAGACAAAACAACAACATTAAAATATTTGAATAAACCTCTTTTCTTATTTATAGCACTGTGCTCTTTTTGAGTATTTGAAATAACTCCCAATTTATAATTCTTTCCAAGGACCTTTATTATGGAAAGAGTATCTTTTTTTATTTTTGCTCCTTGTTTGTAATGTTTTAACCACAAAGAAGCAAGAACTTTACTAGAAAAATTATCTAAACTTAATTTCTCAGATACTCTTTGCCATAGTTTATTATTTGTCTCTTCTCCCAACTCCAACAGGGTCCAATCATTTTCAGATGCCTTCGATAATTTATCCGGGGATATCAATAATTTTTTTCCGGCTTCTTTGTAGAAATCAAATTCAAAACTCTCAAGCACAACTCCTCCCAAGTCAAAAACGATACCAGAAATTTTTTTACTTTTAATCACAGGAAAATTATACCACTATCTACATCTCCGCTTCTGCATCTTCCGATTCTATAAGTTCAAGGATTTTTTCTGCCACTGCTTCGGGAGTGTCCACCTCCGCGCCGGGACGCCTTGTAAAATCAGATGCCGAGCCGCCTTTTGAATTTTTGCCGAAATTTGTTGCAGTCATTTTTGGATGCATCGTGCTGACAATAATATTATGTTCGCTCAATTCTTCACGAGCAGTAAATGAAATCGCGTTTAGAGCATATTTGGTAGAAGCATACGCGGCGAGCATTGGAAAATGATTTTTGGAAACCCGGGAGCTTACATTGATAATCATTCCTCCCCCTTGTTTTTTCATCTGAGGAATCACCTCTTTCATGGCTCGAAGCGGACCATATACGTTCAAATCAACAATATTTTTGTAATCATCAATGTCAATTTCTTCAACCGGCCCGTAAAGCCCCTGCCCTGCATTATTTATCAAAATATCCACACGACCATATTTATCCAGTGTTTTCTTGACAAGTTTTTTGACATCAGCGTTTTTGGTCATATCAGCAGCAACCGCCAAGGAATTTGGCAATTCTTTTTCTAGTTTACTAAGAGCGGCTTTGGAGCGCGCGGCAAGCACAACCTTTGCCCCTTTGGACGCCAAAATTTCTGCTGTAGCTTTACCAATTCCTTGCGACGCTCCAGTAACGATAACTATTTTATTTTTTATGTTCATACTTATGTATACCGTTTGGAAAATAAAAAAGTTGCAGTATTTTTATGTTCTAAGCATATTTAAAAGTTCATCTACTCCAACTGTGGCCACACCCACTACACTGTCTGCCGCGCCATAGTATATGAAAGCTGTTTTATCACGCACAACAAAGCTGCATGGAAAAACCACATTCGGCACCAAGCCGTTCTTCTCATAAATTTCTTCCGGCTCAAAAACCGGCACAGCCGTACGGGCTTTTACAATTGTCGGATCATTCAGATCAAGTAAAAGCGCCCCAACACGATATTTTTTGTTTTTTGAAATTCCATGATAAAGCGAAAGCCAGCCAAGATCCGTTTTTATTGGCGGTCCCGCAATGCCAACCTTGACACTGTCCCACATTCCTGGACGCGGATTGATTATTTCTATGCATTTATTTATCTGTTCCTTTGAAAAATCAAGCGAAGATAAAAAATCCGCGCAGATACTCTCTCCCACTCTGTGGATTATCATATACTTTCCATTTATCGCTTCCGGCAATATAACCGCGTCTTTGTCTGGAATATTCGGCGGAGTAATTGCGCTCGGCACTGACCACATATTCCATCTCCTGTTTAAAAAATCATCAATTGCTATATAAGTTACTGCCACTCTGGGTGTTACGCAGTTGTATCCGGTGTAAGTCATATAAAGTTTATCGCCAATTACAACAATGCGCGGATCTTCGCAGCCGAAATTGGAATCAGTCCCTGGTTTTGATTCGAAATCTGCGCGCGGTAAATATACAGGCTCATTCAAGCGCTCATCGATATTAAATCCGTCGCTGCTCACAGCATAGCCAAGAACCGAAACATTTTTCGGCGAAGCTGCTCTGTATATTATATGAGTTTTGCCATTCAAATTAATAGCGGCTGGATTAAGTGTGCCTCCAGCTTCCCAGGCAAATCCCGGCCTTGGAGATATTATCGGATTTCCTGAAAAGCGTTTGAAGTGAGATTTTTTGGAATCAAGCATATTGTCTATCAAATTATCCAAATATAACGAAGCCACAGCGCAATGCGTATCAGCTGCGCCGTAATATATTTCCAATTTATCTCCTCTTAGCAGCGCTCCGGAAGGAAAAACCACATTGCTCACCTGTCCTGTTTTTTCATAATATTCATCAGGCACCATAAATGGACCTCTGGTGCGTCCTACAATACGCCTAGGATTTTCCAAATCCAATAGCACAGCCTCAATTCCAAATACCGTATTTAATCCTCCGTAATCCTGAATATGCGAATAAACAACTAGCCAACCTTTGTCTGTTTTGACTGGCGGAGCGCCGAGCTCCACTTGATCGCTGTCAAACCGCCGCAGATTTATTTTATGTGCATCCAATCCAGAGTTCATCCAATTTTTCCAGTATTCCTCCGACCAAATGTCTTCCGGCTTATCAAATTCCATATAGCAAATGTCAGCAGGCCTTCTATCAGTGTTTACAGTCACAAGCGCAGCCATCTTGCCGTTTATTTTTTCTGGAAAAAGCGCCGTGGCCTTAGCATTAAACGGCGTAACCAGATGCTTTTCTTTTATTGATTCCAAATTATCACTCAGCGCAACAGCAACTTTGATATTGTCTGCAGAAAACGGATAGCCGCTAAGCGCAGTGTAAAATATATAATATGTTCCATCTATTTCTGTAATCCTCGGATCTTCGCAGCCAAATTTGTCATATTCTTCGCTCGGACCAAAGATCGCTTTTCTGTTTTCAAAATTAATGCCGTCGCGTGAATCCGCAATGCCAATAACTGAGGTGCCAAGATGCGGCTCCCGAAGCGGATCAGGCTCGGACATTGCTCTGTATAATATGTAAGTTTTATCTCCTTTAACTATAGGGCAACCGTTGAACGCTGCTTCCGCTTCCCACGGATGCTCTTTTACTGCGGACAAAATCGGATTATGTTTTGATCTATTTAAGGTGAACATGATTTTTATACTTTTCCTGCCTCCGCAGGCAGGCCATAATTTACAAGCCAAGCTAAGAGCGGTTTGAGTGGAGTTTTGGCAACGCAAACATATTTATCGCCACCTCCATAATATACAACAAGATCGTCTTTAATAATCAAAGCTCCTGAAGCGTAAACCACTCCGGGCTTCCAGTCATTTTCATAAACTTTTTCCGGTTCCATTATCGGCGTTGGAGAACGGTAAAGAATTTTGGTTGGATTTTTAAGATCCAAGACCATGCATCCGAGCTTGTATTTGTTTGGATCGTTTTTGTCCATAGCGTGATACAAAACAAGCCAGCCGAGCACCGTCTTTATCGGCGGCGATCCTGCGCCGCGCATCCAATTATCCCAGCTACCCTCCCTGCCGCCGGATGGCGCTGAACTCTCTATATAATTGTTGTCTTGAATATTTAGATTGTCCAGATAAGCTATTTTTATTTCCGGAGATACGCTGTGCAACACTGCAAATTTACCGTTTATTTTTTCTGGAAAAAGCACCCAGTTTTTATTTATTTCTCCAGGAGGTGATATGAATCTCGGCTGCTTCCAATTCCAGCGCTCTTGCTTAAGATCTTCCATAGAAATTGATGTGGCTGCAATTCGAACAGACTCCCAGCCGTCAAAAGATGTGTACGTCATGTAAACGCGACCATCAATAACCACCGCTCGCGGATCTTCAGCTCCTCCCCAGCTACCCCCAGAGGCATACATGTGTGGACTGTAAATTTGCAAGGCATTTCCCAAACTATTTTTATTGTCTTCTTTGAAACTTGTCGGCCTTGAGACAAATATTGGATAGGCTGTTCTATTATTAAATTTTAATCCGTCTTCAGTCTGGCTTTTGGCATGGCCGATTGTGGACACTCCATCGCTTCCAACAGCGCGATAGAGCAGGTGGACAAATCCCTCGTCGTCTTTTATGGCAGCGGGATTAAATGTGCCCATGTCTTCCCATTTTCTGTAAGAAATCGGGGCTATGACAGGGTTAGCCTCGTATCGCTCCAGAGTTCGCTCATGTTTTTTATTTTTTTTATCCTTTAAACGACGGTTGTATCGAAGAATTAAAAAAAATGTCAGGAATATCGTAAAGAATATGATAAAGAACATAATAAAAAGATAAATGAGCAAAATCACTGTCATCATAGTATGTACATAATACTTTATTCGAATTTATTTGTCTCTCGGGTGCAAAAAACCAAAAAACTTTTACAAAAGCTGCAGATGTCAAGCAGAATTAATTATAAAAATAGCGGCTCGAAATTAATCGAGCCGCCGGTTTGCCGCTCTCGCGGCAGTTTCAGAAGTGATAGGCGAAGCCTAGACTGACGGTGTGCTCAGCTACTTACCTGCCATCTTCTGGGCCATCAGGTTTCTGTGTTCTTCGGTGTTTAATTCCCCGCATTTTTTGTATTTCTTTCCGCTTCCGCAGGGGCAAGGATCGTTTCGGCCAACTTTAGCTTCTACAGCTATCGGTTTTGGAGCTTGAGGCGCTTCAGCAGTTGGTCCTTCGTGGACTTCTACAGTGTTTTTGATTGCTTCCAATTTAATCGGTCCAGACATATTTGGCAGAGCTTCAGCAACCATATTTGCAATTGACACTTCCATGTTTCGGAAAAGAATCAGTCCTTCTTTTTTGTATTCAACAAGCGGATCTCTCTGGCCATATGCGCGCAAGTTCACACTGCCTCGCAAATAATCCATCATCTCCAAGTGATCCATCCAGAAAAAATCAATCGCTTGCAGCATCAAAGCCCGCACACCCGCAACAAAAGCATCCGTGCCAATTTGCTTTTCTTTTTCTTTCAAAACAGACTCGAATCCTTGCACTTCCTCGGCTTTAGGTAGGATCGAAGGCGTCACAGGCGACTTCGCCAACGGCGAACGAAGACTGTGACCCTGAGATCCTGATAACATTTCATTAAGTTCCTCGCGCACGTCTTCTTCTGTTCCTGTTAAAATTTTTCTGCGGCGTCCGTAAATCACGCTTCGCTGATGGTTCAGCACATCGTCAAATTCAAGCACGTGTTTCCTGGCGTCAAAATGCAAACCTTCAATCTTGGTCTGAGCGCTTTCAATAGAATGCGACACGATTCTGCTTTTTATCGGCTCATCAGGTTGGAATCCCATCTGCATCACTCTTTTGATTGTGTCGGTTGGAAATGCTTTCATCAAACTATCTTCTAGAGATACCATAAACTGCGTCTCGCCAGAATCTCCCTGTCGTCCGGATCGTCCTCGCAGCTGATTATCAATTCTTCTAGCTTCGTGTCGCTCTGTTCCAAGCACAAAAAGTCCGCCAAGTTTTTTGACTTCCTCGGCCTTTTCATCACTGTAGGGCAATCCTCCAAGTTTGATGTCCACTCCTCTTCCCGCCATGTTTGTGGCAATCGTCACAGCACCTTTATTTCCTGCGCCTGCAATAATTTCACCTTCTCTTTCGTGATTTTTTGCATTCAAAATCTGGTGAGGAATTCCTTCACGTCTCAATCTCTCGCTCAAAAGTTCGTTTCTATCAATCGAAACCGTACCAATAAGAATCGGCTGGCCCTTTTGATGAATTTCTTTGACGCGTTTTGCAATGGCGCTGAATTTGCCGTCTTCGCTCTGGAAAATCAAATCGTGATGATCCGTTCTCTGCACCTGCACGTGCGTTGGCACTTCAATTGTTTCAAGCTTGTACACTTTCATAAACTCTTCCGCTGATGTTTTGGCTGTTCCTGTCATTCCAGCAAGTTTTTTGTAGAGTCTAAAATAATTTTGATATGTCACCGATGCGTATGTGCGAGTTTCTTCTTTTATCTTTACTCCTTCTTTGGCTTCAATTGCCTGATGCAAGCCTTCGCTCCATCTTCTGCCCGGCTGCATGCGTCCTGTAAATTCATCCACAATCATCACCTCGCCGTCGCGCACCACGTATTCTTTGTCCAAATGAAAAAGCCCTTTGGCTTTGACCGCAGTTTCCAAATGATGCACGTACTTGATTCCTTTTTCAGTATAAATATTATCCACTCCAAGGGCTTTTTCCGCTTTTTCAATTCCCGCGTCCGTCAAAGACACTGTTCGCCTTTTGTGATCAATTTCAAAATCTTCTCCTTCGTGAAGTTTTTCTGCAATCTTGGCAAAAACCACATACAAATTTTCCGCCTGCGCAGCGGGTCCAGAAATTATCAAAGGCGTTCTTGCTTCATCAATCAAAATAGAGTCAATCTCATCCACAATCGCATATTCAAATTCTCTCTGTCTTAAATCAGTAACGTTATATGAAATATTATCGCGCAAATAATCAAACCCGAATTCATTGTTGGTTCCATAAGTAATGTCTGCTCTGTATGCTTCAGGTCTAGTTATTGGTCGTAGAAATTCGTAGACGACTTTGTATGTGGCCACTTCATCTCTTTTTTCATCCAGTTCTGTGTGCGTTGAGTCATACAAATATGAAGAGTCGTGATTGATAACTCCCACAGTAAGTCCAAGAAAATCAAAAATCTGTCCCATCCAGACTGCGTCTCTTCGAGAAAGATAATCGTTCACAGTCACCAAATGCACACCTTTTCCATTTAAGGCATTAAGATACAGCGGCAATGTTGCCACCAATGTCTTACCTTCTCCTGTGCGCATTTCGGCAATCTTTCCTTTGTGAAGCGCCAGTCCTCCGATAAGCTGCACGTCAAAATGCCTCAAACCCAAAGTCCTCTTGGATGCTTCGCGCACTAGAGCAAATGCTTCCGGCAAAATATCATCAAAAGTCTCTCCTTTATTTAAGCGTTCTTTAAATTCAACAGTTTTCTGTTTCAATTCAGCATCTGTAAGCTTTTGAAAATCAGGCTCAAGATCGTTTATTTTTTTGACTATCGGCTCAGCGGCTTTGATGAATTTGCCTGTGGCATCGCCAAATAATGTTTGCAAAACTGACATAAGCGCTAGTTTAGCATATTTTGAAAGACGTTTGAATTAAAATGTAGATTTTTATTGAATATATTGACTTTTGTAATTAGTATTGTAGTTTATAAGCATATGAAAGTGATCTTTTGTGTCTTACTGTTGGGCGCATGCATTTGGATTTTCGGCTATGGAATTCCTCAAGAACTCAAGAAAGTGGACCGGGACTCCAACAACGAAATGAAAGACTTCAACCAGCGTATGACCGCTGAATTCGGCCACGGAAACTACGGCTTCCTATTCCAAGAGCAGGAGAACTGCGTCGGCCGCAAGGCCAACGGAGAAGTCGTCGAGGTTTACCGTCTTGGAGACGGTACCGAACACGAAAAAGTCCTCATCCCCGCTCCGGCGCACTAGCTTCTCATGCAAATGGGAAGCGATTTTTTTATGCAACTTTTCCACTAAACAAACGTTATTATTAGTATCTTTCAATTGATTTTAAAGTGATATATAATTAAATTAAATCTATGAATAAAAAAACTGTAACATTTATAGCAACTCAATATAAAAACAAGCCAGTTCAGGTGAGTCTTTACACTAAGACTGGAGAAAAAGTTAAGTTTGTAGCAAAAGAAAAAGTTCCTGTTGAAACTCGCGTGAAATTTCAAGCAAAGAAGCATTAAATGTCTAAATATTTTGACTACAGGTTCGGACTTACTGAAATAATCCCCTCAAAGCAAGATGACAGAGAGGGTGAAAAAGTTTCTGCATTTAAAACTTTGGTTGATAAAACAATTACCAGAGAAATAATAAACCTGCCCACTTTTCCATCCAAAAAAGAAGTTGTGGTTTTTATACTGCAATTCTTCCTGCTCAAGAAAGATTACGATACCCGAGATGTGGATAATATGGCAAAAACGGTTTTAGATTCTTTAAAAGGAAAACTTTATATCGATGACTGCCAAGTCAGGACGCTTGTGGCAAGTAAAAAGATGTACAAAAGAGTTAATAGTAATTTTGTCTTTGTTGCCGTAAAAGAATTGCAAGGCGATACCGACGTTGATTTTGCTAAAGATAAACTTTTGGAACAAGCTGTTACTCTCTACCAAACTTCTGCAAGAGCTGAATAGCGAAGTTTATTATTCTAAAATGTTATACTAAAATAATGAAAAACGCGTTGATTTTTTTCTATTTGTTTTTAATTTTTGACGCCTCAAACGCCTTCGCTCAAACAGCCACAACTTCTGCCCCGCAAGGCACGCTTGATGTTATAGAAAAAGCTCAAGTTGTGGGTGTTTCAAATCAAGGCACTTCTACAGTCGCTGGCACAAACACAGTTTCCCAAATCCAAACTCTCAAAGCATACGTGATGAGTGGAGTTGATGCTGGCCGCACAATTATTTTTGATAACGACTACGTGCAGCTCAAAACCGGAGATGAGTTTTATCTGCATCACACAACCGACGGCAATCAAGATGAGTATTCTGTTTCGGATCCATATCGCCTCAATGTTCTTTTGGTTTTGGCATTAATATTTTTAGCGCTGACAATTATTTTTGGCGGCATCCAAGGTGTGCGCGGATTTGTGAGCCTTTGTGGCAGTATGATTATTATTTTTTATCTCCTCATTCCAGGAATCCTTGCTGGATACTCGCCCGCGTTTCTTAGCATAGGTATTGCATCGCTCATCATAATCGTCGGCTCATACATCACCCACGGATTCAACCGCACCACCTCAGCCGCAGTTGTGGGAATGATTATCACCGTCATCATCACAGGACTCGCAGCCTATTATTTTATCCACGCCGCCAACCTGACAGGCTACAACAGTGAAGAAGCTTCTTTCTTGAATTTTAATTCCAGCGGCACAATTGATTTGGTTGGCCTTCTCTTTGGCGCAATTATGATTGGACTTCTTGGAGTGCTCTACGACATCAGTATAGGCCAAGCTGTGGCCGTGGAAGAATTATTGAATGCAGCAAATACACACAGCAATGAAATGAATAGCAATGTAAACAAGAAGCAAATTTACAAACGCGCCATCCGCATTGGCCGCGAACACATCGGCGCGTTGGTCAACACTTTGGCAATCGCCTACGTGGGCGCAGCACTTCCAATCCTGCTTTTGGCACAAAGTTCTACTTACGGATTGGCTTACACCATTAATAAAGAAATCTTTGCCACAGAAATCGTCCGAATTCTCATAGGCTCCATAGGTCTAATCCTTTGCGTACCAATCACCACACTCATCGCAACCTATTTCCTAAAACCAGGAGAAAAAACTTCCGGCGGCCATTCACATCATTAGAAAATTATTTTTTTTCTTCTTCTAAGACAATTGCGCTTTCAATTTCAGCAATTATTTTATCGTACTCTTTACCTTTTATTTTATTTAGAATTGCTTTTAACCTGTCACTTCTTTCCTTAGTTAAAGAGTATTGACCTATTCTTTCTTTGATTTCTTCTAACCTAAATTCAAGTAAATGCGGTTTATATTTAATATAATCTTCAAGTACATCCATTAAATATAGAATCCCTCCCATTTTTCCTTCAGTGTGGTATTTAAAAGCCTCTAATTCCTTAACTTTCATTTTCAATTCTCTTAAACCTGAATCTAAATCAGATTTTAATGTAGACAATTCTTTGATGTTTGATTCTTTGTACTCAGCAACGTTGGCAATTAGACTCTTTTCCAAAGCACGTAGTTGGCTACCAATCTCTGATAAGACTACGGTTTTTAGGTTATCATCTTTTATTTTTGTAACATCTTCAATTTTTTGAGATAAATTTTTATCTAAAATTGCTATCTGAGATTTAACATCTGATAGAAGTTTTTCTTCTCTACTTTCTAAAGTTGTTGATATTTCCTTCGAATAACTATCCTTAAATTCAGCGGTAGTTTTATTTAATGACCCTTCTGCCTTATCAAAACTATCTTTGACCTCTTTCTTCAAATCTTTAATGGCATCCTCTTGTTTATCAAGTAGGTCTTTTAGAGGTTTAAAATTGAAAACATAAAAAGCGGTTCCCAATAATGCTATAATAATAGCAATTATAGCAACAGCAACTTCTAAATATCCTAGGTTAGTACTAGCTAGTCCTTGCGACAAATTAATAAGATCAGCTATTGCGATTGATGTTGTTGCCTCCATATTTGAAATTAAGGTTTCGCTGTTTTTTTCTTAATATTAGCCGGGAATTCATACACTAATTTCAGTAGCATTTCTGAAAAACCAAGTAGATCTTTTGCATCTTCTTCAGACATAACCGTAATTTCATGATTCGCTTCATTTCCTTTTTTTCTTATATGATCAACCCAATCTTTTGCATCGGGTGGAATATAATTTTGAGTTGATAGATATTCAACATATTCAATAAAATTCTTTCCGGCCGGCGCACCTTTCTCTACGGCTATGTGCATTAAAAGTTTTCTACAAGCTAAAACAACAGATGTGAAAGCATTCTGTGAAAAACATCTTCTGGCTTCATCATAGAGAGAAGCTACTTTTTCATCAGTTATATCTTTTACATAATTACCAAATTTTACACCAGGTGTTTGTTCGCTGTAATTTATGTTAAAAAATGTTGGTTTCTGACAATGATGACATATGTATATAAACGCGTGACGACCCGAAGGAAGTCCTGGAACATTAAAGTGGGCCGCCGAATAACCCAGTGCTGAGGCTAAAGAATTACCACAGTAGCCGCAAAGATAGCTATAGGAGTCAAGATTATGTAGAGATTGCCATTGAAATTCCATGGGGAAATAATCTCATAAAAAATGGTTTTGTAAAGTTAAATCTACTTCTTACCTTAAATTTTTAAAATAACTACACTATGTTAATTATCCTAAATAGTATGGGTTATAAATAGAACTATGAGAATGTAGATAAAACCGATAATTTCTATCCACATAACCTTGTCTTTTAAGACTCTAATTTCTTCTTCAAGAGAGTCAATTTTTTCTTCCAGTTCTTCAAAATCCATCACTTTTTCTTCTTAGCTTTTAATTTATAGCCAATATTTTACCACAAACAATTACCCCGCGAATGAGCCGGTTTTGAGCGGGCCGGCGGGTTCGTATGTAGCAATAATCACGCCAGTCTTGGAGATTTTGGAGTCAACAAGTTTAAAGTCTTCTGGTTGTGTGCCTTCTGCAAACAAGCGCTTGCCTCCGCCAACCGTGCATGGGCATATCCAAATATGCATTCGGTCTATCAGATTATTTTGAAGCAGAGTTTGGATAAGGTTGCCGCTGCCATGCACCCACAAATCCGGGCCGTCCATGGCTTTGAGTTTTTGGATTTCTGCCACCACGTCGCCTGTCACGAGTGTTGAATTCTGCCAAGGAGTCTTTGTATCTGGATTATTTGAAACAACATATTTTTTGGTAGAGTTAAACGGATTTGCCACTACGGAGTCTTGATTTGAAGTTGGCCAATAAGCTGCAAAAATATCATATGTTTTTCTCCCTAAAAGCAGTTCAAACGGCAGATTCATAAAGCCGGTCATAATATTTCCTCCCACTTCGTCCCAATACTTCATACTCCAGCCGCCATATGCAAAGCCGCCTGTTTTATCTTCTTCCTGTCCGCCTGGCGCTTGCATCACGCCGTCTAAAGTTAAAAATGTTGTGGTAATTATTTTTCTCATATATTAATAATAACTCTATCTTTGACGTTTAACTACTCAATTTAAAACATTGACATTTGTACAGATACGTGGAAAATTGTTTATATGAAGCTCTTTAAAACTTTAGCGGAACAGAAGGATCATCTCCTTCTTGAATTACGACTTTTCACTGGAAGACCAGGACACGTTTTATGTGCAGAGGTGGCATGCTGCATCATTCTTTACCTATTGTTTCGTTATCCTATTTTGCCGTTTTAATCGCTCACTCTGGGCGAATTTTTTATAATTAAATTTTCATTTCAAGATTTTTAAATAAAAAAAATTGAGACCTTTCGGTCTCACATACTGTCTGCAAGGATCCAATCTTTGCAGATTGAATCGTTCCGAATCAGGCTTTCGACTTTGGCCATGCCAAGCTCCAAGCGAGTCTTGATTGTGCCAAGCGGCTTGCCTGTCCGTAGAGCAATCTCCCTATGGCTAAGGCCGCCAAAGAAAGCAAGGTAGAGCGCCTCCCTCTGTGCCACAGGAATCCCTTCGCTATTTATCAGTTGACGAACTCTCTCGCGCACATCTTCATCGAGATCAATCATTTCAGAGAAATCAGAAAGACTCCCTTCAAGGAATGACTGCTCCCTTGCTAATTCGTCGTGATACCTGTGGAAGGTCTGCTTTGCCCGCAGCCTGTCAATAGCCCGACGACGAGCCAGCGTAACGATCCAACCCATAAATTTGCCTTTGCTGGGGTTGAAGTTATCGATGAGGTCCCAGACTTGCACCATTACCTCGGAGAAAACATCCTCCGAATCATGCTGATTATGAACAACTTTCATGATGATAGCGGTGACAATCGTCTGAAGGGATATCACCAGCTGTCCCATTGCTTCCTGGTCTCTGGCTTTGATTCTTTGGGCGATTGCTTCCAAATCGACATCTGAAGAAATATCTAAAGTACTCATGCAAACACCTTTTTAGCACACAAAGAAAAGTTTCTCAATTTTTATACAAAAATTTCCAACTTCTTATTTGCTATAATATAAATATGAATAAATCAAAAAACACATTTGAAAACGGGGTTTTTGGAGCCTTTATTGCCGATAGTCTAGCTCTAGGTCCTCATTGGATCTATGACACCGCAGAGATTGATAAAAAATTTCCCACTCTTGATGTATTGTCTGCGCCTGGAACTTCCTACCATCCAGGCAAGACAAAAGGAGACCAGACGCACATTGGCGACCAGGCATTTTTGGTTTTGAAAAACTGTATGGAAAACGGGGGTGTATTTGATGCAGAATCTTTTATGAAATCTTGGCTGGAATTTTGGCAGTCAGGAACACAAAGCTATAAAGACCACGCGACAAAAGATACTTTAGAAAACATCGCGGCGGGAAAACCTCTAACCCAAGCAGCTTCTTCAAGCGAAGAATTAGCAGGAGTAGCACGAGGACTTTTTATTGCTCCTTTGTACTCATATTTGCAGAAATCAGAAAAAGAAGCAGTTGATGCTGTAATGCTTCAAGCCAGCCTCACCCACAACTCCGAACTTGTAAAAGAAACCACAAAATATCTTAGCGAAGTTTGTTATTCTTTGTCAGAAAATCAAACTGATATCCAGACAACAATTAAGACTGTTGCCGAAAAATCAGATTCAAAGATGATAAAAGAAAGCTTTGCAAAGGCAACTCATTACGCAGAACTTTCTATGGATCCTCGGCAAGCTATAAAAGAAATTGGCCAGTCGTGCGCGCTTCCTGATGCTTTCATTGCAGTAATGTTTTTGCTTATTATCAACACCAAAGACAGCGCGGACATTTTGCGCATCAATGCACTTGCCGGCGGAGATAGCTCCGCGCGAGGATTAGTGCTTGGAACAATTATTGGCATAGCAAATGGTATAGATTCTCTTCCATCTGAATGGCTAAACGATTTAAAGTTAAAAACAGAAATTGAAAATCTTTTGGCAAAAGTATAATCCCCAGGTTAAAATAAAAATTATAAACGTGATAATATTTTGTTATGTTTGAAATCAAAGATGATGGTATTGTAGACCCAACAGAACAAGCCCGAAAAATGAAAACATTTTCGTATCTGGAAGATAAGCTGGCAGATTACAAAGAAAGACTTCAAAGATACAGAGACAATCAAGAAATACCAAAAAATCAAACCAGAGAGGAAGTAATGGTCCGCACAAAATATAAAATAGAAGTATTAGAAAATTTTCTGAATTTTGGGAAGACAGATTCAGAAGATTTAAGAAATAAAATAAAACAAAAATTTGGCGATTTTGATGAAAATTTATTCAAAAGTGTTTGTCTAGATATTGAACCTTTGACAAAATTGAATCCTGACCATTTAACCGACTCCGAGGAACTGTAATTTTTATTGAGCCGCTTTCGCGGCTTTGTTACATTTCCTGAGCTGCGGCAAAATCCTTGTCAAACTTGTTTTTCCATTCCACCATCATAGGGTCTTTTGGATCTGATTTCTTCACATCCTCAGCCATTTCTGGATGAGATTCTTCTAGATGCTTCATACCATTGGTAATCATTTCATCTGGAGTGCTTCCGCTGATCTTTGCATCGCATTCTCCGCCCATTTGAGCGCATGTCATTGTTTTCATAAAATTAAATAATTAAACTATTAAACTAATAATGCCGACCTTAATGATAACTCTATCTTTGACGTTAGACTACCTTTAGTCTTACCCAAAACGAAATTTGACAAACCAGATTATTATTGTAATCTTTCAACCAGTTATGAACCAAGACTTATTAGTCTCAAGAACCCAGCCCGCAATCGGTCACGCCTACGACGCTGTTTCTCAAACAGGAGAATATCTGCGAAATTGTAAAGTGGTTTACCAAGGGTATCAAGATGGGAAACACCTCGTCGTCAGTACCGATGGAAAAACCCATCCCGCCGAGCGCACCAGCGGAGATGACGAAGAACCGACGTTCCATTTTGACAGCAATGCGGTAATCCGCTAATTTCGCTCAAAGCCCCGCAGCTTTGAGCAATTTTTTTACCCAAAACAAGTTCTACTGTATTCGCCCAAAGCAATTGAGACCAATATTGACACAATTGTGTATAAATGTCACAATCTCGCGGTATTTAATTAGTTCAATTTCAACCAAACAAGAAAGGAAAACGTGGACAAATCACAAATCCAAGCGGTCCTTGCTGGACTCATGTTCGGCATTTACCCGCTGCTTCTCAACAAGAGCAAGCTTGGCGGAAACATCATGGCAGCGGTTTTCACATTCGCTGTCTTCATGTTCATCTTTCCATTTGCTACAGGCCAGATAAAAAACCTAGCTGGAGCAGATTGGCGGATGCTCCTCGGCTCTGCGGCTGTTAGCGCAATAGGAATGATGTGTATGACAAGTTACCTTGCGTCGAGTAGTCAGTCATCTGTTGGACTGCTCGTCATTCTTATGGTCGTGATTCAAGCAATCGTGACTGCTTGTTACCAGATCGCGATGGATAGAGGTGTATCCTTAGCCAAAGTTGTCGGGTTTGGCTGTGCCACTGCCGCAATAATACTTTTGAACAAGAAGTAAGCTGGGTACAATCGCCTTGTAACATCCTTCGCTCCCCAAAACTTTTGGGGAATTTTTTATATTCAAAAAACAATTCCTAAAAACTAATTTGGCTGATCCGTAGGTCTGATGAGAATTTCGTTAACATTCACATGTGCTGGTTGGCTTACTGCATAAATAATAGAACGAGCAATGTCGTCAACTTCAAGTCTTTTCATTTTTGCAAACCGCTCTTTCATTCCCTCCTGAATCTCTGGTCTGTTATGACTTGCAAGTTCAGTAATCACTGCGCCTGGCTCAATGATTGTCGTGCGAATAGCCAATTTTCCTGCCGAGAACTCTTGCCTAAGCGCTTCTGTAAAAGCATTCACACCCCACTTCGTAGCATTATAAACAGCGCTTATTGGACTGGTGGTTCTACCGGCAACGCTTGAAACATTTATAATATGGCCGCTGTTTTTCTCCTTCATAATAGGCAACACTTCGTGCGTCATATACATAAGTGCAAGGAGATTCACTTTAACCATCTCTTCCCATTCTTCAATAGGCGCACCAATAGCAGGACCCAAAAGCATAACTCCGGCATTGTTAACAAGAATATCTATTGTCGTCCATTTTTCTTTCACCTGCTTCACTACCTCTTCACAGTTTTTTCTGTCATTAATATCAGTTGCAATCGCCCACACTGTTCCTCCTGTTTTTTCTATTTCTTTTGCCAAGGTATCAATTCTGTCTTTGCGCCTAGCAACAAGAACAACCTTTGCACCCTCCTTTGCCAAAGATCTGGCTGTGGCTTCTCCAATACCGCTTGATGCGCCAGTTACAATTGTAATTTTGTCTTTGATCATGTTCATAATATTTATTTTATTAGTTGTACTAAAACTCCTTGCTTCCGCCATCTTGTAGAGTAGTATATTCCGTTTCTGGGACGAACATCTTGAGCGCCATGCCAACAAACCCGCGGAACATTGGCTGTATCATTCCGTCGTGCACACCGAATGCCTTTTTGGCTTTTACTTTTTTGGCAAAGTCTATTGCCTCAGACATTTTCATCCAAGGCGCAGCAACAGGGAGCGCTAATACGTCCACGGGTTTTTCTGGCGCATAAAAATTATCTCCAGGAAAATAAAATTTATCAAAAATAAAGTAACCAGTGTTTTCACACGCGCCCATTGTTTGATAAATCGGCGCGTGTTCTTTGCCGAAGCCTTCAATTTTGACTCCTTTGACTTCAGCTGATTCTTTGTCGCCAACTCGTGTGTGCGTGATTCCCATATCGGCAAGCAGTTTGCCCACAGCAGTATTGGTCACCACCACAGCATTTGGATTTTTGGCCAAAAGTTTTTTGACTGAATCTGAGTGAAAATGATCCTGATGCTCATGTGTAATTATAATTGCATCCAGACCGGTGATTTTTTCCTGCTCTTCAATGGTAAAATTTCCTGGGTCCGTCATAAATTTAACGCCGTTGTCTTCCAATATCAAGCAGCAATGGCCTATTTTTGTGATTTTCATAAACTTTTTAATTATTTATTAGGCTAGTATTGTAACATTAAAAATTACGCCATTTCCTATGACGCTGGTGCATGCAAAAGATTACAAAATAGTTATGCAAAAATGCGAGTAACCAGATAAATTACAAAAGTGATTGTTGTGATGAAAAAACTCACCGGATATGGCAGATAAAACGCCACAAAAAGCCCGAGCCATGTGGAAAGCAGAGCAATCAGGACAGAAAGCAAAAGCCCGTTGATCGGCTTTTTGGAAATTCTCTCTGCAGCGGCAGCGGGTGTAATCATCAAAGCGAATATCAAAAGCACGCCGACAACCTGCACTGAAATTGATGTTGCCGCAGCCACCAGAAGCATAAACAAAAGGTTTGTCGTGGCAATTGAAATGCCTTTGGCCTCTGCCACTTCTTCGTCCAAAGACGTAAATAAAAGCGGCTTGTAAGAAAAAACAAAAACGATAAGCACTATTATTCCGGCGACAAGGGTAATGAGCACATCATTTTGGCTTATGCCCAAAATTTCTCCAAACAAAATAGAATAAGCCTCTGTGGCATAGCCTTTGTAGAGTGAAATAAACAGCACGCCAAGACCGAGCATAAACGCCAGCACAGCACCAATTTGTACGTCCAGATTTTTGGCTTTTTTGCTGAGAACTGCCATAAAAATTCCGCCGCTCATCGTAAAAACAAAAAGCCCCAAGAGCGGATCAAGTCCGAACAGCACCGCGCCAGCCGCGCCCGTAAAGCCTACGTGCGAAAGCGCGTGGGAAGCAAAAGAAGATTTGCGAAGCACCACAAAATACCCGATTACTCCTGCAATGATTGCAACAATCGTGCCGGCTTCAAAAGCATGCTGCATAAAATCGTACTGCCACATCGTTTGAAAATCTGATATTAAATTTATGCTAAAAATTGGATTCATATTTTGTGGTTGTGATCGTGATAATGTCCGCCTTCTTCCCCACCAATTATGGCCACCCGGCCGTGAGAATCTTTGAGCACTTCCACCGGCGCGTCATATAGAGCCGATAAAGATTCCGAAGTCAAAACCTCTTTTGGATTGCCTTCCGCCACCCTGCCGTTTGTTATGTAAATCACTTTGTCCAAAAACGGTAAAAGCGGATTGATGTTGTGGGCAATCAAAAGCGCCGTGACGCATTTGGAATGGACAATTGAATGCACCAAAGAAACTAATTCTGATTCTCTTTTGATATCCAGATTTGTCAGTGGCTCGTCAAGCAAAAGAATCTCCGGATCTCCGACAAGAGCCTGCGCCAAAAACACTCTTTGCAGTTCGCCGCCGGAGAGCGTGCCAAGCGAGCGATGCGCCAAATTTTCCGCATCCACAGTCCTTGAGCGCCTGCATCGATTTTTCAATTTGTTTTGAAGAACTTTCAGTAGAAAAGCAACTCCAATAATTTTGCATAAGGCCAAGACGCACGATTTCAATGGCCTCAATTTTCATCTCGCTGTCCACAGGCCTGCGCTGGGGAATGTAGCCGATGCGCGGATTGCCGCGCATCGGCTCTTTTCCAAAAATTTTTAGTTCCCCAGCAATCGGATCCTGCAAACCCAAAAGCATTTTGAAAAGCGTAGTTTTGCCCGCGCCGTTCGGCCCCAAAATTCCTACAAATTCTCCGCGCGAAACTTCAAAACTCGCGTTCTGCCAAACTATGTGATTTTTATAACCAGAAGAAAGATTTCTTGCGAGAATTATTTCTGAACTTTGCTGTAAATTGTTCTTGGATTCCATTAACTAATTATCTCTTATTTATTGTCCCAGCGCATTGGCATTGAGCGCATTTGTCAGATTAATCAATTCACTGTTCATCCAGTCTTGAAACGAAACATCCGGTGGCTGGATTGTTTCGGTGATTCCTATGACAGGAATTCCTTTGTCCGCGGCAATCTTTTTCATATTTTCGGTAATTGGAGTGACAGTCTGCTCGTTATAAACCAATACTTTCATACCTCCACTTTGGAGTTGATTTTGAAATTCCACAACACTTTGAGCTGGAGGATCGTTGCCTTCAGCCACAGCTTCAATAAAATCTGGAGGAGAAACAAGGTCTAGGCCGGAAGCGTTTGCAAGGTAGACAAATATGCTTTCTGTGGCAGCAACCTTTGTTCCACCGAACTGCTGTTTTATTTCTTTAATGCGGTTTTGATATCCCAATAGCGAATTTGTCAGGGTTTGGTACTGGCTTTCAAAATATGGAGTGTCTTTTGGATCAATTGTTTCAAGGTCTTTTTTCATTTGAAGTACCACTGTGTTGACATATTCAGGACTGTACCAAAAATGCGGATTGTCACCCTCCTTTTTGCCGAGCAAATCAGAAACTTTCAAAACTTTTTGATTTGGATTGGGATCTGCGCTGATTAACTTATCTCCCCAGCTGTCGTAGCCCGCGCCGTTTAAGATAATGTAATTTGCATTCGCAAAATCTAGAGCGGTTTGTGTGTTGCTTTCGTATTCATGCGGATCGGCGTTTGGATCCGAAACAACGCTGACCACCGAAACTTTATCTCCACCAAGCTGACTAATCAAACTTCCCCAAAAGTTCTCGGCAGCTACAACTTTAATAACACTGGAATTTTGGCTTGCAGTTTTCGGATTATTTGAAATTCCAAAAAAAATTCCGACACCAACCAAAATGATTACGACAACAAGAACTACGATACTTTTTTTACTCATGTTTTATTTTAAATTTATAATTTTGCGCAAAAATTACAGAGACCATAAAGTTCAAAAGTGTGGCTGGTAATTTTTGAGAATGACTTTGATTTCTGAAGGGCCTGCTTTTCCAAACGCTCTTCATCGGAAACCATAAAGTCTTCAATTTTTTGGCAACTGGTACAGACAATGTGATGATGATGCGCTCTTCCCAGAGCAAGTTCAAAGTATGCCGCCAAATTATCAATCTGAGTTTTGTTAACAAATTTTGATTCAACCAAGCTGTTTAAAGTCCTGTAAATTGTGGTCTGATCCATTTTTCCTTTCAGTTTCTTATATAAAAAAGCGATATTTACAGGATGTTGTTCTTTGGCTAACACATCCAAAATTTGAATTCTGGAGGGAGTTGCTTTGTAACCAGCATTCCTCAAAAGCTCAGTAAAATTTGTTTCTTTTTTCATTAAAATATCCTACACCAAATGCAAATCATTTGCAAATATGTTCCTCGCCTGTATAAAAAACAAAATCCCCAAGTATTTCTACAGCGGGGACCTTGTTTAAGTGGTAAAGAGAAATTATTTTCTCTTTTTTGTCTTCTTAGCCTTAGACTTTTTTGAAGCCTTAGCCTTTTTTTTCTTTGCAGCCATTTGAGTTTGGCTTAATCTTTTCTTATGAAAATGAATAGTTGGAGGAAAAGAATGAGCCGGTTATTTCTTATAAGTTAAAAGTTTTCTGCGACCTCGGAAAACTTTTTCTACTTAAATTATCTCTCTTTATCAATTAAATCGCAATAGATAAAAATAAAAAAATGTGGATAACTCAAAGAACGATTACTTCTTCTTCAAAATTAATTTTCGTTTCTTCAAAAACTTTTTCTTTTATTTTTTTTGCAAAAGAAATTATTTTTTCTGCGTTTTGATTGCCTAAATTTACAACCACAAGCGGCTGATCTTTCCACAAACACACCTGTTCTTCCTGAAATCCTTTTAAATTCAAAATTTTATCCAAAATCCAGGCTGCCGAAAGTTTAATTTTTCCTCCAAATTCATGTCCTGCAATATTTGGATATTTTTTCAAAAGATTTTCATACTCGTTTTTAGAAACAACAGGGTTCTTAAAGAAAGACCCTGCTGTACCAAACTGTTTTAAATCAGGAAACTTATTTTTTCTTATTTCAATTACAACTTCTCTAACTTCCAAAGATGTCTGGGGTGTTTTGTTACCGAAAGAGTTCTGCAAATCTTTGTAAGTAATCTGGAGATTAGGTTTTTTAGAGATAATCAAGGTCGCATCAAGCACGATAAAATTCTTGCCTTCTTTTTTCTTAAAAATACTTTCTCGATATCCAAACTGGCAATCAATACCCGAAAGAATCTTTACTTTTTTTTCTCTGATATCAAAAACAGAAACCAGAGCCAGCACATCTTTGAGCTCTACACCATAAGCTCCAATGTTTTGAACAACCGCTCCACCGACAGTTCCAGGAATTGCCGACAAGTTTTCTATTCCCCAAAAATTCTTGTCTGAAGAAATTTCTACAACCTTATCCCAGCTCTCCCCCCCTCCAGCTTTTAGTAAAATGTTTTCTCCAACTTCTTTTAATTCAATTCCTTTTATGCAGATTTTTAGGAAAATTTTATTATGCAAACCGTCTTTAAAAAGAGTATTAGATCCTCCGCCCAGAATATGAATTTCTAAATTATTTTTTTTGGCAAAATCAACCGCCTCAACCAAATTTGCAAGAGAATCAATTTCTGTAAAATACTTTGCTCGACCGCCAGCTCGGAAGGTTGTATGCTCTGCAAGTTCTACATTTTCTATTATTTTAAGATTCATATTAAAAAACGTTCTGCCAAGGCTGGCGGGTGCGAGCTCCAAAGTAAACATCATTTTGTGAGTGCAGCCGCCAGCCTTGGCAGAACGCTGGAACTAAGGATATCGTAAAATAAAAAAAATTACCAGAAACACAAAACCCCGCCGGAGCGGGGCTTTGCGGATGTTTACTTTTAGAGTCTGCAAATATTACTCTGCCACTCACAGCCAAATTTTAGCATTTTGAGGCCTGAAGTCAAACTATTAAGCTTGGCTTGGAGTAGTTGAGCTCAAAGTTTCCAAATATTGCAGTGTTGCAGTGTCTAATTTTGGATTTTTTGCTTCAAGTAAATTAATTACCTTGGCTGAATCGGCAGGATCCTTGAGAGCAATATACACCTCGGAAAGCAGAACATAGGCGCTTTGATCTTGTGGAGCAATTGAAATTCTTTTTTGAAGCATTGCAACTGCATAAGAACCGTAGCCGCTCTGGCCAAGAATTTGAACAAGGTTAGGAGTTATACCACCATCTTTGTAAGGCAGATCCGCCAGCAAAGGCAGAGCATCCTTTAAATCCTTGCCGTAAACCAAACTCATGGCGTATTCGGATTCCGCCAAAGGATATGTGTGATCCAAATCATAAGCCTTTTTGAAATAGCTTATTGCGTCATTTATATCGTTTTGCTCTAAATCAATCTCTCCTAATTTCATATAAGGAAGCTGGCGTGTTGGAGAAAGACTAACTGCTGCCTCAAACACGGTCTTGGCCTGATTAAACTGGCCAATGCTCTCCAAATAGCTGCCAAAATCAAAATACGGGGTTTCGAAATAAGGATTTTCCTTGATTTGTTTTTGATATTCCGAAATAACAAGTAACGCAAAGTCTTCTTTGGACTGATTGGATGTATTTGGATCGCTATCAACATTTGAAGCTGTCTCCAAGAGAAACTGCCTGGTTTCCGCTTCGCCAAATGTGTTGTAAGCAAGAGCTTTTTTGAAAAGATCCAAAGTAGGCTCGGCATTGTTGCAAACTTCCTGCACAGATCCGTCGCTTGAAATTTTGTCTGTTACGCTGACGCAAGAATACGGCACCCCGTTTTGGGCCGGAAGCTGGCGAAGCGCGTCGATCAAAGTAATATTCTGTTCATAAGGATTTAAATTTATCCAGAAAGCAAGAATGATTCCCAAAACCAGTCCTAGTGGAAGATATATTTTTGCTTGGTTTTCTTCTTTTTCGGAATGCAATTCCCTCTCGCCTTGATGCCGACTCATAATAAAACCAAGCAGCGTAAAGAAAAGTATGTAACTTGAAAGATTGTCAAAAACAAAAAGATTATGAAATGCGTACGCGGCGATGGCCCCAATAATCAAGGCCTTTTCCTGTTCTGGAAATTCCGGAGATTTAATAACCATCCTTACGGCGGCAACGTAAATTGAAACGTAGGCCAAGAATCCAAGCAGTCCGCCCGCAACTAGCCAATCTAA
Source organism: uncultured bacterium (assembly GCA_963766885.1). GTDB lineage: Bacteria > Patescibacteriota > Minisyncoccia > Phycocordibacterales > CAIRYW01 > CAIRYW01. The sequence continues at coordinate 150,861 of CAVYBO010000001.1, read as the reverse complement.
GAATTCGTTGTGTGCGCGGTCAAACCATGGCTCCTGACTCCAAAGGCGAGGATCGTAATATTTTGCAAAGACATAAATAAATCCTTCTTGTCCCCAACCTATAATTGATGTCTTAACTGAGGAAAAAGAACCTTCGACAGCCATTGGCCATATATACTGCCTCGCTTGATTACTTGAATCGCTCCAAGAAATTGTAGCGAATCTATCCAGACTTTGGTTGTTCTGTACAAAGGAAGTGTTTTTAATAATGAAAAATCCCCCAACAACAACCAGAAGCAAAATAATATAGCCCCAAGAAATTTTTCTTATGGCTTTGTCATGCTTTTCTCTTACAAGAATGTAAATTGAGGCAACCAAAAGGCCACCCAAAAGCCCGAGTGTTGTGCCTCTGGTTTGAGTTTCATAAACCAGCCAAGAAAAGACCGCAAAGCCAAATAAATATAAAACTGTTGAAACAATCTTTTCAACTTTTTCTCTTTTGTCTACCGGAGCATAATCAAAATATCGGAGGATTGCCAAAACAACAGAAAGAGCTATGGCAAACACAAGCATCAACCATCCGATTGCTGATGGATGAAGTTTATATACAGACATTTTGTAAATATAAAAAGCAACAAAAGCCAACGAGCCTAGGCCAACGCTTTCCGCAATGCCTTTCAATTTTTTACCAGGCTTGCCAAACAAAAGCATAAGCAAAAAGAATGCGTGGAAAGCAAAAAATATCGCTAAGTATGCAGCGTTTCCTAAAGTACCGTCAATTCTTGTACTTCCTTGATCAATACCAATTTCTCCAATCATCTGAATGCCCGAGTAGTAGGCCATAAAAGTTGCCACCCCTAGAGAGACATAAATAAATCTTCGCCAATCTTTGGCAGAAAAAATAGTAGAAGAAATCAAAAAGAAAATAGCCAGATGAGCAATAGTTGCAAATCCCTCCATTCTCTCATAATTGCTCCATAGGGCTTTTAACGGTACAAATGCAAAGCAGTCAGCTGCAAATGCCACCACAACAAGTGAGAAAACGCACCAGTTGAGAAAATTATTTTTAGGCCGAGAATCTTTATCAAGAATAATCAGTCCTAAATAAATTCCTACGGCAAGATCAATAGCAACCCTAAACAGAAATGCCCTGCCGGTTATAAAAGGAAAAAACATTGCATCTGGAACTACAAGCACCAGAAATGGAATGACGAATATTAAAAATTTCAAAATGTTTTTAAATGCCACTTTCATGGGCTATACTATAACACATAAATAAAAATGGAAAACATAAAAATAAAAATCCATAATCTCCTCCGCAAAACCGAAAAATATACCAAGACTGATATGATCTACCTGGCCAAAGGCGGGTTTTGGGTTACTGTGTCCCAGACTTTGAGTTCGCTCGCTGTTTTTATACTAGCTTTGGGATTTGCCAGACTTTTGAGCAAAGAAACATACGGCACTTATAAATACATCTTGGCGCTTGCCGGAGTTATAAGCTCTTTTTCACTTACGGGATTAAGCACCGCAATAATTAACTCTGTATCAAAAGGATTTGAAGGTACGCTTTCTTTAGGTTTTAGAAAAAATTTAAAATGGAGCATACCAATGCTGCTTATTTTTATTGGTTTTGCTGGATATTATTTTCTAGAAAAAAATACTTATATTGCAATTTCTTTACTCGTTATAGCCGTAATCACACCCCTGTACTCAAGTGCGGGACTATCAGATTCTTTTTTTACCGGAAAAAAAGATTTCAAAAGAAGCGCCTTAACATCTGGATCAGCGCAGCTTATTATCACTTTCTCAACTTTGATCACAGCATGGTTTAGCAAAAGTGTAATTCTTTTGATTTCAGCATATATGGTTTCAAGCTTAATTACCGAGGTAATAATTTATTGTTATGCAAGGTTTGTATACAAACCAAATAATGAAATCGACGACACCGCTCTAGAATATGGAACCCATTTAAGCATTATGGGCGTGCTCAATGGTTTTGTAGATAAAGCGGACAGTATTTTGACATTCCATTTTCTTGGCCCCGTAGACTTGGCTATTTATTCCTTCGCCATTGCTATCCCAGAACAAATAAAAGGTTTGACAAAAAGCGCATCCAACATAGCTCAACCAAAATTTTCAGAACAAAACTCCGAAATGGCTGTCAGATCAATGCTTAATAAAATATTATGGTTCACAGGATGTATGGCATTGATTGTTATTGCTTATGTAATCGCCGCACCTTTTATATATAAACTATTATTTCCTCAATACACAAGCTCGATATTTTTATCACAAATATATTCAATCTCTCTTCTGACAACCGCAAGCGTCATACCAACAACATTATTGCAAGCCAAAGCAAAGAAAAAAGAACTCTATTATTTCAATGTTATAAGCGGAGTTCTCCAGGTTGCCTTAATAGCCTTTGGTCTGCTCTGGGGATTGATGGGGCTTATAATAGGAATATCTGTAAGCCGCTTGTTTCGTCTCGTTTATTCCTACGATATAGTAAGAAAAAAATCCTAGGATTTTTTGGTTAATAGAAAATGGTAAGTGTTGAAATAAAATCCTGAAATCAAAATATAAACCGGCAACAAAAGTTTCTTGTAGCCACGTTCTTTTTTGATTTTTAATTCTCGGATATCCTCGACTTCAAAACCTGTCTCGCTAGCAAGTTTTTTAAACTGCATTTTTGTATAATAATGAAGATCTTTAAGTTTTTGATTCCCTGCGTCTTTTGAATAATTTTTATGTCTGCCAAATATCGAAATAAAAGTGTCGCTCCATGTTCTTGGAACCCAATTTACAAAATACAAATGAAAGTGCGTATCTTTAATACTGAAGCGGCTTGGCACGCTTATATAAACCTTTCCATCATTCCTTAAGACTCTATTCGTTTCTTTCAAAACTTTTTCAGGATTATCAACATGTTCAATAACTTCAGACATGTTTACAAAGTCGAAACTTTTGTCTTCAAATGGCAACTTCTCTCCAACCCCCTTCTGAATATCAATCGAAACGCCGTGAATAGAGGCAGAGTTTTTTGCTTCTTCTATGTATTCCAAAAAAAGTTCCACACCCTTTGCTTTCATTTTTATTGAAGCAAGTTCAATCAGAAACTTTCCTTTTCCAGCACCAAGATCAAGAATTTCCATACCTTCCAGATTAGGAATATTTACTTTAAGATTTTCAAAATGCGATCTCATTAGTTTATTTTAAAAACTCCAATATCTTTTCTGCTCTAGAATACCAGGTATATTGTTTAACATCTTCAAAGGCTCTTCTGGCCTTTTCCGATGCCAGTCCATTATTATTCAACACAGTATCAATGGCAACTCCCAAAGATTTAGAATCATCTGGCTCAACAAAAAAAGCATTCTCCTCGCTCAACACTTCCCTTATACTTGGCAGATTGGAAGCAATTATAGGCACCCCGCTTGCCATATATTCAAACATCTTCATTGGTGAAGTATAGGTCTTTGAGATTTTACTTTTTGCTGAATTAGGTAAAATTAAAACATCTGCGGCTTTTAAATAAAAAGGGATTTCACTGTGAAATTTCGCTCCTAAAAGCAAGACATTATCATTGGTCTTGAATTTTTCTCTAAAAACAATCAAATCTTCTTTTTCGCCGCCAATTAAAATTGCAAGTATATTTGGAGAAAAATACTTTGTAGATTCTGCGAAAACATCTGCCCCTTTCCACCCATAAAGGTGTCCCGCATACATTGCTAATTTTTTATCAAGCGGAAGGTTAAGTTTTTTTCTACATTCTTCTCTACTTTGTTTAACATTAAATTCTGAAAAATCAACAGCGTCCGGAGAAACAATTATTTTCTCTTCAGGAATACCTAGTTCTAAATATGTTTTTTTTAGCCCGTAACTTATGCAAACTACAAGCTTTAATCTCTTTAACATATTTTTCACCAAAAAATTTTTTTGACCACGATGAGTTTCCCAAACAGTATTTTTATTAAATAGACTTATTATATATATAACTAAAAAATCTCTTGAATATATAATATCCGCTTCATAAAAAAAAGAATTAAAAAGAGCCATAATTGAGTACACTGAGTATTCAATCAGAAAAGAAACTTTGCACGGTATATTTAGACTAATCGTACTTATTTTTTTTATTGAAAAATTTTTTCTTACTTTATAATAATCAAAGGCGTTTTCTTTTATCGGATTAGGTTTGGTAGGTAAAAATAACTGAACTTCTGATCCATTTTCAGCCAGTGCCTCGCACATTTTCATTATCTGTATGCCGTGAGCTTTTTCGGTCGGCAGCCTAATGTTTGCAAAGTAGAGTATCTTTTTAGTTTCCATTAATTTTTTTACGTATAAAAGCCAATATGCTTCCGGAATATAATTTCGACTTAAAATCTAGCAACGTATCTTTTGGACGCGGCTCTACTTTATTTAGCAAATAAGGCTCTTCCAAAATATAATTTCGAGTATTTATACCCTCTCTTGTGGTTAGTCCCCACGTGTACCCGACCTCTTTTACTCTTGCCACCACCTCGTCGTTTGCTCGTCCGTGGGGGTAAGAAAATGAGATTACGTTTCTGCCAAACCTTTCTTCAATTATTCTTTTGCTTTCTGTTAATTCGTCTACAAGTTCTGAATTGGTGCAATTAGTCAGCTTTTTGTGACTAATACCATGGGAACCAATATCCACACCTTTCTTGACCAGCTCTTCAGCTCCTTTCCAGTCTAAGAATGGTGTAAAAAAAGGGTCCTTATCTTCTTTAAATCCTCTTAAGAGCTTTTTTTTTCCACTAAGTAAATCAATGGTAAGGAAAACAGTAGCTGGTATGTTTTTTTCTTCGAGAATGGGCAGCGCATTACTCAACGTATCTTTATATCCATCATCAAAATAGATAACTGTTGGTTTTTTGATTTTTTTGTTTATCGCATCTGATAATTCTGAAACTGAAACAAAATTATGACCTCTTTTTTTGAGATACTCCAAATGCTCTTTAAACTTGTCCTCAGAAATAGAAACATGTTCATAGTTTTCTTGCTTAAAGACACCTTCGTTATTTTTATTTCGAATACTATGATAACCAACAAGAAACACGCAGTCTTCAAGCAAAAGACTTAGGAGAAAGTTGATCCCGGTAATAACAGAGATTTGGAGAAATACCTTTTTCAAAAATGGGTTCATATTTTATGATATCTTGAACTTATTGGCTTAAATCAGATTATTTCATGGTATCATTTTGCCATGTATCTAGTCTACCTAAGCACCAAAACGTTCCCGGCCAGCACAGCAGACCATGTATACGTCAAAAAAATGGCCGAAGCTTTTTCTCGTGCTTTGCCAGGAAATTTCTTACTTACAATCAATTACGATTTCTCTAATAAAGAGCTTGGTAAAATCAATAAAGTACTACGTCTAAATTTAGGTATTGGGGAATGCAAAAAAAGACGAAGACGGGCTATGTCTTTTCTTCTTAAATTTCCGTCAATTTATAAGAGTATCAAAAAAGGTCTCACCACCAAGGAAAAGATAGTATTTATATCGAACGATAAGTACATCATATCAATTCTTGCTGTCTATAAATTAATTTATAAGAAAATAATTATTTGTTCAGACTGGCACATATTGAAATCAGAATCAAAAATTCACGCGTTTGCAGCTCGCCATAGCAATAGCATAATTGCGGTAACCTACTATCTTGCATCCTCTTTAGTATCTAAATTTGATGTTGATAGAAAAAAAATAATTGTTTCGCATGGTGCAATAGACCTATCAACTTTTGATACAAAAATTTCAAAAGATGAAGCTCGAGACAAGGCCAATTTACCTAAAGAAAAAATCATTCTAGGATATTTTGGAAGATTTAAAACCATGAAAATGGAAAAAGGTATAGCGGCCATCCTTGAAGCAATGAAAGATCTGCCGGATAATTTTCTTTTTTATGCTGCCGGCGGACACCAAGAAGACCTGGATTTCTATACCTCAATGGCTAAAGAGTTTGGGGTAGAGAAGAAAGTTTTGTTCAAAGGAGAATCCAGTCAGGAAGAACTTGCTCTATATCAAAAAGCTTGCGATATGCTCCTTATGCCATTTCCAAAAAACGATCATTATTCCTACTATATGTCTCCAATGAAAATGTTTGAGTATATGACATCGGAGCGACCGATTATCACCTCTGATTTACCAAGTGTTAGAGAAATTTTAAATGAGTCTAATGCCCTATTTGTTAAGCCAGATGATATCGCAGATTTAAAGGAAAAGATTTTAATGCTTTCAAAAAATAATGAGCTTCAAAAAATGCTCGCAAAAAAAGCAAAAAATGAAGTAATCAATTTTACTTGGGACAAAAAGGTTGGTGAGATAATTTCTTTTCTGAAACCATTCTCCTACTAGAGAATTTTTAAAATGTGAGTAATTACCACTCCTCCAAAAATAATTACATCAAAAATAGTTATAATCCCAAGATACATTGTTGATGGCAAAAAAACTTTTTTCCATCTATCTCTAAAATCTGGATATACTTCCAAGAGGGCGTAGCCACCAAAAAGAGCCAGAAATGGATAAATTTGAAACCTATACCTTGATTCCACCACAGCAAATATAATTGCCAGAGGCGCAGTAAAGGCAAGAAGAGCAATATATTTTTGGAGCTTATTTTTTTCTTTCCATTTATAAAATATTCCAGAATAACCACATACCATAAGTATTAAGTTGAAAATAAATGATGAGAAAATAATAAGGTCTTTTTTTATTCCATATGTATAGAACCAAAATCCCATTGGCCGAATGAGACTAAAATAGCGTACAATTCTAAGACCAGTTAATTCTAAAAAGACAATTGGATGGTAAAACACGAAAGATAGAAATTGTCTCTCTGCCTCATTTTTAAATTCAGCCATTGTATGTGTATCCTGATACGCAGCTGTTGGATTATTTTTTATATCTGATATTTGCCCTCCGCTACTGCCAATAAAATTTCCTCCCCATAAATTGTATTGATCAACTAAAGAATCCGGTATGAATTCATGATATACCTCGTAATTTCTAATAGTCCACGGCAAAAAAAGTAAGACAATTATTCCAAGAGAAATAATTGTCGAATACATTTTCTTCTTAGAAAGAAGAATAAAAATAAAAACTAACTCAAAAAGAAGTACAGGCGGTCTAGTAAAAGAAGCAATGCTGATAAAAAAAGAAGTCCACAAAATATTCTTGAACGAATCGGTATTTTTAATCGTCTTGATTAAAAAAAGCAAAGCCAAAGCAACAAAAAACAAATACAAGGTTTCACTCATCAACATAGCAGAAATTTCTATTAAATCTGGATGAAAGCCAATAAAAAGTGCAGCTACTGTGGCTATCTCTTCCTTCTTTTCTTCAAAAAGATCCAACGCGCAAAGATAAACCAAGTAGACAGTAGCTGCGTGCAAGAAGGCCTGAATTATCCAGACTATTTTTATATTATGTCCAAAAACCCAGTATATAGATGCCAAGAAAAATTCGTATCCTGGGCCAGCACGAATAATGCTGGTATCTTTTGCTATTGGCACAGTCATATCTTCACGATACCCGTTTCCAACCACCAAATTTCTTGCGATTGTATCATAAGCCTTCGCATCAACAGCTGGTTTGATCTGAAAATAAAAAGAAAAAGCTAGCGAAGCAAAAAAAGATAAAATAACTATATATAAAATTGTTTTGTTTTTAGAAAATGACATTTTTATTTTTTAGCTACCACCACGTACCCAAGAGCATAATCTGAGGTCTTATATTTTTTTCCAAGAACATTTGATAATCTAGCAAATAGTCTATCTATACATATAACTAGTGGATTAAAAAAATGAAAAATATATCTTATAGGTAATGGCATCAATCTATCTACAAAAAGAAAGCAAGCTGAGAAAACTCCGTAACCCAAAGGGTCGACGCGTATCTCTTGCAATCCTAGTTCTTTCATTTCCATACTCAAAGTGTCTTTGGTATATCTATGAAAATCATGTGGTGAAGGATGGTACGGAAAAAGAAACGGTACCACCACAACAATAATTCCCCTTTTTTTCAGGATTCGCGAGCTTTCGTTGAGCAGAGCTTTATAGTTATAAATATGCTCTAGAACATTAATTAGTAAGACACCGTCATAAGAATCATCATCGATAAGAAACGGTTTTTCTAAATCATGAATAATATCTGGTTTACAGGAAAGATCAGTGTTAAGAATTGTAATATCAAATTTCCCTTTAAATAGTTTCTGATACTCAGACTTTCTATCCCCTCCCAAATCAATAACCTTCCCGAACAAGGCAATCTTTGCAATTTCAGCGTGTTCAGCAGAACGAAGCAATGTGTCTGGAGATTTCATAAATTAATTATTGATTACTATATGTCAAATTGTTTTTGAACACAATATTTTTATATAAGAAAAAATTTATTGCAGCAATCAATATATTACTCAGTACTGCTCCAACAATATAATGTAACTTTATATATTCCACAAACAAATAAATCAAAGCTGTATTTACTAAATTCCCTAAAATAAAAACTATAAAGTATATTGTGATTTCTTTTTTTAAATTCTCAAAAGACGAAACCTTAAATGTCCAGAATTTCTGCAAGACAAAGCTCACCGAAAAAGCGATTGTATACGCCAAAATTGAAGAAGCCAAATACCAGACTTTCAAATAATCAGTTAGCAAATAGAGTGCTCCAATATTAACGGAAAAGCCGATTATACCAGCTACCAAATAATGAAAAATCCGGAGCTCGTAGATTTTTTTGATCATTTTTGCCAATTACGAAAATATTTATTAAGTGCTTATAATGATAGCATATAGTCGCAATGTCGCTGCAACCAAAATCATCTTCAAATATTTATTCAAAAATAATTTTAGTTTGCACTGCGCTATATTTTATTTTTTGGATATATACAGTATTTTTCCATAAATTACCAACCTTCCCCGTAATACCAAAAGATTCTTCTGAATATGCTTCTCTATCCGATTCAATTATCAACTCAGGAACTTTTACAATTGATGGCATGACAAACACTTTTCGCACCCCAGGTTACCCTGTTTTTTTGGCAATCGTAAAAGAAATCTTTTTTGGTTCATATTTCGCTGTAACTTTTATACAAATTTTACTTGCTTTATTTTCAGCATTTTTAATAATGAAAATTGGATCCATTCTTTATGATGAAAAAATTGCCGGTCTCGCCGCAATATTTTTTATTATAAATCCGATTACTTTGACACTTTCCCTGACAATAATGTCCGATATGCTTTTTTTATTTCTATTCTTATTATTTTTTTGGGTGTGCCTAGATACTATAAAAGAAAGATTTTGGTTCGGAATAATAACCTCTGGCATAATTTGTGCCCTTGCTTTATACGTTCGTCCCATGGGACTTTTTGCTCTGCCAATATTCGCAGTGCCAGTTTTACTTTCCAAAATTAACATTCAAAAAAAGCTCTATGCAATGTTCTTTATACTTTTGATTACAATTTTAATGCTCATACCATGGATGATTCGGAACAAAAATGTTTCCGGCGTCTTTGCTTTCACTTCGCTTCCCTACTACAACATTGTCTATTACAACGCTCCGATGTTTTTGGCAGTAAAAAATAAAACGTCCGCTCCGATCGAAAGACAAGAAATCTCTTCTCAAATCAACGTACCAGTTGAACAATGGGATGAACTCCAATATTCTCCTTCAATAGAAAAATACACCTCGCAGTTTTTTAAGACAAATATATTTTCATACGCTAAATATCATCTACTGACAACAAGTGCGTTTTTCTTTTCTTCCGATACGGAATATCTGATTGATAATTATAAATTAATGATGAACGAAAATGATTCTGCAAATCTTGGTGCCATAGACACTCTCGCCCGCGGTAATATCTCCTCCTTCTTATATTCAATCACTCATCCGATTTGGAAATTCATTGAACGTATAATCATAATTCTTATATGGATTATGGTTTTTGCAGAAATATATACACATAGAAAAAGACCTTTGGGTTATTATTTACTTTTTATAGTGATCTTCCTGGCGCTTCTTGCCGGACCTGTAGCAAATGCCCGCTACAGATTTATTGCAGAGCCGTTCATTATGCTATTGGCAAGCGCCGGAATATTTTCTCTATTTGGAGAGAGAATCAAGAAGCTCTTCTGCAAGCAAATCTAAAGAGTGATTTTCAATCACAAATTTTCTTAAATCATATTTTTTAAGAGTTTCTTTATTATCTAAAATATTTTTAAGCCTTTCTGCCACGTTTTTTGGATTTACAGCATCGCAAAAAAATTCCTTCGGAACAATACTTTTAAGCGCACTGTTTGAAACTAAGACTAGAGCGCCGCTACTCATTGCTTCAAAAATTGTCTTGTCAAACATCCCATCAGGACTCAAATTAACGAATACTTTATGCCTTCGATAAACATCCGCTAGATCATCATATTTTATTCCTCCATAAAAAATAATCTTACCGGCAAGAGGTGGTTTTTTGCTTTCTTCAAGCATTTGATTGTAAAAAGATTCTGATGCCGAATCCGGATTTCCATAAAAGGATCCTGATATTTCATATCCATTTTTTAAGATAATTTTTTCAGCTTCCAAAAGAACATCTGGCTTTTTAACTGGAGACATTCTGCCGACGAAAAGAATTGAATTTTCTTTAGCTAAAATATCATCTTTGGGTTTAAAAACATCCGTATCAACTCCAACTGGCATCTGAACTGCATTCTTAAATGTAGCGGTAAAAGAATGCGGAGATGTGTAATAAACTTCGTCGCAAAGCTTGCCTGCAATTTGGGTTAGAAAACTTCCCGCATAATGATTCCTCCACATTGCGACTTTTTTGCCAAAAATTTTCCAAAGCAATCCGCCAAGCAAAACATATTCTTGGTTCATATGGACAAAAACCACATCGTAATTTTTTCTTTGCTGCCAAATATATTTATAAAATCTCCAAATGTATTTTGTTTTGGATTTTCTATTTTCCTTGCCCAAAGAAGATACGGAAACATTTTTTGGCAGATTATACTCGCCTTTTTCTAAACAGATAACTTGGATTTTTTCAAATTTTTCAGAAATTTTTTTCACCCACGAAACAAAAAATCCAAGCACCGGATCGTTCTGGTCTATTTTTTGAGTGATTATAAGAAGTCTCATACAAAATTATGAGAAAAGATTGGCTTTAATTATTATCCAAAATGCTGAAATTCCGTCTCTCCAGCCGATTTTTTTGCCTTCGGCATAAGTGCGCCCATTATAAGAAATTCCTACTTCGTAGACGCGGTATCTTTTCACATACGCTGTTATTTCCGGCTCAATGCCAAAGCGTTTGGAACTAATTTTGTATTTAATGTCATCAACAACCTTTCTGGTGAAAACTTTATAGCAGGTTTCCATATCAGATAGATTGAGATTGGACATCATATTTGAAAATAACGTAATGATTGTATTGCCAACATAATGCCAAAAATAAATCACTCTATGAGGATGATCTCCTATAAACCTTGAACCATACACAACATCCGCGTCTCCTTTGATAATCGGTGCCAAAAGGCGTGGATACTCTTCAGGATCATACTCCAAATCGGCGTCCTGAATCAAAACGATATCTCCTGTTGAAGCAATCAGCCCGTCTTTGACTGACGCACCCTTGCCCTGATTAGATGTGTGAGTAATGATCTTGAAATGTTTTGGAAGTTTTTTGATAATTTGGGGAGTGGAATCTTTTGAGCAGTCGTCAACAACAATAATTTCCCTAGGAATATCATTTGGCAGAGAAACTTTTTCCACCTTCTCAATTATTTTTTCCAGAGTTTTCTCTTCGTTAAAAACAGGAATTATTATTGATAATTTCATAATGCCGCTATTTTAACACATCAAAAGATTCTCTGAAACGATTAAGGTATTCATCTTTTGAAATCTTAAATTTTGACAAATCATAATCTATTTGCTTTTCAGTCAAAGCCTCTTTAATTTTGAGTGCCAAATCTTCAGCGCTCCAATCGGCAATATGTGCCCCAATTTCTTTGGCAATACCTACATCAGTAGAAACAATAGGTTTTCCAAATAGAGCGGCCTCCAAAAAAACCATCCCGAATCCCTCATACAAAGACGTTGAAAGCAAAACATCAGTCGAAATATAAACTGAGGACAAATCATTTTCAAATCCAAGAAATTTGACATGCTCAGCAATTTCAAGGCGCCCTGAAAGATGTTTAAGTTTTTCTCTTTCGCTTCCCTCGCCAGCAATAACCAAAACAGCGTTCTCTCCAGATTTTCGCAAATCGGCAAAAGCCTTGATTGCCAAAGAAACGTTTTTTTCTTTTTCCAAGCGCGATACAACCAAAACAGTTGAATCGTAATTTCCATAATTTTCTTTGATAGCTTTCTTTTTCATTTCTTCCAGTTTTTCAAAATCAACTATTATTGGCAAAACATACATAGGAATTTCCTTAGCATATTTTGTAAGATATTTTTTTGTATCGTCTCGAACTTTATCCGAGACAACTCTTATTGAATATGCCTCCGTTAGAGTCAGTCCTGCCAAAAATAAATTCTTTCTTTCTTTCAATCCAGATTTTTTATACATTGGAGAAAACAAATCTGTATGAATCTGCACCTGGAGCTTTCCGCCAAAAACTTTTTTAACAATTAGTCCAACAATTCCCGCCTCAAAAGGATCCTGCACCGAAATCCATTTATCCTTTCCAATTTTTCGAGCCGCTTCAAAAGCGTATGAAAGGCAGCTCAAAAAAGCAAAAAAAGAAATCTTTGAAAAAGCCGGATAAATATAAAGATTGCCTTCCTGAAATTCTTGTGTTGATTTTCTCTTCGCCATTACTACCACATGGACTTCATCAAATATTTTTTTATATTCCTTAAGTCGCTCGTAAACCGCAGAATCTTTTTCGACAGCTTTTGGATCTCTGGAAATCATTAAAAGTTTACTCATATTTTCAAATTTAAAAATTCATCTGCAATTTGGTCCCAAGTATGGACAAAGGAAAATTTTGCCAATTTTTCTTGTTGCGCTTTGTAATTATTTTCATCCATTAGCCACAGCACTTTCTCAATTATATCCTGCTTATCCAGCGGATTTACGAAAATCGCAACATCTTTTATCCTGTCTTTGATTCCTGTTTCTTCTGTCACAATAAATGGCTTGTCTAATTTTATTGCATCCAAAATCAGATTGGGACTTATGTCTCCAAGAGAAGCAAGCACTACCGCATAAGATTTTTTGATTCTATCCAATAATTCTTTTTTCGAGCTTGTCTTTAAATCAAGAGCAAACCCTGATTTTTTGATTTCTTCAGTATCAAAAATCTGTTTTAAATTATCAACACTTTTAAAATAAATCGGCCTGGCCGCGCCAATAAAAATTTTATCTTTCGATTCAGAAACAACTTCCTTTTCTCCATAAAAATTTTCTATAATTGTGGTCTTTGCTATATTAATTTTATAAGGCTCCTGCCAAATGTTTCTTTGCCACGAAGTAGAGAAAACTATTTTCTCGGCTTGATTCAAAACCCATTTTGTCTTTTTAAAAATAATCTTCTCTTTAGAATTCAAATTATCAAGTTCTGTATTATAAAAATTTTTAAACAACACTTTTTTCTTTGTCCTTTCCAAATAACTTTCCCATAAAAAATCTCCGCCTGTTCTGATTACAAATTTCTGGCCGAAAATTCTGCATAAAAACGCTGTGGGAATAGCTGCGCTCCAGGTATCCAAAACCAAAATAAAATCTGCTGAAATTACGGCCGGTATAGATTTGAGAGCAAAAAATATATGCCTTATACCTGTTGGAAGTTTTTTTTCAAAAGAAAAATATTTAACCGTCACTTTATAACCCTGATTTTTCCATACTTTTTCAAGCTCCGCTGCGTATTCCGCCGGCCCTCCGATATCTGGTGGATATATTCCAGTTGCGATTAGAATATTTTTTTTCATTTATTTAATTATCATTTTTGGCAATTCACCGATGCTTCCTGCTCCCATTATAAGGATTACGCTATCCGAATTATTTGCTGAATTTTTTGTTGATAGAATTTCTTTTGCCTCTTCAAAATTATTTAAAGACTTTGCTTTAGTTCCTACTAAATCAACAACCGTCTCGGAAGAAATTGTTGCGTCAAAAACTTCCCGAGCGGGATAAATCGGTAAAAGCAAAATTTCATCTGCGTTTGATAGAGCGCGCGCGAAGTCAGGCAGCAAAGCCTTAGTTCGAGAAAAAAGGTGAGGTTGAAAAACGGCAATTATTTTTTTGTCAGGAAACTTTTCGCGCGCACCCGAAATCGTAGCTTCAATTTCTGTCGGATGATGAGCGTAGTCATCAAAAACTTTTGCGCCCTTCTTTGTCTCGCCCTTATACTCAAATCTTCGCCACGTGCCTTTAAAATTTTTCAAGCTTTCTTTTGCCTTTTCCAAATCAATATCCAATAAAGACGCAACAGCCATAGCAATGGAGGCATTCTTTTTATTATGTTCACCAGGAATCAATAAATCATCGCTAAACATAAATTCCGAAGAATCAATTTGCTTGGCAACAGAATTTGAACCAAAAACTTCTTTTATTTTTTCATCATTAAGGTTTCCAACAAGTGCTCCGTCTTTTGGAACTTTGGCAACAAATTCTTTAAAGGCGCTTTTTATATCCTTAATATCTTTGTAATAATCCAAGTGGTCAGCATCAATATTTGTGACACACACGACAGTCGGGTTTATTTGCAAGAATGATCTGCAATATTCGCACGCTTCAACAATAAAGTATTTCGATTTTCCAGCAACAAAGTTTGAATTTTCTCCCAAAAGCTTGGAGCCGACGATTACGGTGGGATCAAGTCCGGCGTCAATCAAAACTTTAGCAATCATTGCGGTAGTTGTGGTTTTGCCATGCGCTCCGGAAATTGCGATGGTGAATTTATTTTTGGAAATCACAGAAAGCGCTTCCGGATATGAAATCACATTTTTAATTCTCAATCTAACCTGCTTCATAAAATCCGCTGCAAATATATCCAAAGCGATTGAATAGATCACCAAATCCGTGTCTTTTGGAATATGCTCTAAATCCTGGCCTATAAAAATTTTAGCTCCGGATTTTTCAAGCTCTTCTGTGATTTCTGAGGCATACGAGTCAGAACCGGAAACAGCTTTGCCTTCATGTAAAAACATTCTGGCCACAGCAGAAACACCGATTCCTCCGATTCCCAAAAAATATGCTTTTTTTACGTTATCAAAATCTAGCATTCGTCTATTTTAACCCTTTTATAATCTTCACGAACTGATCGTTTCTATCATACTCATTCTTGAATAATCCAAATGACGCAAACGCTGGACTGAATAGAATATTGTCGCCTTTTTCGGCAGATTTGACTGCAATTTTTACAGCCTCTTTCAGGTCTTTGGCTTTGATTCCCTCTACACCTTTTAATTTATCTGTGCCAGTCCCTGGCAATATAATCACCTTTTTGCAGGTGTTTCTTATTTCTTCAACCAATTTTGACATATCTAGATTTTTGTCCGCACCGCCCATAATTAAAATGGTTTTTTTCTGCTGATTTTCCTTTTGGGGCAGCGCTTTCAATGCTGCAATTGCCGAATCAGGCGTCGTAGAATTATTGTCGTTCCAGATTGTTATACCTTTATAAACTTTAAGCTTCTGCAATCTTCCTTCCACGCTTTTGAAATTTTCAATTACTTTTTTGCTGACTGAATCTGGAATTTTCATGATTCTTGCAACCTTCAGGGCCAAAGCACTATTCTCTCTATTGTGTTCTCCAATGATATTTAACTTCCAGTTATCTGGAATTTCAGAGGAACTTGCAGCAATTACAGGATTTTGCAGCTTTTCAAAATATTTTGCCGTAATCAAATGTCCAATTTTTTCTCCGCAGACTAGATAATCATTCTGCTTCTGATGCAAAAAAATCTGCGCCTTGTCGTTTAGGTATGCCAAAACGTTGCCTTTATAATAATTGAGGTGATCATCTAGGAAATTTGTAAAAACAGCGATATGCGGAGAAATTTTTGCATCGCCAAATCCCTGAAGCTGCCAGCTGTCTAGCTCAAGCACCACGATATCTCCTCTTTTAACTTTTTTTATCAAAGGCAATGTCGCCGCGCCGCGGATGTTGCCGGCAAGATAAACTTTTTGAAATGGTTTGCTAAGGGCGGTTGAAACAAGTTTATATATTAAAGATGTGGTTGTGGTTTTTCCTCTTGTCCCTGTGATGCCAACAATAATCACGCCCTCGGCAAGTCTGGCGAATAAGGAGGCATCCATTTCAATTGGCACATTATGCTTTATTGCATGAGCAATGTACGGCGATTCAAGAGGCACTCCCGCAGCTTTAAGGATAAAATCTTTGTCTTCAAAATCTGCAAAATCATGCCTGCCCAAAGTATATTTGATATTCTTAAACTTTTTCAAAGCTTTCAAACTTGGCTGCAAAATCTCTTTTGACCTCAAATCTGTAACTGTCAGTTCTGCCCCGCATTCAGCCAGAAAAACAGCATCCTGAAGCCCACGTCCTAAAAGCCCAAGGCCCATAATGGTAATTTTTTTATCTTTGAAATACTTTTTATAGTCCATTCCTTTAAATTTAGCACATATTTTGAGTATAAAAAATTCCGCATCTGTTTTAGGCAGCGCGGAGAAGTTTGCCCGACTGGAAGTCGCGGATGACCCAAGCAAATTGCTGAATCCAGTCATCCTTGCCTCGATCAATGATTCGCTCAAATTCACCACGATGCATCCCCTGAACATCGGAGTCGCAGCAGACGGAAATGAGTTCAGGATTTTTAATCCGAAGCCGCTCGTTGAATTCGAGAGAGTCCGCGTATCGCAATCCGAACGTGTCGGTAATGAAGAGTTGTCGTTCCCCAGCAACAACAGCCTCTTCAACATCAAGACCGAAGAATGCACGAAAGTCGCGAAATCTTACCAGCCCGAGTTTTTCATAGCGAATCGCCATAAGGCATAATGCGATGCTAGCCGGCGACGTTTGCAGCAGAAGAATTGGTAATGTATCCATAGTCTGAACAGAGATTATCACACATTTACATATTTGTAAATATATCTCCCATTTCCTCTGCAACAATACTCCAATCATACTTATTTTTGACCATTGCGGAAGCGTTTTGGATTGCTTGTTCTGTTATGTCTTTATTTTCCAAAATATATTTTACCTCCCGAGCAATCGATTCTGGATCTTTAACTTCTACAAAAAAGCCTGTCTGTTCATCCTTAATAAAATCTACAATTCCCCCAACAGGTGTTGCAATCACAGGAATTCTTGCCGCCATTGCCTCCACAAATGAATTACCGAAGCCCTCTGAAAGCGA
This sequence comes from uncultured bacterium, assembly GCA_963766885.1. Classification (GTDB taxonomy): domain Bacteria; phylum Patescibacteriota; class Minisyncoccia; order Phycocordibacterales; family CAIRYW01; genus CAIRYW01. Next base: position 133,537 of record CAVYBO010000001.1, on the reverse strand, counting down.
CGGTCGAACAAAAATATTACACGCTTTGAAAAGCGCTGGTAAATCTTTTTGTTCTGTAAATCCTAAGAATTTTACTCTTTCTTCCAGGCCAAGATTTTTTATTTGAAACTTCAGCTGCATTTGGAGCTTGCCAACACCTGCAACCACAAACTTTATATTCTCTGGCAAATACGCGAGCGAAGAAATAATATCTCCTACTGCGTTTTTCTCTACGAGCCGCGATGCTGTGACCAAAAATATATCTTTATCCTTTTTACCTAATTTATTTTTCCACTCCAAAATTTTCTCTTCATCGATTTTTTCAAATAAAGAAACATCCACACCATTTGGAACAACATCAATATCTTTGGCTCCCATTTCCTTGGCAAAGTCTGCCAGGAAGTGTGAAATTGTCTGGACTTTATCAGCTTTCTTGAAAATCTTTTTAAAAACCGGCCAGACTGGGCGTGCCCGCCTTTTTATATGTTCCAAAGAATCACCCTCTTGCAAAGTCAAAAGCCAAGGAATTCTAGGATTTGCATTTTTTGTAAACAAAGCTGCAAAAGAATTATAGCTTGCCATTACAGACCAAATACAATCGTACTTATTTTCTTTGATTAAAGACTTGGCTTTGAGAGAACCAGTAAACGGCATCAAATATTTATTTATCCAAAGAACACTTCCGCCAATTCTGTGAACATTTATATTTCCAACTTTTTCAAATCTCAGAGATTTATTATCTCCTCGCAAAGTTACCATATCAAATTCAAATTCTTCGAGTCTATCTGTGATTTCTTTGATAGCGATTTCTGCGCCGCCGACAAACTTTGGCAGGTAAACCAAAGAGAAAATCAATATTCTTTTTTTAGGTTTATTCTCCATCTTTTATTTCCTGAATTTGAAAATCCGTCGCTTTCACTTCTTCTTTATTCCATTTTTTTCTTTTCAAAAAAAGAATACCGGAAATACCGATGAGAATGATTATAATTTGGAGAAATAAAATCATATTATTCTATACCGAGCACACGCTTTAGAGTTTCTTCTGGCAATTCTTTCTTTGAATGGTCTTCAGCTTCTATTTTTGGTGCCTCAATTGGTTTTGATTCTATTTTTGGCTCTGGATTTTGAGTTTGTTTCTCTGCTGCATTATCAGCATCCGTACCCATATCTGCCCCGATATCTTGAAGAGCTTTTCGGAGTTCTTCAACATGTTCTGGACTTGGAACTTTTTTCTCTTTTTCTTGCCTTGTATTTTGTTTTAAATAGCTGAGTGATACCGCTTTGCGAAGCTCCTTTTCTCTTTTCAAAGCTTCAACCTCTTTGGAAGTTTTTGGATTCGGAGAAGAAGTTGTGCTGGAAACAACATTTGGATTTGGAACAGACACTGGAATTGAACTGGGTTTTGTCGCTGGTCTGCCAAGTACCGCCTCCAGAGCCGAGTCTATTCCTGATTTCTTTTTGAAATTATTTGGAGCGCTTGTTTTAGAATCAAATTGCCTGTTTGAAGGATTTGGTTTTCTTTCAAACTTTTCACCTCCTTCATTTGCTTCTTCATGCCATTTTTTGATATCTTCTTCCACCTCAACTCTTGGCCTTGCATAAGCTTTTCTTGATAGTGCAATAATTTCCTTTCTGAAAGTCTTGGCTGGACGAGGCACTGGAGGCAGAGTTGTGGCTGAAAAAGGCTTGGATGTTACACCATCTATCATGAGTTTCAGATACACTTGAGCAAAACCTAAGGAAACCAAATCATCCATCACAAACTGCGGGGAAAATTCTTTTTCCAAAACTTCGGCATCGTATGCACCTACACGAAAGACCGCCATCGTGCCCACGTTTCCAAAAATTGCCGCCCGCACTTCCTCTGTCATTTGTTCAATGTATTGATGCGCCACAGTCAGATTTAATTTATATTTTCTAGCTTCTGACAAAATATCCGCAAAGCTTTCATTGGCAAAGTTTTGGAATTCATCCACATAAAGGAAAAAATTAGCGTGCTTGGCAAGCTCATCGTCGTTTAAATCTGCCCTGCTCATTGCAGCCAAATAAATTTTGGTAATGAGCATAGAACCCAAAAGATTTGCGTTGGCTTCTCCAACGCGCCCTTTTGAGAGGTTGATAATAAGAATCTTTTTCTCATCCATTATTTTCCTGATGTCAAAAGTGGATTTTGGCTGGCCGATAATGTTACGCACCAATGGATTGGAAATAAATTGTCCAATTTTGTTTTGAATTGCGGCACCTGCTTCCTGCATATAGCGCGGACCGTATTTTGCAAATTCATCTTTCCAAAAAGATCTAACTGATGGATCGGTAATATTTTCTACAACTTTGTTTCGATATCCCTCATCCGCAAGCATTCGGTTTACTCCTATCAAAGTTGAATCCGGATATTCCAAAAGTGCCAGCAAAATATTATTGAGAATATATTCCATTCTTGCACTCCACGCATCTACCCAGATTTTTTTGAACGCAGACATAAGTCCGTTTGCCACTAAGTGTCTTTTGTCCGCGCCAACATCTTCCATCACGTTGAATGAAACAGGATAGTCCATATCAAACGGCGCAAAATATAAAACATCTTTCATTCGATGCTCAGGCACATATTCAAGCAAAAGGTCGGCGGTTTTGCCGTGCGGATCAATAAATGCCAAGCCGTTGCCAGTTTGAATATCCTGAATCGCCAAGTTTTCAAGCAGGGTTGATTTTCCCATACCTGTTTTTCCAATAACATAGACATGCCGAGAACGGTCTTTAGTTTTTATGCCGAATTTTATTCGCTTATTCCGCGAATCCGTCTCGGCAAAATATACAACTTTGTTAGGATCTTCTTGCATTTGTTAAATTATACCCTTATTTGTATATAAAAAAAATCGGCAACCATTTTAAGTTGCCTACTTCGAAGGTAACCATTTTTTCAAAAAATCCCCGACGTCGGAGCCAAACTGGTCTCCAATAAAGTCTAACGATCGGGGCTGTTTGATAAGATAATAGAAACAAACAAAAAAATACCCCGTCCCTATCAGCAAAAATACGATGCTAAACATCTTCAAATCCGAGTGACTATCAAGAGTGGACATCAGCCAACAATCTCCTGACAGGAAGACGTAAAACAAATCAATGATTCCGAAAATGAACACTTTTTTCATATTTTTAATATACAATCTTAAAAATATTTGTCAACTTTAATGATCTCTCCGCTCGTAAAAATTTTGTATAAAAAATTCGCACACCATAAAGTGTGCGACTGACGAAAGCTTTGGACTAGACCACGTCTGCGAAGTGAAGACTGTCGAAGAGAAAAAGGCAGTTGGCACCCATGTTTCCCATCTCAACAACGCAAGCCTTCCACATGGCGAAGTAGGCCGCCGCTTCGTGATCGTCTTCTTTCAACTTCACGAAGCTATCAACCTTTTCACCTTCCTCAATCCACTCTGCCAAGATTTCGCAAGAAACCCAGACCAATGGCTTTGCCATGATGATGTCGGCTGTCGCTGCATGACCATCGCTTTCTGCCAAGACGTCATTGTGTTCCTCCATTGATCCCTGGAAAGGAATCTGTTCATAGACTGAGGCGCCGGAAATCGGCTTTATGAAGCAGTTCGACTCACCTTCAATTGTGACAAACTGTTCTTTCCAGAAATGAAACGGTGCCAAAAACTCCTTTTCCGCAGGCTTGATAATTGCGAACGGAGGAGCAAGGCAATCCCGGCCAGCAAAGTTCACATACTCAGTGACTTTGCCGAAGAAGGTGTTGAAGAAATGAAGCGCTGCCCGTTCCTTGGCGGTCTTGTGCTTGAATCCTTCCTCTTTTGGAGGACAGGATATCCTCTGCAGGTTGAGAATCGTCTCGACTTCCCAGAGAGTACATTTCTTTTCGATCTTTTTACCCCTTTGAGGAGGATCAAAAATGCCGAAGTCATGTTCCCGCGGCTTGAGCAAAAGCATATTCAGGTAGAAGCCCATGAGGACTCCTTTCTAAGTCCTTTAGGACAGTTAAAAGTTCAAATTGTTTTTTATAGTAGAATTAAAATTTAGATTTGTCAACCTATTGATACTGAATATAAATAGGTTTTGGTTGGAGATCCAAGACTTGAGATGTGCTTAACATTCCTGTGCTTGGTGGCGCAATATCGTTTTTGTAGAAAAGTTTTAGGCCAGTAAATTGAACTGGGTCTTCATAAATTACATCGTGGTAAGCTTTGATTTTGTTTGGCTGTCCGCCGTAGCCATCCATATCCATCACTACCTGCACTTCTGGAAGCGGAGTGATATTTTGATAATTTGTAACCATAGCGTTTGTAAATCTATGCACCACCAAAATTTTTGGCGCCAGATTATTTTGCTTTACAATATTTGCCAGAAAATTAGCGGCAAAATTTATATCCCTGGCATCCATTGTGCCAATTACAGTCCCCGGCTTCTTGCCGGAAGTACTCATAGAAAATTCCGGATCCAAGGCAAGTTCTACGTTTGGAATTTTTAAATAATCTGCAAGCAACGGCACTTCTGTCTCCACAGTGCTTTTGCCAACTTGAATATCAAGAAAAACAATTCCGTGAACCTGATTTGCCAAATCAATAGCCTTTTGTATTTGGTCTGCTGGCATTCGCGCGCGATACATTCCGTCCGCTCCAGGCGAACCCTGGGCAGAAACTGCAATATAATCAATCGCAGGAATTACAGGAGTTGTTGGATCGGCAGCTTGCCATTTGCTAACTTCACTCATAAGCATCGTAAGCATTTGTTGTGGAGGATATTCGCCAAGCACACCCATTTGTTTTGAATAAAAATTTCCGTAATAAGCAACAATGCGATTAAAAGGTAAAAGCGCTCCATAATTTGGATACACTGTTTTGACAGGCCAAAGATAGTTTATCGAAGGAGCAGCTGAAGCGGTAGAAGTTGCATTTGGTTTTGTATGAATAATAGGATGGTTCGCCAGAGCAAGCATTTCTTGATCATAAAGCGCTTTGTCGAGAGTTGGAGTTACAGCTTGCGGTAAAATCGACACAGACGTAGAAGCAGTGCTACTTAAAGTAGAAACTAAAGAATCCGTAAAAACGGTGTTGGGTACGAAAAAAATTACCAGGGCTACTAATACCAGTATGAAAAGAGTGATTAAAAAAACTTTTTTCATTATAAAACGCTGTCTTGATTGTCTTCTTCCGATTCAGCAGAAACTTCTTCTGTCATTTTTTCAGGAATCTGCTCAACAGGTTTGCTCTCTTCAAAAATCTCACTCTTGAGTTTAGGATTGAGCAATTTATGTCTAAAATATATTGAAGCCAAAGAAATTAGAACAATTAAAACTCCGCAACTATAAATGCCAATGTTTTTAAATTCTCTTGGAAGTCCTGTTAGAGGCAAAATTATTAAAATAATACCCAAAACAAGATTGATTCTGTCTTTTTTCATTAAACTATTCTACCAAAGTTAATATACTATTACCACAAATTCTCCTCTGACTTTTTCTTGATTATCATTAAAAAAATTAAGCATTTCTTCAGGAGAACCGCTCACAAATTCTTCATAAATTTTGGTTATTTCCCGTCCAATAAATACTTTTTTATCAGGTGCGAATTTAACCAAGGATTCCAGGGTTTTCATAATCCTGTGCGGAGACTCATAAAATACAAATGGTCTCCTAGCCTCAGCCATTTCTTTAAACAAAGTTTCTCTGCCCTTTTTGTGCGGCAAAAATCCCAAAAAAACAAACTCTCCGCCAGTGATGCCGCTTGCAGAATATGCTGCAATTAGAGCAGACGCTCCGGGCACTGGAATAATTTTGGCGTCCGGAAGTGCCTCGCGAATTTTTGAGACAAGCAAACTGCCTGGATCAGAAATCGTTGGGGTTCCTGCATCAGAAACAAGAGCTAAGTTTTTGCCGTCCTGAAGCATCTCTATTATTTTTTCAATATCAGAAATTTTACTCTGGGCGTGATAGCTTTTGGTCGGAGTATTTATTCTGTAATGATTTAGAAGTTTTCTTGTCTCTCGCGTATCTTCGCACAAAATCAAATCAACTTCTTTCAAAATCCGCAGGGCGCGCAAAGAGATGTCCTCAAGATTCCCGATTGGAGTTGCAATAATATAAAAATTCATAAAATACTATTCCGACGATTCATTTTTCTCCATCTTACTAAAAATATAAATGTAAAGAATTTCCAAAATTCCAACCGTATTTGCTATGATAAAAATAATAAACCACGCTTTCTCACCTCTTCGAGCTGACTTCCACAAAGCAATTCCTTTCCAAATTAGAGACCAGACCAATAAAACAGTAACCAAAACAGGATGCATCATTATTATATTTAGTGCGTTCATTTGTTTTTTAAATTAACTTTTAATCCCCGCATATACTACATATTATCACTATAATTAAGGATTTATTGACTAGCTAAAATTTTAGGATAGTATGGAAAAAGAATGAAACTCACGATCATTATCATCTGGGCACACTTGGAGCTTGCGGTCGAAAGACTCGATCAAATAATCGATTACTGGATTGGAGGTATGAACAGGATTCCAATCGGACTCCTGGCAATGACGAGCTTTTTCATGCTTCTAACGAACATGTTTTGCTTCATAGTCATACTTTCAAGTGATGCCGGTATTATCTTGAAGATTATTAGCTGGGTCATCTGCCCCCCAATCCTCGCTGTGATTTATATGATCTTTGATAATTCGTCTGAACGGTTCTCACTCAATATGTGTGCCGATATGGACAAATGGAACCTTTGAGATTAAATCACTCCGCGTAAGCGGAATTTTTTATTTACAATCTGGTGCGCGTACTTGGGTTCGAACCAAGGACCTTTCGAGTATCAGTCGAATGCTCTACCAACTGAGCTATACGCGCATTAGTGTTGAAAGAATATAGCAGAAAACTTCGAAAATATAAAGCAGAACAGCCGAGGACAGTGACGAATCACTTTCCTCGGCTGTTGATCCAGCTACTTGTTGAAGTACCAGTCAGCATAGAGCTTGAAAAGGTACAACAGCATGCAGCCAGCAATGATCAAGAACTCCGGAGAGCTCACAATCTCGTAGAAACGTTTCCAGCGAAGCCGGCTACGCTCCTGCGATAGCAAATGATCAGTATCGTTAATGAACATTTAAGTTCACCTCCTTCTGGTTAGTTGTTGGTTGTTGTGGAGAAAACATTCCTGCGTCCTCCTGTTTTTGTTTCTGAATTTCTGCTGCGCGTTCTTGTGCAGCCTTCTTAATTGCTTCGTTGTGCCTAGCCCTAATGCAATAAAGCACCGGGATACTGGCAACGAAAGCAATGACGACAAGCAGCTTGATCAAGCCACAAAGCGGCCTGTTGCGTTCGTCCGGATGAGGACGACTGGCGTTTAGGGGAAACGTATTCATCTTTTTAAATTTTATCACATTTTCAGCTTAAAGTCAACCAAGCAAAAAACCGCCTACATTAGGCGGTTTTTTGAGTTTTTACATCCTCTGTTTTGTTCCGTTCGAATCCGGGAGTCTTTCCTCCCTGTATATAGAGATTAACTTTCTCTAAAAAGACCTCGATTCTGTCGAGATACAGCATCACAAAAAGTGTGAAGATCGACTCGCTGGCAATAAAGCCAGTTTCATTTTGAAATAATCCACGAGCAGCTTCCGCTACCCGTGCCTTGTTACGACTTACCCCCTGTCGATGAACTTACCGTAGGACGCGACAAGCGCGTGCTTCGGGTACTCCCATCTCCCTTGGGTTGACGGGCGGTGAGTACAAGACTTGAGAACGTATTCACCGCAGTATAGCTGACCTGCGATTACTAGCAAATCCGGCTTCATGAGGGCGAGTTTCAGCCCTCAATCCGAACTGGCGCTGTCTTTTAAACGATTTGCTCCACCTTACGGTATTGCGTCGCTCTGTATACAGCGATTGTATTATGAGTGTGGCCCAGGATATCAAAGGGCCATGCGGACCTGGCGTCATCCTCGCCTTCCTCCCCGTATTCTGCCAACAATAACCCTTCCGCCTCCGGCACCTCCCCTTAATTTAAGGGGAGGATGGGAGGGGTTATTGCATTCAAAATACGGGGCAGTCTCGGCTGACACATATAACAGCCAACAAGGGTTGCGCTCGTTACCCCACTGAAGGGAACAACTCAAGCCACGAGCTGACGACGGCCATGCAGCACCTGCCTAACTGTCCTTGTGAGACTATTCTAGTTTCTTAGAATATTCAGTTAGGTTTCAAATCCTGGTAAGGTTTTTCGTTTGTCATCGAATTGAACCTCATAATCCTCTGCTTGTGCAAGTCCCCGTCTATTCCTTTGAGTTTTAGCCTTGCGGCCGTACTACCCAGGCGCTTCTCTTAACGCGTTAGCTTCGCCACTCAGAGGGTCGATACTCCGAATAGCAAGAGAAGATCGTTTAGGGCGTGGACTACCGGGGTATCTAATCCCGTTCGCTACCCACGCTTTCGTGTTTCAGCGTCAAGAATGAGCCAGAGCACTGCCTTCGCTTTTGGTATTCCCCATGATATCAACGGATTTCACCCCTACACCATGAGTTCTATGCTCCCCTCTCATCTTCAAGTTTTGCCGTTTCCTATGCAGATTTCTCGTTAAGCGAGAAGTTTTTACACAAGACTAACAAAACCGCCTACACACCCTTTACGCCCAGTAATTCCGGATAACGCTTGAGGCACTCGTATTACCGCTGCTGCTGGCACGAGTTTAGCAACCTCTTATTCCTAGGTTGATCAATAACTTTCTAACCTATAAAAGGAGTTTACGTCCCTAAGGACTTCATCCTCCACGCGGCGTCGCTCGATCAGGCTTTCGCCCATTGTCGAATATTCTCGGCTGCAGCCACCCGTAGGTGTATGGACCGTGTCTCAGTTCCATCGGTGGGGGTCAGGCTCTCACCTCCCCTAGACGTCATAGCCTTGGTAGGCTTTTACCCTACCAACTAGCTGATATCCCGAAGGCCACTCCTTTAGCGATAAATCTTTACTCCGAAGAGATTATCAGGAATTACCCCGTCTTTCGACGAGCTGTACCTGACTAAAGGGTGTGTACCTACGTATTACTACCTCGTTTGCCGGTGCCCTTGCGGGCCCCTAGACTTGCATGCCTTATCCACGCCGCCAGCGTTCATCCTGAGCTAGGATCAAACTCTAAAATAAAATTGCAATCAATAAATTGAAAAACAATTTTTTAGAATTGTAGAACGGAACAAAACAGAAGACGCATTAAAACATTTTCTATTTAGTTTTTTCCATTTGATGATCCATGCTACTGAAATTAAATTCTGGAATATACTTGGATTTATCTTTTAAAACAATTGAATGTTTTAAAAGATTTTTACTTACACTAATTCTCTATTATTTCCTCTCACTTTCTTGTACAGAAATGAGAGTTTTTCTACTTCAATGAACAATCCCCGCACTTCTACTTTTCGGGGACGTAGGCACCATTATATATATATAATTTGAGCCGTCAAGCTCAAAAATAAACAATAAAAATAGGCCTTGCTAGGCCTTAGAAATCATGTGATTTCAGAGTGATTTTTGATCAGTCATCGCGACGTACCACAATTACGGAAGGAGCAGTCTCAGTCAGCGAACAGAGAAAGCCAAGCCCAAAGGAAAACGCTGCAAGTCCAAAGAAGGAACAGAACAAATTCATTATTGAATGGGGCATACTGTATCAAAGATAAAACAAAATAGTGTTTTTGTCAAATAAAAATAGGCGCTCCTGCGCCTTAAAGAAACGTTACCGTTTTCAATTCACCACTGGCGAAAATAGTAGCCATTTTCTGTTTCCAATCAGGAACCAGGTTGCCTAGAGCCTTTTGAAATGCTAGCTCGAGAAGCTCGCCTGTGGTCATTTCTACATGATCGCGCTTTGAAATTCGGCCAATAGCACTTTCCCCGCCCACTCTGGCAGAAACCAAACCCAGACTGACTTCGTCCGACTGAGCCGATACACGAACTGTATCGATACGGAGAAAAAGAGTTTCCAGAATTGCTTGATTTTTTGAACTAAACATAAAACTTAAAATACATTGCTCTCGTTTATAAATTTTGTCAAGTACAAAAATTGTCCCGCAAGGGACAAGATCATACTTCGGCCGAAAGACACTTTCCAATCTGACAGAGTTGCTTATAGGCTGAGCCGCCAGCATAAGCAACAAAAGTAGGAACATCATCAATCCGCGGAATACCCAATTTTGACAAAGCCTCCAAGAAGGCTTCTCTTTGAGATTTTCCTCCCCCGATTACGTGATCTTTATTTGTTTTGATTGAGACAGAATGGCTGGATTCTCCGCCGATGAAACGGCTATGCGCGTCCACCGAAATTATTTTCATAGATAAACAACAGTTATTTACAGAAATTCTACGCAATCAGAAAAAATTGTCAACGATTATTTATTTCGCTGAATTTTTCTTTTCACTCCATTTTTGGAGAGTGACAAGAAGCGGTGAACCTATGAAAATCGAAGAATATGTTCCTGCAAAAATTCCAACTAAAAGCGCCAAGGAAAAATCCTGTGTTGAAGCCGGACCAAAGAAATACAAAACCAAAAGCGAAAGAAGCACTGTAAGAGATGTATTAATTGACCTCACAAATGTCTGGCTCACGCTTTCACCAACGATTGTTTCAAAATCTTTTTTATTTTTTTCGGTATTGTTTATGTGCAGATTTTCTCGGGTTCGATCAAACACCACAATGGTATCGTGAACAGAAAAGCCCAGGACTACAAGCACAGCTGTAACAAAAAGCGAATCAATCTCGGTGCCATAAAAATGGCCGAGGTAAGCAAAGAATCCTGCCGGAATCAAAACATCATGAAGCAAAGCGATGATTGCAACTACGCCGTATTTCCAGCTTGATACTGGCTTTGAAACTTTTCTAAAGGCAAAAGTGATAAACAAAACTATTGCAATTATTACCAAAATAATCGCATAGAGAGATTTTTTCTGAAGTTCTGCGCCAAGAATCGGGCCCACTGAATCAAAACTTTTTACACTTGGATTGCTACCGCCCAAAGAAAGCGCCGTAAGCACAGAGGTTCTTTGATCATCAGAAAGATTTTCCGTTTGAAGAAGAATGTCGTTTTTGCCTGAAGGCACCAGAGAATATTCGCCGATGTTCAGTTTGTCGAGTGAAGGCTTGATTTTGGAAATATCCGGCGTGTTTGAATATGTCATATCAACCTGAGCTCCTCCGAGAAAATCAATTCCTTGCTTGAGACCAAACGCAAAAAGACCGTACAAAGCCGCAATGATGATAATTCCGGTTAAAATGTAAAATATTTTTCTGTATTTGATTACAAACATAATTTTATTGCGTGTTATTTATTTTTCTCAGATTGATCTGCTAACTTTCCAGAAGCTGCGCCGTTGCTCCAAAAGAATCTGCTGAATTTGCCATCCATCTTTGGCACGATCGCAAAAAGGAAAGTTCTGGAAACTGTAATCGCTGTAAACATTGAAGTCAAAACACCGATGCCAAAAACAAGTGCAAAGCCTTTGATCAAAGTTGAAGTAGCAAAGTAGTAAAGAATAATTGCAGTAATGATTGAAGAAAGGTTTGAATCTCGGATAGAAAGCCACGCTCGGTGAAAACCTTCTTTGATTGCGCTTTGCAAATCAAGCCCGCGGCGCATTTCTTCTTTCATTCGCTCAAAAATCAAAATGTTGGCATCCACGGCCATACCAATGGATAAAATAAATCCCGCAAGTCCGGCAGATGTAAGTGTTACCGGAATCAGTTTAAAAAGCGTGAGGTTAAGCGCTGTATAAATTATCAAAGCCAACACGGCAATTAACCCCGGTAATCTGTACCAAAGGATAAGAAATATGGCGATAATAATGAAGCTTATAATTCCCGCTTTGACGCTTGCCGACAATGCGCCAGCGCCCAAGGATGCGCCTATTGACTGGCTGCCGATAAGAGAAATTGGCAAAGGAAGCGCTCCGTAATTTAAGATTGCGCACCAAAGTCTGCGCCTGCTCGGCTGTAAAGTTTCCATTGATTACAGCCGTGCCGTCTGTTATTGATTCCTTGATTACAGGAGTTGAAAGAGGTGACCCATCAAGAAGTATTGCAAGCACTTTGCCGACATTGTTTGTTGTGATATCAGCAAATTTTTTGGCGCCTTCGGAATTGAATGTCAAAGAAACTTGCGGCAAGCCGGTTGATGGATCAAAAATAACTTGGGCATTTTGCAAATCTTTTCCTGTTAGAAGCGCTGGGCCAAAAAGCGCTGAGGCATTGACGGTCGTAGTGGCGGCGGCCATTATCGCCTGCGCATTTGGATTCATAATTCTGAATTCCAAAGTCGGAGTCGCTTTGATTGTTGCGATTGCCTGGTTCAAATTTGTAAGTCCAGGAAGATCAACAACCAATTCGTAAATTGGTTTACCATTAAGCGAACCTTGCTCAGTCTGGACAACTGGTTCCGAAACGCCAAAAATATTTACTCTTTTTTCTATAACGTCTCTGAGGGATTCCATTGAGTCCTGAATTTCAGAAGCGGGAATACTTGAAACGTCTGCCTGATACACCAAATGAATTCCGCCTGAAAGATCAAGGCCGTATCTGAATGGAAAATCGCCAAGAGTGTGACCTTTTTGCGTTGCATAGACAAAATAGCCCAAAAAGATGCCAAAAATGATGAGGATTACCGCCCATATCCGAATTTTGTTCATAGGGAGTATTATATCTATATTTTAAAAAGAGGCAATAATCTATTGTTTTTTCAACTCTTCTATCGCCTTCTCAAAATTTTCCTTTGGTTCCCAGCCGATGAGTTTTTTAGCGAGAGAATTGTCAGCCAAAGTGTTGCGAGGTTCTATGCGAGGAGCAATGAATTCATACTCACCGCCAAGCATTTTGGCAATTTCCAAAACGCTGTGATTTGTTCCTGTGCCAATGTTCATCACTTCCCCTTTGCCCACATTTTCACTTTCCATAGCCAAAATATTCGCTTTAACAACATCACGCACATGAGTAAAATCTCTGGTCTGCAATCCATCGCCTGTGATTGTCATTGGTTTGCCTTCTCTTTTTTGTTTCAAAAAATGTGCAATAACCAAAGCATACGCGCCTTCATCTGCCTGCCTTGGGCCATAAACATTAAAATATCTAAGTGAGACAGTTTCTATTCCATAAATTTCATTCCAAAGTCTGCAGAGATGCTCGCCAACGTATTTTTGCAAACCATAAGGACTCTTGGGCATCGGAAGCATTGTTTCCACAAGCGGCATTGTTTTTTGATCACCGTACGCCGAACTTGATGCAGAATACACAATTCGTTTGACTCCTGCTTCTTTGGCAGCAATCAAAACATTTTGCGTTCCGCCGATATTTACTTCAGCTGTTTCCACAGGATGTTCTATTGAATACTGAACACGAGGAAGCGCAGCAAAATGAAATACTCCATCAATGCCTTCAAAAATCGGTTTTATTTCTTCTAGCTTTGTTATGTCTGCATTATGAAAAATTGCTTTTGGATTTATGTTTTCTTTTTTGCCGCCGGAAAGATTATCGATAATGTGAACTTCATGTCCAGCATCAATCAGGGCATCTGCCAAATTTGATCCGATAAATCCTGCCCCGCCTGTGACAATATATTTTTTCATTTTTCTATTTCTTTTTATATTCCCTGTCTGGATAAAAGTGTTCGAATTGTTTTGAGAGCAATAATTAAATCCAATAAAAGCGATCGCTTCTTTATATAGTACAAATCATAAGACAATTTGTTTCGTGTTTCTTCCACGCCGATTCCATGATGCGGATGCTCGCCGTAAATCTGCGCCCAACCGGAAAGTCCCGGCTTGATAATGTGCCTCACGCCATAATAAGAAATCTGATTCTCGTATTCTTTGACAGCCATCGGAAGTTCTGGACGCGGCCCAATCAAAGACATATCTCCTTTCAAGATATTCCAAAGCTGCGGCAGTTCATCGATTCTCGTACTTCTAAGAAATTTTCCAATTTTGGTTACATCGTTACTCCTACCGTTTCCCCAATCTCCTTTGTCGTCATAAAGTCTTGTACGAAATTTTATAATCTTAATTATTTTACCAAATTGTCCAACTCTTTCTTGGAAAATAAAAGTGGTCTTATCTCCCTCAAATTTTTCCAAAACATAAACAAAAGGATAAACGACTAAAGAAATCAAAAAAAGTGGCAACGCGATCAAAATATCCATTACCCTTTTTAGAAAATCATAGAATTCTCTGGGCGTTGCGCTGATGTGTTCTATAAACCAGCTGTAATTTAGAAGTGAAACTGGCACCCTATCAAAAACTTCTTCGTACAAATCGTTCGTTTCCAAGAATAAAACTCTGGAGAAAATAAGCTCGTAAAAATTTTTCAAAAATCCTGCAAGCTTTGGATCCAAAGAATCCACAATTAATATTTTTATCTTTTCATTTGAAATCCTCTCGGCAACATCTTTTTGGAAATCAAAGCTGTCATTGTCGGCATCAATCCTTTTTATAATTCTAAATGTATAGCGGGGGTTTTCGTTTATTTCTTTTTCGAGCTCAATCGCCTCATTCCCCCGAGCAATCATCAAAGCACTCTCTTTTTCTCTGGTTAAAAACAAAGACAAAGCAAGAATCCTCCAAAAAAAGAACAGGATAAAAGAGATGATGATATAAATAAAAAGTATGGTCTTAGGGGCAACTCCAAAAAAAGGTGTAAAATAGAAGAAGATTATGGCGATAATACTGTTAGCCACCTCGGCGTTGAAAAGCAGTTCAGGAATCTTTTTGCGGACCATCGAACGATGCTTGTCGTAGAGGCCAGCGATAAAAAAAGAAAGGATTGTTATAGCAAACAAAAAGCTCCATGGCCTGAGGTTGATTATAAAAGTCTGATAGTCTGGAAAATCAAAAGCTCTCAGAAAAAGCGACAGCCAAAGAGACGCAAACAAGCACAGAATGTCGCCTACGAGGAGAATAATCGGTTCCCTTTTATTTGCGGAAAGCATTGGTAATATATATTACACGAGAAAGGCGCCATTTCAAGCCAGAAAAAAATCAGGAGTAAAATGAAAAGCAATAAAAAAAGAATTTTATACATAATCACAAAATCCGCGCCTCTTGGCGGAGCTCAAAAAGCAGTGCTGGATTTAGCGGAAAATTTCAATAAAAAATATGAAGTTGCTGTGGCAAGCGGCAAAGGCAAAGATTTAGAAGAGGTTTTGGATAAAGAAAATATAAAATTTTTTAGAATAAAGAGTCTTGGAAGGAATATTTCGTTTTTCAAAGATATTTTTGCTTTTTTTGAGATTAAAAAAATTATCAAGGAATTCGAACCAGACATAATCCATCTTCACAGCCCAAAAGCGGCAATACTTGGAGCATTAGCTGGCAGACTAAGTAGCGTAAAAAAAATAATTTATACAGTGCATGGCTGGCCGTTTAATGAGAAAAGAAATGCTTTTCAGAAAATATTAATAAAAATTATTTGCTACAAGACAGTGATTCTCTGCAACAAAACAATTGTCATATCAGACGCAGAAAAAAGACAAACCAAAAACTGGCTGTTTGCAAGAAAAAAAATATCTTTGATCAAAAATGGAATCAAGGAATTCGAGCTTTATCCCAAAGACGAGGCCAGAACAAAGCTTTCCGAATTTTTTCCAAAAAGATTAGATGAAAGCAAAATCTGGGTTGGCACAATTGCGGAGCTTCATAGAAACAAGGGTCTTGAATATGCGATCCGTGCCCTTTCAAATATTAATTTGAATTATTTTATCATCGGCGACGGGGAAGAGAAAAAATATTTGGAAGAATTGATTTCAAGCGTTGGTGATCAAAATATTTTTCGCAATGTTTTTCTTTTGGGGAAAATATTTGACGCCAAAAAATATATTTCGGCTTTTGATATTTTTTTGATCCCTTCAATAAAAGAAGGTCTGCCTTACACATTGCTTGAAGCAGGCCTAGCCAAACTGCCTATTATTGCAACAAGAGTTGGTGGCATTCCAGATGTTATTGAAGATGGTAAAAATGGACTTTTAATAAAGCCTGAAAATATTAAGCAAATAAAGGATAGAATATTATATATCATCGAAAACAGAGAAAAAATAGAAACGTTTGGAGAAAATCTGAATAAAAAGATTAAAGAGAATTTTTCTTTTGAAAACCAGATGGAAGAAACCGAGAATTTATATTTAATACATTAATGTTAAAATATTAATTATGGGAAACATAGAATTTGATGAACCAACAGGTCGCAAAATAAATTCTGAAAATCAGAAAGGTTTGGTTTGGTTTCTTATGAAGCACAGGATAGCAAAAAGCAAAAAAAGCGCTAATATAATTTTGATTTGTATTTCAATATTTTTCTTTACAGCGTCTTTAGTTATTTATCTTTCATTCAAATGATTTCAAAATCAAACAAAGGATTTACATTGGTTGAACTTCTGTTTGTTATTTCAATACTTAGTTTTCTATCTAGTATTGTCTTTGCCAGTTTAACAGTTACCAATAAGAAAACCGAGATTGCCGACGGGGAAGAATTCGAATCTAATCTTGATGCCACCTTAACCTCTTATGCAGTCGGTATATGGAATTTTAATGAAGGTCCAGGCAATATTACTACCGCAGATTCTTCTGGATTTGGGAACAATCTATCTGGAATATCTTCTTCAATGTGGTCAAATGAAACAGTAAACAATCAAGGCTACTCGCTTGTGTTTAATGGACAGGAAATAAGCTTGTCCCCTTTTAACAATCAGCCTATGGGCAGCAACCCCATCACTGTTGCCGCATGGGTCAGACCCGCCATCTCCTCTGGTATTGGAACTATCGCTTGTGTTGGTGTAGACAGTGGCAGCCCAACCGCTTATGGAATTTATCAAAATAACGGAAAATTTAGCGCCTCCTATGCCTCGGCAAACGGCGAAGTTGACAGTGTATCCGCTCCTCAGGCAAATACTTGGTATTTTGTGGCAGGAGTTGAAGACGGTTCGACAAACTCAATTTACATTGATGGCAAACTAGAAAATAAAATCAACTACTCGAGTGGTAATTTGGAAAAGGGGGAAATTAAAATAGGTGCTTGGTGCGATTCTGGAGGGAATTTTTTTGATGGAAATATAGAGCGAGTGCGAGTTTTTAGTTCCGGCCTCACCGCCGATGCTATCAACAATATATATCTTGCTGAAAGGGATAATTTTTTGAGAGAAAATTAACTTGCTCTAAATTCCCAAAAACTCATTGCTTATTGTTTCCCTATGTGCGGGACGGCCGTATTTTTTCATTCCCATCAAAATACCCAGGCCTGCAAAAGATATAAAAAGATTAGAACCTCCGTAACTTACAAAAGGCAGCGGGATTCCAGTGACCGGCATCAGTCCGACATTCATGCCGACGTTAATTAGAAAGTGGGAGACAAAAAATATAGCCAGACCCACTCCAAAAAGAGCCTCGAAATTGCTTTCGCTTTTGGCGGAAATTGAAAGAATCCTCCAAATAACCAAGGCAAAAGCGATGCATATAAAAAGCACACCTACAAACCCCCACTCTTCGGCAAAAGCTGCGAATATAAAATCTGTTTCGTATTCTGGCAAAAAATTAAGCCTGCTTTGGGTGCCAAAACCTATGCCCTTTCCCAAAATCCCTCCGCTGCCGACAGCAATCATTGATTGATACGCGTTATACCCGCCTCCTTGAATATCAGCCAAAGGATGAATAAAATTCAACACTCTTTCTTTTTGATATTCATGCAGACCGAAGTTCCAAAGCAGAAAAAAGACTGCAATTCCGCCAAAAATGACAGTAAAAAAATGTTTTTTTGAGATTCCGGAAAACATGACCATTCCAAACCAGATTAAAAAAATAACAATTGCCGATCCAAAATCCGGCTGCAGCAAAACTGCGGCAAAAATCAAAAATGTATAAAATCCGGATACAATAATATGCCGGACATTGGCAATCTCCATATGTCTTTTTGAAAAATATTTTGCCAATAGAAAAATCAAAGCAATCTTGGCCAAGTCAACCGGTTCAAAAGAAAAAGCTCCAAACGAAAACCAGCTTTTAGCGCCCTTGATTGCCCTGCCTAAAACCAAGAGCGCCATCAAAAGTGAAAAAGAAAATACGTAGAGAAAGACCACTGGACCAGTTTTTCTCATGAAGCGCCAATCAATTCGACTGAAAATAAAAAAAATAATCACAGAAAAAATAATCCAGAAAAATTCTCTGTAAAAAAGGGTGTTCTGACCATTGAAAGCGCTGATCGTCGAGAGGCCAGCAACCAAAAGAGGAAAAACTCCGAGTAATAATAAGTAATCTATTTCTCCCGCATTCTTAAAAAAGTCTTTCATTGCTAAACGCTTGGTATTAGGAAAATTTGAGTTTTGCTAGGCGAGACACTGAATGGTGTATTCCATACAAAGAAAACACTTTTTGTTCCTTGCGGCAGAATGGAATCAATTAGGCTCTGCGAAGCGGCGATGACATTTTCGTTACTATCATATACGAGCACCACAGCCTTAATATTGGAAACAGGATAGACTTCTTGGTTCGTAATATCAGCCTCAAGCACAGGAGCCGTGCCTGTGGCGCTCCAGCCTTTGTTGTTTACACTAAGGTTTGGCTGCGGAAAACTTCCAGATTCCCAGTTGATATTACTTTGCATAGCAAAGGAAACCGACTGCGGAACTCGATCACCTGTTTCTATTCCATAATCAAAAACTGGGAAAATTTCTCCTGGGGGAATTACAGTATTGCCGTCTTTTTCTGCAAGCAAAACATTATTGTTATCATAAACCTTGAAAGAATACTCCGTACTAGAAGCAAAAACTCCTTGGTTTAGATTTTCTACCATTGCCAAAACATTGTATCTGCCAGGAGAAACTTCATAAATTCTAGTATAAGAAACAAGCGGCAGCTTTGCCTGAAAAGCGCAGACTTTGGAACACGTTCCGCCGCAATCAACTCCCGCCTCATCTCCGTCTTGGATTCCATCAAAACACGTTGGTATTTTATCAAAAAACTTTTTATATACAGGCACAGAAATTAAAGCAACCACAATTAAAGTTGCGACTGAGCCGATAATCAACTGTCTTTTGGCACCCCAAGAAAGCATACGAGAATTATAGATTAAATATTTTGTTCTGGCGACTAGCTACTTTCCCCTCCATAAAGAGCTGAATTCCGAATACTTGGAGGAATTCAGAGCCGGAGCGAGGCGGCGCGAGGCGGGGTCGCGGAAAAATTCAGTAGAATTTTACCTGTGACTCATCGCCTTAGAAAAACTAATCTCGATTACTTCTCAACCGCAGTCTGCCATCCGTCATAAACCCCTTTTAATTTCTTGGTTATTTCGTCAAACTGCCTACCCGCATTCTTAATAGCATTAATTTCAGGCAACATTATTCGAGTTACTTCACATAAAACAGTATTGGGCTTAGCAGACAATCCAACCCTAATTTTGTCATCAGGATTTTTTTCATAAATCATTTTTGCACATTCTCTGGCAGACACTTCATCAGGAAGATAAAGATAAAAAACAATAGTATGCAGTTTTGATAAATTAGAACCGGCTTTTACGAGTTGGGCCAAAACCAGTTCAACTTTATCATCCATCTGACTTAGTGGTTCCTCCATATAATTATGAGTATATCAAAAAGTTCACGATGTTCAATTTTTATTTTTTAAATACTTTGTTCTGGCGACTAGCTACTTTCCCCTCCATAAAGAGTATCATCGCCTCTAGAGAGCTTAACTTCTGTGTTCGGAATGAGAACAGGTGTGACCTCTCCGACGAATCACCAGAACAAAATATTTAATGCGAATTTGAAAACTGGAATCTGAGCGCAATCAAATGATTGCGCTGCTGAATAAAGAAGGCCGGAAGGCTTATTGTGCCCCCGTAATCAAGGTGCAGCGCATGAGTGGCTAACAAGAGGACTCAATCCAACAGCGGGCCGCGATGCGAGACCTACATATTGGCATATCCTATCAATTGTGCCCAACCACCCTAGCCATTGAAGCAGGGGAAGCAAATTCACCTTCCGGCCTACTTTACTCAAAAGAACATAATTTTGCGCGCACCCCGCAGGACTCGAACCTGCAACCTTCGGCTTAAGAAGCCGACGCTCTAACATTGAAGCTAGGGGTGCTTTCGCAAAAATTCAGATTCCAATTTTCAAATTTGTCTTTTCTTTTTTTGTAGTAATCAAAGCAACCAAAGTATTTGCATACTTAAGCGGCATTCACATTTCCTAATAGGATCGATTAATTAGTACGTCTCGGCTCAGGCAATTGCTTGCTTTCCACCTAACGCCTATCAACGTGGTCATCTCCCACGGATCTTAACGATTCCTAATCTTGAGGTTGGCTTCGCTCTTAGATGCTTTCAGAGCTTATCCAATCCCGACTGTAGCTACTCGGCAGTGCTCCTGGCGGAACAGCCGATAGACCAGAGGTCAGTTCATCCCGGTCCTCTCGTCGCTTAATTTAATTCATTAAATTTAGAATTAAACAGTACCCCCTATTTCTAGGAGAGCAGACTATATCTTCACCTTTTCCATCAAAATATTTTAATGGATGAAGGGTTGGCGTATTACAACTTGATACCTGTTCACTAAAAGTGAGCTTTCCAGTATTCAAGAAGTCATTCTGTTTGCATTTGCAAGACAGAAACAGTCGTTACGGGGTCAAACCTAAAATTTTGAGCAATTCTTCTTTTGTTTTTTTCTTCTTAGTAACATAATTTTCATTTTGTATAACCAAGATCGAATCAACCAAAGACATAATTTGCTTTTGTGTCAGCATTTTGAACTTTGTTTTGGTAAGAATATGGCATGCATTTAGTAATGCATCGCCTTGAAGTTTTTTAAATCGAATATATGGCAGCAAATTCTGAAGAATTTCTTCAACTTGCTTAAAACCATTTATTCGCAGCTCGGTCATTCCATCATTTCTTTTGGAAATATAACCGATACCCAAAACTTTTCTTATCCAATTGAGCTCATTTTCATGCCTGATATCTTGATAAAAGCAAATGGTGGCCATAAATCGTATGCCGATATTGCCATCTTTGCGTTTTTTGATTTGAAGCATCAAGCTTCCATCACCATCAAGAAAACCTGCAATATATGCTAACTCTGTTTTCTTTTCAATTTTAGATCGACTTCCCACGGTATTATCTTAACATCTTCTGGTCCTCAAGTAAATTCTCAGCACATCAACTGGACCGTTGCAATGTGTTTGCTGAAAGAATCAGAAAATGATGAAGACTTCACCGTTATTAGCCAATTTGTCATCACAAATTTCTTCGTGAAGTAGCAGGCCCTTGCGGGCTACTAGGGACAAATCCTCTCAAGAATCAACGCCTGCAGTAGATAGGAGACCAACCTGTCTCACGCTTCTTGTCACGAATCACTTCGTGGAATGGACTATATCATCA
Source organism: uncultured bacterium (assembly GCA_963766885.1). Taxonomy (GTDB): domain Bacteria; phylum Patescibacteriota; class Minisyncoccia; order Phycocordibacterales; family CAIRYW01; genus CAIRYW01. Next base: position 112,154 of record CAVYBO010000001.1, on the reverse strand, counting down.
TCTTTTTTCTTTCGAAATTAAGATGGTTAACGTTTAGTCTCTACACTACATCTTTCGACATAGCTCGGTATTGTCTTTGATAATCAATCAAAGATTTTTCCGAATAAGTTAACTTCGTACGCACAGATTTCTCTATGCGACCGCCGTGAATTTATATTTTTGGTTGACGCAGTCAACTTTAATTGACTGCTTTGTCTCTATAACAGTATATTTCTGCAACTTGTGCAAAAAATAATTAGAATTGAACCTCTCGGCCCAATTCTCTCTCGACGATTCAGACTGTTTAAATTCCAATAACTCCCCCTCGCCCCCTCTTAAATTAAGAGGGGGTTGGAGGGTGTTAGAATCTAAACGGTCTGAACCCAGCTCGCGTATCTTTTTAATTGGCGAACAGCCAAACCCTTGGGAGCTTCTCCACCCCCAGGATAAGATGAGCCGACATCGAGGTGCCGAACTCCGCCGTCGCTATGGACGCTTAGGCGGAACTAGCCTGTTATCCCCAGAGTAGCTTTTGTCAGATAATCTTCCGCAGCATCTAATGCCAACGGTCGGTTCACTTTGCTCTGCTTTCGCATCTGCTCGACATTCACGTCTTGCAGTCAAGCCAGCTTATGCCAATGCACTATCGGCACGGTTTCCATTCGCGCCTAGCTGACCTTAATAGACTCCTCCGTTACTCTTTAGGCTCTTTGTTAACTGCATATCGCTATGCAGGACGGACTATACATTCATCCACATTTCTGCGGAGACCAGCGTGTAGTCTCTGGGGAAAATAATTTTTCTTTGATTAGTTTCTATGACTTTCGTCCGTACTTTTCTCCAACTTTTTGCACTTTGGATCTTAAGTCTTTTAATGCATTCGTTAATTCCTGAATTTCTTCAGGAGTTGCATCTTGAAGCCATGTTATGTCGGTTCTTAATTCATCGTATTCTTTCAACATTAGCTTAGAAACTTCTATATTCCTTCTAAAATTATTTTCCTGCTGATTATCTGCACCGGGTGCTTTTTCACTCATATATTTAATATTAATTAATTTTATTTATAATAATTAATTATATAATATATAAGTAGCTCCGGATACACCAGATTTCCCAGCATATAGCTGATTTTTCGATGGCGATTGCTCGCCAAAGTCCCCCTATTTTATTTTTTTCGGTCTGATTTTCCTGGAGGCGCCACGGATTCAAGATACAAATAAATTTGCATCCTGAAGGATAGCGCCCCACTAAAACTGCCCACCAGATACTGTCCTTCACCGGTTTTGTCCGGTAATGTTAGCACTTACACAAATACAGAGTGGTATTTCACTGTTGAGTACCGTACAACCAAAATCATACGTATAACCTCTCCCACCTATGCTACGCAGCACACGCGTAAGCGCAATATCAAGTTGCAGTAAAGCTTCTGGGGTCTTTTCGTCTAACTGCAGGTAACCGGCATCTTCACCGGTATTGTATTTTCACCGAGCAAGTCCTCGAGACAGTTCTCCAGTCGTTACACCATTCGTGCGCGTCAGAACTTACCTGACAAGGAATTTCGCTTAATTTTGTTACTGCTCTTTCGAGCGCGGTATTATATTTCTATAATACTCTCATTGTCGCCAATGAGTTCGGACTATATCTTACAAACTATCGGTAGCATAGTTGTTCTAGCGTGTAGTCTCTGAGGATTCTAAAAACCGAGATTTCTTTTTGCGGTTCATCTGCTCAATCAGTTTTGCAATTTTTATTATTCCTTCTACTTTAAGATGTTCTCCTTTAGAAATTTTTTCCATAATTTTGCAAAATAACACAAAGTCATTCTGTTTATGGGTCATTAAAGGATTTTTCTTAAAGAATGGAATTATTATTTCCTGCAATTCTTTAATTGATCTGACACAGTAACGATAAAGATGTTCTTTATGGTTATCATATCTTTGATTGACAAAAATCTTTCCGCATTTGAAATATTTTAAAAATATTTCAAGCGCTGGAAGACTTTTCTTTCCTTGAGTTATTACAAACTCAGGAAATATTTGCCAACCGCTTTTTGATGTCTTGTTTTTGATAATACTTACAGAGAAACAACCTTCTCCATCAGTAAATCCAACAATCCAACTCTCAATTTTTAGCCTTTCCTGCTGATTATCTGCACTCATAGATTTTTTACTATGGAATAATTATACCATAGTATCTTGAGATTCTCAGACCTTCCAGCATATAGCTAGATTTTACTAAGGCAGCAATCCTACCTTAGGACGATTATAGTTATCGCCGACATTCACCAGGGCTTACAACAGTCACCTTTATATATTGCTATATAAAGACGCCGCTGTTTGACCTTCTGGCATCGGTCAGGTGTCACCCCCTATACATCCTCTTGCGAGTTCGCAGGGAGCTGTGTTTTTGGTAAACAGTCGCCAGAGAAACTTTAGCTGCGGGCCACCTTGCGGTGGCCAGACCTTATTCCGAAGTTACGGTCGCTTTTTTGCCGAGTTCCTTGAGGACCTCTCACTCGTTCGTCTTGGGCTACTCGCCCTGATCACCTGTGTCGGTTTGCGGTACGGTTCAATTGCATCTGAAGCTTAGAAGTTTTTCTCGGAAGCTTGCTTTGTATACTTCGCCTGCATTGCTGCAAGCTTACTCGCCTTTCTTGGATGTCCCTTGCGGGCAAATGCGGATTTACCTACACTTGATCCTTAAAAAGAAAACGCAAATCCATAATGCGCTATACATACTAAACTTCGTCCCTCCATCGCAATGCAATGAGTCACGGAATATTAACCGTGTGTCCATCGAGTTCGGTTCTCACCATTCCCTTAGGACCGACTAACCCTTGGCTGATCTTCATCGCCAAGGAAACCTTGATCTTTCGACGTTAGAGTATCTCACTCTAATTGCGGTTACTTGTGCCAACATTCTTACTTCGCAACGCTCCAGCATGGGTCACCCCTTTGCCTTCAGTGCAGATGCGAATACTCTCCTACCGCTCCCAATTTCCGAAGAAATTGAAAGCCCTCAGTTTCGGTACATAGCTTTAGCCCCGATTATCTTCGGTGCAAAGTCTCTAAGTGAGTGAGCTGTTACGCTTTCTTTAAAGGATGGCTGCTTCTAAGCCAACCTCCTCAGTGTCTGAGAAACTTCACCTCCTTGTGATGCACTTAGCTATGATTTAGGGACCTTAACTTGAGATCTAGGCTCTTCCCTTTTTGACCAGTGGAGCTTAGCCCCCACGGTCTAACTGCTGCGTTATAAATTTCCGGTATTCGGAGGTTGATAGGACTTGCGAGATTTCTCCCTGTCAAGTCCTTCCAGTGCTCTACCCCCGGAAGGATCACGCAACGCCAGCCCAAAAGCTGTTTCGGAGAGAACCAGCTATTACCAGGCTCGATTAGCTTTTCACTTCAACCCACATGTCATCCGAGAGTGTTGAACGGCTCAACGGTTCGGGCCTCCATCTATCTTTCGATAAACTTCACCCTGCACATGGGTAGCTCGCTCTGGCTTCGGGTCTAATGTATAAAACTTATATTTCGCGCTATTCACACTTGGTTTCCCTGTGGCTCCAGGCTCTCGCCTTTAGCCAGCTTTATACATTAACTCGTTGGCTCATTCTTCAATAGGCACGCCATGACGGATATAAATATCCGCTCTGACTCCTTGTAAGCATATGGTTTCAGATCTATTTCACTCCCCTCAACGGGGTTCTTTTCACCTTTCCCTCACGGTACTAGTTCACTATCGGTCTTCAAAAGTATTTAGCCTTACCGGTTAGTTCCGGCAGATTCCCCCGAGCCACTCGTGTCTCGAGGTACTTAAGAACGGCAATAAAAGTTATTTCGTTTTCGGATACGGGTCTGTTACCCTCTAGGGCTTTGCTTTCCAGCAAATTCTCCTAACAAAATAATTTGTAACTTTTCATCATTAAAGATATTTGCCGCCTTGCAACCCTGACAGTTTTTAATCTCATTACGCAAAATGCGGAACAAGATTAAAAAATGCCAGTTTGGGCTCATCCGTTTTCGCTCGCCGCTACTCGCGGAATACTGTTTAGTTTCTATTCCTACAGGTACTGAAATGTTTTACTTCCCTGTGTGCGCGAACTATGATGTTACTCATAGAACAATCAAATCTTGTTTGATTGGGTTTCCCCATTCGGAAATCTCCGGATCAAAGGTTGCTAGGCACCTCCCCGAAGCATATCGCTGCTTTGCTGCGTCCTTCATAGCCTTTTGAAGCCAAGGCATCCACCATATGCTCTTACATTTCCTATTAGGAAATGTAAAAACCGCCTGTGAATTAAAAATGGTTAATTTTTAATTCACTAATTGTTTTGCTTACTACATATTCCAAAAAATTAATTTTGGAATATTTACCTGCCTCATAAAATTCTCTTGAGAAAAATTTTATGAGATTTGTTGCGCCGAAAAATTCAGCGCAACATCTGCCTCCGACAAGAAAAGACCTCGATCAGTCAATTGCCTAACAGGGCAAAAGACCAAAAGCGTCGTGGCAGGATTTATTTATCAAAGTGTGGTCAATCGGTAATTCGCCAAAGGCGAATGATTCCTTTCGGAATCAAAAAACCCGCTTTTAAGCGGGAGATTCATATAACACTCAATAAAGAGGCTTTATGTTTCCCGTTTAAATTGATGGTTTCGTAACATCTGTGTAGGGAGCATTATATAGAAAGCCAAAATTGAAGTCAAGCGAAAAATGCCCTTACTTTATAAAACAAAAAGCCCCGCTTACGCGGGGCTTAAATAGACTATATTTTTGAGAGAAAATTACTTAATTTCGTTTCGGAATTTTGCGATCACTTCAGAAGCTGCCTGCTGGCCTCCAAGGCCGAATGCGAGACCGAATGCCACAGAGAAAGCCACCACAACTCCAGTAAATACTGTCTGAATAATCTGCTGAGCAATGCCAAGCTGAGAAATTGCAGCAAGTACGCCGATAACCCAGATAACCCATTTTGCCAAAAGACCTAAGAAATTTGCAGAGCGAATTTCTGCAGCCTTCGCAGAGCCAGCAATAAGTTTGCAAACTGCATCGCCAACAACCACCGCTACAAGAAGGATAAGCACCGCAGCGATAACCTGAGGCAGGTAGCCCAAGACCACAACCTGCAAGAATTGAGTAACTTCTACCAGTCCAAGAACGTTGAATGATGCGATAAGGAAAGCAACAATGATAAACCATTTTACCAATGCTCCGATAAATTTTCCTGAATCCAGATTTATTCCAGCGCGAGCAAGAGTGCTGTCTAAGCCAGTCTTTCTAAGAAAGTGATCAACCTTTGCAGCTTTGAAAAGCTGATCAATTGCATTGCCAATTAGAGCGCCTACAATCCATCCGACGACAAAGATGATTATTGCAATAATTATATTTGGAATAAAGGCGATTACACCGTTCCAAAGACTAGTCAGCGAATTGCCCAACGCTTGTGCTGAATTTTGAAGAATCATAAATACTGATAATTTTATTAAACTTATAACAAAGCGACCGCTTTTATCCTTAAATTATACCACAAGGGCACTTCTTCTTTTCAAGTCGCTTTGCTCCTGAAAATAAAGTCGTAACATTTAGGCAACTTTTGGCTATCCACTGATTCCGAGCCGATCAAATATGATTTTGTGCGGGTATTCCAAAATATCCCGGACCAATTTATCTCCCATCGCTCTTCGGTATTCAAAATCCGGTGTTTCAAAAAAAGCATATTTCAGTTCCGAGCCGAGCTCCGATTCAATATTCAAAATTGCCCTGTTTAAAATATTCTTATTTATCTTGTCTCCCACTACAAGCAAATCAACACGGCATTCTGAATTATTCATGAACACCCCAGAAAGCGCAGTAAGTTTGACCTTTCCCGCGCGATTGATTTTTTCAGAAATATTAATGTCGCTTAAAGGAGAAACTTTCATTAGGAAATCTCTAAAGGCTTCAATGTGTTTGAAGTTTGTATCCAATCCAAAACCTTTAACCTTTTTACCTTTTGTATCTATAGTCTGCTTTTGTTTTATCAATTTGCCAGCAACCAGAACTTTAATTTCTTTTTTTACGGCAGGAATTATTGCCTGGACTTTTTTGGAAATGGTTTTTATGTCAAAAACGCATTGAGGATTAAATATAAAAAGCTTAAGGAGTTTGAGTCTTATCGGATTGCCAAAGATTTTGTCTGTCATCTTTTTATTCTATCATAAAATTTTTAGGGAAAAGCAAAAGCCGCTCCGCCAAAGGCGGAGCGGCTTTAATGCATGCAAATTACTTTAGAGTAACCTTGGCTCCTGCAGCTTCAAGATCTTTCTTCATCTTTTCAGCGTCTTCTTTCTTTACTCCTTCTTTTAGAACCTTAGGAGCGGCATCAACAGCAGCTTTTGCTTCTGCAAGGCCAAGTCCCAAGATTTCTTTAACAACTTTGATAACAGCAATCTTAGTTGCTCCAGAATCTGTAAGCTCAACGTTGAACGCTGACTTTTCATCTTCTGCAGCAACTGCTGCTGCCGGAGCAGCGGCCACAGCGGCAGCAGATACTCCGAATTTTTCTTCAATAGCTTTTACAAGCTCGTTTAGTTCCAAGACTGATGCTCCTTCGAGTTCAGTTAGGAACGAATCAAATTTTGACATAAATTTAGCAATTAACTTTTAATTTTTCTTCTTTGCGACTTCAGAAACCGCAACTGCAAATCTCTGCACAGGGCTCTTGAGCAAGAATGCAATTTGTGAAAGCAAAACTTCGCGGCTTGGAATTGCTGCAATTTCTAGCATCTTTTCCTTGCCTCTGTATTCGCCTTCAAATATTCCCCCAAGAATCGAAATTCTCTTTTCAAATTTCTTTTGGAATTCCGCAACGCCTTGGGCCGGAGCAATTTGATCCGCGCTCCAAGCAATTGCAAGCTCTCCGACAAGATCAGGAATTTCTCCTTTGTATTTTTTTTCTTCAAGAACTTTTCTGATTAGAGTTTTCTTGGCAACAAGGTAAGAGACTCCCTTTTCGCGAAGTCCTTTGCGAAGCTCTGTCGTCTGCCCCAAAGTCAATCCTTTGAAAGTGGCAAAGACAACAGTCTGCGCAGAATCCAATCCTCCAGAAATCTTGTCTAGAGATTCTTTTTTCTTTTGTTTTGATACTGGCATATAGTTTCTTTTTTAAACTAAAAATCGACCCTCAAGGGCCGAATAAAGTTGAGAAGTAAAAGTGTATAAATTACTTTTACTTTACCTCGATAGGATGCTTTTGGCTTTTAATCTGGTCTTAGGCAGATCCTATTGTCTTTGGCCTTGGTAAAATCAGTTTACTTTTTTATTGAAAAATGTCAATTAAGTGCTATAAATATGTCGTATGAAAATTCCGAATTGGCTGTTCTTTTTCGTTGCCCTGATAATTACATCAACCCCAACTATTGTTTTCTTGTATCTGACCCTTTTGACAAAAATGCCCAAAAACTATAGCTGGTTCGACTGGCTCGGCTACCAAGTAATTTTTATTGTCGCAATCGGACCAACATCGTACCTTTTGGCAAAATCCGCTGCCGAACACAAAACCCCATAAACATTTTGTTGAAGGGGTATTTTTTATAATAGACAAAATATTTTAATTGAGTAATATTCAACTCAAAGCCCTTTGAAAGCGGCTAAATTTAACTCAACCAAGTCGCCAGAGCTAGAAATAGTAACGGCGCAAATTATATAAACACAACATCAAACTACGAAGCTCGCGGTGTCTCGTCTCAAAAAGGCGAAGTACACGCCGCTATTGCAAAACTGTATAAGGGAATTGCCCCGACTGCTTTTTGCAAAATCCTGCAAGATCCACGTGACCCAACTAGAGCCAGAGGTCTCCATGCAGACACCGCAGGAAGCATTCCTTCCCTTGCAGCTCTTGTCTTCATGTTGACCGGCAACCTGGAGCTGGCCATCAACACAGCAATCAATGCTGCCGTGATGAATCTCGACGACGTTGGCTGCATCGGCGCACTTAAGGATTTGCTTATCAATCAGACTATCGGCATCAACACGCTCTATTTTGGAAAAAAGCGTGCCGCCGAACTCATAGCCGGATTGATCGATCGCGTTCAAAAACTCTGCGAGATGCTTCAGTCTTACGGCATCCCAGTCGAGTTTTGCGGAGGCGAAAGTGCAAGCGTTGGAAACAACGTGCGGACGTTTGACGTCGGCAACAGCGTGTACTTTTCGCTGCTGAAAAAGGCAATCATCGATGCCGGTAGAATGGTACCGGGCGATTACATTGTAGGCTTCAGTTCCACCGGAAAAGCAAAGTGGGAAGAGCGGGAAAATTCCAGTATCGGTTCCAACGGCTTAACCAGTGCAATTCCTGATCTGTTGTCTCGCTGCTATCGGCGCTACACGGAAACGTATGCACCGCAGCTCAAGCCAAGCCTTCAATATCGTGGAAAGTTTCGGCTTGGAGACAACCTGCCGGGAACAACTTTTACGATTGCAGAAGCACTACTTTCGCCGACGCGGACATACCTGCCATTGGTCAAAAAGATCCTGTGGAACATATCCCCGAAGCATATTCACGGAATTATCCACTGCTCCGGCGGCGGACAAACCAAGATTATGAAGTTCGGTGCTCACGGAAATAGGTACGTCAAAGACAATCTATTCCCTACACCAGCGATCTTCCGGGCAATCCAAGCAGCCGGAACGTCGTGGCAAGAAATGCACGAAGTGTACAACATGGGTCATCGCTTGGAATTGATCACACCAAGCAAAGGTGTCGCCGACGAGTGCATTGAAATGTCAAAAGAAGAAGGCGTCGATGCCCAAATCGTCGGAAGAGTCGTACCGAAGCTCGGCCCCGGACCAAACAAAGTCCGGATCGAATCACCACACGGACACTTCGACTACCCAGCCGCTTAGCCGCAACACACAAAACCAGAACACCCGTTCTGGAATTTTTTATAAAAACAGAAATGCCCTTGTGGTATATAAAATAAATTTTTGCAAAAAAAATTGGCAGATTGCTCTGCCTTACCTACACGTGATCGTGAGGACCCACTGCATGTTCCAGCCAGTTGTCCATCTTGATCTTGATCTCTTGAATTGATGTGAGGATTCTCCCCCACGCAAAGTAACAAAAGATCGAGAGGTCGTAGAGCGCGGTGGTCATAAAAACCTTTTTGGCCAAATACCACCGAAACTGAGGTGTAGTATCGCCATCGTTTGCTTTCATTTCGGCAAGCACGCGCCCGTAATCTTTCGGATCAGACACGACCGTGACACTCTCGAAGTTTTTGGCAGCGCTCCGAAGCATCGACGGTCCGCCGATGTCGATGTTCTCGATCGCATCTTCTTCGGTGCAGTCCGGTTTGGAGACCGTCTGCTCAAACGGATAGAGGTTCACGACCACCAGGTCAATCGGCTTGATGCCATTTTCAGCCGCCTCCTGTTCGTGCTCGGCATTGCCGCGCCGGAAAAGCAGACCGCCGTGAACTTTGAGGTGAAGAGTTTTCACCCTGCCATCCAGAATTTCCGGTGATCCTGTGAAGACCGCAATATCTGTGGCAACAAGTCCCGCGTCGCGCAAGACCTTTTTCGTGCCACCGGTGGAAATCACCCAGACACCCATTTTCTCCAGCTCTTTGACGAAATCAACCAATCCTGTTTTGTCGCTGACCGAAACCAGCGCTGTGCGAATTTTCATAATTAATCCGGTTGGTTTGAACCGACTCTTTCTGCCCAAAAATTACCACAAGCAAATTTATTTAGCAATTGGTTTTATACTTTATAAATTTTAGAAATGAATTGGACCTATATGGGCCAGAGCATAAAAAAGAAGACTGAAACAAATAATAAAATAAAAAAGTACTGACAATAAATACGGTGACTTCTTAACATTGCCGGTTAATTTGTTATCAAGAAAATATAAAATAAGTGATATAACAAAAGGAACCGCAAAAAAAATATATTCCTCAAAATCTCCATATTTAAATATAAAAAAAATGATATATATTGTTATGAAGGAAAAAATTATTCCTGAAAAAAATCTAGTAATATTTTTTAAGAAAGGCATACTATAAATTTTATCATTATTTTATAATTTTTAGCGATTTTAATATAAAATTTCGTATTGATTCCATCCAACTCCAAATTTTATCAAAAACATTGGTTTTGAAACCCGAAGAATTTCCCGCTGAAGCAAGATTTGTTGAATCAATCGGTTTTTTTGTAGGAGCAAGAACAGGTAAATTTTGTTCTGAATGTGTAGAAAGTATTTTTTGTACAACTAGTTTATTTTGAATTATTATTTTAGATTGAACAGTAGGGGTTGTAAAAATTGTCGTAATAACAGACGCGATAGTTGCTGTGGCTAGCGTTGGTAGATCATGGTGTGCGCCAGCTATTGAAGAAAGTAAATTATTTTGGGGTGGTATTTGTGTAGGAGTTGATGTTGATACTGTTGACGTTGCGAATTCATTTTCTGGTGGATCATAAATATCTGTCGTGGTACTTATATCTGGACTCAAAGTTTCAACATCTGTTCCATCGCCATTTTCATCTACATCCAAAGCTGGCGTTGAGGAAGACAGATCAACACTACCTGTTAGATTTATATTATCTATTGGAATATCTTTGAAATAAAAATAATTTTCTCCCGCATCTTCATCATCTTGAACATCCACCGAAAAAGACCCCGTGTCGGTGGCCTTAAAGTTTATTTGGTAATTTGTGCCATCAGGAACAAAAATAAATTTATTGTCTTCAATAGTGTCATACACCACACCCGGGATATTGTCTTCAATATCTCCATTTGCATTTGGCCCAGAATGATTACCCGCGTCATCATATACATCCACTTGTACTGGGCTATGAAAGCTCAAATACTTACCTTTAGGCAACGCGCAGTTCGCTGTTGTAGAACTTACATTTTTTGAGAATTTTGGATCATCATTATTAAGCAGGGCAAAAACAATATTTTTTACATTTGTATTGCTTGGCAAAGTGCCGTGGTCAATTCCGCCAGAAACATAATATGTTTTTTCGGCATCAAGCGCTTCAGCGCTTTTGAGTGGAACCGTATCGTCACCTGTTATATAAGAAAGCGCGTATTCGTTCTTACCTGCGTCTTTTGGCAGAGTAAATATTTTGCCGATTGTCGGGCTACCGCAGCCAACAATGTTAAAAGTTTGTACGCCCTCCTTTTCTGGATCAACATCTGCTATTTTTTCCTGGAAACTTTGTGCTTCGTCAACCAAGGCAGAATTTCTGCCAGAATTTTTCAAGAACTGCATTGTCTGTGAAAAATTCAACTTGCCTTTAACTCCGTCTCCATCCGCATCACCCAAATCATCAAAATAATATTTGTAATCTGGATCTTTGAGATCAAAATATTCCTCACTCGGTAAAAGCTCATAAACAGATGGAAAGTTTTGAGATATTTTCTTCACTTCATCTGGATTCAATCCAAGAAACCCTAACCAGCTAATTCCTAAATTATCTCCATAAGAAATAATTTTTAAAGAATCTGGAGAGCCGAGTTGTGGAGTGGCAATGTCAATAAATTTACCAATTTTGCTACCACCAAAATCTGCTATATATGCTTTGGTCACAAGACCGCCCATACTATGGGCAATAATATCAACTTTGTCAGCTCCTGTTTGATTTAAAACGTTGTCTATAAATCCATCGAGCTTGTTGACAGCTATTGAATTGATATCAAATCTCCAGTCGTATGGAAATACAAACATATCGTTGCCTTCTGTATAATTCTCTCCAAGTTTTGAAATTAATCCTTGAAAATAATTTACATCGAAAGTAGTTATTCCGGCTCCCTCAAATTTAATTTCTCTAAAAATATCTGGTGGATTAATATCAACACTTGAATTCTTTCCATCTGAATTCAAAATAAGATCATCTAGATAATTATCATTTATACTTGCAAGGGCTCCTAAAACATTCGGCCACACCTCTGTTCCATCTTCTTTATCCAAATAACTGCCCAAAATTCCTGGAATAATAATTACCGGATTGTGCTTTAATTTTTCGTGAGTTGCTGGCTCTGTCAGCCACGGCTCATAGGAAACTTCGGCTTCTGGCGCGTAGACTTTATCGCCCAGACCGTTTGGATTTCCCTCCAGACTTGGATCATTTTCAACTTCATATGGACCAGAAGCATCACCCCAAAAGTTATACTCGGCATCAAACGAATTCTCAAAGCCTTTTTCTGGAAAAAACTCCGCGCCAATACTGTTGCCCTGAATATTATCTCTGTAAGCACTAAAGCTCCCTGCTTTATCTGGATAAAAAGCAATCCCTGTTTGATTATTTTTGATATCAGATTCTTTTAAAATAACATCGGAATCAAAAACTTTTATAGCTGCGCCTTGGTAATTTGAAATATTACTGTAAGAAATATTCAGAGACGAAACAAAGCTTGACGGATCATCGGAATAAACATCAATTGCGTCATCGAGTCCGCCAAGAAACTTTGAATCAGCAACGTCAGCTGTGCTGTCAAAAATTTCCAGAGCTTTTATTGTGGAAGAATCAAAAGTTGCGTTTTCAATATTCAATGCAGATTGGTCATAAACTGAAACTGCAGCCAGTCCGCTAACACCTGAAGATATCTCTGTGTTTGAAAGATCAACTTTCGACTGATCGAAGCTTTCCAAATCAGAAGAATTTGAATCAATTTTTCCGCCGTCAATCGCCAAAACGCTTTGATCAAATAGGTCAATCCCGCGATCAGTGGAGATTTCAGAATTAGAAATATCAAAATCAGCTCCAAACCCATCAACAACATCTATATCAGAAAGGTTGGAATCCTTTGCAGTTAAATTTCCACCAAAGAAATATATACCGAAATTTGTGCCATCGTCCGATTCAAAATTCACTTGATTTCCAGAATCACCCGCAACATCAATATTACCGCCAAAAGAATAAATGCTCGCTCCATTCTCAAATCGAACTTCTGTGCCAGCTTCAATCGTCAGAGTGGTACTGGCGTCGATAAACATAGAATCTGAAACAATATAAGGGTTTTGATCTGCAGTCCAAGTTGTGTCTTCAGAAATTTCTGATGGAGCGGTAGTGTCTGCCCATACAAAACGCGGAAAGAAAATTACAAATAGAAAGACCAGTAGAAAAAATGTGCTGAAAAATATTTTAGTATCAATTTTTGTGGCCATTTTTCTCGATCAAATCAAGTTCATTCTGAAGCGCTGAAAGTTCTTTTTCCAAGCTTTGCAAATTTTCTGGACTGATTTTTTCAATATTCACCGCATCCGTAACATATCCTTCTGGCGCGCCATCCGCCAACGGCATATTGTTTGGATAATCAAGCGACACATCTCTCTCACTTAGAATATCCAAAGGAATTTTTGTGCTTGAATTCGAACTAACTATAGTGTCTGTAGGAATAACAAATTTTTTTGAATCATATTGAATTTCAAATCCGCCAAGATTTAATTCATCATTTGAATTATTTGCAATTTCCACATACCCAGAATTTCCACCGTTTGAAAATGAAACCGAAACATCAGGTTCCACAACTTTTACAATTGCACTAGACACTGCATCTTCGTCGCCGTCCGTAGCATTTAAAACAACAGTGTATGTGCCTGGGTAAGAATATATATGCATGGCTTTTTTGCCCTGTGCCTCTGTACCATCTCCGAAAGACCAGTCATAGCTTACGTTTCCAGCAAACCCATCTGTTTTGAGCATGGCGTTAAAATTCACAGGCGAGTTTATAAAGGCCAATCTGTCGCGGCCAGCATAAACCTGCAATTCAAAATCACCCTCCGAGAAATCTGAAACTGGCGCCCCTGTTGAATATGAGTACAATGCTGTATTAGTAGATGTGCTGGTTGAATCAGTGCTTGTTGAAGTGCCATCATCCGAAGAGCTGCCTGTGGATGTTGCTGTTGAGGTAGAAGAACCACCACCAGATGAACCACTTGATGAACTGGAAGAATTTGAAATTGTGATTTGTTGTGAAGCCGAAAACGTTGCCCCTGTAGTTCTGCCTTTTATGGAAACATTCAATGTAAATGTTCCTGTTGTAGAATCTTTGTAGTAAAAAGTGCGACTGGATGTATTTTTGTCCATTGTGGTGGAAACAGCAGTCCCTGAAGAGTTCAGAAACTGGCCTGTCTGGGAAGTAGATGTAAAAGTGACATCATTTGTATCATCTACTTTTTCAGCAGTGCCGCCAGTATTTTCTGTTTGTACAGTAATAGCTGGAGAAATTACTCCCGGAGCAAGAGTCTGAGGAACAGTTGTGAATACAAGGCTAGTAATATTTGCTGTAGCGGCAAGCACCAAATTTACAGACAACAAAAAGGCTCCTACTAAAAATACAAAAAGTTTTTTTGATTTCATTTTCCGATCTTAATTTATAAAAAACCAAAATTCCAACACACCAAGAAAAGACTTCCCTCGTTCCGATCTGCCAAGAGAAGTCTTTTCTTGGTGTCTTTCCCGATCCTGGCCAAAATCTTACAAATAAAATTTTACAAAAAATAAAATAAATTTCAAGATGAAACTGTGGATAACTTTTTCCTAGGCGTTAGAGCATAAACACAAAACCCCTCGCTTTCGCGAGGGGTTTTGTCTAGCTTGCTTGCCTTAGCCGAAGCTAAAGCAAGAAACACAAGTGCTAGTAGATTACGGAATCACGAAGAAATTAGTTCTCCAAGTACTCTGGTTAGCCGGATAAGTTAGAGCAGGCTGCGCGACGCCAGAAGCATTGCTGTAGTTAAGAGCAGTGATTTGAACTGCATATTGACCACCAAGCTGTGCTGTCTGTGTAGGCTTGAAGGAAATAGTGAACGCACTATTACCACTAAGTGTTCCACTTTGTGAGATTGGAAGCTCGAAAGTGTTTGCAGGAAGATTATTAGTTGTGAATGTTGATCCTGTAGGAACACTGAATCCTGAAGAAACGATTGAGAATGCTGCTGTATCGTTACCACCGTTTAGATCAGTAATCTTGTAACTGAATAGTGGGCTTGAAGAAGCTTCTGTTCCAAACAATACGTTTTCTCCAACTGCCTGCATATTAACACCGAATGTAGCCACAGCGGTAGAAGTACCGTTTGTTGCGTTAGTAGCCTGACCAGTATCACTACCAGTAGCATTTACAATGCTGAATGCTGGACCGAATCCAAGAACTGTCTGAGTGTTACCAGTTGCTACACCGTTAATCTCAGTAATAGTTCCATCCTGTGAATTGTAGAGAATGTTTGAAGTTCCCGCCTGACCATAAGCTGTTGTTGAAGCTGTAATTGCGATGCTTCCAGTTGTTACACCTGATACATCAACTTTAACCGTGTAAGGCTGAGTTGTGTTTGCAGGAGTTGTAGCTCCAGCTGTACCGTCAG
The DNA here is from genome assembly GCA_963766885.1 of uncultured bacterium. GTDB lineage: Bacteria > Patescibacteriota > Minisyncoccia > Phycocordibacterales > CAIRYW01 > CAIRYW01. Next base: position 96,828 of record CAVYBO010000001.1, on the reverse strand, counting down.
TGATGTTGCTGAATGTAGCAAGACCATTAACTACAGAGGCTGAAGCCACTTCTGTTGAACCTTGGTATAGGTAAGCTGCTGTTACAGTTCCTGTTGAACCGTTTTGAACTGCAGTAACACCAACTGTCAAGCTGTGTATGTGGATAGCATCGTTTTGAGCGTTAACATCAAACACCATGACAGGGAGTCCTAGGTACTGACCATTTGTTGTGTCAGTAACTGGAACTGAGTTTGCTTGTGGTGTAGATCCGTCAAGAGAGATGTTTGCGTAAGCTGTGTTAACCAAACTTTGGTTGATTGTGAATGTAGGAGCGTTGACCTGACTTGATGAGTACTGGTCTGTTCCTGTTCCGTCAGTTCCTCTAATACCAAGAGTTGGGATGAAGATTGGGTAGCTAATGCCTTGGTAGAATTGTGGAAGAATCGAGTTGTAAAGGTCAGCTGCGATTGTAAGGTTAACTGTTGTGCCAGCTTTTACAACATAATTTGGAATAGTTATGTTGAGAATGTAATCATTTCCACTCTGTGTAACGTTTGTTGAGTTCATAGGAACTGTTGCAAGAACATTTCCTGATGGATCAAGAACGTACAAAGTCTGGAAGATCTGATTGTAGATAGCGCTGTTCTGACCTAGATCAAGCTGAATTCTCTTGATAGCAATGTCAGAATCCTGTTCCTGAAGTTTTACGTTCAAGATAGGAGCCTTAAGCTCTCCCGCAGTCAAAACTGAGTTTGAGATTGGACCTTGTGTTGCAGTAAGGATACCTTCCTGAGTTGAAGGTGTTACTGTTCCTGTTGAAACTCCTGTTGAAGAAGTTGTGCAAGCTGCGCCTGTTGTTGAGCTAAACATAGCTCCTGCTACACAACCTGCTGGCATTGCTGACATTGTTGTGCAAGGTGCTCCTGATGTAGAGCTGTACATAGCGCCAACTGCGCAACCTGGAACTGTTGTAGTAGTTGTAGTTGTAGTGCTTGAGCTTGATTCATCTGCCATTACAGCTGCTCTGGTGATTGGACCAAAGTATCCTGCTGCAGGACTGATGCCTTTAGCTGTCTGATAAGCTGCAACTGCTGCCTGAGTCTGGGCACCGAAGTATCCAGTTGCTCCTGCTGGGATTGAATATCCCTTTGCGATCAACCATGTCTGCAACGCTGTTACATCAGCTCCTGAAGAACCTATTGTTAGGTCTGTAGAGAAGGTGTATGAACCAGTAGTTGTAGTGGTCATTGTTGTGCCTCCAAGAGAAGCGAGTTCTGCCTGAAGAGATGCGATTTGAGACTGGATTGTGCTAACTGAGTCAGCGCTAGCTGTAGATGTTGCTACAACTACAAGGCTGAGTGCAATTGCAAAACCCAAGACTCCTGCGATTGTCTTTTTGATTTTCATAAATTAATTAATTAACTAGATTACTTTTCCATTAACTTTTAAAAAATTATTAATGTGGAAATTAATCTTTGCTTTTTGATAACGGCATCAAAAAAAATTTGAATCGACAATTTTTTATCAACGCCGGGTGTGAAAAATCTATCAGGTTTTCCCGACAAAATTTTCACATTTCAAGCGCTCCGAATTTTTGTCGCCAAAAACGCAGAACACTATTGAAACTAACATTTAAACTATCTCACTCTTATTGTTTCGACTGATAAGAGCAAGTTAGTTGACATAATTTGGACTGATTTTCGGCCTTTTCAATCATTGTTGAAATTCAAGAATTCTGGCTTATTTTATTATCAAAGTTCTCTCTATTTTTAGCGTCCGTTATCTGTCTTACGGGAACAAAAGAAACCAAAAATTTCTACTGGGTTTCTCCTGTAAGGAAAATTATATTATTTTTCCTATACCTTACGCAACCTCAAACATGTGGAAAACTGCCAAAAACAGCTTTACCCACAACAATATATTACACAATTAATAGCAAAGAGTCAAACGAATAGAAGCTAACTCAGTGCTGGTAATACATACGATTAAGTACGGTTCAAGGGTTCTATTATTGTAGACGTTTAAACTAGTGAATATCTACTCCACCTTCTTTCTCCTGTCTTTTTGATAAGATGCAAAGCAAGCATGGAATTAAGCTCTCTTTGTATAGTTTTTTCACTGCAGTTTTTGATCTTGGCGCTAATGTCTTTTATCATAACCTCTTTATTTTGCTTTATTATAGCCAATATATTCTCCCTTCTCTGTCTTTTATCAAAATCTTCTGTCTCTAAGACATTATGTCTTTTATAGACTTCTTGTCCTTTATTGTTACTCTGTCCTTTATAAGAAACTCCTTCATTCTTTGGGACAAAAACTTTGTCTCTTAGTAGGGATTCGGATACGTTCTCTCTTGACGGTAAAACCAACTTTTCAACAGCAAAAAAACTATCTGTAACTAATTGCTCTGCGCTTTCAGACATGCCTAAGTTGTTGATTTCCTCTAGCAGGATATCCAGTTGGGACATCATAATTTGAGCATTAGATTGTGACACCAGCCTTGCTACAAATGCGGTTTCGAAAAAACTTCTTAAATTTAAGATTACTGGAAAAAGCTTTGTCCTTGTTGATTCTATAAAAGACATCTCCGCGCACAATATATCAGATGCGTTTTTTCTGATTGCCCATTTTATAGGTTCCGTGTCTTTTATATGATCGGTCAGGAGGTACGAAGCGTTTGCAATCTTCTTTGTCTTTTTGAAAATATATTGGCTCTTATGGTTACTTAAAAAGACAGCCTTTAGAGACATCTCGTCTACTTTGTTGGTTTGTCCTTTTTCTTCCATGTTTTTGTCTTTTTTGGTCTTTTAAAAATTTCTGGAGATGTTAGAGACATTGCTAATAATATAAAAGACAATGTAAAAGTCAATAAGCAAAATCAGGAGATTTTCGGCTTTATGTTATTATTTAAGTATAAAAATATATTTTCATTCAACAAAAAATGTCAGAAAAAGATCAGAAAAAAAACAATCACAAGGAAAGAAAAGATAGGAATTGGGAAGAGAGCAAAAAAACAAAAAAGGGTAACTTAAAAGACGAAACATTCCAGAGCATAATTGCAATACTTCTATTTGTTCTTGCTTTTGTTTTCTTGATGGGGGCTTTCGGAAAATCAGGCTTCTTGGGAGACAAACTGTTTAATGGCTTTTCATATTTATTCGGCTTTGGGTACTATTTAATTCCTTTAATGCTTCTACTACTTGGCTTCGCATTTATAAAAGATTTTGAAAAAAAAATTTCTCTATACAAACTTGGCGCTGGACTTCTCTGCTTCATATCCGCATTAACACTCCTTGATGAATGGTTTGAAGGCAAAGGCGGCAAAATCGGAGGCTTGCTATCAAAGCCAATGCTTGCACTTCTAGGAAGCTTTTCATCAAATGTTATCCTTTTGGCATTTGTTTTGATTTCCGTTTTGGTAATCTTTGACACACACCTCCAAAGTGACGCTCTACTCTTTTGGCAAAAATTACTTCGCAAAAAAGATAAGCCAGCTGATGAAAATATTGATGAGTCAAAGATCAAAATGCCGGAAGAAATCAAAACTGAAAAGATAGATCCTAAAGATCCACCAAAAGTCAAAAAGTCAAAAACTGATGATGAGGAACTTTTCAGCGCGGCTATTATAATCAGAAACCGCGCTTACACACCTCCGCCGCTTTCTTTACTTGAAACAGATTCAGGAAAACCTGGAGTCGGCGACATCAAAGCAAACGCGAACATCATTAAAAGAACGCTCCAGAATTTTGGCATTGATGTGGAAATGGATGAGATTACAATAGGGCCTACTGTGACAAGATACACATTAAAGCCCGCTGAAGGAGTAAAGCTTTCTAAAATTGTTGGCCTTCAGGACAATCTTGCCCTTGCTTTGGCTGCAGAGACTATAAGAATTGAGGCGCCGATACCGGGCAAATCACTTGTAGGTATTGAAGTACCAAATACTTCAAAGACAGTTGTAGGACTTGGATCAATGCTTGGCTCAAAAGAATTTCAGGAATCAGACAAACCTTTGCTTGTTTCAATTGGCAAAGATGTTGCAGGTAAGCCGGTGTTTTACGATTTAGCCAAGATGCCCCACCTTTTGATTGCTGGAACTACAGGAAGCGGAAAATCTGTAACAGTTCACTCTATCCTCAATTCCCTGCTTTATCGCAACTCCCCTGATATGCTCAAGTTTATTATGGTAGATGCCAAAAGAGTTGAACTGACTCTATATAATAAAATTCCACATCTTCTGACACCTGTAATTACTGAAGCCAAAAAGACCATCCTTGCGCTCAAATGGGCGGCCAGAGAAATGGACAGAAGATACGATGTTTTGGAAAAAGAGTCTGTGCGAGACATTGGCTCATACCACAAAAATATTCTATTGCCCGCGCTAACAGCAAAAAAAACTAGCGACCAAAGCACTATACCTGAGACAATGCCCTATCTTCTAATAGTCATAGACGAGCTTGCCGATTTAATGCAGGCATATCCAAGAGAACTTGAAGCAGCTATTGTTCGTTTGGCCCAAATGTCGAGAGCAGTTGGCATACACTTGATACTTTCAACTCAAAGACCTTCTGTAAATGTCATCACAGGCCTTATCAAAGCAAACATTCCAACACGCATTGCACTAAAGGTTGGCTCGCAAATTGATTCACGTACAATTATTGATAAGGCCGGGGCAGAAAAACTTGTTGGCCAAGGAGATATGCTTTTTGTTACTCAAGACAGGCAGGATCCAGCCAGAATCCAATCGCCCTACATATCAGAAAATGAAGTCAAAAAAGTAGTCAAGTATCTGCTTGATTCATTCAAAGACGAACTGCCTGAACAGGTTGAGCTTAATCCAAACCATAAAGCCGAGGATGGTAATGACGGCAGCAATCCGATTTTTGACAATTCAATACACTCAGATGAAGACGATGATGAATTGTACGAAGAAGCCAAGATGATTGTTTTGGAAGCCAAAAAGGCCTCTACTTCATACATTCAAAGAAAGCTGCGTGTTGGATACGCCAGAGCTGCCCGCCTTATGGACCTGCTTGAAGAAAGAGGGATAATCGGCCCAGGGGACGGAGCGAGACCAAGAGAAATCATAAGCGCAGGCGAAGCTCCAGAGATAGCCGAGTAAAAAGAATCTATGAACGTCCAGAAAAAATTAACGATCTTGTTTGGAGTATTGTTTTTGATTTCATTTATTATTTACACTGGATTTGAAGCCCAAAAAATCATTTACGGGCCTCGTATTAGCATTTCTGAGCCACAAGACGAAGAAACTTTCTACCAAAACGGCGCTATAAAGGTTATAGGCACAGCCAAAAACATATCGTTTATCACTCTGGATGGCAGACAGATATTTACCGATCAAAATGGCAATTTCGAGGAGGATTTTGTGCTCCAACCAGGCTATAATATAATTACATTAACAGCTAAAGATCGGTATGGAAAGGAAATCACAAAAGTGCTTCATTTGGATTTGGTACAGGCGCAGACAGCTTCAACGACTGAACTTGTAGCCAGCTCCACACTGGCAACTACTACGAATGCGGTTTCAAGCACAACATCAACTACAACGAAAAAATAATTAATAGAAAAAAGAAAATCAATATGCAAAAGAAAAAAATAAAAACAGAAAGCAAAGCAGGAGAAAAAGCAACCGAAAAAATCAGCGCCAAAGATGTCAGAAAATCTGGAATTGAAGACACCATCAAAGCAATCAAAACAAAATTCGGCGATGACGCCATAATGAAGCTTGGCGAGAAGCCACGAGTTGATGTAAACGCAATTTCCACAGGATCAATCGGCCTCGATGAAGCGCTTGGCGTCGGCGGACTTCCCCGCGGCAGAATCATAGAAATTTTTGGCCCGGAATCTTCCGGCAAAACAACCCTGTCGCTCCACGTAATTGCCGAAGCTCAAAAGCTCGGTGGCATCTGCGCTTTTATTGACGCAGAGCACGCAATGGATCCTCAGTATGCAGGACAGTCTCGGAGTCAAACTTGATGAGCTTTTGATTTCTCAGCCAGACACAGGAGAACAAGCACTTGAAATTGTGGAGTCACTTGTTCGAAGCGGAAAAATAGATGTCATTGTTATTGACTCAGTAGCAGCACTTACTCCAAAAGATGAAATTGAAGGCGATATGGGAGCGTACCATGTGGGCAAACAAGCCCGCCTTATGTCTCAGGCTTTGCGAAAACTGACAGCTATTGTTGCCCACTCCAAAACAATTGTTATTTTTATAAATCAAATCAGAATGCAAATTGGCGTGATGTTTGGTAATCCAGAAACAACTCCTGGCGGAAAAGCACTTAAGTTCTACACTTCCGTGCGCTTGGATATTCGCAGAATCGCACAAATCAAAAAAGGAGATGAAATAATGGGCGGCCGTGTAAGAGTGAAGGTTGTCAAAAACAAAGTAGCTGCGCCTTTCAAGCAAACAGAATTTGACCTAATGTACAACGAAGGCATTTCGCGCGAAGGAGAAATTATGGCACTAGGAGAAAAGATGGGACTTCTGCAAAAAAGCGGCAACTCATACAAATATAATGATCTGATTTTAGGCCGAGGATATGACGCTACTCGCCAGTTTCTTAGAGACAACAAAAAAATTGCAGATGAACTATTGGGCAAGATCCGCAAATTTATGAAAGATGGAGGATTTAGTGCCAAACCAACTCCTGCCGAAATCGAAGACGAAAAGCCTGAGGAATAAAAACATTATAATTAAAGTAAAAATATGATTGATCAAAATAATTATGAAATGTCGGAAATTGAGGGAGCACGAACAGAACTAATATCTATGGTTGCTGGATATCCCAAAGGCGATGAGTCCCAAATTGATAAAGCAGAAAAAGATCGTAGGAGAGAAAAACTAAAAAGACTTATTACTATGACATCAGAAAATGATGATACTGCGAGTGAAGAGCAAAAAAAAATACAATGATAAATTGCTAGAGGATGCAAAAGAGATACTCAAGGAATTAGAATAAAGAGGATTAAAAGTTAGTCATAAATTAGGAAAATAAAAATTGCCGATCATTTGATCGGCTTTTTTGTGACACCACAACTTTTGACATTTATTCGTCAGGGAAAGGCAGCATTGATACGCCACCTTCGCCAACTGGGATTCCCCAGAGCATATCAACACATATTGCCGTCCCGAGGTGTTCTTGTTGCTGTTGCTGCTGTTCCAGCTCTTCTTGAACAGGCTCATTTGTCCTGACGCACTGGCGCAGGAATTCGTTGTTTGCTTCCATATTTAGTATTTGGTTGTGTGGTTAAAAGAACAAAAAAGCCGTCTTGCTTGAGGGCTTGATTCTTTTGTCTAGATGCTACACACAAGAATTAAGACCTCAAGCGCTGACTTGAGAGAACGGCCTTAATAATTGACGCGTATGTGAATTTCATATAATTATATTATCACAGCTCGGAAAAAAGTTTTCCACAGAGAAACTTACGCTCTTTCTACGTATTCCCCTGTTTCTGTATTGATGCGGATGACATCGCCTTCGTTGATGAACATCGGCACGTAGATTGTTGCACCTGTTTCCAACTTTACTTCCTTGCTTCCGCCTTTAGCAGTGTCGCCTTTGACTGCAGGATGAGCCTCAACTACTTTTAGATCAACTTTGATTGGCAGTTTGACTCCGATAATCAGATCACCAAACATAAGCAGAGATAAAATCTCATTTGGTTTGATAAATTTTATTCCTTCGCCCAAAGTCTGCTCTGAAATTTTATATCTCTCAGAAGGATTTTTTGGGGAACAGAACCAGAACTCGCCTTTGTTGTTGTAGAGATATTTTGCTTCTTTTTTTTCTATTTCAGCTTCTTCAACTTTGTCAGAGGTGTGAAAAGTCATTTCCATCACGCGGCCGCTGATCATATTGCGAAGCTTGGTTTTGTTTTGAGGTTTTCTCTGTTGCATTCTAAAGATGTGATTATCAATCACCTCGTATGGTTCCTCATCAACAATAATGTATTTGCGAAGCAGTATTTCGTTGTATTCAAGCATTGACATAAATTTCTAAAGTTAATTTTAATTAATTTTTGTAAAACGTTTTTAGAGACTCTCGGAGCGCGACGGCGCGAGAGCGAGGAAGTTTTCTAGCAAGAAAAACTTTCGTGCTCTAAAAATGATTTACAAAAATTATATCTACCTAGCAACAAAAGGCAAAAGCGCCATAAATCTTGCGCGTTTGATTGCCATTGCAAGCTTGCGCTGATTCTTTGCAGAAATGCCGCTTCTTTTTTTACCCAGAATTCTGCCGTGCGGATTGATAAAGCGCTTTAGAATTTCTGTATCTTTGTAATCGATGTGATGTATATTGTTTTGCTTAAAAAAGCATTGTGTGTTTTTCATAATTTTTCTAGTTAATTTTTGAATTTAGAACGGAATGTCTTCTACGTTTATTTCTTCATCAGGATATTTGAGGTCCTGGCTTGGAGCATCATCTTCTTGAGGTGCAGACTTTGGAGTGCTTGGATTACTAAACGATCCGCCACCAGAAGTTGCTCCTGCTTTTGGACCAAACTGAATTCTATCTGCAATTATTTCCGTGCGGTATTTTTTGCTTCCATCCTGAGCATCCCAGCTTCTGGTTTGCATTCTTCCCTCCACCAAAACCGATGCGCCTTTTTTGAGATACTGCCCGACAATTTCTGCTTGTCTTCCGAACACAACAATATTGTGAAAGTCAGCAGCCTCCTGCTTTTTGCCTTCCTTGTCTTTCCAAACTCTGTTTGTGGCCACAGAAAAGCTTGCTACTTGAATGCCGGATGGCAGAGCCTTTATTTCTGGGTCTCTTGTAAGGTTTCCGATGATTAGAGCTTTATTTAGATACATAGTTTTTTAATTAGACTATTATTCCTCAATTATACTACAAGCTCATCAATGGCCTTGTCCACCTCTTCCACATTGACCTCCTTTTTAACCTCTTCTTTCTTTTCTGGAGCAGAAGATTCGGGCTTTTTGAAACTCATTCTCTCCTTAGCGGCAAACTTGGCGCCATAAAGAGTGTTGTCTTTGACTGTTTTGACAATCAAAAATCGGACAATATTTTCAAGCTTTTCGACCCCTTCTTCAAATAGAGCTAGCTTTTCCGGGTCAGCTTCAAACTTAACCCAGCCGAAATAACACTCCTTAAAAGTGTTTTTTGCGCCTTTTATCTTCTTACTCAGAGGATAGGCAAGCGCACGTAGCCTTGGAAAGTCTTCTGAAATGATCTCTGCATTGATTTTTTCAAGCAAAGATTTGATTCCAGAAACTTCGTGAGAAACATTTTCGTTTCCCACAAGCGGAGCAATGTGAAAGCCTATTTCATAGACTCTCCCTTGCTCCTTGGCATCATTTTCTTCCATATTTATTGAATTATTAATAATAAATGCCGTCTAAAACGGCAGAAACTAATATATCACAAAAGTGTGGGTTTGCAATTATATCCCAAAAACTCTTTTAGAATTGGCTAGAAGCTGTTTAGAGACTTGTTCAAGCGGCAGATTTTTGATTTCTGCGATTTTTTTTACTACTTCAACTACATATGAAGGCTCATTACGTTTTCCTCTGTAAGGTGCAGGCGAAACATATGGGCAATCGGTTTCTGACAAGATACTTTCAAGCGGCACAAATTTAACCAATTCTTCATATTGCTTTGCGAACGTAATTACTCCTGTAAAAGAAATCGTAAATCCCAAATCCAAAAATTCTTTAGCTTCCTCAATAGTGCCTGCAAAGAAATGACAATTTCCTTTCACCTTTGGATGATTTTTCAAAATTTCGATTGCATCCAAGTACGCTTCACGAAGATGGAGCATCAAAGGCAAACCTGTTTCTTCCGCCAATCTAATCTGCGCTTCAAAAGCTTTCTTCTGAATTTCTTTTGTCTCTCCTTCAAGTCTGTAATAATCCAATCCGCATTCGCCAATGCCTACAACTTTCGGTGACTGGCAAAGATTTTTATAAAATTCATAGTCAAAAATTTCTCCTCGCGAAGTAAATTCTACTCCGCCCTCCCCTAATTCTTTTTCATCATGGAAAGATTTTGACGTGTGTACTGGATGCAAACCCACAATGGCAAAGCAGTTTTCATTGGCTTCGGCGATTTCCACAGCTTTTTTGGAAGTGTCTTTTTGAGTGCCGACATTTATCACAGCCACTCCGGCATCTTTGGCTCTTTGTATTGCTTCCTCCCTATCCGCATCAAATGCAGTGAAGTTTAAGTGCGCGTGATTGTCTACGAATTTGAATTGCATAAGTAATAATGTATCAAAATTTTAAATATAAATCTCCATAAATAAAAAATTCCCAAGTCGTTTGATTAACGCTTGGGTTTGAAACGAAACTTCAGTCGGCCTTCCCTTTGCTTGAATCCGAGGGCACTCAGAATGGACAAGGCATAAGCATCGTTTTCCCAACATTCAGCATCGATGTGGTCATAGACCCAACCCTTTGTCTCCTCCAGGAGCGCCTCGTAGATACGCTTCCCTATCGCCAGAGAATCGTGATTCATCAAAACAATCAGGCTGTGGAGACTTAAGACAGAGTGAGCCGGATACTGCTGCAAAGCAACGAATCCGAATCCGATAATCTTGTCGTCCGCAGTCGCGACAACCAAGACCAGTCCCCGTCCCATCTTGTGAAGAAGCCCATCCACAGTCATAGGATGAGCCCCGGAATGTTGTTGTTTAGCAAGCCGGTTAAGCTCACGAACACATTTTTCAGTGACTTCTTTTGAATGAAGTCGCTTAACTTCAGTTTTTCCAGAGAACATATGACCAAAACCTTACAAGCTTATAAAGACAAAGTCAAATTTTTCTATTCCTTCCTCAAAAATAGCGGCGCTTCTGGAGATTTGTTATCTTTTATAAGATTTTTTATTTTTGCAGAAGTTTCCGGCATTACAGAATTTAGCATTCGCCTAATTGAATTAAGTTTAATAACTAAATCTTCAATCACTTTAATTCCCTCCTCTTTATTTGCTTTCACAAGTTTAAATGGTTCTTTTTGCTGAATTGTTTCATCCAGTTCGGAAATTTTCTGCCAAATGTAATCCATTGCTTTATTTAATTCAAAATTTTCAAAAAATTTAAAATATTCTTCTGTTAGAGATTTCTCTGGAATTTCAACTGGCTTTTCCAAATTACTTTCTGCCATTTTCATAATTCTGGAGACTAGATTTCCCAATCCATTTGCCAAATTAGCATTATAGCTTTCTTTGAATCTCTCAAAGGTAAAATCACTATCCTCAAAAGGATGAATCTCGCGGAGAAGAAAATATCGAAGCGCATCGGTGCCATATTCGGAAACAATCTGCTCTGGATCAATCACGTTGCCCAAAGACTTGCTCATTTTTTGTCCGCTGGAATTGATAAATCCGTGGATAAAAATTGTTTTAGTTTGTGGAAGCTTGGCCGACATTAGCATCGCCTGCCACATTCCAGCTTGCATTCTGATTTGATCCTTGCCGGCAAGTTGAATATTGTTTTTTCCTGTCCAAAATTTTTGGAAATTTTCTGGGTGCTGCTTTTCATCTTCGGGCCAGCCAAGCGTAGAAATATAATTTACAAGCGCATCAAACCACACATACATCACGTGTGTGTTGTCTCCCGGCACAGGAATTCCCCATGACATTTTGGCAGCTGGACGAGAAATACTAAAGTCCTGCAAGCCGCCTTCTACAAATTTTTTGATTTCATTAAAACGAAAATCTGGAACCACAAGCTCCGGATTTGTTTTGTAAAGTTTCAAAAGCGCGTCCTGGTATTTTGAATATCTGAAAAAATAATTTTCTTCTTCCCTGATTTCAAGGACAAGATTTGGATGCAAAGGACACTTGCCGTCAACAAGTTCTGAATCTGTTTTTTCAAGTTCGCAACCTATGCAGTATTTGATTTTATATTTTGCTTTGTAGATGTCTCCAGAATCATTGCATCTTTTCCAAAACTCCTCCGCTGCTTTAATATGATGTTTATCTGTTGTCCGAATAAAATGTATATCATCGTAAATATTTAAGAGTTCTTTTAAGGATTTGAACTTTTCCGCATAAAAATCAGTAAATTCCTGTGGCTCTTTACCTTCCTTTTTGGCAGCATCAAATATTTTTTGGCCGTGTTCATCTGTACCTGTGTTAAAAAATACTTCCTCTCCCTGAAGTGTATGCGCTCTTGCCAAAGCATCAGCCTGAACAATTTCCAAAGCAAAACCAATATGCGGCTTGGCATTCACATACGGAATAGTTGTGGTGATATAAAAATATTTTTCCATCCTTGCCTTTATTAAGAATTCTTATTCCTCTTTTTGTTCAGATCCTCAGTATATTCAACAATAAATACCGACACCGGCATGGCGAGAATCAGCCCCAAAAATCCAACCAGCTCGTAGCCGACAGCAAGAGCCAAAATTACAATGAGCGGAGAAATGCCGACTATTTTTTTGACCACTGCAGGATACAAAAGATAGTTTTCAAATTGTTGGATGATGATGTAAATTCCTGTTACCACAAGAGCCAAGACCAAGCCTTTATCAAGCAGAGTAAAGAGGATTCCGGGAATTGCAAAAAGCGTCGGACCAAAAACCGGAATAATTTCAAGGACTGACGCAGCCACGGCCAAAAGCAAAACATGCCTAATACCCAAAATCGCAAGCGGAATATAAACCATCACGCCAACCATCAAGCAAAGCACCAACTGCCCCTGCATCCAAATGCCGATTTTTTGTTTTGTCCTGCGCCACAGGTCAATGACATATGCTTCGTGTTTGAGAGGAGTAACTATTCGGAGAAAATTATCCACGCCGTTTTTGGTAACGGAAAAATAAAACGATAAGACGAAAATCAAAATTGCGCTAATCGAAGAGTTGATTATATTTTGGACATTGGCCAAAAAATTTGTTGAAGAAGTGATTTTGTCCACGATTCCCGCATTTGAAACTTGAGAGGCAATGTTTTGTAAAATCGGCACATACCCTTGAAGCAAACTAGCATCAAGAAGCGGAATGTAGCTTGAGATTTGATTTAAATACTGGGGAATATTTGAAATAATGCCAGAGAGATCGCTCAAAAATATCGGTACCACCGACAAGAAAAAAATAGCAACTACAAAAACCAAAAAGAAGTAAACAGCCAAAACACCGATTAATCTTGAAATACTTTTTTTCTCAAACCACATTACTCCAGGCTCAACGGCGGAAGATATGACAACAGCAGTCAAAACAACCAATACAACATCTTTCAAAAAGTAAATCGCTGCCGCCAAAGCAATGATTGCAAGAGTTTTAAATATTGCGCCGGAGTGGATATTGACTGTGATATTCCTATCTTCCATTGGCATTAATATATCACTATTTTGAGGATTTTACACCTCTATATTTTTAGGATTTTACTGAACTCTCCCCCATCTTTGAACGGCCCAACAATAGCTAAATTCATAGTTTGGTTTTTGAATATTTCTTTGGCTACTTTTTGAATGTCTTTGGCCGTGACTTTTTCAACCATCTTTGCTATTTCATCTGCAGTCAAAACTTTCTTATCGCGCAAAATTTCCTGTCCTCCATAAAAATTAGCAAAATCGTCCGAAGACTCAAGTCCCAAGAAAATATTCCCTATCCTGTAATCCTTGGCTTTGCGAAGTTCTTTGTCTGAGACTTCTCCGTCTCTGATTTTTTTAACTTCTTCAAAAATACCTTTGATAGCCTCAAAGATACGAGCATTGGAAACTCCTGCAGAAATATAAAAATTGCCGTGAGTAGTAAAAGCGTCTTTGCCTGAATGAACGTAGTAGCAGATGCCAAGCTCTTCTCGCATTTTTTGGAAAAGCCTGGAGCTCATTCCGCCTCCGAGAATTGTTGAAAGCAAAGACAGTGCTGTATTTCGCTTATCATGCCTATCAAAAGATCTAAAACCCAAAACTAAGTGCGACTGATCTGTGTCTTTGAAAAACAATTTAACAGCTGGAGTTTTTTGAGTCTCTTTTGGAGTTTCTTTGCCTGTCTTTTTAGCCTTTGGCAATTTGCTAAAAATATTTTCAACTTCTTTAATTACTTTTTTCTCATTCATTCTGCCAGAAACAATCACAGCCGTGGCGCTTGGCACGTAATGCGCTTGCCTGTATTTCAAAAAATCTTCCCTTTTCATTTTTTGGATATTTTCTTTTGGACCAATCACAGGCATTCCAGCTGGCTGCGAGCCGTAAAGCAATTCCATATACACGTCGCCGACTTTGCTCTGCGGCATATCTTCGTACATATTTATCTCTTCAATGATTACGCCTTTTTCCTTTTCCATTTCTTCTTCCGGAAAAGTGGAATTTAAATAAACATCAGAAACAATGTCCAAAACTTGCGAGAGCTTGCCGTAATGCGCCTTGGCGTAGTAGCCTGTGTATTCGTTTGAGGTAAAAGCGTTTGAACGCGAGCCAAGCGCATCAAGCTCGTAATTTATCTGCGCTGAAGACGGCCGTTTCTCGGTGCCTTTGAAACACATATGCTCAAGAAAATGCGAAAGACCGTTGATTTTCTTATCTTCATAATTACTACCTGCCTCAACAAGCACCATGACAGTGGCTGTTTCTGTATCCTTCATCGGTACTGTAATAATCCTTAGGCCGTTTTTTAAAGTCTTTTTATTGAATTTCATATTAAAAGCAATCTTAACAAAAAATTAATAATAAAAATAGCAGAAAGCGGTAAGGCCGTCTGCTTAGGCAAACACGACGACGACATGAAAAGTAAAACCGAAGGGCGTATCGAAGTTGACAGCTTGGGTCATGATATTCATCTCCGTAGTGTCTTTGTGAGTCAGACCACATTCTTCGATAAGTCTTTGGCAAAAATCCTGTGCAATCAGAATACCTGCCTGAACCCAAACTTCGGTCTTATTATTTCCCGGTTTGATTTCATATTGATCAATGGGCAAAACGTCATCCGTCCCAGCTCTTGTGCGAGGAGAAAACAGTTCGGAGAACTTGATTGTGTCCAGAAATCTTTGAGCACCTTCTGGGTCAGTCGAAAAGATCGTCTTCATTAAAAATGACTTTATAACACAAAATATATTACGTCAATCAAAAAGAAAACTAGATTTTTGATTTTATAAATTCCAAAATTTCAGAAATTTTTATTCTCTCCTGCGTGCCTGTGTCTCTATCGCGAATTGTCACACCCGCATCTTTTTCCATAGTGTCGAAATCAACTGTGATGCAAAACGGCGTACCGATTTCATCTTGTCTTCGATATCTTTTGCCGATGTTGCCGTTGTCGTCAAACTCACACATTATATGGGACCTAAGCATCTCATGAATTTCCTTAGCTTTTTTAACTAATTCCGGTTTATTTTTTAACAGTGGAAAAACGGCAACCTTAATCGGAGCAAGCTCATAAGGAAGTTTAAGAAGAATTCTTTTTTCTCCGCCTAATTCATCTTCTGTATACGCATTATCAATGAACATAAGCAGAAGACGAGCCAAACCAACAGATGTTTCCATGATATGAGGAATAAATCTCTCTTTCTTTTCTTCATCAAAGTAACTCAGGTCAACACCAGAAAATTTTGAATGCTGTGATAAATCCCAATCTCCTCTGGCATGAATGCCTTCAACTTCTTTAAATCCTCCAAGTGTTTCAAAATTATATTCGATGTCATACGCTTCGGAAGCATAGTGGGCCAATTTTTCATGTTTATACCAACGAATCTTACTCTCCGGAATTTCATATTTTAGATACCAATCCCACCTGATTTTCTTCCACATATCATAATTTTCTTTCATCATTGAAGGATATAGAAAATACTGCATTTCCATTTGTTCAAATTCCCTCGTTCGGAAAATAAACTGTCTTGCTGCGATTTCATTCCTAAAAGCCTTGCCTACCTGAGCAATACCGAAAGGTAACTTTGGATGAAGTGAATCAACCGTGTTTTTGTATTGCAAATATATGCCACCACATGTCTCTGGGCGAAGATAAACAACATTATCCTCTGTTAATGCATCCGTTGGTGATCCAAAATTTGATTTAACCATTAGTGAAAATTTTTTTGCTTGGGTTATATCTGAGGAACCACAATTAGTACATTTCAGTTTTTTTTCTTTTCTTAATTTATCAAGTTCTTCATTTATAAATTCGATTGTAGCTTTGTCCGCTGAAATACCAAAACTTTCAAGTATATGGTCTGCTCTCATGCGATTATGACAATTTCTACATTCGATTTGCGGATCATCAAAACTTGCCACATGACCTGAAGCCACCCATGTGGTTGGATGCATAAAAATAGCGCTATCTAAAAGGTAAACATCGTCGCGCAACTGAATCATATGTTTTATCCAAGAATCACGTATATTGTTTTTTAGCATTGCTCCATAGTGTCCGTAATCATATACACCCCCAAGACCTCCGTAAATTTCCGAGCCTTGATAAACAAATCCCCTCCTTTTGCAAAGGCTGATTATTTTTTCCATTTTGCTGATGTCGCTGTTATTTGCGCTATTGTTTGGATCTTTTGTCATAGATAGAATTTATAGCATAAAAATATAAATTACGCTTTATTTAATTCGTGACAACATCATCACCATTATTGAAGGCCGGATCTGTAGGCATAGACAAACTCGTGTCTCCGGAAGTGAAAGAAAGATTTTGATTGGTGAACGAATCAGTGCCAGAAAGAACCGCGTCATTCATAAGCAAAGGATTCTGACCAGCTTGATTATTGCTTGGAGTAAACGCAATTTGAAAATCTACTTGCCTCAGTCCGCTAGCAGAGCCGCCAGTAGCCAGAAGAGTGCCCAAATTCCAAGTTATTTGTCTTGACGTTGGATCAAAAGATATTTGTTCAGCAGCAGGCGAAGTAACCCCAGTCCAAGTGACAAAATTCGGCAAAGTCGCAGTGACTTTAGCGTTGTCTAAATCATTAAACATATTTGATGCTGTCCATATGATTGTGTATTCCGTCGGCTGATTAACTTTTGGAGGCAATGCCCCTGTGTTTGTAAAAGGCCCGATTGAATGGACCACCTGCGCGTCAACGGTTGCATAAGTATTGACTGGAATGTTTTTGGAAAACGCTGAATTTATATCCTCAGGCAAGTTTGCGTCTGAAATTATTCTGCCTTTGATGTTTATATTTATGGAAACAGACGGATTCCTGACATTTGAAAGCGCGCTTGAAGAAATCGGCAACGTAGACAATGAAAAATTCAAAGCCCCGTTCTGCCCCGGTGTCACATTAGCAAGCGCATCCTCCTCAAACTGACTCCATGAAAAAGTACCGGCATCTGAACGCACTATACCTCCATCAGCTGCAGAAAAACTATTTGGATCCAAAACATCTCCTTTGACCGTTGTCAAAATCTGCAAATTACTTACAGGAACATCCAGATTATTTTGCCAATTTATTGTACCGTTAATCTGTCCGCCCATCGTCATGATATAACCGTCTGAGGACTGACCGTTTAGAACAACATCAGTGCCAATAAACGGCTTTTGAACCACAAGCTGATTTTCTGCAGATGCCACAAGAGTCTGAAGCGAATTCTGATTATCAGAAGATCCGAGCCCCAGCGTAAACCTGAAAAATCTTACTTCGTCCTGTTCTCCAGTAACAACACCGGAAATTTTTACGGTCCGTTCCCCACCCGGCTCAATGTCGCCCAAATCCCAAGTGTTATTGTTTTGCGGCAAAACACTCGGCGTTGAACTGGAAAGTGTAAATCCAAAAGGAAACGCGGCCTGGAGCAGGACATCCTTGACGACACTTGACGAGTTTGATTTGGCTGTCAGTGTCATATTTATATTTTGACCTGATGTCACTTGGCTGTCAGAATCCAAAGTCAAAGAAAGCGCCGCTGTGCCGATGGCAACATCATATTCGGAATTTTTGGTAAAGACTGTGTTAGAACCAAAAACACGATAATCAATTTCAATATTTATTTTTTCTGTCGTGCCATCTTCTCCAAAAAAAATCGCCCGCGAAGCGCCCTCCACGGTCTGTCCTGGAGCAATCGAATCAAAAGATACTCTATCTTGGGTAAGTTCTTGACTTTGATCATCGGCACTTCTTGTACCTTGAGGATAATTTAATATCACATCAACCAATTGAAGGGAGCTGCTGTTCTGGTTTGTTAAAGAAATATCCAAAGAAGCGGCTTGACCCGAAGGAATTGAGGCTGGAGCAACAATATTAAGTTCAATTTTATTTGGAGAAATTACATTGACGCCTTTAAACAAAACAAAAGCCGCAAAAGCGATAGAGAGCAGAAAAAATACAGCCGCGCCCTCAAGCATGATTCTTATCAAGCGTGATTTTTTGACACGGGCCACATCATATTCTGAATTAATATCTATAGGCGCGGTTTTTTCTGGCTCTTCTTTTTGCCAGTCTGTAGAAACTTCAGTTTTGTGTTTTTTGAGATCAAGAAGATGCGGAACTTCTATATTGGTGCTCTTTGAATAAAGCGCCTTTCTTAATCTTTCTATTCTGCTGTCATCTGATTCAGACATTTAACCTACAAATTATATATAAAAAAGAGAATTGAAGCTATGTAATCAAAGTTGGGTATGGGCCAGAGTTTTGTTTATTATCGATATAATCTGTCGCTTTTCTTTTATCACTCCGATAGCTTCCTCTTCTCCAAAATTTGATGCGATTATCTTTTCAAAAAGCGCCTCGTTGCTTCCGTATCCTAAAGCTGCAATTATTTTGGAAGAAGCCATAATCTCAATCGCTTCATAGTGCTCCGGCGCGCTTTCTTCCAAAGCCTTTTGTGCTTCTACAAGAACATTAAAAACTGTTTCGTTCTGCTCTTCGCCGTGAACAAGACGCGACAAAACAGCAAGAATCCTAGAAAAGGAGAACAAGAATTTTCTATGAGAGCCATCAGGCATAACCCGAAGAGAAAATTCTTGTTCTCCTTTGCTCATCCTTTCAGCTTCAACAATTCTCCAAAAATCTTTAGCTCGCACTAAAGACACTTTTATTCTATTTCCAGCACTCAAATGATTTTTCAGTTTTGATTTCAGAAGCCGCACGCTTTTGGCAATTCCAAAAACCATTCCAAAATCTTTGGTGTAAAGCTTAAAAATTTTATCTGCTTCTCCAGTGTCTTTAGAAGCAATTACAAATGCATCTGTGGTGTATTTAGTATAGCTCATTTGGACATGCCAAGAATTACTTCAAGAGCTTCAGGAAGTTCAAATACCTGGTCGTCGTCTGAGAAATGCCCTTTATCTTGAATAAATATTTCTTGCGCTTCTAAATTCTGAGAAAATTGTTTTGCTCTTTCTATCGACACATGTTCATCTCCATTTGAATATATAACGGCAAATTTATCGCAATGATTTTTAGCTTGTTTAATTTTTTCTTCAGCAAAAAATTCTCCCACGTCGTCTTTTATTTCTGGAAACGATGGTAATCCTGCCACAAAAATCGTTCCGCCGATTTTCACGCCTTCTGATAACCTTGAAAGGTATTGCAAAATAGTTGGCGTTCCAAGACTATGTCCAATCAAAAACAGATTTTCATCTGGATTGCCAATAACTTCATTTAATTTTGCAAGCCAAGGAGAAAGTTTTGGATAATCAGTATCTGGCATTAAAGGAACACTTACATCAAACCCCTGTGCTTCTAATTCTTTTTTAAGCCAAGGTTTCCAGCATCCTTCCGGTGCTCCGCCATATCCATGAACAATAACAACACGTTTTTTCATACAACTAATTATAACACTCTACAATTCTACAGAATTTCAATTTTTAATTCGACTGAATTTTTCAATTCTTTTATTTCAACAGATGTTGGTTTTTGGATTTCCTTTTGATATTTTTTTACGAGCATAATTGTTTCTTCCGGGGCAGAAATATTTATCGCTACAGTGTCGTTTGGAGAAAGATTTTTTTCTTTTCTTGCATCCTGAATCGCGCGAATTATTTCCCGAGCCATTCCCTCTTCTTTCAGCTCATCTGTGATATTTGTATCGAGTTCAATTTCATTTTGAATTGAAGAATCAATTACGACTTCTTTGACGTTTATTTCATCTTTTATGATTTGCGCATACTCATCAGAAACTTTTTCTTTCAAAGACAATTTTGCAAGCGGCTGACGTACTTTTATATTAGCTTTTTGTCTTGCTTCAAGCGCCAAAGAAACTACACTTCTAAACTTTTTCATTTCTTCAATAATTTTATCTGGCTCGCCCCGCGAAGCCTTGGCGAAGTGGGGCCAACTCTCCAAATGCACGCTTTCAAAATCATCTTCTAATCTTAATTTCTGATACAAATCTTCAGCAAAAAACGGAGCAAAAGGCGCCATATATTTTGATAAAGTTTTCAGCACAAAATACAAACACTGCTTTGCATTCTTGTCGCCTTCGCGAATTTTCTCGCGAGACCTTCTCAAATACCAAGTAGAAAGATCTTCGATAAATTCTTTGAGCATTCGCACAGGCTGAAGCAGTCTGTAGTCTTCAAGGTAATTTGTGCCCTCATTTATTAATTGATTCAAACGCGCCAAAATCCACATATCCAAAGCGTTCTTGGATTTTGGCGCAGCATTAGTCTCCAAATCTTTATCTCTATAGAGTTCATAAAAAGCGTAAACGTTTGAGAGCAGATTGAAATTCTTTTTTATAATCTCATCTACTGTCTTCTCATCATAATTTTTGCTCTCTCCTGGCTGATTTACAGAATACATCCAAAGCCTGATTGCATCCGCGCCGAATTTATCCATCTCTACCCACGGATCCACCACATTACCCAAAGACTTGCTCATCTTTTTGCCGTTTTTATCGAGCAAATGTCCCAAGCAAATCACGTTTTTGTATGCATTGCCTTTGCCTGTCAACACACCAACCGCATGAAGCGTATAAAACCATCCGCGGGTTTGATCTATGGCTTCAGAAATAAAATCCGCTGGATATCCGCCATTTTTATCAATCAATTCTTTATTCTCAAAAGGATAATGATCCTGCGCAAACGGCATTGATCCAGAATCAAACCACACATCGCAAACTTCTTTGATTCTCTTCAAAAGTTTTCCGGAATCTGACACAAGTTCAATTTCATCAATAAAAGGCTTATGCAAATCAAGCTCAAAGTTTTCATTGTGCGGAAGCGGAGTAAATTTTAATTCCGTATATTCACCCGGCATTATGAAATTGCCGCTATAATTTTCTTTTATATCTTTTTCAAGAAGACCATTTGATGCGCAAAACATAAGCGATATAGGGCCGCCATGAGTAACAACCAGTATATTTTTATTCTGATATTTATTTTCAAGATCATACAAAAATTCTCCAACTCTGTTTTTTGTTTCCAAAAGAGTCTCGCTGTTCTGCACGCTATTGTGAAGCCTGTCTTCAAATGTTGGAAAATGATTCTTGAACTCTTTTTCTTTCATACCAGAGAGCCCTGCAAATATTTCTTCGGTTACCCTCTTATCTTCAACCGCCAAAATATTTTCTCCTAAAATTTTTTTCACCTCTTCCATTGTTTCTTTGGCGCGAGTCAGAGGAGAATAAATTATCAAATCTATTTTTTCTTTTTTTAATTTCCCGGCAGTTTTTTCTGCTTGTTTCGTGCCATTTTCCGTCAAGTGATGAACTTTTTCTTCGTCAGAACTAAAAACACCTTCAATATTATGCTCCGCTTCTCCATGACGCATTAAAAAATATTTATTGCCGGATTTTTTGGTGTATTTTTTAAGAGTTTCAATCGAGTCCACTACCAGTTTTTCTCCATCTTCACCAAACCAGATGGGCAGCGGCGTACCCCAATATCGCTCGCGAGAAATTGCCCAGTCTTTGACTTCCCTGAGCCATTCGCCAAACCTGCCTTCTTTGATATATTCCGGCTCCCAGTTTATTTTTTCATTTTCAGAAACCAATTTTTCCCGAAGCGCTGACATTTTTATGTACCAAGAATCGCGGGCAAAATAAATAAGCGGCGTGCCGCATCTCCAGCAATGCGGATATTGGTGAGTATGCTTTTCTTTTTTGAAAAGCAACCCTCTGTGAGCCAAATCTTTGATTATTTCCACCGCAGTTTCTTCGTCTTTGACAAACCTTCCAGCCAAAAATTCCACTTCGCTTTTGAAAGTTCCATCTTCGTTTACAAGATGCTGTTTTGGAAGATTGTTTTTGTTACCAAGTTCAAAGTCGTCTGCTCCATACATCGGCGCAATATGCACAATTCCTGTGCCATCCTCTGTGTTTACAAAATCAGCTGCGTATACTTTAAAAGAATTTTCGTTGCCTGTGATAAATGGATAAACAGGCTCGTATTCAAGACCAACTAAATCTTTGCCTTTTATTTCTTCAATAATTTCATACTCGCCCACGATAACAGCAAGTCGATCTTTAGCCAAAATCAAAAACTCTTCGGCAATTTTTATTTTTACATAATCAATCTTTTCTCCCACAGCCAAAGCAACGTTTCCCGGAAGCGTCCACGGTGTTGTTGTCCATGTGAGTAAGTACGTTTGGGTAGTCTCAGAGTCACGCGCTTCGTTTTGCTCCGCAAAAGTCGCGCGTAACATCCTCGACTTATCACTAACCTCGGAATCTGTAAGAGCCGAAGACGACACAGGCGATTTCGCCAACGGCGAACGAAGACTGTGGCTCTGAGGCTCTACAATTCTGAACTTCACATACACAGACAAATCTTTGTCTTCTTGGTAGCCCTGAGCGAGCTCGTGGCTCGATAAAGTTGTCCCGCAGCGCGGACACCATGGCACAACTTTGTAATCTTTGTACAGAAGTTTCTGATCATCAATTTTCTTGAAAATATTCCAAAGCGATTCAATATAATTTGAATCAAAAGTAAAATAGGCATTTTTTTTGTCGAGCCAATAGCCGATTCTATCGGTAAAATTGCTCCAAAGATCAATGTACTTAAAAACGCTTTCTTTGCATTTTTTATTGAAAGCTGCGATGCCGTATTCTTCAATCTCTTTTTTGGATTTAAAGCCAAGTTCTTTTTCAATTCCAATCTCAACTGGCAATCCATGCGTGTCCCAACCAGCTTTGCGGCGCACAAAATATCCCTGCATTGTTTTGTATCGAGGTATTACATCCTTAAAAGCCCTGGCCTCAAGGTGGTGAATTCCGGGCTTGCCGTTGGCCGTAGGAGGGCCTTCATAAAAAACAAAATTGCCTTTTTGAGGTTTTTTATCCAAGGTTTTTTGGAAAATCTGGTTTTTATTCCAAAATTCAAGAATCCTTTCCTCGCGCTTTGCATGCTCGCTTTTTTGCTGATTTTCTTCTGTCATAAAGTACTTTGCATTTTAGCATTTTCCCTTTATTTATGGCATTTTTACAGCTATTGATTTTTTAGTAAAGTATGATATAATACGAGTAATGAATCTGTACATTCTACTAATGCTAGCCTTCACCACTGGGGCGTTAAACAGTGGTCACCGTTGCCAAAACCAACTCAAGTACTGCCAGCCAGTTCCCCAGGGATGCAGGCAGGAGGTAATTCACTACCGGATTTACCGCGACCGCAGCGGTCGCATTGTCCGAATAGTCGAGATCATCAACGGACAGGAAATTCCCGTCCGTTGCCTTCCGTCCAATGTTGCTCAGTACGGGACGCCAAATTACGGCGGCACGTACGGAACCAACTACGGACAGGACGGCGGCACGTACGGCAGCTATGGTCATACGGTGCCGGCACCAGCATGTCGGTAAAGTAAATTACCCGGGCAATCGCATTGCGATTGCCCGGGTAACTTTTTATATGCTAACTTTAGATTTCTGTTTATACCTTTCTTCACAATTTTTTGAACAAAAATTTTCTTCACCTTTCGAACATTTTTGGCAGATAATAAAATGCTTGTGGCAAAGCGGATATGCGCAGTTTATATAATTTTCAGATGACTCTCCGCAAAGTTCGCAATGCGAGATAACTTCCCTCTCTCCGCCAAAGTCCATGACCACTCTGCCGTCAAATGTATAAAGCGTTCCCAAAAAATCCTGGCCAGGAAATTGCTCCATATATTTATGCATTCCGCCCTTTAATTGATAGACATCTTTGAATCCTTTTTTCTTCAAAAATCCAGAAGCCTTTTCACAGCGGACACCTCCGGTACAAACAGTCACAACGGTTTTTTCTTTTAGCGGTTCAAGTTTGAAAATATTTTTTGACAAATCTCTGAAGTTTTCCAGATCCGGATTTATAGAATTTTTAAAATGTCCTACTTTAAATTCGTAGTCGTTTCTCATATCCACAATGGCAAAGTCTTTGCCGGATTCGTACCATTTTTTTAATTCTTCCGGGGCCAAATATTCTCCGGTAGTTTGACGCGGACTAAAATCATCCGTGCCCAAACTCAAAGCCACAATCTCTTGCCTTGCTTTGACCTTGAGCTTTGGAAAACTATTTCCTGGCCCTACACTTGTTTTAACTTCAATATCAGAAAAATCTCCGAATTCTTTTTTCTCTTGTCCTATTTCTTTTATTGATGTGAGGTATTTTTCTATGTCTTCGGTTTTTCCTTCAACTGTTGCGTTAATGCCTTCTCTGGCAACAATTATTCTGCCTTTCAAACCAAGCTCTTCGCAGATTTGTTTATTCCACTCTCTAAAACCCTCAGGGTTTTGAACCTCTTCGTATTTATAGAAAAGAATGATTGTATATTTCGCCGCTGTGTTTTCCTGCATATTATTATTCTAGCTACATTTTCTGAACTGTCGAGATTCCAAGGAGCCAGAGCCCTTTTTCTAAAACTTTGGCAAAATTTTCCACAATACTTATTTTATATCCTGAATTTGAATCCTCAGAATTCACAATCTGGGTCTCTGCATAAAAAGCGTTAAAAGTTGCTGCCAAATCCAAGCAATATTCTGCCAATTTTTGCGGTCCAAGGTTTTCAAAAGAATCCACTACAATGTCCGGAAACCTTAGAATTAATTTCTCAATTGCTGTAGCTTGCCAATTTTTTGGCGCTTTGGATGATTTTAAATTTTCTGCTTCAGCTTTTTTCAAAATAGAAACTGCGCGCACGTAGGCATACAAAATGTATGGCCCAGAATCGCCCTCCAAAGAAATTGACTTCTCTTTGTCAAAAATAATATCTTTGCCGGGAGACTGTTTTAGTATTTGATATTTGATTGCGGCAATTGCTACTTTTTCAGAAATTTCTTTTTTCTCTTTTTCATCCAGTTCTTTGTCTTTTATTTTCTCTCTTACTGATTCCTCAACCTCAAAAATCAAAGATTCTCCTGTAATAACATTCCCAATTCTGGAAGACATCTTGCCATCTTTGAAACGAAGCAGTCCATGAGTGATGTGCCTGAATTTTTCTCCGCTGCCTGGATTGATTTCCTCTTCAGCCGCTACAACAACTTTCATATATTCTTTCTGCTCGTTTGCGGTAACAACAAATGACAAACTATATTTTGGAAACAATTCTTTCCTTTTCTCAAAAAGACCAAGTTCCTTAGCTTCGTAAGTTGGCAAACCTTGAGAAGTTAAAAACACACGTGTATGCAAATTATGCTTCTCGCCTTTGAAGACAACCGCTCCGTCACTTTCTTCAAAAACTTTTCCCATATTTTCTGCAATTTTCTTCTGCCCCACGGGCGCAACTTCGCTTTCCAAAATCAATTTATCAAACTTTGTTCCAAGCTTTTCAAAAATTTCTTTGAAATGCTCAAAACTCCAAAGCTTTCCTTTTTCATAATAAATTAAAATCTCTCGATCACTCCCTTCAAAAACTTTTTTGTTTATTATCTCAATTTCTTTTTTTGCAAATTCACTCTCTTCATATTGAGTGTTGCCAAAAACATATGCATCTGAAATAAATTTTATTTTGTCTTCAAGTGAATCATTATCGTGAGGAAAACCTTTTTTATTCTGAATCATTCCCCAAATAGCTTTGGCCACATGAAGTCCAACATCTCCGCTGTAGCAGATTCTTTTGACATCTGCTCCCTGAAATTCTGCAAGCCTTGAAATGGACTCGCCAATTGCATTACTCATCAGGTGCCCGATATGAAAAGCCTTGAAAGCGTTTGGATCTGTATATTCAAAAAGAATCTCTTTGCCTGAAAGCGGGTTTCCTTTGCCAAAATCTTCTTCTTTCACCTTGAGCAAATTTTCTATAACAATTTCATCTGAAAGAAAAAAGTTTATAAATCCTCCGCCAGCCACTTCTATTTTTTCAAAAATTTTTAACTTTTTACTATTCAAACATTCTGTAATTTTTTCGGCGATTTCTTTTGGAGATTTTTTTAAATCTTTTGATAGTGCAAAAGCAATATTTGCAGAATAATCTCCAAACTTATTTTCTGGATATTCAATAGAAAAATCAGAGCTGTTTTCAAAAAGCTCTTTTGTTGCTGTATTTATATGTTTCCTTATTTCTTCTTTCATGAGAGTCATTTAATCACGCTAGAAACCTTTTTCCAAACTAAGTCTGCAATTTCCTCTTTTGCAAGTAGCTTACCTTTTGGCGCGCAATCAATTTTTGTCCAAAAATTTTCCCTTGAAACCATATACTCGCCAGCTTCTTTTGAATTTTTTAAATACTCAAAATTTGAATCCGCAGCATCTTTTGTACCTTTCCTGTTTGAAATCAACTCCAAAGATATCTCATAAGGCATACTCAGATAAAACACAGTATCTGGTTTAATTACTCCAAGAGTATCGTATTCCATCGCTCCGAGCCAATCCAAAAATTTTGCTCTCTCTTTTTCATCTTTTATTTTCCCTCCCTGATGAATTTGATTGGAGGATACATATCTGTCAGCAATAATAACCTTGCCTTCCTTAAGCCAGTTTTTTATTTTTGAAATGGTTTCAAATCTATCGCAGGCATACAAAACAGATGCTATTTTGGGATCAACAGAAATAAAATCTCCGTGCTTGCCGTCCAAACATTCGCGAATAAGCGAACCAAAAAGATTTTTTTCGTATTGTGGAAAACGTATAGATTCCGAAGAAATTCCATCTTTTTTTAATCGTCTGAGCAAAGCTTCAGTTTGAGTAGTCTTGCCCGATCCATCCGTTCCTTCAATTACAATAAATTTTCCTTTTTTCATTTATTTAGGCTGCCTGATCCATTTCTTCTTCTATGACTTCCGCAGCTTTATCAATTTCTGATCCAAACATTCTCTGCCAAATAATATCAGCAGTGGCTTCTGGAGTTTGCAGTGTGTGTTGATAAAGATGAGTATCTTCATGCTCCAATTCTTTTAATAGATCGTTAAATTTTTTTGAATTTTTATTGAGCCAGTCCAAGACTTTATCTGCATCAAGATTTTCTGTATTAAAGTATCTTTTTAGAATAATTGCTTGGACAAGTTTTTTAATTTTTATACTCTCTTCGCTACCAGGATTTTCTGGAGTTATGTATTTCTCACCTTCATTCATATTATTTTTTTCTTAAAATCTTATCAATTTTTTCGGCGATTTTTTTGAAGTCTTTTTCCTTTTTGCCGCGAGTGGTTTCGGCAGAACTTCCCAAACGAATACCAGATGGATCAAACGGTGAACGAGTTTCGCCGGGAATTGTATTTTTGTTGCAAATAATATCGTTTTTTTCTAGCAAGGCTTCTGCATCTTTACCAGGAATCCCTTTGCCATTCATCCATGTATCAATCAAAATAAGATGTGAATCTGTACCACCGGAAATAATTCTCCATCCAAGTTTTTGAAGTTCTTCTGCTAAAGCTTTGGCATTCTTTATAACTTGTTTAGAATATTGCTTAAATGCAGGTGTTGATGCTTCTTTTAAAGCTACAGCCACAGCCGCAATCTGGCTCATATGAGGTCCTCCTTGAAGACCAGGAAAAACAGCTTTGTCTATAAGTTCTGCATAAGAAAATTCTTTACCTTTTTCATTTTTAATCTTTTTATCTGTTCGGGCAAAAATCAGAGCGCCTCTTGGACCGCGGAGAGTTTTGTGAGTAGTTGTAGTAACAACATCTGCATAAGGAAATGGCGATGGATATGCTTTTCCGGCAATTAATCCAGCAATATGAGCCATATCAACCATAAGAATCGCTCCGCACACATCTGCGATTTCTCTGAATTTTTTCCAATCAACAATTCTTGGATACGCAGTAAAGCCAGCCACAATAATATTTGGTAATTCTCTCATAGCTATTTTCTTAACTTCTTCATAATCAAGAAGTTCAGTTTTTGGGTCAACTATGTACGGCACTCTTTTCCAAACTTTTCCCGTTATTGAAACTTTTTGAGCATGAGTTAAATGTCCTCCAGAAGAAAGTTCCATTCCCATAATTTTTCCTCCAATTGGCACTAGACCTAGATATACTGCCAAGTTTGCAGGCGCACCAGAAAGAGGCTGAACATTTGCTGCCCATTTATTTTTATCCAATCCAAAAAGTTTAAGCGCTCTATCTCTTGTTAGATCCTCGAGTTCATCGGTATAAGTTTGTCCTCCGTAATAACGTTTATGTGGATATCCCTCTGCATACTTATTGTCAAAGATTGAGCCTAAAGCTGTCAGGACATCTTGTGAACAATAATTTTCTGAAGGAATAATATTAAGCACTTTTTTCTGCCGAGCTTTTTCCTTTTTTATGAGTGATTCAATTTGTTTGTCTTTCATAATATTTTATTTAGTTAAAAATTCGCTTCCTGTAAATATCGCAAATCCGAATTTTAAGCACTTAAATCATACTTGAATTTTAACATAAATAAAAAATGAGCCGTAAACGGCTCTTACTCAAGCAGTGGATGACTAACCTCTTTAATAACCGGTTCCCCGGTATGGTCTGAAAAATCAAACCTCCTGCGCAACCCAGCGCTTTGACATCCACTCTCTGGTTCCTCAAGCAGCACTTCCACTAATTGCCCACTAACCTTGACCTTCCGGATTTTCAAGAGCTTAAAAGCCGTCCGTTCTAAACCACCATTGGCAATATACGGCCATCTTTCAATTATGATCATTCCATCAAAAAATAGATGGAGTTCATCTGAAATTGTCAGATTCCCGATTTCGCCTCCGGGTTCACATATCAGTAGAGCTGCGACATTGTCGTGGGTAGATGGGAGCATTATTTCCCTAGGCCACGCTGGTTTGGAAACCATTTCTATCAGGTAGTTCTTTAGTTTCCTTGAAACCTTCTTTCTTTTGGAAATATTTTCCACCTCTTCGATTCTTCTTTGATCGAAGCATAAGTTGTGAGTCTGTTTTTTCATTTTGGCGGTACAGTATTGAAATTTGATGTGTGTGAATGTTACAAAACTTTGTGTTTTTTAAAGGGCACTAAGGTCATAATACGTTTCGATTAAAACCAGATTACATTGACTAAAAAATAAAAGTGTTTTGGAAGTTTTTTGTAAAGAATGTTTAGTGATAAAATAAATACATGAATAATCCACACGATATTGAATATCACAACCTCTTAAAACGTATACTTTCCGAGGGAGAAAAAAAAGGTGACCGTACGGGCACAGGAACTATCGCTCTTTTTGGTACACAAATGAGATTTGATTTAAGCAAAAACTTTCCTTTGCTTACTACAAAAAAAATTGCTTTTAGATTAGTTGTTTCTGAGCTTTTATGGTTTATAGCAGGAGATACAAAACTCAAAACTCTGCTTGAAAATAATAATCACATTTGGGATGAATGGCCTTTCAAGTGGTATCTCAAAGCAAACAATATGCCGATTCCAGAAGTTAATAGCGAAGACTGGAAAGCTCAGAAAAAAGAATTCACCGACAAAATTCTAAATAATGAAGAATTTTCCAAAAAGTGGGGAGATTTGGGCCCTGTTTACGGCAAACAATGGAGAAGATGGCAGACTCCCGATGGCAAAGAAATTGATCAGCTAACAGAAGTTTTGGAAACTCTCAAAAAAAATCCAGACTCTAGAAGAATTATTATCAGCGCATGGAATCCTGCAGAAATTGATGAGATGGCAAAAGCGGGCTTGCCTCCCTGCCATTGTTTGTTTCAATTTTTTGTTTCTGATGGAAAACTTTCGTGTCACCTCTACCAGCGAAGCTGTGATACTTTTCTTGGTGTTCCTTTTAATATCGCTTCCTACGCTTTGCTTACAATTATGATTGCTCACGTATCAGGATTACAGCCGGGAGATTTTATTTGGACTGGAGGTGACACGCATATTTATTTAAACCACATTGATCAAGTGAACGAACAGCTTCAGAGAGAGCCGAAAGCAGCTCCAACAGTAAAACTAAATCCAAATGTAAAAAGCCTTTTTGACTTCAAACTTGAAGACATCGAACTCCTAAATTACGATCCGCATCCTGCCATAAAAGCTCCGATTGCTGTGTAGTTGTGTTTTAAATTGAGTTCTGCAACAATAGTAGCCTATGGCGCTTTCAGACAAAAAAATTCTAGAAGAAATGAAAAATGGAAACGTGGTAATTTTTCCTTTCGTCAAAGAAAATCTTGCCACTTCAAGCTATGATGTGACGCTTGGTGAATATTTTTTTCCGCAGCAGCCACCAAAACATTTTCAAACTATCTACAATATATACGACAAATCCCACGTTGACCGAGTATGGGGCACAAAACCCAAAAAAGCTGCAACTGCAAAAGAAATATTCAGTAAATATAAATTTGATTTCACTGGAATAAATCCTGAAGAAAAAGTAATCGTACTTGAACCTGGAGAAACGATTCTGGCACATACCAACGAATTTATCGGAGGTAAAAATCACATCACCACAATGATGAAAGCACGATCATCTTTGGGTAGAAGCTTTATAGAAGTCTGCAAATGCGCAGGATGGGGTGATGTTGGCTATACCAACAGATGGACAATGGAAATTACCAATAATTCAAAGCACTATTCAATCCCTTTGGTTGTTGGCAGACGAATCGCGCAGATTGTGTTTTTTGAAACAGGAGAAATCCTGGGTAAGGATTACAACGTCAGTGGCAAATACAATTCTTCAACTGATGTTAACAAGATGAAAAAAAGCTGGAAACCAGAAATGATGCTCCCAAAACTCTACTCTGATCGTGACATCAAGAAAAAACCAGTTAAGTAAAGTTTTCAACTAATGAAAATCAAGATCAAAAAACTCAATCCTGAAGCCAAGCTTCCTTCGTACGCGCTGCCTGGAGATGTGGGTTTGGATTTGTATGCTTTGGAAACTCAGACGATTCAACCGGGAGAGCACGCACGATTTTTTAATGGCTTTGCTTTGGAATTCCCTGAAGGATTTGCAGCGATTGTTAAAGACAAATCTTCAATTTCAAAAGCCGGACTTCATACCATGGGCGGAGTTTTTGACGCTGGATACAGAGGCGAATACAATGTGCATCTGGTAAATTTAAGCGACAAGCCATACACAGTTGAAAAAGGACACAAAATAGCTCAACTTGTAATCTTTCCTGTTGCAATCGCAGAGCTTGAAGAAGTTACCGAGCTTTCAGATTCTGCGCGAGGCACAGGGGCTTTTGGCAGTACAGGAAAATAATTTAAATATTAGAAAGCATTCTCGCAATTCTAAGTTCTTCATAGGAAATCTCTCCATTCATTTTTTCAAAAACAGGAGTAAGTTTTTCTTTTCCCATCTCTTCAAAAATTTTATTTATCTCAGGCAAAGCTTTTTTGAGCTTCGGAGTAACTAAACGCAGAATTTGATGCCTTTCAATTTCTTTTCTTTCAAAAAGATATTCGATATGATCAAAAATTGTTCTTTCTTTTAATTTTCTTATCTTGGCGATTTCTTTGATAGTCTTGTCTTCCATCCATAAACTCAAAGTAATTTTATACGTGCTAATTTTCTCCTTTTTATTTTTTAAATCTTCCGCACTAGAAACTCCGACTGTGCCTCCGCAAAAAAGAATAAAATTTTTTTGGATTATTTCTAAGTCATCTTTTGGCATTTTTTCAAATGCTTCTTTGGCCTCTTTCGAGCTCTCCCTAAACAAAACATCTTGCTCGAAAACGTCCGGATGCACTTTGAGCGCCTTTTCATTCAAACCTAAAAGATAGAGTCCTGAAAGCGACCGCACTCTAGAAAGGGCTACATAACCTTGACCGTATTCAAAAACCCGGCTCAAATCCATCACAGCTTCATCCAGGCTCATACCTTGGCTCTTGTGGACAGTTATAGCCCAGGCGAGACGAAGTGGAAGCTGGCTTATTTTTGCCCTTATCTTTCCGTTGTCTTCTATATTCCAGTCAGCTCTTTCAACTTCAATCAGTTTTCCGTTTCTTATTTTGACAATTGGATTGTTTGTAAATGGAGAAAAACTTTCAATATTGCCAAGCGTGCCGTTCATATAGCCTTCCTTGTGATTATTTTTAGTAAACATTACCGAAGCACCAACTTTGAGAGACAGCCTTTCCGGCGAAAGACATCCTTTCTTCAGAATTGAAACCAATACCCCGTTTCCCTCCTCAAGCATTGTAAAAACCTCAGAGTCGCCGGAAATTTTTGTAAGCTCATCATAGTTGACCTTATCAACATCAATATTGTGTGAAAAGAGTTTTGGTGTGTTTAGAGAAACTTCTTTAAGACTGATTTTTCTTCTTTCAAGAATTTCCTTATGCGCGTCTTTCCATAAATTTTTTCGGATAGAAGTCAGCAATTCCAAAAAAACTTTATCTTCCTGCCTATGTTGTTCTGAAAGATAGCAAACTGCAGGATTGGCCCTTTTCCAGGCGCTAGATTCAAAAGCAAACCTGCCTCTGTCTTGGTCTGGAAATATTTCTTGATTGTGATCATCGTCAAAATTCCTTCTGACAATTGGTGGAAGCTGAAAAAAATCTCCGACAAAAATAATCTGCAGTCCGCCAAACGGTTCGCTAGTTTGCTTTACCTCCCTGCAAACTGCATCAACCATCAAAAGCGTGTCTGGAGCAAGCATTGAAATTTCATCAATAATCAAAACCTTGGCTTTGCGGACCCGCTTGGAAATATATTCACTTGAAGCGATTTTATCCAAATCATATTCTGTTAGTTGGTTTTTGATGCCTATCCCGCTCCACGAGTGAATTGTAAGTCCTCCAATGTGCGTGGCAGCAATTCCTGTAGAAGCTGTAATAGCAGGTTCAACGTTGTGAGCTTTGAGATACTCCGAATACTGATTTATCGTATGCGTCTTTCCAGAGCCAGGTTCTCCCGTCAGGAAAACATTTGCGCCAGTTTTTAGGATTGAGAGTGCTTCTTCTTGCGTCATAATTTCCAAATGATATCACAAGAAAATTTCGAGTAAATTTGCTATTATGAAAATATGATTAAAACTTTTATTATCGCAGCGATTACCGCTGACGGATTTATTGCTCAAAGCAAAGAGCAGGTTTCCACAAGCTGGAGCAGTCCTGAGGACAAAAAACGCTTTATGGAAATTACCAAACGTGCCGGAGTTGTGGTGATGGGCGCCACAACATACGAGACTTTTAACCGTCCGCTAAAAGATAGGCTCAATATTATTTATTCTAGGTCCAAAAAATTTGAAGGCACAGAATCCACAGATGATGAACCAAAAGATTTGATTGAAAAATTAGAAACTCGAGGATTTAAAGAAGTTGCAATCTGCGGAGGATCTTCAATTTATACAAAGTTTATAAAGTCAGGAACAGTGGACACAATTTATCTGACAATTGAGCCTGTAATTTTTGGCGAGGGAATAAAATTGTTTAATGAAAATATTCCCACAAAATTAGAACTGGTTTCCGAATCCACAACTCCAACTGGCACAATATTTTTGGAGTATAAAGTTTTGAAATAAAAAATCCCACCTATTTTATTAAGTGGTACTAGCTTAGAACTCTTCAACCTTCACTTTGAATATCTCGACGTCTTCGTCCATAGAAATCGCGAGACAAAAGTAGAGATGGTAACTCCCCCACCAATCGTTGGATGGGGAGTCCTCTTCCTCACGAACTGACCAAAATCTCATTTCGTTTTCGGGAGGACCTTGCTTGGACCAAACGCTTATCAGACGCCAAAGACCCTTTGCCTTTTCGGCAAGCTCATCGAGAGTCTTCCACGAATGCTTGTTTTGGTTGTGAGTGTCCAAAAACTTCCGGAGGTCTTCCAGTTGCAAAAAGACCTTGTGGCCTTTGAGTTGAGGATGATGTTCCAAAGCTTTGGAAACGACTTCAGAATCTGACGGTTGAGCCTGTTTTAAAAGGACATCTTTAATGTTCATTATTCATTCTCCTTGTTTACAGGTTATTCTGTAAAATAAAAATTGTCAAACAAAAAAGCCGCGCCCGAAGGGCGCGGCTTAATTTCAATTTTTTATTTACGCTACCACCTCAACTCCTTACAGGAGCAGTACACCTTTTGGATATTTTGTTCGAACAAAGTTCTCCAAAATATCTCAAAAGGTCCGCCAAAGTGATCTATATCACTTCGACGCCCATACTCCTACAAGTTCCTTCAATAATCTTTATTGCGCCAGCTAGGTCTTTTGCATTCAGGTCTACCATTTTCTTTTCTGCGATTTCTTTGATCTTTAATTTGGAAATTTTACCGACTTTCTTCTTTGTATTTTCTCCAGAGCCTTTTTCAATGCCGATTGCTTTGATGACCATCTGGCTTGCAGGCTCTGTCTTGTAGACCATGGCGTAAGTTCTATCTTCAAAAACATTTACGATTGTCGGTACAGTCTCTCCTACGCGAGTTTTGGTTTCGTCGTTAAATCTTTTTACGAATTCTCCGATGTTGATTCCAGCACTTCCTAGCGCAGGACCAAGCTGCTGTCCAGGCACGGCTTTGCCTCCAGGAATCATCAGTTTTAATTGTTTTGTTATTTTTTTTGCCATTTTATTCTGTTTATTCTATTTTATTTTCTGGCCCGAGAAGCTCCTTATTACGGACGGGCGTTACTAATGTATCTTAAATCTTTTTGACTTGCAAAAAGTCCAATTCAACTGGCGTCTCTCTGCCGAACATCGAAACAAGCACTTTGATCTTGCCTCTTTCTTGGTCCACATCGCCAACTTTGCCCTCCAAGTCCTTGAAAGGCCCGTCAACAATCGTTACAGCATCATCAACGTCCAAATCAATATTGTGTTTTGGAGTTGAATTTTCCATTCTGCGGAACAATTCATCTACTTCTGATTTATCAAGCGGCACTGGAAAAACTCCTGATCCAACAAATCCTGTAACGCGCGGAGTGTTTCTGACCACATACCAAGAATCATCAGTCACAATCATATCCACCAAAACGTATCCAGGATAAATTTTTTCTTCTTCCTCCACTCTTTTGTTTGCTTTAACTTTGATCTTTTTTTCTGTAGGCACGATAACATTAAAAATTTTGTCTTCCATTCCTAGAGATTCTATTCTTTGCTTCAAGTTTTTGGCAACGGCGTTTTCATAACCTGCGTAGGTGTGGATCGCGTACCAATTTCTTTCTCCTTCTGCTTGTTTTGACATAATTTAGATGCTTAAGATTTTTTCAATAAGTAATTTGAATGTTGAATCGAAAAATCCAAGATAAAGCCCCCCAACAACAGATATTACGATAACCAACGCCGAAAACATCATTGTTTGGTTCCGCGTTGGCCAGTTTACATGGCTCAATTCAGTCTTTGATTCCTTTATATAATCGCCTATTTTGCTCATTTTTACTTAAATTCTAACTAAAAAACCCCTGCTGGGGTATATACAAATATACCCCCTTTTCTAGAAAAAACAAGCGCTTTTAATAGAACTAGTTACTTAATCTGATATATCACCTGCACATCAACTTCAATTTGATTTTGGCCTGCAGGAAGTTCTGGAGCAGATGCTGCTGATGATACAGCGCCAACTGCCATTGCTTGAGGAGTATAAATTTGTCCGTTGCCGTTTTCTGAATAACTTGTCACTTTACCCAAACGAACACCAAGATCGCTTGCCAACTTTTGCGCTTGCGCTTTGGCATCTGTGATTGCTGCCTCACGAGCTTGTTCTTTCAGTGTCTCATCATTATCAATAGTAAATGAAAGTCCAGAAATATTTGTCACGCCAATTGAGCCGATTCCAGAAAGAATGCTTCCGGCTTTGGAAATGTCGCGAACTTTTACATTCACAGATTCTGTGACTTCATAGCCGATCAATTTTCCACCAGTTGATGGGGGGCAATTTGAAGGATAAATCGCTGGGCAAGGCACTGCAGTGTCATCAGAATATTGTGGATTAACATTGTAACCGCTTGCTTGAATATCTGTTGCTGCAATTCCTTGCTGTTTCAAATAATCAATTGCTTTGTTGCCGATGTCCGTAGCCTTTGACTGCGCGTCTGCCACAGTATCCGCAGTTTCATCAACAGAAAAAGTAAACTCTGCAATGTCTGCAACTGCGTAAACTTTGCCAGTACCAGAAACTGAAATAGTGTTAACGGGTGATGCAGGATTTGTTTGAAAAAATCCCCAAGCAATTGAAATAATTTCAAAAATAAAAAATACAGTAATAATTGCAAGTAATCCGATAACTACTTTTTCAAACTTTTTTGAATGTAAAATATTGTCGTTCATATATTTAATTTGTTTAGTTGATAATTAGCCGAGGGATTACAGACGACTTCGCCGTAGGCGAACGAAGACTGTGATCCCAAGGCTACCAAACTTCGGAAACACGCACTTCGTTTTGCTCCGCAAAAGTCGCGCGTATTCCCTCAGTTTTACTGGCTCCGAGCATTTAAATTATACGCTTCAACTAAATTTTCAAAAAGCGACACTACAGTCATTGGCCCTACTCCTCCAGGCACAGGAGAAATTGCCGCCACGATCTTCTTGGCTTCTTCAAAATTCACATCTCCAACCATTTTTGTCTTGGCCACTTCTTCAATTGTCTTTGGGCCTTTTACAGCGTTTGTGCCAACATCCACAACCACCTGCCCTTTCTTCAAACTATCTTTTCCAATAAGCCCTGCTTTTCCTGCCGCAGCAATAATAATATCGCTTTCTTTACAAAGCTCTTTCAAATTTTTAGTCTTTCTGTGAGCAATTGTAACTGTTGCATTTTCACGAATCAAAAGCATCGCAACTGGCTTGCCAACCAAAAGTGACCTGCCAATTACAAGAGCGCGTTTTCCTTCCAATTGAATTTTATTTTTTTTCAGAAGCGTTAAAACTCCTTTGGCTGTAGCCGGAAGCAAACCTTGCGGAACTTTGCGAGGATCTTGTCCGCCAAAAGCAGATTCGTAAAGGAGTCCGGCGTTTTTGGAATTTAATCCATCCACGTCTTTGAGAGGATCAATTGATTCCATAATCTCATATCTATTTAGCTGTTTTGGAATCGGCAACTGGACAATAATTCCGTGAATATCCTCTCTTGCATTCAATTCTTTAATCAAATCGATAAGCGCCTGATTTGAAATGTTTTTTGACAAGACAATATGATGGACTTTGGCGCCAATTTTGTCTGCAAAACTCTTTTTTCTTGCAATATATGAATTTGAAGCCTTTTCGTCGGCAACTTGAATAATCGCAAGTGTTGGCAGGCCCTTTAATAAAGATATTTTTTTCTTTAGCGAT
Organism: uncultured bacterium; assembly: GCA_963766885.1. GTDB lineage: Bacteria > Patescibacteriota > Minisyncoccia > Phycocordibacterales > CAIRYW01 > CAIRYW01. Next base: position 59,453 of record CAVYBO010000001.1, on the reverse strand, counting down.
TTGGCTATTTCTTCGGAAAGCTTTTTGCCGTCAAGTATTTTTGGACTGCTTTTTACCATATTGAAACTTTATCACATATTTTGGACAAAAAAAATTGGCGCTAATGCGCCAGCTCCTACAAACCAACATAATGAACGGCGTGCTCCGGATATCCGATGAAAACCTTCCTGCAGTTTAATTCCAGATCCAGGGCACCGAGCACATTTCCCAAACCAATGCTCGAATCAAAAGTAAGCCATTCAATGTAGTAAGATTTCTCAGCGATTATCCACGAAAACGGAGGCCTATAGTGACCAACACCATGATTCACTCCAAGCGTTCTCATCACACTTGCAGTCGAAGATCTCTCTTTACCTCCAGGATAAAGAGCTACAACGTCAAACCCAACCGTTATAGGATGCACACCGGCGCACCCCTGACAGACTCTCCACTCCTTGCTTTCGCAATAACCTTCTATTGTAAAAGTTTTTTCGTGGATCAGTTCCGCCCAACAAATTGCCACAACCAGATCATCTAGTTCACACCCGAATTCTCTGGTTCTTTCCGTCATCAACAGCAATTGTCCTAAGATATTTGCAATCTTATTTTTATTCATAAGTTAAAAAACTGTTTGCCAAACATATTGCTTGGCATTTGCTTTCAATTTATACAACAAAACTAAGAAAACACAAGAAGAAACTTTGGATAGATTAATTAAAAATGATACTGACAATTTCCGAATCCGTGCCAACTCGAAGAGGCGGACCCCAAGTGCCCGCCCCGCTTGAAGTGTAAACTTGCAAATTACCAGAGTTTTTAAGCCCATAATCAAAGCCTTTAAAAATAAAAGGTGTAAGCAGACTAAAGGGAAAAACTTGAGCCTTGTGAGTATGTCCAGAAAGCTGAAGTGAAATTCCTTTTTTCTCCGCAACATCAATATGCATCGGCACGTGCTTCAAAAGAATGCTTGGAATGGAATAATCAATTTGTATTTTATTTAAAACATTTTCAAATTTTTCTCTAGAATCGGTAGTCTGATAGTCAGCACCAATAATTTGTACACCCTCCACATCAACCGCTTCATTTTCCAGAACTTTTATTCCAGCGTTGCCAAGCGCTGAAAGATATTTTGAATTATCTTCAAATTCTTCATGGTTTCCGGAAACAAAATAAATTCCAAGAGGAGGATGGGTTTGCGAAAAAGGTTCCACAATTTTTTCTTCATCAACTTTCACTCCGTCAAACATATCTCCGCCGATAAAAACAATATCTGGATTTATTTTTCCTATTTCCTTGCAAACTTTTACGGCAAAGTTTCTGCCTCGCACCTGACCTAAATGGACATCGCTCACAAACATAGCTTTTCTTCCAATCCAATTTTCCGGCAGATTTTGAAGTGTGATATTCACCCCTTTGATTTTGATTGAATTGGCATGAACCAATCCGTAAATGCTTATCAAAAACGCTATGACAAAAAGAATACCTGCAAAATAGATGGAAACTGGAAATGCTGCCAAATACAAAATATAGATTACAGAAGCCAGAAAAAAATAGAAAAGAAATCCGAGCCATACTGCAGAAACCCTATAAAGCCAACGAGTAAAAAGATTATTAAAATTCCTGGTCAAAACCGAAGCTAAAACAAAACTCAATGTCATAACAGAAAAAAATATTTTGACTCCTAAAACCACAGTCGAATTTTTTATCAAAAAGCCAAGAATAATTCCCTCAAATACAACAAAATGCATTACCGCAAGAATGTACAAGATAATAAACAGCGCGATGAAAATAAAGTATCTATTCATAAATCTATTTAAGAAATTACAGATCTGATTCGCTTCCCAAGTGCTTCAATTTCCTCGCTGCTAAGAATTGGCCGCGCATCATTGTCGTGATCCAAGTCCCCAATCCGAGTGTCTGGAATAATGTGATAGTGAATGTGCTCAACACTTTTACCCGTGTCTTCTCCCTCTCTGACAATTATTGAAATATTCTTGTACCCCAAATTGTGCAGGATTTTTATGCCTTTGCTTTCAAGTTCATCAATATCTTTGGCTTCTTCCGGTGTAGCATCCAAAAGCTGGTCAAAGTGTCGTTTTGTAACGACAAGCAAATGATCTTTGTGGTACGGAGCCAGAGCGTATGTCAAAAAAGCAGATTCGTTTTCCAAAAATTTTTCATCTGGTTTGATACTACAAAATGGACAGGTTCGGTCCTTGTTTTGTTCTAAAAAATCTGAATATTTCATAAGGAAAGTATATCAAATTTAAAAATTCCAATCTTTTATTAAACCTCGCACTAATGTAGAATTAAGCCAATGAAATTTTCTGCCAGCAAGAAAAAAATCATAGTTTTCTTTGCAAGCTTTTTTACTATGCTTTTTCCAATTCTTGTTTCCGCACATGAAGTCTATGTTTTGAGTTCCGCTGAAATTGCCAAAGCTGTCGGCATGCCGCCTTTCAATATGCTTGCAGTGGCTCTTAAAAATTTGCACGAATTTATTTTCTGGGCATTCATTTGTATTCTCGCGATCTTCTGTGTCTTTTTTATCTCAATCATGCGATTTCTTGAGCGTATTATTGATCCAATTTTTATTAAGCTGCGCCCTTATGCGCCGTTTGTTGCCAGAGTGACTGTCGGCCTTTCTTTTTTGGCTGCTGCATATTATCAGGCAAGCTACGGACCTGAACTGCCTCTGGTAAATACCTATGGATCGCTTGCACCTATTATTACTGCCATTCTTGTCATAATCGGCATCCTGACAATTACCGGATTTTTTGCCAGGCTGGCAGCGCTTATCGCTCTTTGCATGTACTGCGTTGCCGTCTGGTTCCACGGATGGTATATGCTAACCTACATAAACTATCTAGGTGAGATTATCGTGCTTCTTGTGCTTGGCGCGCACAATTGGAGTCTTGATAATTATTTTTCAAAAAATAAAGTTATTAACAGGGATCCAAATTCTCTATTCCAGAAAATTTCTGACTTTGTAGCGCCAAAAAGCTTTGCAATACTGCGCGTCTGTTTTGGCATCTCGCTTATTTTTGCTTCTGCATATGCCAAAGTGGTTTACAACAATCTCGGCCTTTTTACAGTTGAGAAATATCACCTGGATAAGATTTTGGGATTTGAACCTCATTTTCTTGTCCTTGGCGCGGCAATTATAGAAATACTAATCGGCACATTTATTATTTTAGGAATTGAAATCCGCTTTGCTGCACTTTTCTTTGAATTCTGGCTGATGCTCTCACTTTATTTCTTTGGTGAAGTCGTGTGGCCTCACATAATCCTTATTGGCATTCCAATTGCTTTGGTGATGTATGGCTACGACAATAATTCAGTAGAAGGATACTTTTTCAGAAAAAAAGAGTACGAACCGATTCTTTGATTTCTTCTCTGTAAGATTTTGTTTATACTTACGTCTACAATGGTGAGAAGCACATTTTTCATTATTCTCATCCCCCACAAAAGACCCAAACTCAGTTTGGGTCTAAGTTTTTAAGTATTTTTCGATCTGATCTTTGTCTGAATCTGCCAAAATAAATCCGTCAATATCAAGCGTAGGTGTTTTGTCCTGTCCAGACTTTGCAACTAATTCATCAAAATATTCCTTGTTTCCTCTCACTTCTCTTTCCTCAAATGGAATATTTTTTTCTTTTAAAAAATCCAAAGCCCCTTTGCACCAAGGACATCCTGTTTTTGTATAAATTATTATATTCATAAAATTATTATAGCAGATTGCTAAGATTGTGTTTTTTTAATAAGGTTTTTATAGAATGAGTCTAGATCTAAAAACGATGACTTACTCCGACATTTTGGAATTCGCCAAGGATTTGGAGTGTATGGGATTGAAAGATGGTGAGATTGTAATAATGACGCAGATACTGTCTATTGCAATGAGTGAAAATATCTCTCTGCTTCAGGCAACTATCAAATACATGAACTTTCGAAGGAAAATCTATGAGAATCTCAAAGCTCTGTCGCTCAAGCCTAAGGCCTGAGCGAATTTTTTATAGATGTGTATAATTAAAATAATATGAATCAAGAAGAAAACAAATTTGAAGAAATAGTAACAAACTCTTTTGAAAAAAGATTAGCCGATTTAGCTTCTTTGCTCCAGCAAATAAACGCAGGCTTGTCAGAAAAATCAGAACAATTTCAAAAAGCTTTAGAAGAATTTAATGTTCTTCAAATGGAGCTGGCAGATTCTGGAGGTAGAATTCCAGGAGCAAACGAAAAACTTCAGGAGATTATGAAGCAACTTCATGCTTGTACAAACACAATTAAGGGACTTTCAAACGAATCTGAAATCGTAGAAGACAAGTCCTGGGGCCTAAGGGATAAGATGCTTCCGCCAGACACAGAAAATCCCGAAGATCTTGGAAAAAATTAATTATTTTTTACTGGGCGACGTAGTAGAGGATGTTAGAACTGTTTTTGAGAGGTTAGATGATGCGACAATTTATATTCCAGCTTTTTCCGAATCTTTGTAATCTTTCTTTTATATAGTTTGTTTAAGAACATCCTCAACAACCTCATCCACAGAATTTTCGGTGTTAATTGAAATCGCACCCTTTGCTATCATCTCCTCTGCATATGGTTTATAACGAGCTAAAATTTGTTGTTGAATTTTCGGGTCTTTACCAAATTCATTATCAGTTCTGTTTTCAATTCTTTTACAAAAAGTTTCTGGACTACATTGTAGGAGTAAAATTTTGTCAAAGATATGCAAAAAATCATTTTGATTTCCTGCCATACCTAAGACGAATGCCGTATCAACATCTTTATCTAAAAGCTTATTTAAGTATTCAATATCACAAATCCAGTCGTGCTTATCTACGAACTCCAATGTCAGTTCTGTGTTCTTTCCTCCGTCCTTCTTACCAGTCTCTTGATTGACCCACGAACATAAATTATCAACCTCATCAATGCTGATAGTGTAAAATCCTTTTTTCTCTAGCTCTTTTGCTAGGGTTGTTTTACCAGTTCCAGAAACTCCTGTTATGTAAATCTTTTTCATACCAAAAGCCTAACAGGTTAGAACTGAAAAGTCTAAGTCTAGTAAGGATATTTCAGGAAAAATCATTGATGGGCGACTACGGTTACCCTTTTATAACAATTCTTTCAGATCAAGAATATATGGCTGGCGTGAGAGAAAAATTAAAATTGATTGCGGGTTTTAAATAAAAAAATACTCGCTTTGCATCGCGAGTTGTTCGTTCGAAATAAAGAATTGTTTTAGCCACCAGCGGCGGCTGCCATAAGGGAAAGCTCGTCACTTTCCTTGAGAACGGTATCCTCGCCATCGAGAAAACGAATGTCCTCATCATTGACGTAGAAAATGACGTGCCGGCTGATCTTGCCCTCCTTGCAAATGCGATCTTGCAAGCCAGGAAACTGGCGATTAAGATCGGCGATTGCTTCCTTGACAGTGCCGCCCGCCACTTCGACGGATTCTTTTCCCTCCGTGGATGAACGTAAAAGTGCTCCAAGGCTTATATTCATATTCAGACAAAACTATACATTTTACATTTAAAATTACAAGGAATATTCAAATAATAAAAATTGCGCAGCGTTTAATCTGCGCAGCAAACCGAGTTTGCAATTACCTACTTTAGCGCCGCTTCAATTTCGTGCAGATTGCCGGAGACCACCTTGTATGGGTTACAAGAATCGTCAACAGCAGACTTGTGCCACGCTATTCCAGCCTCCGAAAACTTAATCCCAGACGCCGTAGAAATTGAAACGATCATGTCGTCCTCTTTGACCACTCCGACTGCTCGCGCTTGCAACACCGCCGAAAGAGCAACAGCGCTCTGTGGACAGATGTTTGCACCCGCTCCCATGAACCGCGCCCATGTTTTCTTGATCTGAAATTCGCCAGCCGCAATGAAGTGGATGTTGAATTGATCGTGAAGAGATTTGATGCGCGGAAAGGAAACCGGATCGTTGATGTTCATGGCGGTTGCCACGGACTTTTGCAACTTTCCCGGTTGATACTGCTGATAGCCGCTTCCTTGCCAGCGCACCAGAGTATCGGCAGATTCGGTTTGGGCCGCGATGATGCCCGGCAGACGATCAATCAGACCGAACTCTTTTGCCCGGAGCAGGCCGATCATGAGTGCAGTGAGATTACCGCCGTTACCGACGGGAATCGCAATCCAGTCCGGAGCCTTCCACTCCAAGTCCTGAATGATCTCGAGTCCGATAGTCTCCTGTCCCACGACGCGCATGTCATTCGCGCTGTTGACGAGAACATATTCCGGATGGTCTCTTTGAAACTCCCTGATGAGATACATACAGCCATCAAAACCGTCAGGGTGCTTTACCGCAATGACATTGGCGCGGTGAGCAATAGCCTGAAAGAGTTGCGAGTCTGAAATATTCTCAAACGGAAGTAAGACCACGCAGGAAAGTTTGTCCCGACAGTAAGCAGCATATATTGCCGCCGCAGCCGAAGTATCCCCGGTGGAAGCACAACACACTCCGACGATCGGATGTTCCGGATTGAGAAGCTGGAGTCGGAGTGCGTCCGACACCGCCACAGGCATTCCCCTGTCTTTGAAGCTCTCGCTCGGCGACCGCCCCTCCATCTTGATGAAGAGGTTGTTGAGACCAATCTCCTTTTTCAGCCAGCCGGGAACCTCGAAAAGATCCGTCTGACCTTCGTTCAAGGAGACAATTGCCTCTTTCGGAAAACCTGGGAGAATGAATTGCCTCCAGAGCCAGACACCCGAGTTGTTCGGATAATTCCGACGCTGCGGTCCAAACCGAAGTCCGTCGAAATGATTTTGTGCGTCGCGCCCAGTGCCAATTTTCCGCTTGATGTAGGTTTCATCCCTTTCCACAAGCAAGATCTCTCCTGTCTTTGGATCCGTGTAGAGAAATCGGTCCGGTGGGTAAATACCTCCGGTAACGACCCCTCGGTGGTGATATCGATAGGTTATTTTTTTCATAGTTCAAATTTACCTCGGCCATACTACCACCAGGTAAATTGAGAATCAACAAAAAAAATTATTAAAGATTTCTATAGAAAATTGTTAGAAAAAGAAATATTACTGCCCACTAACGTTAGCTTAATATAACAGTGGGCGACGTAGTAGACGACTTTGTTTACTTATGAACATAGTGAATTAGTACCGCTCTCGGGTATCAGCTACTGCCGTAAGCAAGAAGTGCCCTTGTGATAGGATGTTAGAACTGTTTTTGAGAGGTTAGATGATACAACGATTTACATTCCAACTATAGCAAGTGTTGTTTAATCCCTTTCTCGTCTCCAGTAACCAGGTAATCCGGAAAGTAATTACATTATTTTAAAAAGTTTAATATCCTAACAATTTCAAGTAAGCCTTTGTCTTCAGACCAAAATATCCAGCGGCAGGTTTTATACTTACTGATTTTTGAAACTCTGCCAAAGCAGCTCTTGTTAGCTTACCGAAATAATTTGTTAAACCGTTTTTCTCCAGAGCATTGGCTTCTTGCCCCTTATCTTCCAGAACCAAAAACTGCTGTAGTAGATTAACCTTGTGATTACTTAAACCAAAATATAAATCAGGGCCATTGCTTAAAAGTTCTGTTGTGGTTGCAGTGGTTGTTGTACTGTCTCCAAAAGAAACTAGTTCTTGTTGAAGTTGTGCGATTTGAGCTTGGATTGAACTAACTGTACCAGAACTCGCTGTGGAATCTTTGAAAAGATACGGGTACTGATTTATCAAAACCTGAGCAGCTGCTATATCACCAAAAGAGTTTAAATTATTTACTTGGCTTTGCACGCTTCCTCCACTTCGAGAAACATTCGGTGACAAAATCGCAGAGAAAGTTACTGAGATGGTGTGTGATGCACTAATATTTGAGAATGTATAACTAGAAACAGCACCAACAGACAAACCGTCCACAAGTACGTCTGCAATGGTGTAACCGTTATCCGTAGTAATATTGTAACTTTGGTTTGAACCATCTAAAACCGACAGACTCCCCTCATTGCTTATGACACCACCAGTTCCTGCACTTGCAGTTATAGTGTAAGTGGCTGCGCTAAACCACTGAAAGGTTGGAAAAGTATTCTTATGGGATTCCCAAATCGAGCTGAAATCCCATGCACCCATCTGACCCTGCGCATAAACTGGTTCAGTGGTGTCATAGAAATTCGATATTATATTCTCATCGGTACCATAGCCGCCAGTAGTAAGATTTAATATAGGACCGTTGTCCGTAGAGCCGTTATTACTCAGAAAATCTCCGACAACATCGCTAGCCGACCCAGTGTACCAAGCCAAATCGGTATATGAAGGATTGCCGGCACTTTGAATAGATTCAAAGCCAATCAATCCTCCAACGTCAGTACCTCCACTTACCGTACCGACTGAATATGAATTTGTTATACCATTACCATTCTGATAGTCTGCCCCGACGAGGCCACCAACATAAGAACTATTTGTTCCAGCAGATATATCACCAGAAGCATATGCTCGATTTATATTTGCATCAGAATTGTTACCGATCAGTCCGCCAATCGCTGTCGGACTACCCGTCACTCCGCTATCTAGACTTATATTGCCTGTGGAAAAAGCATCGTTTATATCACCCTCATTGTCGGCCACAAGACCACCAGCATATGTCGGACCACTTCCAAACATAACGACATTACCACTTGAATAGACCTGAGAAAGTAGGGCCTCATTATATCCTGAAAAACCAGCGACAGCTTCGTTGCCTTCTGCATTGCCAGTGCTGTAGGACTGGCTGATTTCGTCATTCTCAGTATATCCTGCAAAGCCTCCCACATAATAAAAATCTTGAGGAAAAGCTATGGTGATGGAGCCTGTCTCATAACAATTACTTATCGCACCCGCATCGCTCCCACCGGCAAAGCCACCGAGATAGAAGGAATCGCCGACGTTACTATCATTATCGTCGTATATATTACCCGTCGCATAATCATCACTAAGAGGAGCCCTCGACTCCCCCACAAAACCACCGATCTCATAAACATAATCATCTGGATCAGTGATATTTCCAGTAGCATAAGAATGATCTATGGATCCGGCACTGCCGGCATACCCCACAAAACCTCCGATATAATCCGACTCTCCTGAAGAGTCAGCGTTTACGATAATCGGCCCTGTAGCATAGTCATCGGTGAAGTCACCACCCTGAAAGCCAGCAAAGCCTCCCACATAATAAAAATCTTCAGAACCCGTCGCATTGGTAACTGTCCCTAATGAATGGGAACCATTGATCGATCCCTCGCTCTCTCCAGCAAAGCCTCCAACTTCTTCCACATTTCCATTTCCACTATTATTATCAGCAATGACGTACACATCAGCACTTGAGGTAGAAATAACCCCAAGCGCATCGTTTTGTCCCACAAGACCTCCGACAGCATACACACCAGTTGAGGTGCCCGAGACCGAGATATTTTGGAGAGTACCATTGTTATAGCCAGCCAAAATTCCAGAATATGCTTCGCCGCTCGTGACATTGGTATTCGTAAGTGTTAGATTTTCTACAGTACCGCTATTTTGAATTTGGCTAAACAATCCAACATTCTGAATAGTTGAGGTGCTGATGGTGAGATTGGTGATCGTATGACCCGCACCATCAAATGTGCCGCCAAAACCTGAGACAGAAAAATTGATCGGTGAAAAATTCGGAACAACTGAGCAGTCAATGTTCGAGGACATAATGTAGTGCCCATATGCATCGCCCGGATTAGTCGTAATATGTTCCAAAGCAAGACAATCATTACCCAGCGTGTAAGTAATGGCTGGTGAATTGATCTCCACTTGAGTAGACGGTAGACCCTGTCCTACAGTATTGACGGCTTTGACTTGAAAAAGATAGTCCCCGGGACCAATACCGCTCAACTCATAGCTTGTGCTGTTAGAATTAGTATCGACGGGAGTCCAAGAATTACCCCCATCTGTAGAATATTGGATTACATAATTCGTGACATTATCGCCCACAGGGTTTGGATCCCACGTCAGAGAGAAACCGCCCGCATATGTTCCTGTTGCCTGAAGGTTCGATACTTGAGCAGGTGGAGCTTCCATAAGAGTGAGAATATCATCAGGCAAAAGTCCTTTATCATACAGATGAACATCATCTATCTTTCCATCAAAATAACCTGGGTTATCTGCATTTGGTAAACCTGTGTCATCGAGCTTTGCACCAATGCCGATATAATTTCCACCTTGGTGCAAGGTTCCATCATACGTACTCGAAGCAACCACCGTTCCGTCTATATAAAGAAGAGTTGAACTTCCGTTTGCAGTCATAGCAACGAGGTGCCAACTATTGAGCGGTAAGGTGCTCGTGCTTTCCACAGGACCAATAATAGTGCCATTGCTTTGTTCAATATATGCAGAAATTTTAGTCGTAGTTCCTTCAAAGCCCAGATGGAACTGGTCATTGCCCGAATAATCTGGCCAATCTTTTATGATGGTACCCCACGGTGTGGCAGAATTTGCATATACCCATGCGGTCGCTGTCATCTGACTACTAGAAGCAATCGCTGTAGAAATTGGCGTACCAGCAATGCTCACATATTGATTATTTCCAAAATTAAGAGCATATCCTACTTTTCCTGTTGTCCACGTAGGATCACCTACAATTGTGCCTGTATTATTATTTCCTGAAGAATCATTGGCTACCGTACCTGACCCCTCATCAAACTTCCAATAGCCCTCTATTCCATAAAGCAAGTAGACCTGACTGGATGATAATGCGATGTCGTAGACGCGCATATCGTCCATGAGACCATCGAAATAGTTATCGTTGTCGCGATAATCTTTTCCTAATGTCCAGTCGGTATTGTCATAAGCTACGTTCGTTGCTGCAGTCGTGATACCACTTTCTACTCCATCAATATAATAGGTGCCTGCGGTATTATTTTTGACAAAACATACCGAATGCCAGTTTCCATCATCGACTATGCCCGTACTGCCAGAAGCGCTGCTCGAAAAACCTAAACCACCACCGCCATTACTGTAGTCCCAAAATTGAATTGACCCGCTGGCCAAAACACTAAAAATACCCTCGTTGGTAAAATTACCTGGATTACGCCCGAAACTGAGAATAGTCTGAGCTGTAGGAGACGAGGTCTTTATCCAGCCACACAAGCTCATGGTAGAAGATGGCGTAGTATTAAATGTTGAATCGTCGTGCGCGTAATTACTACTGCCATCAAAAGAAAGTGCGCCAAGAATTTTACCTGCCACCCATGTGGCGCTGCCGTTTATATCAAGATCATTTCCGTTTCCAGACGAATCAGATGCAATATTTCCTGACCCATCATCCATAGTCCATTCTGCAACCAGTCCCGTATCAGCATGAGCTGTCGAAGGTTGTAAAATACACCCAAAAGAAACAAGTAGTATAAAAAGAAAATAAAATACTACTATCGATTTTAAACTCTTTATATATCTCATATAGTATTCGCTTTCTTGCCAGTATGAGTAAAAACATTTCTATGTTCTCCGTTCCACAAAACCCGTATCTCAAAAACTTTCCCCTCATCTTTACCCAGATGTTCCAAAACAAGAGAAACAGATGATCCTATAGATATACCTGTGGATGCACTTTCACCGTGATACTCGTGTACCCTGACATTTGGCATCAAAACAAAAGTCATTTCTGTAGAAGAAGCAGTTCTACCAAGATATATATTTTTATCAATTGTTATACTTGTTGTAGATGTAGCAATGACTGTTCCTTCGACTATACCAGAAAAAGGTTTACTAAGAGTATTTCTATTGATCACATGGATATGGGAACTCACGATAGACGCAGCAATCGCGTAAGTTGTAAGAAAAGCCATAGTCAGGAAAAATACCACTGAAAAAATTATAGACGTGATTGAAAACTTATTCATATTTACATTACATTATAAGGTAAAAATAAAAAAGCGAAATAGTTTCCTAGAAGGAGTGTTTATCTCAACTAATTCTCTCTTGGGGGCGACGTAGTAGAGGATGTTAGAACTGTTTTTGAGAGGAGGAATGATGCGACAATCTATATTCCTGCGTTTTACCCCACCTCTCAACTCACTATATGATGCAATCCCAAATATGACTCATCTTCTTTTAACTGCATTTCCAAGTCTAGTTAGGAAATTTTTTGCCCGTTCAGTTCCTTCACCTATTTTCCTAAAGGAATCAAACAGAGAAGTAAATTCTTTTTGATTTGACTTGAAACTTAAATCTTTAAGGCGACCAATAAATTCTGGCATTTGCTCAAAAATACTTTTAAGTCTAAAAAGACTTGCGGCATCCTCCTTTATAGTGCCTCGGTAATTATCTGTATTCATACTTAAAACTGTTTTACTAAATGAATCGGCAATAGTGCCAAGGTTTTTTAGTTTGCCCACAGATTCATCAACTTGGTCAGCAGAAAGAGTATGGAGAAATTCTGTTATTTGCTCTCCGCACCTAGCAAAGTCTGTTGAGTTTGCTATTTTGGTGTATCTATCACTATCTCTGCGACGAAATTCACCAGCAAGGTTTCCTAATAATTCAGAAATTCTTGATAAGTTAGTTTTAACAGTGATGATACCCTCCTTCAACTCTTCTTCTCTTACTCTTTCTTTTTTAGAATCAAGATTTGATTCTACCACTTCAGATTTCTTGGCTTCATCTTCTGGTTCAATTACTTCGGGTGTTTCTTCTGGTTGATTTTCTGGATTAGAGTCTATTACGCCCTCTTCTTCGCTTGATTCTTCTGTTGTCGGCATTTCCATACTCATTGTAGTAAATTCTGATTTATTTTTAACTATGATTCATAAGCCATATCAGCAATGCGAGGTGAGATGTCTAAATCTTTCAATTCTTTTAATTTAGAAAAAATTGATGCTTCATCTGCTATCAAGGCATTGAGATTGTTGCCCAGTATACCCTCATTTTTAATAGAGTGTGGCATCCCTTCTAAAATTTTTGATATTGAACCTTCGGATGGTAGAACATTGAAAAAAGTAAAAGCGTCCTGCTTACTCCTACTGCTGTTATCAATTAGATTACTCTTACGGCGTGCAAATTCTTTGTATTGATACAACATATCAACTTTTAGCAACATAAGCTGGGCAGTTAGCTTGGCTCCCGAAAGTGCATCAGTTGGGCTGTTTACTTGGGATGTATATCGTTCGCTCAACTCTTCGGGCGAAGGTATAGAATTTAACACACCCTCAAATTTTTCTTCATAACCATTAACACTTGCCCTTAATTCCTCCATCAATTTTTCAAACCTTTCTGTTTTCTCTTTATACGTTAAAGGTTTTTCAGAACCATCAGTTGCTTCTATTTTTTCACTCTCGGTAATTTCTTCATCTTCAGGTGGTGTGGAAGCACCTTCAAAATTGTTCATACGATTATTTTTTAAGCTCGTAATAATAAAAAGTATAACTTATTTTAAAGTAAATAGTATCTGACATTTCCCCCATAATTAAAAACAACCTGTTGGTTAGAACTGAAAAGTCTAAGCCCAGTAAGGATATTTTAGAAAAATCCACTGATGGGCGACGTAGTAGAGGATGTTAGAACTATTTTTGAGAGGTTAAATGATGCAACAATCTATATTCCGAGCTTTTATACAATTAAAGTTGAGTAAGATTTAAATAAAAAAAATTCGCCACAAATTGTGACGATAGTCAGAAGCCAATACGGACTTCAATGGAGGTGTCCTCTTGAAGTTCTCGAATTTCAGCTTCATCGGTGATGTATTGGTAACACAGAGAACCGTTGAACTGTTTGCTATCCGGAGAGACGATATCACTGAACTGAATGTTCAGTCTCTGCAACTCCTGCTCAATTTGAGGTTGGCAGTGTGAGAATGTGCTCAATTCCCCTTTCTTCAAATTCAACAAACCGTGTTTCAGTTTGCTTCCTCCCTGACGATAACCTCCACCGTGGCTTCCCATGGATACCACGTAAGTGAAATAAACAATGCGCATTTAACCTATTTCTATACGTAAAAATTCTTTCTGTCAAACGAGAGGTTTGGGACAATGTTGGAACGAAGATTGTGAAATCCATATATAAAAAATAGTGAGTCGTAAACTCACCTTTGAATCACATTGAAGGCAAAGTAACCTTCGTCAGTGAACTGGATGTCATCAGAAACGTCGAGATTGGCAATTGAAGCCACCTGCCTTGCTAGAAACAAAGCAAAATCGTGTGTGATTTTCGTTTTAGCAGGTAGGGTACTGAGAAACGAGTAGCCAGCACAACTTTCCTCGTCTTCGACGAGTTTTAGAGGGTTCTTATCTCTTAATACCGACACATCACCTTTCAGTGTTACTGAAATAACATCCCCAACCTGGAGAGCGGTTCTCTCGGCCTTGTCTGGTGTTGGATAATAAATCATATCTGACCACCATATTACATATATAGATTGCTTTTGCAATTTCTATAATGAACTGGGTGTTTGATACGATGTTGAAACTTTTTTAGTTGAAATTCACGAAAAGTCCGATTCTCTTTAGACCTATCCGAAAATATACTTAAAAATAAGGCTTTAAAAATGCTGGGCGACGTAGTAGAGGATGTTAGAACTGTTTTTGAGAGGTTAAATGATGCAACAATCTACATTCCCGCGTTTGTAACCGATACTCATTCTTAACGCAAACCATTTGCATTAACATTTTTGTTTGTGTATAGTATTGCAAGGTATTTGCAAATCGTTTGCATTTACAAAACAAGGTCTTTGAATCTTGAGGCAAAAACACAAACAACCAATCCAATGACTGCTACACTACCGTCACTACCACTACATCCAAACTACCGTCCAGCGATTACGTCCCGTTGACCTGCGTCAACCCGTTCGGCTTCCCGAACCATGGCCGAGTCTTGAGAAAACCATTGACCCCGATTTGCTTCTGCGTGCTCGCGGCTTCATGCTCGCGGCCGAAGGCATCAGGGTCACCATTCAAGGCGAAACCGTGGACATGCACGAAGTCGCCGAAGTGATGCTCAACTATGTCGGACTGGGGTTCACAAACTCCTTTGACCCGAATCACTTCGCCTTCAGGCACGATGACCCCGATTTCAAGCTGAAGCAAGCGATGGTCAGGGCAATTGCCGAGTTGTCGGAACAATTCGGAGCTCGGATTCCTTCCACGCTCTGGTATTCGCTCTGTTATCTCGGCACCCGTGAGAACCCGCAGCAGCATGCGACCATCATCAGCCAGAAGGACAAGCTGCCGTTTCCATGGTTTGTGGTTGATACCCACCTGCACGCCATCGGCAAAGTGTTTCGGTTGTTCATGCACATCCAATCCGTCATCCACGCCAACACTGGCATGGTGCTCAACCACAACTGCGACTGCGGATGTGATGTGGCGCCTGCGACGGCGGAAGGCATCGGTGGAATCATGGTTCGTTTGCATGACACCGCAATTGGTGAAGCATCGCAAGCGTTCCTGTCACACCTACTCTCGGAGTCAATGTTGCTCATCGGCTTGCGGATGCCTTTCAACATGGGCATCTCACCTGAAGCTGGCGAAGCAATCGGTTTGGTGTAAATATCACACCTCACGAATACACTGCGTTCTTGGAAGAAATTCCGAACGCAATTTTTATACGAATCTAAAAATTTATTATTAAAAGCAAAATTAAATGTTCACAGATTATATTTTTTCAATTTTAACGATAGCAGGAATTGCAGTGCTCTGGAGAAATCTTTTACACGATTTACCCAAACTAAAACAGTTTACACATTCCCTTCCATGGTTTTTCAGGAAAGCATTGAACTGCGGTTTTTGTTTTACTTTCTGGATTAGTTTATTTTTTGTGATTATTTTCAATCCTCTGCACGATTGGCTGCCACCTTTCAGATTTTATATTCCTTATTCATTTCTATTGAATATTTTATGTTCATGGATGACTGTAGGTATCGGAGCTGTAATTATTCGTTTCGGATATGTCGCTTTGCAAGAACTTGTGCATTATCAGGTGCATGAGTTGAATAGAGAGGAAGGACATTCCCATTAGAAATAAAGTCCGATTCTCTCTAGACCCATTCCGAAAATATACTTAAAAATAAGGCTTTAAAAATGCTGGGCGACTACGGTTACCCTTTTATAACAATACTTTCTGATCAGGAGTATATGGCAGGTGTTAGAGAGAAGTTGAAGTTGATAAAAAGTTTTAAATAAAAAAATACCCGCTTCGTTTTAACGAGGTGGGTTTGTGTGTCATAGCACAAATAAACAATTAACTCATGATGAGAGGAATGTCTCGGATCACAAAGATGTCTGTCACTCCAATTTGCCGTAGGTTGCGAACAACCTCCTGTTCTTTCTCCCTTGGAATAACGGACTGCAGTGCAAAACGACCTTTTCCTTTTCCGATAAGAGGCGAGCATGAAGGACC
The DNA here is from genome assembly GCA_963766885.1 of uncultured bacterium. Classification (GTDB taxonomy): domain Bacteria; phylum Patescibacteriota; class Minisyncoccia; order Phycocordibacterales; family CAIRYW01; genus CAIRYW01. The sequence goes on along the minus strand of CAVYBO010000001.1, from coordinate 43,113 downwards.
TTTTAAGCCGCCAAGGATGCGACTTACCTTCTTGAGCACTTTTTCGGGCACATTCGACACCACCAGAACATATCCGGAAGCCTCAAAGGCTCCTTTGACAAGTTCGGTGAAGAGATCCATGTTTGGCTTAATGTATTCATTGTTGAGAGACGCAGGATTGGCCACCAGAACGGTGTTTGATTCCATAATCTCGTCAATAATTACAAGATTGTTTTCCCGAAGCGATTCTCCCGTCTCAGTTACATCAATGATTGCTGTTGCTCCGAATCGGATTTTTTGTTCCGTGTTGCCATATGATGGCATGACGCGAATATCTGACCTACATCTGTTGGCGAAATACCTCTTCGCCAACTCGACATATTCAGTTGCAACTTCAGAGCCCTGTGGAAAATTCTGAAGCAGTGTGAGACCGCTGTCCTGACTTACTGCCAGAACAATTTTCACAGGTTTTCTGTTGCCACTTTGTCCAATCGGAAGTTTAAGCAGAACCGGAAACTTGAATCCCCAGTTGGCAATCCAATCTTCGCCGACAATTGCTAAATCGAAATTGCCAGCGTTGAGATAGAGAGGAATTTCCTGTGGCCGTTGGAAGAAAAACTTGTCTATCCAACCACCTTCGATTTTTCCCTCTTTGCTCCGTTTACTCACTTTCACTGGCATACCCGCTTTTGCAAGAAGGTCCATTACAACTGGTTGCATTGAACCGTCTGGTACTACTACGCTTATTGGTATCTGTTTCATACTTATCCTTTCATTTGTTGTTGAATGTACTGATTTTGCTACATAGCAAAACGAGCTCTTACAAGAGCTCGTTTTTACTTTTGTGAAATTCTTAGAGAGAAATTAACAACGGCAAACACCAGCTCTTGAAGTAAGAGCTGTATGATGGTTATTTGCAATTGAAAATGTTGTTTTCATTTGTATGTATAGCTTACTGAAATATTTTATTTAGTCAATATCTGCTGGTTATGAATCAGGCTAACAGCAGATACCAAAGTCAGAAAAAGAAATATTACTGCCCACTAACGTTAGCTTAATATAACAGTGGGCGACGTAGTAGAGGATGTTAGGACTATTTTTGAGAGTTTGAATGATGCGACAATTTATATTCCGACATTTTGCACAACCATTAAAGGTACCCCATCTTTGTAAACAACTCTACAGAAGGAGGAGTTAGCTTTATGTTTTTAAGTTCTTTTGGGTCAGTCCATCTATATTTAACCAAATCATCGTTAAGGTGAATTTCTGTATCTTCCGTGTTTGTTGGCAAGACAATTTTGTATACGTAGAATTTCATTTTGGCAATTACTTTTTCTCCGTTTGCCAAAGTTCTTTCTGATTCCCCTTCACCTTTATCGTCAATCAAGATAGCTTTAATATTTGATACATCAATACCAGTTTCTTCTTTTATTTCTCTTATTAAAGCTTGTTCTACCGTTTCTCCTTCTTCTATTCCACCTCCAGGAATGTGCCAATAACCATCTCTATATACACCTCCTTTTGATGGGTCTTTCTGGCCTTGAAATATTTTTCCGTCTGCTGAAAATATTACAGCTGTAGCAATTTTTCTTTCTATGGTTCGCATAATTTATTGTTTTTTAAACGCCATCGTAAACATCCCTGGAGCTTCAATGATTTCCGATTTGTTCAATAATTCTTTGAGGAATTGGATAATGATGTCTTTGAATTTCTTGACATCTTTCTTGTCTTGAACATCTATTTCTGCTTCAATAAAATATCTCGTGTTTGGAGAGTGGTCAAATTTTACAGTGTCTATAGTTAGACTTATGTCAGTATTTTGGTAATTAGCGGCAAACCAGTCTCTTTGCTTCTTTATCTTTACGGCATTAGGAAATTGAGCAATCGCTGATGCAAATTCATTCTTAGAAACTTCGTGTTCAGTTTCTTTTCTTACTGGATTATTATCTACCACTTCCCATATTTTTTCTGTGTATATAAATTTGTCGCCTTCTTCCCTGTATCTTTTCACGTCATAACTACCGTGTGGTGATTCTCTGGCTTCAGTATAAAAATCGTTCTGTGGAGTAGTACCTTTAAATGGAAAATTTTTCTCCTTAAATAAGGTAATAAGATTTTCCTTTTCTTTATCTGTAATCTCAACTTTGGATTCTACTTCATACATTCATTTAGTATAACAAAGTCCGATTCTCTTTAGACCCCCACCCAAATCACACCTATTTTATAAGGCTTAAAAACCGTGGGCGACGTAGTAGAGGATGTTAGAACTATTTTTGAGAGATTAAATGATGCGACAATCTATATTCCGACATTCTTTCCTAAAGGACAAATCTCATAAAATTAAGTAACAGAACTAACCCCTTCTAATTCTGACATCTTTTTTCTTATCTCAATCGGCACATCTGTATCTAATGTTTTGAAATCTCCTTTTTCGTCTACTCGTTTTTTAATTAAATTCGCACATTCATCAAACGAGCCGTATTTTTCAATCATATTTTTGGCTGCATCAAAAGTTTTTGCATCTCCGTTTTCTTGTGCGTTAAGTGCAAAACCATATAAAGAAATCAGTTCTTTTTTAAGGTCTCTATTGGTAAAATTTTTACCTTCATTGGAGGTAGCATCTGCAATTCTTTGTTTTAATTCTTCCAACCGCTCTTCCATTTTTTTGAGAACATCCTCTGGTGTTCCTGGGTCACTTTCTTCAATACCAGCTGCTATTCTTTTCTTATGAAGCTCTTGTTCCATTAAAAGATTATCGTATCCTTTTCTGTAATTATATATACCGTAAGTTCCTCTTGAGTAAGCGTTATAAAGTTCATATTCTCCATCGGTGCTAATCTGAAAAGGATTTTTCTCTATAACTGAAGTTGCCAACTTCAGCTTTTCTTCCTGACCAATTTCTCTTCGGCTATCAATTACATTATCAAGCGAAAGTTTATTTCCCTCTGCCTCAAATGCATTTTCTTTTTGATATTTTCTGCCGTCATCCATCACACCAATTTTGCTATCAATATCAAATGGATATATTTCTCCGTCTTTTAAGGCGTATATTGGCAAATTCATTATCTCAGAATATCTTTTCAGTTCGCCAATCCCAATTCGGTCATAATTATTATTAAGTTGGGATAAATTAATATATAATCCAGCCACTTTTGGTTGCTCTACAACAATTTCATTGTATTTTCCCCAATTTCTTGATTCTACAGGTGCGTTTACAGCTTCATCTAAATGAGCAGTAATATTTGGTTGAATGCTTGTTTGTTTAGTTTCTCTATCATATTTTGACCTTCGACTGTACAAACTCTCAGCCAATGTGCCTGAATCTTCTTTATATGCACTTAATACTTTACCTCCACCAAGAATGACACCGAAAGTATAATACGTTTGTGCGTCTTGTTGACCCTCTTTTAATACTGAAGCTGAAACAGTTGGCTCTAATCCCATCAGCAAAGAGAGTTTATCTTCAGTGCTCATTCCGCTAGTTTTCATTGCTGGATTGTTTTCAGCAGTGTTGTTCATATTCCTATTTTTTGTAGGAATGCCGTGTAGAAAAATATATCCTTTATCTTTTGACAGGGTTTCAATATCACGCTCTTTTTCTTCGCTTTCAAAAGAAGATTTTAAATCCGATTGTTCTTTGTAAAATTCCGCCAATTTAGTCTTAGCTTCATCAAGAGAAGATATATCTAAAATTACGCTCTCCGTCTCTCCAATTATTTTAAGTCTGCCTTCAATATCTTTTTTTAAATCTTCAAGTTTCTTTTTCTTGGGGTCAAGCTGTAATTCTTGCTCTATCTCGTTCTTGCGGAACATAGATGAAATCTTATGCCACAGGCTAGCCTTTTGCTGCTCTACCTCATCTTCTAAGGCTCTGATTTCTTCTTCTATCAAATCCTTTTCTTTTTGAAGTGCCTCGATGCTTTTTTCTTGGCCAGCAATAGTCTCCTGGCGTTCTGGATTTCCCTTTTCTTTTTTGAAATATTGAAAGCGTAATTCCCGAATCTCATCAGCAATTTCTTTGCGTCCAGCACGAGAATATCTTTTACTGAAATCTACTAATTCCGAGTGATTATCTTGTGGTTCTAGGGTTTCATTATTAGTGATTTCTTCAGGTTTTTCTTCGGTCCTTTCTCCATTATTTCCTTCTAATAATTCAGGATTATAATTTTTCATATAGTTAGAATTATAACAATAAAATCACAACTAGGTTTGAGTTATGTTTAATCCAATTACACATAGATATAAACAAAAGGATTATTTTAAAAGTCCGATTCTCTTTAGACCCATAAGAAAATACACTTAAAAATAGGGCTCAAAAAATGCTGGGCGACGTAGTAGAGGATGTTAGAACTGTTTTTGAAGGGTTAAATGATGCGACAATCTATATTCCAACATTTCATCACATCTCTGAATATAATGCTTGATAGCAACATTTACGATAAAATGAATAGATGACAGCAAGATTAAACAATCTAAAACAAGAAGTAGAAAAGCTCTACAAGTCTAATCTTGAAAGTGCTGATTATTGGAATTTCTGGGGCTATCCGAATCATCTTTTAGTCGTGGTAAAAAACGCTGAAAGAATTGCTAAAGAAAAGAATGCTGATGTGGAACAAGTTGTTGCTGGTGCTCTGCTTCACGATATAGCCGACGCAGTTATGCTACGCTCTGAAGAAAATCACGAGAAAAGAAGTATTGGAATTGCCCGTGAACTTCTTGAAAAGACAAAATTTAGTCAGAAGGAAACTGATTTCATAATTTATGAAATTATTCTTCCGCACAGCTGTAAGGAAATTTTACCAACAACACTTGAAGGCAAGGTTCTTGCAACAGCAGATTCAATTGCTCATTTTCAATCAGATTTCTATACTTTCTTTTGCTGGCAACACTGGGGTAAAAATGATGATGGAAATTATTATGCTTTCAAAAAATGGGTCTTATCTAAAATAGAAAAAGATTTCAACAGAAAAATATTCTTTGATGATATTAGAGAAGAAGTAAGACCACAATATGAGGCTACCAAGCTATTGTTTTCTTTGTAGGAAATAAATTGGTTTTTAAAGAAACCAGTAATTAAATACTCCATAAAGCAATACGGCTGTAATGATTATAGTAGTAATAAATATTCCTATCTGTTTGGCTTCTTTCCAAGCTCTATAAGAAGAGTATACCCAAAAGACTTCTGCTATAAGATTAAAAATCAAACCCCATTTAGGGTTTTTTAGTCCTGTAAGCAAAAATCCTAATACAGTAAAGAAAACCAAACAGACTTGAAAAACATTGTTTAGAGTTAAATATTTTTTCATAGCCTAAAGTATACCAAAAGTCCGATTCTCTTTAGACCCATAAGAAAATACACTTAAAAATAGGGCTCAAAAAATGCTGGGCGACGTAGTAGAGGATGTTAGAACTGTTTTTGAGAGATTGGGTGATGCAACAATCTATATTCCGAGCTTTTACCCCAACCTTGAGTCTTTGGTCTAGTTCTTTTGCAAAACATAAAAAACATATCCGTAGCAATCAGCAAAATTTCTATACAGGTCAATTTCTTCTTGGGTGCTCGCAATCTTTGCCAAAGCCGATTCATTACCCTGATGTTCTACTCTTAATCTTTTCAGATTTTCTTCCATAGGTCCGTAGTAGCCGTCCCACCATCCCGCTTCTGGCAAGGTGAAGTGTCCGATGTTGTTATAACCTACACTTTGTGCAATTTGTAGATTGTTCTCAACTGTGTCTATTGCTGGATAGTTTTTTTCCCAAAAAGCTCTCGGTTTTTCAGACACATCTTTTTTAAGCCAAGAAATATGAGATGCGACCATATAACCGCCATCTTTAATAAAAGGCTTCCATTCTTTTAATCCTTTCTCAAAACCAATAATGTAGATTGCTCCTTCTGACCAGATAACATCAAAATTATTTTCACCAAATGGCATTTCAAACATTGAACCTTTGGTTTCCTTAATATGTTCTCCTAAACCAGCTTTGGATGCGTTCAAATTTAACTCATCCAAAAATTCCTGATGGTAATCCAAAGCCGTTATATTTCCACCGCTCAACCTTGCTAATTCTATTGTCTGCAATCCTGGTCCAGACCCCACATCTAAAATAGCAGGTTCTGAAGGTAAACCTGAAAGCAAAGAAAATGCCTTTTTTGTTGACTCTTCGTTTCCAGGACCTTGTCTTGGAATATCTTTATGGATTTCAAAAAAAATCTCTTCACCAGTTTTTTCAGTTGTTTTTTCTTTTTTTATATTTTCATTCATATAACAAAAGTATATCAAAAGTCCGATTCTCTTTAGACCCATCCGAAAATATTATTAAAATATAAGGCTAAAAATTCTGGGCGACGTAGTAGAGGATGTTAGAACTGTTTTTGAGAGATTGGGTGATACGAGTATTTATATTCCGAGCTTTTACCCTACTCTATAATTCACTACTTCCCAGTTAATCAGTTTTTCTAATTACATCAAAAGAAGTCTCTGCGTTGAAGCCAATTTTTGGATGAACAGTTTTACCATCTTCGGTCTCAGCAACTAACTCATAATACTTATAACCATTCTCTTCACTCAGTAAATTCATTTCCACAATTTTTAGTTTTCGTTCTGTTTCTGGACCTGAAAAATTAGCTTTATTCCTATCAATGTATATGACCCCAGCTTTTAATTCTGAAGCATTAACATTTTCTACTTGTCCTTGCCATTCAATTTTGTCTTCAGCAATTTCTGTTTTGTTTTCAGTCATAATTTTATTTGATAATTATAATATAAAATAATAACACAACATTTTATTTTCTGGGCGACGTAGTAGAGGATGTTAGAACTGTTTTTGAGAGGTTAAATGATGCAAGTATTTATATTCCTGTATTTTACCCTACACCTCAATCCACTATTTATTAAGCTTATACTCCAAAAGCAAATAGTTATTTTCAAGTGGTTTCGCTTGTATAAGTTCCATTGATTTTATTTTAAACAATTCTCGCTTTGTATGGAGCGATTCGCCATCCAATAAAGTAGATGTATTTCTTCCTCCGACAAATGCAGGAGCAACTATCAACAAAACTCTATCTACCAACCCCTCCCTAACAAGAGTTGTATTTAAAGTTCCTCCAGATTGAATAGTAAGTTTTTCAACTTTATATTCTTTTCTCAATTTTTGGAACAAATCACTAAAATTGATTTCTTTTTCGTAAAAAATTATTTCAATATTTCTATAACCCCCCTTTACTGAAAATGCTGGATGAGCTTTATTTGTTGTTACGATAATAAGGCTTTTTGCTTTCTTCGCTAAATATGAAACTCCTTGCTCGGTAAGATGAGGTTGATTATCTATCACTACAAAACTTACTGGTAACTTAACAGGCTCGTCAGTTTTTTCGTTTACACCAATTTTTGCAAACACACGACCAGTATTGAGAGAAAACAAATCCGTCTGTTGCTCTAAATCGTAATACTGCTTGAGTCCTTCCTTGAGACCAGTGATTTTAGGATAGTCTTTATCTACATCCATTTCATCTGTATCACCAGTAGAAATTTTGCCGTCCACTGACATCAGCATAAATAAAGTTGTTTCTGGTCTTTCCATACCAAAACTCTAACAGGTTAGAACTGAAAAGTCTAAGCGGTATAAGGCTTTATTGGAGAAAATCATTGATGGGCGACTAGAGAGAATCGGACTCTCGATACCGGTTCCACAAACCGGAGTTTTACCACTAAACTATAGTCGCCATATACTCTTTCAAGCTAATTATAACTTGAAGTGCTGTAATTTATAGCAGATTTTTAATTAAATCCAAAACCGATTAGAATATCCTCATGGCTCATCTGACACAAAAATTCTTTGAACAAAAAACCTTGAAGGTTGCCGAGCAACTTATCGGCTGTTTTTTGTGCCGAAAAATCAATGGAAAAGTTTTGAAATTCAAAATCACAGAAACCGAAGCCTATGTTGGCGCGCACGATTTGGCCTGCCATTCTTCCAAAGGCAAAACTTTGCGAAATTCCCCGATGTTTGAAGAAGCAGGAACAATTTATGTTTATCTTGTTTATGGAATGCATTGGATGCTCAATGTTGTGACAGAACAAAAAAATTTTCCGTCAGCGGTTTTGATTCGAGGAATTGAAGGAATCTCTGGCCCCGCTCGTCTAACCAAAAAACTTAAGATTGATAAAAAACTAAATGGCAAAATTGCAATTCCAAAAAATGGTTTGTGGTTTGAAAAAAGCAAAGATGCAAAATTGAAAACCTGCCTCGCCGGCAGGCGGGTAAAAAAGACTCCGAGAATCGGAGTGGATTACGCAGGCGTTATCTGGGCCAACAAAAAATACAGATTTGTTTTGGAGAATTGATGATGCGCCGGAGAGGACTCGAACCTCCACGCCTTACGGCTTACCCACCTCAAGGGCAAATGTCTACCAATTTCAACACCGGCGCATGGCAAGAATCATACTTAAATTTCAAAATATTTTCAATTAAAATTCTGATAGACAGTAAATTTGATATAATAGCGAAATGGATTTAACAAACACAATAATCACTGTTCTTGCTTTTGTGCTGATTTTTATTTTTGCCATCCAAAAATTCAGCGCTCATATTGAAGAAATAGCGGGTTCTCGCCTCAAAGAAATTCTCAACGGTTGGACCAACACCCCCATCAAAGGCACAATCACCGGCGCAATTTTTGCGGCAATCATCCAATCTGGTACCGCAGCAACAATCATAACTGTCGGCCTAGTAAACTCTGGAATTATTTCTTTTATGAATGCTTTGGGAATTGTCATTGGCATAAACCTGGGCACAACTGTAACTTCAGAATTAATTGCCCTAAATATGACATACATCGCGCCGGTGGTTGTGATTATCGGCTTCATTCTCTCTCACACGCATTCGAGGCTTCGAAAATACGGCCGAGCGGTATTTTATTTTGGCGTGATGTTCTTGAGTCTTTTGATTATTTCTTTCTTGATTGCTCCGCTCAAAAGCGATCCGTTCGTTGTATCAATTCTTAAAAATTCAAACGGTTTGTACGCAACAGTCATCATCGGGGCAATTGCCACAGCCACACTTCAATCGGGTTCCGTACTTATGGGCCTCGTGATGATTATGGCTTCCGGCGGACTTCTTGGCATCACCCAAGCGCTTGGATTTATGTTCGGCACTTCTATCGGCGGTCCGACTGCTTCTCTTGTTGCAAGTATGCACGCCAAGCCCGAAGCAAAAAAAGTTGCAGTGGCGCAGATGATTTTTAACTTGCTTGGAATTTTGATTTTCTTGCCGCTTGCAATGCCTTTTGAAAAACTTCTAGGAGTTATTACACCAAATATCTCTCAGCAAATTGTTAACGCTCAATTTATTTTTAACATTGCAACAGCGGCTCTTTGTTTGGTATTCATCAAATCGTTTGCAAGCCTGACGTCATCTGTAACAAAAAGGCTCCTTTAAAGGAGCCTTTTTGATTCATTCAAATTAGAAAAATATTATTCTGCCGAAGGTTCTTCTGATTCCGAAACTCCTGCCACTGCCGCCTTCTCGGCTTTATCTGGTCTTACCATTTCCATTTTCATTCTCTTGTTCATTTCTTTAACAGCCTTTCTGCGAATGAAATACAATTTTCCTCGGCGCACCTTTCCGCGCTTTGTGACTTCAATTTTTTCAATCATTGGAGAATAGATGGGGTAAATTTTTTCTACTCCGTATCCGCCAGCGGTTCTGCGAACAGTAAAAGTGCCTCCAGCCTCTGTGCCGTGCTTCTTTGCGATAATAAGCCCTTCAAAAACCTGAGTTCGGAATTTACCTTCCTTGTCTGGAACTTTTTGAGACACGCGAACAGTGTCGCCTGATCTGATATCAAGGTTTTTTCTCTCTTCTATGTTAACTGGTGAAATAATTTTCATCTGATTAATCTGCTGCCTAATTTACTTAGCGTGACAAAGACTTTAACATACAGGACTTTATTTTAGCAACTCATTTTCTGAAGCATCAAAATCCGCAATAACCTTTTGGAAATCAGCTGCAAATGGCGCTTTTATTGTCATTTTTTTACCCGAAACAGTCTGGAAAGCAATGCTTCTGGCATGAAGTGCCAGCCTTTTAAATCCGAGTTTATTCTGCCTTTTGCCATACAAAGCATCTGCAACCACCGGATGTCCAATGCTTTTGAGATGCACCCTGATTTGATGCGTTCTGCCGGTTTTTGGCCACAAGGCAAGCAGAGTTACTCCGTCTGATATTTTGATATTTCTATACACAGTCTCGGCATCTTTTAACTTGTCTTCGTCCGCTTTGGTTGATCTTTTGCGAGCATCGCTTCGGCTTCTGCCAATTGGCTTGCGTATGATTCCCCGCTCAGTTTTGATTGCGCCATCCGCAAAGGCAATATACATTTTGGAAATAATTCTCGCTTTGAATTGATCTTTCAGAAATTCGTAGCTCTCCTGACTTTTGGCAATAATCAGCGCCCCAGAAGTCTGTTTATCAAGCCTGTGGACAATTCCCGGCCGTTCAATTTCCTTGCCTTCCTCAGTAAACATATTCTCTCCAACTTTTTTTGCCTTTGGAATATCTTTTTTTATCCAGTCCACCAAAGTCTCTTCTGAATTTTTGCCGTCCGAATGCACAGAAATTCCAGCTGGCTTGTTTATTACCGCCACGTCTCTATCTTCATAAATTATTTCTATCTTTTTATTCTTTCCTGGCTCTTTTTTTATTTTGTTCATTTATTTTAAGCAGAATATTTATGACAGATAAACTCCCTTATTGCCACGCTTCAAATGCCTGTGCGATTTGATAAAAAAGTATCCAACCACCGTAACTGTAATCAAAGGCGAAATCCACTGCGGCATTGCAAACCCAAACGAATCCAAAAGCATAACAACGCTCAAGAAAAAAATAGAATACATCGCGCCGTTTTTTAGAAAAATATATTTTTTGACACTGTCTATATTTGAAACAGTCAGGTTGCGCAGAATTATCGCCCCGATGCCGTTGCCGATAATTATAAGCGGCACAGAAAGTGTAAAGGCAAAAGCTCCGAGCACGCCGTCAATTGAGAATGTTGCATCAATAATTTCAAGATAAAGTATTTTACTCAAATCCGAACGTTTGTATGAGCCGCTCAAAAGTTTCTTTTCGCTTTTTTCAGCATTTTGTTTGAAACCATTTGTAATAAAAAATGCTGTTGATCCAACCACTGCTCCAAAGGCCATCATTGGATTTATTTCAAGCGACAGATAAACAATTACAGTCAAAATTATTGAAACAACTCCATAAAACCAAACTGATTTTGCTCTAAAAAACTTCTCCCCAAAAAGCCCGTAGTGCTTTGGCTCCAAAAAAAGCCAGGAAAAAAATAGGAAGAGCAAAAATATTCCGCCGGCAACCAAAAGCGTTGGCGCAGTTTTTTCTATTGATTCCAAAATGCTTGGATTATTTGAAAAAGATGCACTAAAAGCGCCCCAAATTCCAAGACTTGGATTTGAAAGCCAGATAATTGCCCAAGGTAGAATTCCTCGGACAACAAACACGGCAAAAACAACACCCCAAACCAGAAACCATCTCTTGGCTTTTTTGGACATTGTTTGCAGCACTTCGGCATTGACCACGGCGTTATCAATACTTGAGACAACTTCAAAAAACGCTAGGCCTATAATTGTTATAACTAATGTAGCTATTTGCATGTGTGGGCGATACAGGACTTGAACCTGTGACCTTCTCAGTGTAAATGAGCTGCTCTACCAACTGAGCTAATCGCCCGAAAATAATGAACAAGTAAAGATTACTATACGGAGTGGAATTTATCAATTTTAACTTTACATATTTAACTTATTGTGATATAAATAGATTAAATTTTTATGTACAAAACTGTTCTTGAAGACCACAAGCTAGTGTTGAAAGCTGGGACCAAGGTCAATATATCAGGTTTTGGATTCTATGAATTGGAAACTGATTATCCGCTTCACAAATTCTTGCTTGATTTCTTCCACAGAAAATTCCCTGAATTACATCTTTACGAAGAAGCTGAGATACTTGGACACTTCTTCCTAGACGCTTCTAGGGATGACGGCTTGTATTTCAGCCATCAGTTCTTCGATTAAGTCCATCGAATGCAAAGATGGAATTTTTTATAAATTTTTTTTCCAATTGCGTAGTATAATTAGCATTTACAATTAACAAATAAATTCATATGGTAAAAAGAATAAATCACGGAGTTAGCTCAAAGAAAGCCTTCAAGCATAGCCACAAGACAGCCAAAAGACATGCTGCTAAGAAGCTAATGCTTGAGAAAAAGACTGCTAAAAAGTCTAAATAATTAAAAAAATTATTTTAGAATACTGTTGACTAAGTTTGTTGTAGCCTGAGCGGGCCTGGTTACAGCGCCTGGAGAGGAATTACCGAGTGGAGTGCTTAGAATTGGCGAGTTTGTTACTGAACTGGAATTACTCGCTGTTCCAGAAATCCCCGCAGAAACATTACTTTGGATATTTGTATTAGACATCTGCAGGGAAGAACTCGCCGCATTAAAAGTCGAAGTAGACGCATTTAGGTTCGTGGTAGTGCTAACAATCGGGGATTTAGCACTATATTCATCTGTTGTAATTTGAGTTTTTTCTATATTGCCAATATTATTTGCCGGCTTGTAATAGTCTCCTTTCGACTCAGTATTATAATTTACCCTCTCTGAAACAATAGGTGTATTTGTTGAATCTCCTTCCAAAGAAACTAAAAATGTGTTTTCTATAGCTTGGTTTAAATTATTTCTTATTGATTGAATATTGGAGACCTGTTTTTCATTTGAGTTCAGTTTTTGTAAGATTTTTGAATAAATATCCGCTTTAGTCAAAAAATTTATCTTTACTTGGTCGGCTTCTACAGGATCAGTTTTATCCAGATTAGATATGTCGTTATCAAATGATTTTATTGAGGTTTGAACATTTATATTTATAGAATCCGTGTTGCTTGCACTTAGCATATTATTTTGAGCAAGAGTTTCCGATTCTTGAAGCCTTTTTTCTACCAATTCTTCATGCCAATTAGCCTGGGCAGCAGCTCCCAAAGTAAACACTCCTTCTATTGGTTCAGTGACATCTACTTTTACTGGATACAAAATATCTCCAGGCAATGCGGCTTCTGAGGCATAGGAAGTACTTCCACCTATTAGTGCAATCAAAACCAAAGCCGCAACATAGGCATACGCAGGTTTTTTATTTAAGTATTGAAAAAACTCTAAATATGGGCTTTCCACGAGTTTCATCTCGTCAATCTGGCTCATTATACTTTTAAGCGCCTGCTCCTTTTCAGAAGTCGTCAATTTAACGGACTTTATCGCTTCTATTCTTTTTTTAAAATTATTATCGTTGGTCATTTTCTTAATTTATTGATATCCGAGCTTTTTTCTCAATTCATTTATCCCCCTGTTTATTTTTACAGACACAGAGTTTGAACTTTCTCCCATTATTTCAGCAATTTCACTGGGTCCGATTCCTTCAACAAATCGCAAGTAAACCGCACTTCTGTAGGATGGAGAAAGCTCATTTATTTTATCCAATGCAAACTTTCCTTCCACCTGCATCGAAACATCCGCGTAAAAGTGATCATCCAAGATTTCAACAATTCCGTCGTCTTGCTCAGCCATAGCTTCCAGAGAAACAGCTTTTTTCTTTCTGTACCAGTCTATAACCATATTTCTAGCTATCGTAAAGAGCATGGTTTTATCGCTATTAATATCTTTTTTGTTTTCAGAGAGCAAAACCCAAAACTTTAAAAAACATTCTTGCATTATCTCAAGAGCCTTTTCTTTATCCGACACACGAAAGAGACAGAAACGATATATCGCATCAGACTGTTTTGCATAAAGGCTTTCGAATCTCTTTTTATTTTTCTCTTTCATGGTAGACGAATAAAAATATCATCTCTTACCGCAAAGTTATGTGGTACCAATTCTAGAAATTGCTTGTAGTATAATTTTAGCATAAAAAATTCTTGAAATTAGAACACAAAATATTCTCTTGTTAATGTAAAAAATCCTCTTCCTGTACGTATATACAAGTAGGAGAGCTATTCGCCTTTGTTGCTTTAATACAAAAGGGAGCATTATATCGCAGTAGTCCTTGGACTATTCCTTAAGCACCCACGTGTGGCATAGACTAAGGTAGAATAACCTCCTAAAAAGCACCCCGGATGCGGGATGCTTTTTATAGCTTATTTAATATTTTTTAAAAAATTTAATTTATTAACTGCGCAGTAACAACTGTTCGCTCGTTGTACATTTTTGCCGATTCTACCCAGCTTCCGGCACAGGTAATTAAGCGAATGGTCGGCGCATTGCTTTGAGCAAATATTTCCGCCGAAGCATTCGGATCATTGTAATTGTATGTATCGGTTTGGGTAACAGCAAAACGCAAAGTCCTCCCTCCGTTTGTAGTAATATCAATTTCATCGCCCACACTAAGCTTAGAAAGATTCCAAAAGACAGCAGGAAAGCCGAGACCATCGTCAAGATGACCATCAATAATTGCAGTACCATTTTGACCTGGAACCGGACCGTCCTCGTACCAGGCAGTGTCTATGAAATTGCTTGGCACTGCCAAATTGTTTTTAGTAGTCAAACCGACATATTGTATGCTGGCGTCAACAGAAATTTTAGGTATTAAAATTTTATCAGGAAAATTACTTGGAGCAGATGGGACAGCAGGCGCTACAGAAGCACTTTCAACAGCAGCGACATTATTATTAACATTCTGAATTGCCAACAGTGGATCATTTTTTGCAGTTTCTGTTGTGGTTGTTGGGACTTGAAGTCCGTCAGTGTCTCCATTTGGCGTATAAATAGCTGCGTTCACAAATACAAACGCAAACACGACCACTCCGGTGATCGTGATCACGCTTGCTAGGATATATTTAACTCTACTTTGTGAATTCATAACGAGAGCGAGATAAATATAGAGCCCCTGCGATACTAGCTAGAGCCGAAATAGCAAGTGTTACCCACACGCCTATTGCATCACCCCCTGCTCCAGTGTTTGGAATACCGACGCTTGCAGTTGAGGTCATTGCTGGCACAGTGAACGTACCCGCTTCTCCGGTTGCATTATAGACACTGCCGCCGAACACTCCTGCTGCAGAGTTATAGTAAGTACCGTCTCCATAATAAGTTACAGGACCGACTTCTCCAGATGCTAGATAGTAAGTTCCTGCTGGCAATGTTCCGCCTGAAGTATTTACCGCTTGTCCATCAGCATTATAGAGAATAGGCATAGTAACAGTTGTTGTGGTTTGCGCACTTGCTAATCCAGCAAAAGCTAGAACAGAAGCAATCAGCGTGATAGAAAGTATTGATGTGAATTTCATGGTCATGTTAATTAAGCTATTAATACGACCTTTATCACCCTTATAGACGCTCCAAAAAACTAATAATTACAGCTATACAAAACCCACAGGTGGTTTATAATATTCGATACAAATATGTACACGAAGGTATCAAAGATCGCCCGATGGGGCCTTTTTTTTATAATAACAGTGCTGTTTTTTGCTGTTTTTCCCATCAAAGAAACCGCTACAGCTTCAACTTTGCCCACTTTGCAAAAAATAGCTCTTCCTTTGGCAAAAAATATTGCCGCCAATTTAGGCAATCCTGTAAGAGTCATTATTCCTTCATTAAATTTGAATTCACCCGTGCAGGCTGTTGGAAAAGACCAAAACGGTAACATGGCTGTTCCGAACGGAAAAACCAAAAATGTCGGCTGGTACAAATACGGCACGGTTCCAGGCAATATCGGCACTTCTGTTTTTGACGCCCACGTATTTGCCGCATTTAATAGTCTTAAAGATTTGAAACCTGGCGATGATATATTCGTCATCACCGACCAAAATCAGAAACTTGATTTTAAAGTGTCCGCTGCAAACACCTATGCGCTTGCTTCCCTTTCGGCATCAACACTTTTTGGCCAAAACGGAAATATACGTGAACTAAACTTGATCACTTGCGCCGGTAAATTGACTGCTGACAAATCAACGTATGATCATCGTCTTATAGTTTTTACTAAATTCGCCAGTATCGAAGCGGCTTAAAAATTATTCTAAATCCGCGCACCAAAAAGCTGCCTCTCTTTTTGGAGGCGGCTTTTTGGAACAGCAGAATTATCCGTGAACGTGCATTCTGATGTCTTTGTATTGGAATTCCTCCCAAAGTGATAGTACTGCAACGATGATTCCAGAAACTACAAGATTAGTGGCTAGAGAACTCATGGACATACCGAGAAAAGGAGTAATAATAACCCAAAGACCCACGACAAAATTTATCCATCCTTGCCATGTCATATATTTGTGCGATTTATGGCTTATAAATCGACCTTTGCTACTTATAAGTGAAGACGATTGTCTGCCACTTTCTTTACATACTAATAAAACCTTAAGTCACTTCTTTTCAATTGCGCCCTAATATCTGCATAATCGGGCACGGCTACAGCCACCAAATTCCAAAATTTTCTAGAGTGATTAAATTCTCCCAGATGACAAAGCTCGTGAACCACAATATAGTCGCAAATTCTCTCGGGCAAAAGCGCGATCTTGTAATTAAAATTTATATTCCCTTTGCTCGAACAGCTGCCCCAACGAGTCTTTTGATTTTTGATACTTATTTTACCCAACTTAAAATTGTAAATTTTATTAAACTTTTCAATTTTCTCCTCTGCTAGTTGTTGAGCAGCGTCTTTGAACTTCAGATACTTGGCGCTTGGTTTTTTGCTTCTCACCTTTCGCCTGCGCACCTTAAAAATACGCGGAAATTTGAGTTTATAAAGTGCTATGCGTTTCCTCATTATTGATTCTCTATTGATTTCCTTGCCAAATCTCATATGCCTCATCCAAATCCAAGCTTTGGTCGTCAGCAACCTCCTGCACCTCAATCGCTTCATCAAAACTCAAATCATTGTCTTTTGCGAATTCAAATAATTCTTCGGTCATGTGGTTTATTTATTGAAGCGCTTAAAGTAAGTATCAATTTCATCTCTCAACTCAATACCAACTCTTTCAAAACAGTCGAGTAAATCTTTATAAGTATTTTTACCACCAAGAAAATCCCAAAACTCATCTGCGACTTTAAGTTCATTTTCCAGATCAAGCATTCCTCGCATTGTCCAACGAGTATATGGTTCTGGCTCATAAGGATTATAAGGAATTGCAATAAAAGTATTTATTTTCGCATCTGGTTTATTTGCCAAAACGACAGCAACCCATTCAAGAAGTGTGCGCTTAAATTCTTTAAAGCCGCCAGCATTTGGTTTTGCTGTTTTGATATCAAATAAAAAATATGCGCCGTCCTTTGATTCAAACATCAAATCAACTTTTGTCGGCTTAACCTTAATCATTTCACCCGTTTGACAAACTTTGCGTATCCTTTCAATTTCTTCTGTTTTGCTTGGAGAATTTGTCGCGGTAATAAGACCATCAATAATTTTTTGAATTTCAACCTGTGCCTCTGTACTAATTTGATCTCCAGCTGTAGCTTGTGAAGCTGCCATTTTAAAATTCTTTTGTGCTAACGCTAAGCCAACTGGCTCAAATATACTTGTACCAAAATTTGTATTTAATGAATGGATAAAAGAATACAAAGCAAGTCTGTCTTTGCCAAGCAAACGAGTATGAAAAGGCATTGATGCTGGTTCAGGTTTATAGTTTTGAAACTTATTACGCAAACTTGCCTTCAAAACTTCTTCTACACTTTTTGTTTGTTCTTTAGATAAAGCCATAAATTATTTTGATTTGAAATGAAAAATTATTTCTGAATAAGGATTTCGATCTCTTTCCGTTCTATTCAACACTGGCCGCTTGAATTTATTTACAATTTTCATTCCAGACTTTTCTGCAATTTCTGGATAAAGATTATATTTATCATTTGCAACAAGAAAAACGTCAAAATCATCCTTGAGGTAATTCTTACAGTTGTTTAATACATCTGCAATTCCTTGAACATATGATCGTCTTGCTTCTAATCCTTGTCCTTTATATAGAGGACCTATTTCTAATTCATCCTTTCGCTTGAATCCTAGAAGATCGTAAGCATAAGCGTGCTGTTCGTGATAATCAATCTGTCCAACATATGGAGGAGAGCAGAAAATGCCCGCGATTTTTTGCTTCTTAAGAATTTTAGATAATTCTGGATTTTGCTTTTCTATTTTATCAAAGATGTTTACTGTTCTCGAGTCTCCAGTTAGAACAGAGTAGTGTACTGGCTTACGTAAGCTATTAAATTCTTTAATACGATTTAAAGTATCAAACGCATAACGATTCAGCATTGTTTTTATTGAAAAAAGAGGTTTACAAATTTTTTTATGTTTATAGCAATAATAAGTTGTAAGTTGTGGTTCTTTTAGTGTGGCTAAATCGCTATGAGTTGTTGCACGACACGATCTAATTGTTCGACTTAAAATAAGAGCAAGGATTTTTCTAGTTTTGACATCTTTTTCTTGCTTAATAGATTCAAATACATAGTCTATCTCCTTACGAACATTATCCATAAACCAGATATCTAAAAAAGAATTAGATTTTTCTTGTTTCAGTTTAATTGAATATTTTTTAAGTAATTTTTTATATACGGGTAAAAATTCTTTTTCTTTTTCTACTGCAAATTTATTTTCATTGAAGTTTCCTTGATTAACTTTGTATTTAAAATCATAACCAGGAAAATGTACTCCATTAAATTTTGCTAGCTCTGCTAAAAGCTCATTTTCAAAATCTTCAATTTTGTTGTCCTGCTCGAATGTATCAAGTGAAAATAGCATTTTCTTGATTGTATTTTCTAAATATTTATTGTCATAAACCGATGCCTTACAACTAGAAATCATGCAATTAAATTCTGAAACATCAACACCAATTGCATGAAGACCGGTTTCTAGTGATTGAATGATTGTTGTTCCAGAACCTAAAAATGGATCAAGGATAATGTCTCCAGGATTAAAATATTTTTCTTTTTTAAAATCGTCAATGTGTTTATCTATAAAATATTCAACAAGTTGAGGAATATATTTTCCTTTGTAAGGATGGAGCCTATGAACATGTTTCGTTGTATCTTTTTCCCGAAGATTATCAAAAGATAATGTCCAGTTTAAATCATCACCAAGATTTTTTTTCCAGCTTATTTCACGCTTTCCATTATACGATTCATAATATTTTTTTAGATCACCCAAATCAACAAGAGTTGAACCATTTTCACCATGCTTTTTAACCTTGCCATATTGAACAAGATAAGAAATGTTTGTTGGCGACACTTCTTTGGCAAGATAATCAGTTGCCCATTTAGATGCTTCTGGGATTGATACTAAAGGCATAATATTATTTTATCATTTTTTAGGTCAGAAAAAAGCGAGGGAGCTTATTGTAAGCAGTTTTCATTATACCAATTTATATATTGGCTGAAATACTTCTCCTGATTAGTTAATACTTAATAGGAATCTTTGTCATTCTATTGAATTCAATAAGACCTGTATTTTGGTCCATTGATATAGTCTTAGGAAAGTAACCGTAGTTAGTCTCAAAAAAATAGTAAACCTTAAATGTTTCAACGTCGGCTTTGGGAATAGTAATTTTAAATTCTGGTCCTACATCCAAAAATGATTTCGGAAAAATGGGTAAATCAATGCAGTTACGAATATGGTCATTATCAGAACTAACAAATTTAGCTGCTTCACCATCAGGTTTAACGTCTTGAGCATTTGGTAAGTAAAAATGCCAATATCCTTCTGCTGGTTTCAGCATTTTATTTCCATCATTTCTGATTGCTATTCTAAAAGATGTCTCGTAATTTCCATCCTCTCTACAAGTAAGAACTATTCTATCTGAATAAGACCTACCTTGTTTTATTACCATTCTTAATGAAGGTTTCTTTGTAAGTTCAGTAAATTGATCGATGAAGATTCCAAATAGAATCGTAATTGTAGCGCTCGATAGCAAATTTGACCAAAAAGTTGATATAAAACTACAGGATTGAAACTCAACAATTACAATTATTAGGAGAATAGAAACTATTGATAGTAAAATTTTTCTCATTTATTTATATAAATGTTTAGTTATTATTAGCTAAATTTTAGCTTAAAGTAGGAATTTAGTATAATTTTTTGTATCTCAAAATCTCATCAACAGATGTTTCCGGTAGAAAATTCGAAACTTACAGTTTCAGTACACCTTTTGGCTAAAATTTTCATAAACTCAATTTTAGGCTCAAAGGGTCTTCGCAAAATACAGCTTCGCTTAATTTTGCTTCCGGTAGGAATCGAACCTACATCAAAGCCTTAGAAGAGCTCTGTTCTATCCATTGAACTACGGAAGCGATGCAAACTATATTGCCAGATTTAGAGCGATGGGTCAACAAAAGGCGTTGCTGTCGCCGATAAATTTTGAAAATCATTTTGCCTTTTTTGATAGGAATTTAAAATATCCTCCACTTTTTTGTTGTTAAAGATTTGATATGAAGCAACCATGGAATTGCCCGCATCATTTGACGGCTGAAATAAAAAGTAATATGCCGCAGCGCTCCAGCAAGCCACGGCGATAAACAGCACAAAAAAAACAGATAAAATTATTACCCAATCGCGGTCAGCATCAGGCTCTGTCAAAGACCTGAATGTCCTTTTGATTTTTTCTAATTTATTTTTAAATTTACCTGATTTCATATTTTAATTTGATTTAGACTTGGTTTTGAGAAGTAATTGTTTCATCCACATTCAAAGTAACGTCTAGTATCCAAGGAGCATTTTTAGTTATAATAACAGCGCCGGTTTTTTGGTCTGTTTCTGTGTTCTTTTGCAATGAAACAGAAGTAACATAGGATTTATAAGGCAAATTTTCCAAGAGAGAAACGAAATTAAGCAGATTGGAATATGACGAGTCGGCTTCTATGGACACCTCAAGCTCGTCTTTGGAAAGCGGCGTCAGCTCAGGCTCCTGTTCATTTGAAACTGATTTTATAGCCCCATCAATTTTTAAGTCTTGCATCATAGTCTCAATTGACTGGATAAAATCCGGCGCAGACTGATCTTGGACAAAGAGAGATTGGATTTCCGCGTCTTCCTTGATAATTGTCCGGCTATTCCTATTTAAATTTTGGAGGCTGGTGTCTTTTGTCTGGCTAAGGGCAATATCCGAATAGAATCCTTCAACTGAAGCAAGTGTGTTTTGAATCTTTAAAACAAGCCAAACATACAGGCCAACCAAAATACAGAAGGTTATTATCAAAAATATTAATATGGTTATCTTTTTTTTCATATCAAAATGTTCCTGTTACGGTTAAAGAAAAAGGAAGATCTGAATCCTTGGCAAAATTGGAAATCGGCAAGTCCACTGTTTCAAATATTTTTTGCGATTCAAGATTGTTTTTGAAATCTGTCAGAGCTTGCCTGTCAGTAGCAACACCAGAAACAGCCAGCGAACTGCCGCTTGAATTGTATGAATAAACAAAACTTGTAATCGCTATGCCGCTGTTTTTGACTTGTATCACCGCAATAATCGGAGAAACGGCGCTCCGATTATCTAAAGCCGCAATATTCATGTTTGATTTTATATCCTCTACGGCTTTGGAAACGCTTGGGTTATTTTCTGATTTTATGTTTGATTCCAAATTATTTTCAACAAAAGAAGCATTTTTCTGAAGCCAATGCACTTTGGTATAAACAGGGATAAAAAATATTAGCGCACATACAGCCAGAATATTAAGCGAAAGAAAAAACATGATCGCCAAGCGCAGGCGATATTCCCTGATTAACTTTTTTCTATGATTTTCTGGTAAAAGCCAAAACATATTTTTTCAAAATATTTATTCCACAAAAAGCCCGAGCGACGGAGTAAAGCTGAGCGAATCTTTAAAAGGAATAACCGGCACTTCGTCTTTGTATCTTGGAAAATTAATCCAAGCTTCTCCCTTTTCGACTTTTATCCGCAAACTTTCGCTCAAATATTCCGGCAAGCCCGGCATCAGTGCGTTTGAACCCGAGAGAATGACTTTTTCGATGGCGCCGTCGCTTGCGTTATGAGTCTGCCAATAAATTATCACTCTCTCAATTTCATCTCGGATAATTGAAATGGCATTGCCCAAAGCCATAAAGCTGTTGTGATCTTCGGTGTTCATGTTGAATCCCTGTTCGTTTTTGATTTTTTCCGCCTGATCCATCCCGACATTTAAATATTTGGAAATTGCTTCAGAAAGAATCTCTCCTCCAGATTGAATGACTGAACTGAACTTTACAATGCCGTCTTTGCTTATAATGACAACAGTTTTATCTCTGCAGATATGAGCGATCAGTGAAATGCCTTTTTGATTTTTAAGAATCAAATTTCTGGAGATTGCTGCCGATTCGGACAAAAAGGATATCGGCTCAATCCCCGCTTGATTAAGAAAATTTTCAAAATTATTTATGACATCTGAGGCAATGACGGTTACAGCCGCCCATTTTTTACCAGCCTCAAAATAGGCAACATAATCAAAAACCGCATCTTTCAGCGAAATAGGAACATTTTCTTCGATATGAAATTCGATTTCTTCTCGCGCCGAGTCAATCTCCCCTTCCAAAGGAATGGTAAAGATGTACGAAAGCTGTTCTGGGACCACGACTTTGGCGAATTTGATGCTTTTTTTGGATATTTCCTTCAAAAAATTCTTTGCCTCCTCTGAAGCAAAAAAATCTTTCTCCGTAATCTCCTTAGCTCCAAATTTTTTGAGCTTTAATCCTTTGGTATCAACCACAAAATCCACGTACTTGATGGATTCCGAAGAAAAGTCGATGCCAGCATAAGAAATATTCAAAAAAAACGGCGATGGCGAAACCTTTAAAATACGGCCGATTGAACTATGTGAAAAACCATTAAGCAATTTCATCTCTATTATTATATCTTGAAATCAACTATTTCAAATTACCTTGCGGCGGATCCTTGCGGAGTTTCGTCTTTTGGGTAAAGCAGGGAAAAAGTTTCGTTTTCACCAACCCCCAAAATCATCGCTCGGCTTTCAAATCCCCTGATTGTCCTTGGTTCCAAATTTGTCACAAACATCACCTTTCTGCCAATGAGTGTTTGGCAATCAGGAAAGTGTGTGGCAATACCTGAAACAATCTGACGAGGCGCCTCTTCCCCAAAATCAACTGAAAGTTTAAGCAGTTTATCAGTATCAGGAATAATTTCTGCAGAAATAATTTTGCCGACTTTCATTTCCACTTTTTTGAATTCATCATATGTGATCATACATAAACTGTACTACAAAATCAGTAATTTAAAAACAAAAAAACCCTCCGCCTAAGCGGAGGGTTTGGAAGCAGAGCTTGAAAATTTATTTAATTATTGCTTCAAACTCGGCAATTATTTCATTGAGCGCTTGTTCTGCGGAAGCAAGGTTTGTGGAATTTGTTGGCGCATAAGAAACAGTAACCATTGGAGTCTTCCATGAAGATTGTCCTTGTACAGACTGATTTCCATTGTAATTAATCTGTTTGATTGCAACAGAGTAATAACCATTATTTAATGGTTGCCCATTTGCGCCTCTTCCAGCAAAACTAAAAGTAATGTTACTTAGTGTTCCTGATTGTCCGCCTGGCAGATAAAAACCATTTGTCCCTTGGTTTACAAACGCAGTTCCGGTTGGGACAACAAAACCAGAGCTTTTTCCTACAATATTGGATGTAATATCTTGACCAGCACTGTTAAACACCTGGAACACAAACATCGGGCTAGTTGAAGCTTGTGTAGCGAAGTATGTATTCTTGCCATTTGCCGCTATTCCAAAGCTAAATATGGCTGTAATTGTGGAGGTTGACTGAGTTGAACCGCTTTGGTTGTTCCCTGATTCTGCAATACTTGCACTATTTAATGTAAATGAAGGAGCTAGTGAAATTACTGGATCATTTGTGCATACTGTTCCACCCTTGGGTATAACTGTCTTTTATAATTAACCAGCCCTTTTGTCCAAATAGCTTTTTAATATAAGGGCTGCGGCGGAAGCGTCCAAAAGCTTGGTTTTGCCTTGCAGTCTCTCAGCTTCTGCTGAAGTCAGGAATTCTGGTTCAAAAATAACTTCAAGAAAAGTTTCTGATTCAATTTCTGTTTTAAACTTCCTGATTTCTTCCATAATCATATTATCTTTCATATCAAAATCTTTTGATTCTCCCAAAACAATCGCACCGATTTTTTCTTCGATGCAGATTTTTTTAATACTTTCAATTAAATTCTTATCGTTTGCAAGAACAGTTTTTGGAAAAGCCATCTTGCCGTCGTCGTCAGACATGGCAATTCCCACTCTTTTGGATCCAAAATCTATGCCTAAATATTTCATAGCCAAAGCATACAACAATTGAAAAGAAAGCAAAAATGATTATATATTTTCGAGATTTTGTGGTAGACTGGACTGGTGGCTGAGAGTTACACCAGAAAACCGAATGCAAATTGCCAAGTTTGTGGTAAGCTCATTTACAGAAGACCGTGTGAAATAGAAAAAGGTCGCATATTTTGTAGCGTGACTTGTTATGGCAAATCAAACAGAAAGGAACATCCTTGTTTAGTCTGTGGTAAATTGATTTTGTCTCAATTCAACAAAAAGACATGCGGTAGAAGTTGCGCAAATATTCATAGGGACGGCATAAAGTATAAAATCAATAGTCCGAAGGATAAAGTAAAATCCCAAAGGGCCCTCAAACTTAGACTTCTAGAAGATAGAGGTAAGCGATGTGAAAGATGCGATTATGCCAAATTTGAGATATTACAAATTCACCACAAAGACAAGAACAGGAACAATAATATTCTTGAAAACTTGGAGCTCATCTGTCCCAATTGCCATTACGAAGAACATTTTTTGGAAAAAAGTTGGTTGAAAAATAAAAATGGAGGAGTCGGATAACGGTTATTCCACCAGTCTTGAAAACTGGAACGCGAAAGCGTTTGTGGGTTCGAGTCCCACCTCCTCCGCCCAGTAATTAAAGTATAAACAGGTGTCAGAACCGCATGTTTAGAATTATTTTCGAAAGGCATTTTTCGAAAAAATTTGATCGCGTGATTAGAAACTGATGCGTGCCGAGCATTTTCAAATCCTGGCACGTCTCTGTACCAAAATCTTATAGATTTCATTGCTTTCAGGTAGAGTATTTTTCTGATTGTAAGTTATCAATAAACTAAATTAAAGTCTATTTGTCCGATCAATAAATTAATATTCTAAAAAATACTGAAATTATTGAGGCTCTGTACAAAACGCGCAGCGTTTTGCCTCAAGAGGAATTTCACTTAAGCATTCTTTACACTTTTTGGTTGTCACAACCAGCGGTTCGTCTCGCTTTAATTTTTTTAAGAGCGCGTTCATCGGCATAATGACAAAAAAGTAAATTGAAGCCGCGATAAGAATAAAAGAGATTGTTGCATTAATAAAATCTCCGTAATTAAACTTGCTGCCGTTTAGAGTAAAAACAAGTCCAGAAAAATCCGGCACTCTGGCAATGGCGCCGATAAGAGGCGTAAGCAAATCTTTTACCATAGCCGTAACCACTGTGCCAAAAGCCGCGCCCATCACAACACCGACCGCCA
This sequence comes from uncultured bacterium, assembly GCA_963766885.1. Classification (GTDB taxonomy): domain Bacteria; phylum Patescibacteriota; class Minisyncoccia; order Phycocordibacterales; family CAIRYW01; genus CAIRYW01. Next base: position 17,592 of record CAVYBO010000001.1, on the reverse strand, counting down.
AATCCACCACATTCCCCCTCAAGATAAACTGTTGAAATCCTTTTAACATAATTTTTAAATTAACCTGTAATTAAGGCTTATTCTACAGAAAATAACCTGTTTATACCACTCTGTTGTTTTGATTTAATTTGGATGTTAATATTTAAATATCCTAAATTATCTACGAATTTTGGCTTCGCCCAGGTCGTGTGAGTTTCAGGGGTCGAAATCAATTTCAAAAATTGAAAAATATGCAAGGCAATAGACTCTATGTAGGAAATCTTTCCTACAAAGCTGATGATAACGCTCTCAAAGCTTATTTCGCAGCCGCTGGTTCTGTAACTTCTGCCAAGGTCATAACTGACCGAGACAGCGGAAGAAGCAAGGGCTTCGGTTTCGTTGAAATGGCTGATGAGGATTCTGCAAACAAAGCCATTGAAATGTTCAACGGACAGGAGATGGATGGCAGAAAGCTTGTCGTCAACATAGCAAGACCAATGACAAAGTAGTCATTTGGACAGAGCCGCTCGGCCTCCGGCCGAGCGGCTTTTGCTTTTTATTTATATAAAAAATTCCCCGCATCAGTGTGCGAGGTGGTTAAAATGTGATATCCTCAATACCTTCCGGCAGATGAGACTTCAGCTTTTGAAGTTCAGCAATGGTCAGTCCCCATTCACCAGGAATTGATAAGCCCTTTACCGCGAGCCAAGGAACTTTATCAATAAATACTCGACGGAACTTGTGAGTCCCCTCACTCAGAGAATAGACTGACTCCTCATTGCTGCCAACTTGGCGAAGCGGTATGTGCCCTCGTCCTTCGATCACCAAAATGACATCGTATTCGACCCTTTCTGAGCTGAGAGGGGGAAGCGACTCCTTTACAGCAGTCTGAGGTTTTGGTTGCTTAACTTCTTGAGACTCTTGTGATTTCTTGGGCTTTACCGGAGACTTTGGATAAGTCTCTTTATCTGTTGGGGAGGATTTTGGAATGTATTTAGTGGTAGCAGCCTTCACATCTTCTGCTGTCAGACCTAATCTTTCAAGGATACTCATAACTAACATACACATTACTCCCCTTTATCCTAAAAGCAAATAATTTTATGATATAATTTTTTTAATGAAAGAGAATATTTCTTGGGAAACATACGAGTTTCAATACAAAAAAAAGACGGCAGACTGGTTTTGGGCTGTTGGCATTATCACTGTTTCAATTGCAATAATATCAATAATATACAGTGACGCTCTTTTCGCCATTTTTATAATCATCGCAGGATTTATGGTGGGCTTTCTTGGCAACAAAGAGCCAAAAATCCTTGAAGTCAAAATTGATGAAAAAGGAATTCATCTGAATGACACCACATATCCGTTTCAAAATATAAAAACCTTTTGGGTTGAGGATAACAAATACTCCGCTCCAAAATTAATTTTAAAAATAGACAAAGCAATCAGTTCCCTGCTTGTCATTCCGATTGAAACTGATTATTACAATTCAACCGAAATCAGAAGTCATCTGTTAAATCATGTGGTAGAAGAAAAAAACGTTGAACCATTTTCCCACAAAATAATGGAGTCTCTGGGTTTCTAAATTATTGCGATTGTTTGGCATCTGCTTGGCTCTCCACAATCTGCACGCCGATTTTTTGCTGAAGCAATAGGCGTATATCTTCTGCTAAGGAATTATCAATTGGATCAAACACCGTATCTGAATTATCATCATCACCCGGATCATCATGTCCCGCGGTAAGCAAAACCAACCTGCTAACACCAAACATTCTATAAAAAATATCGCGCGTAACGTCCACATCCTGAATCTGGCGATATGGAATTGAAGTTTCAGAAATATTGAAAATTCCTTTTTTTAGCTTTATATCAAATTCCTCAAACCTGAATGTGAAAAAATTATACTGCAGATAATTAATAAAAACCCCGATTGCAAAAATCAAAAACGACAGGAGAAAAACAACAGCTATCGCAAAAAATACCAAATGTGAAGAATTCACCGTAGCATCATTTTGACCGGAAGCAGCTATAATAATTTTATTTACTATTTCAATCAAAGCTGGACCTGACAAAAGCAAGATAACCGCGATGATAAATAAAAATATAGCGATGATGGTGCTCCTGCAAGCCAAAACAACAAAAGCTCTTTTACCTAATCTGTAGTCTGTACTCAACGCGATCATGAGTTAATTATATAACAAACTTAATTACCATAAATTAGGGATTATTTCATATTTATTCCCATAATTAATACCTAGAATAATTAAAGTGCCTAAAATAATCACAGCAGCTGCTTCTGTTTTTTTAGTAAAACTAAGAGCAACCGCTACCAAACCCCAGAAAATAATAACAGCAGCAATTATTGCATTGGCTCCATCATCACCATATGAAGGAATAACCATAGACAGAGCTATTATAGTAATTGCAAAATAAGAAATTCCAATTAAAAGCATTAATACCGAACAAGATTTTGTAATCGTATCAAAAATTTTTCTACCATTTTTCATTCGTTTATTATATCAAAATAAATCAATCTTCCTAGCAGGAATATCGATCCTTACAGGATCAGTACACCTTTTGGATATTTTATTTCGCAAGCTCATAAAATATGCTCAAAAGGTCTTCGATTCCTACCCGAAAGACACGTGAGTGTCTTTACTTGGGGGAAAATAAAGCTTCGCTTAATTTTGCTCCCAGTAGGAATCGAACCTACATCGCATCCTCCGCAAGGATGCGTCCTATCCATTGAACGATGGGAGCGGCAAAGAGATTATTTAGCCTTTTTGATCATCGCAGAAACTCTGGATTTCTTTCTGGATGCAGTGTTTTTGGAAAGAGTATGCTCCTTGGCAGCTTTGTCTATGGCTTTTTGAAACTTAACAAAGGCTTTTTTAGCTTCTTCTTTTTTGCCTTCTTTGATGAGAATTCGGATTTCTTTAAGAGTGCTTTCAACAGCCTTTTTCCGGCGAATGTTAAAAACCTGCTTCTTTGCAGAGTTTCGGATGGCTTTTTTTGCTGATGATGTAATTGGCATATGTGGCGCTTATCCTAGCAAAAAGCAGGGATTTTGGCAATAAAATAATTTTGGGTATACTAGAACGACTATGATTGCCTACATCCAAGGAAAGGTTTGGAGCAAAGAAGAAAAAAATTTAATTATTCTGCTTAATGGCATAGGATACAAAATTTTCGCTCTCTCGAGCCTAATTGAAAAGAGCAGACTTGATCAAGAATTAGAGTTTTGGATTCATGAGCACATTCGGGAAGACGCGCATGACTTGTATGGATTTGAAACACGCGACGAGAGGGATTTTTTTGGACTTTTGATTTCCATTTCCGGCGTTGGACCAAAGAGCGCTATGAATATTTTAAATATTGCTTCAATTGAATCACTTAAAAAAGCGGCTTCAAGCGGAGACATTTCGCACCTGACAAAAGTTTCCGGAATTGGAAGAAAAATCGCCGAGAAAATTGTTTTGGAACTGAAAGGCAAATTCAATAATGAAGAAGAAAGCGTGTCGCTAAAAAGCGAAGTGGAAGCCGTGGAAGCGCTTAAAAGTTTGGGCTACAGCCAAAAAGAATCCCGCGATGCCCTCAAAGCAATACCTGATTCCCTAACGAGCACAGAAGACAGAATCAAAGCCGCACTTAAAATTCTTGGCAAATAAATGAAAAACAAAACAAAAAAAATAAAAAACATAATCCCTAAACACGCCAAAAAAGTCTTCCATGGAGAAAGATTTCATGTCTATCAATGGGAACAAAGACTTTTTAACGGTGAAGTTGCGACTTTTGAAATGATAAAAAGAAGAGACTCTTTGAGCGCAATTATTGTAGAAAAGGATAAAATTATTTTGATAAAGGAAAAGCAACCTCATTGGCTAAAAGAACACCTGACACTCCCTGCAGGCGGAATTGAAGAAGGGGAAAATATTTTTGAAGCGGTACAAAGAGAAGTGGAGGAAGAGATCGGCTGGTCATACAAAAATTATTATTTGGTATATTTTGAAAAAAGAGTAATAGATATTGAAAAAGTTCATTATGTATTTATTGCCAAAGATCCACTCAAAAAAGTCGGCCAACGTCTTGAGCCGGGAGAAAAAATCAAACCTTTTAAAGTGAGCTTTGATAAATTTATTGACATGGTCCAAAATAAAAAGCTTTATCTCAAACCAACATTTGTTGAGGAATTCCTGATGCGTGGAGAAATCAAAAAACTGAAAGATATTTTTCGACATCCGGAAAAATATCAGATCACTCCACCGATTTTTGAAGAATAATTATGCCCGAGCTGCCTGAAGTACAAACCACAGTTAATGGGATAAACCTGTATCTAAAAGGTCTTGTTATAAAAGATGTTTGGACAAATTATGGAGGCGCGTATCACACAGGTAAAGACAACATCAAAGACTCAAAGTTTTTTGCTAATTTCAAAAAACAAATTATAGGCAAAAAAATTATTGAGGCGAAAAGACAGGCAAAAAATATTTTGATTTTCTTGTCTGGAGATTTGGTTGTGCTTGTTCATATGAAGATGACAGGCCACCTGCTTTATGGAAAATATGAATTTGATTCAAAAAGCAAAAAAGATCCTTGGAGAGCAATTTCTCCAGAGGCACTGAAAGATCCGTTCAATAGATTTATCCGGCTTCTTTTTACTTTTTCAAATGGCAAAAGCTTGGCTCTCTCCGATATGCGCCGGTTTGCTAAAGTAACGCTTTTCAAAAAATCTGATTTGGAAAAAACATCCCATCTTGAAAACATCGGTCCGGATGCATTGGATAAAAATCTCACTTATCAAAAATTCAAAGAAAGACTTTTGAAAAAATCCAGAGGCAAAATCAAGCAAGTATTGATGGACCAAAGCATCATCGCCGGAATTGGAAATATTTATTCTGACGAAGCGCTTTGCCGAGCTGGAATTCATCCAGAATCCGCGCCTGCAAAAATTCCAGATAAAATATTGCAGAAACTTTTTCTTGAGGCACAAAATGTTTTGAAAAAAGGGATTGATTTTGGCGGAGATTCAATGAGCGATTATAGAAACATTGAAGGCACGCGAGGAGAATTTCAAAACAAGCATATTGCCTACCGCCGCACCGGAAAAAAATGTTTAATCAAAGGATGTAAAGGAAAAATCGTCCGCAAAGTCATTGCCACTCGCTCCGCACACTTTTGCGATATTCATCAGAAGTTATACATTTAAAATCCTAAACAGCGCCACGCCTGCAGAAACGGAAACGTTGAGAGATTCCTTCTTCCCCTTCATTGGAATCTCAGCAATAACATCACAGAGATTTAAAACTGATTTGGAGATTCCTTTGACTTCGTTGCCCAAAATAAAAGCTACTGGAAATTTGGGTTTGATTTTTTTGTAATCAACGGAATTTTTGGCTTGTTCGATTGCAATGATTTGAAATTTTTGTTTTTTTAAATTTTTGAGGAGTTTGGAAATGTTTTTTTCTTGTTCCCAAGGAATTGTCTTTTCTGCCCCAAGCGCAGTTTTGGAAATTTCTTTCACCGGCCTGCCAAATTTATCAATTGGCGCCGGCGTGTAGCCTGCTAAAAATATTTTGGACACGCCAACGCCGTCTGCCGTACGAAAAATTGAGCCGACGTTGTACTCGCTCCGGACGTTGTGCAAAATTAAATATGAAGTTTTCATATTTTGTAATATGTGTATAATAGTTTTTATGTTAAGCGCGTTTCCATACTTGCTTTCTTTTCAAACAGTTTCCCCAGCCATTCTTCGTGTTGTGGCCGGAATTTACACTCTTATATTTGCATACGAAAACCTAGAAGACAAACGTGAGGAAAGAATCAGATTATTTACAGAGGCAAGACTACGACCGGCAAAGTGGTTTTTGTATTTTATGTCAGCAATTGAACTTGCCGCCGGAGTGCTTCTGATTGCCGGGGCATGGACTCAAATAGCCGCTCTTTCACTTGCTGTACTCATGCTTGTGGCAATAATAATCAAAATCTTCAGGCCAGATCTGATTTCTCGAAATATAAATACTTATGTTTTGCTTCTTGTAATTTTAATTTCTCTTATTTTCACAGGACCAGGATTTGGTGGCGCGGATTTGCCTCTCTAAATTAATCCTTAAATTTTTGAAACTTTATTACATCTAAGACCGTATACCTTATTACGAGAATTAATGTCGATTAATTCAGTTAGTATTAGGAAAATCGGAAAATAAATAATTAATTATGTTAAATAAAAAATATATTATCGGAATATCTGGAGCTTTGGCTCTTGTTGCTATATTAGCGGCAACACCAGCTTCTGCTCAGAGCACTCAGGGCGGACCTTGGCAAGGTGGACAAGGACATAGCGGTATGATGGGCGGACCAAACACGCCTCGAAATGGGGTTTTTGGAACAGTTGCATCAGTTAGCGGCAACACTCTGACAGTTACAAGCAAAGGTTTTGGAACAAACACAACCGCAACAACTTATACAGTAGATGCAACAAACGCTACTGTAATGAAAAGCGGAAGCGCAAGCTCTGTTTCTGCAATTGCAGTTGGCGACACTGTGATGGTTCAGGGAACTGTTAGCGGAACAAGCGTAACTGCTACAAAAATCAATGACGGGCAATTCAAAGGCGGAATGGGAAGAGGTATGGGAATGAGACCAGCTGTAGTTGGAACTGTTGCTTCAGTTAGTGGCAACACTATTACAGTTACAAGCAACGGTATGGGACCAAATCAAAGCACAACGCCAACCACATACACAGTTGATGCAACAAACGCAACAGTTATGAAAAACGGCGCAACAACTACAGTCGCAAGTATCGCAGTCGGCGACACAATTGCAGTTCAGGGAACTGTTAGCGGAACATCCGTTACCGCAACAAAAATCCGAGACGGAGTTATGCAAGGAAACGGAGCTGGTTCTGGTCCACAAATTCAGGGAAACGGCGAACCAGTTCTTGCCGGAACAGTATCTTCTGTAAGCGGTTCAACAATCACTCTTACCAACAGCGGCAATGTTACATACGCTATTGATGCAACAAACGCCAAAATACAAGTCAAGGGCAATTCAAGCGCAACAGTTTCTAATGTTTCAACTGGTGACAAAGTCATTGTTCAAGGAACAGTGAACGGTACTTCAGTAACTGCAACTTCAGTTATGGATCAAGGAAGCGCAAGCGCTTCAAATGGTAATGGTTCTAGACCAGGAGGAATGGGAGGATTCTTTGGATCAATCGGCAACTTCTTCAAAAATCTCTTCGGATTCTAATCATAACCAAAAATTATTAACCAAAAAAACAGAGGGCTCGGCCTTCTGTTTTTTTTATTTTATCCGCCCAGTTGGGATCGAACCAACGACCTTATCCTTAAGAGGGATCTGCTCTACCAGCTGAGCTATGGGCGGTCACTTAAGCGCGTGCAACAAAATATATCAGAAAAACTGATTTTGTTAAACTTTTAATAAACCTTTTTCTTTTGAGTAGAAATTTTTACTGAAGCTTGAAAAAAAGTTATGTATGTGTAATATGAGAAACAATGAAGCTGAAACCAATTGTTCTTATACAACCAGGAACTTCGCAACCGCCAGACAATGATAGTCCAGTTGTCGTATCCCCTAGTGAAGGAAGTGTTCACGACGAGATAAGCTGGAGCGCTATGCGCAAAACAATCGCCGATGCCTGTGTTGAAGTCATCGACGAGAAACGCCGACTAAGAACAGACGAAATCCTCGAGCTTTTTGGGCAACATCCGGAATGGGAATGTGAAGTAACTCAAAGCCTCCCCATCGCTACGTGGTGCTTGGTGGAATAGAAAGTCCTAGTAATAGGACAATTTTTATACTTAATTTTTACTTGCTTAATAAATAATTCGGAGTTAATATCAGACTTTAGAATGCCTAGTGATATTTTTTCCCCTGGGGAAGTACTCTTCGGAATCTTCCAAAACCCTAACTTTGAAGCTTGGCCATTTACCGCCTTTCATAGTAAAAGGCTTGTCGGAGATGACATAGTGTATGTCTCCCGAGCTGATTGCGAGAGAATGAGATTGGATGAAAATAATCTATACCAATCTATGATTGCGGCAATGGCCAACGATTTCGCATAGGAGCAAGCAAAGCTCCTAATTTTTATTTCAAAATAAATCAAATTGACAACGCAAAATCTTCCAAAGCCAATTCAAAATTTGTATTTCCAAGATGCGCTTCGTGATACATTTGCACTAATTTTTTTATCACTATTTTTATTTCTTCATCAGAAAAGTTTTTGCCGAAACCTTTTGCTTTTGTGTATGAAAATGGTTTAAGCCCTGCATCATCAGCTGTTTTCTCAAGCTTTGCGAGCAATATTGCTTTGGCCTGCCAAAAAAGCGTGCCGTGAATTTCTTCAGCTGCTTTACCTTGAGCAAGCGCATCCAAAAGCAGAGTCCAAAGTTTAATCTTGTTTCTCTGACCAAAACTTTCTGTTAAAGAAAAAATATTAAATTCCGGTTTAGTCTGCTTTTCAGATTGCGAAATTATGCTTTTTTCTGCAGCTTCTGTAAGCGCTTTTTCTTCTGCTGGTGTAATATCTTTTTCAATCCAAACAAAAATATTTTGTGAATCCTTAAAATCAGAAACTCTTTTTAGGATTTCTTTTTTCAAATCAGTCTTGGCTAAAATATTTTTAAACAGTGCCACGACTTTTTTTTCAAAAAGGCCTTGGGATGCAATCAGCTCGCCAAGGGTGTCTTCTGAAATACTTTCTGCATCAAAAGACAGAAAAGTAGCATCGGGTTTTTTGTCCTGCAAATTCTTAAAAAGCGCCGTGCCCTTATCAAAACTTTTTATGCTGTTTTCTCCTGAAAAAAAATAAATCATCTTTATATTTTATCTGTTTTATTTAGCATCTGCCAAATCATCCGCTTCAATTGCAGTGGCCAAAATCGGCACACCCATAGTTTCGCTCAAAGGCAAAATGCTTTCCATAATATTTTCTATTTTTTCTTTCAAATAATCTACCTGCTCTTTGTCTACTTCATAAACTAATTCGTCGTGAACTTGCATATTAAGCTCCGCTTTGCCTAAAAGCTTTTCTTTTTTTAGAAACTCATGCACGCGAATCATAGCAATTTTTACAATGTCTGCTTCAGTCCCCTGAATCGGCGCGTTAATCGCCATTCTTTCTGCTGCTGCGCGAATAAATGGAATTTTAGAATTCAAACTCTCAAATTTTCTTTTTCTGCCAAAAAAGGTTTCTGTGTAGCCAGTTCTTGCGGCTTTAATTTTTGTATCTTCCAAATACTTTGCCAGAGTTTTGAAAGTTACAAAATATTCTTCATAAAATTTCTTGGCTTCAACCAATGTAGAATTTAAATTCTTTTTAAGAGCGTTAACTCCCATTCCATACAGAATTCCAAAATTTATCACCTTGGCTTTGCGTCTCATTTCCCTATCAACATCTTTAAGCGGTACTTTAAAAACCTGTGATGCCACAGCCGTGTGAATATCTTCGCCAGCTTTGAAAATTTCAATTAATTTTTCATCCCCAGAAAGAAAAGCTGCGATGCGTAGTTGAATCTGTGAATAATCAAAAACTAAAAGCTTTCTGCCTTTATCCGCAATAAAAGCGCGCCTGATTGCATATCCTGCTTCAGTCTTGATTGGGATGTTTTGTAAATTTGGATCTTTGGAAGAAAACCTGCCTGTTGCTGAACCGGTTTGAATAAATTTGGCGTGCAGTCTTCCATCGGAAGCAATAAGTTTAGGAATCGCATCCACGTACGTGCCTACAAGCTTTGCAAATTCGCGGTACTCAAGAATAAGCGGAATTGATGGGTGCATGTCTTTCATTTTTTCTAGCTCACTCTCTTTGGTTGATGCCACGCCTCCCGCAGTCTTTTTGCCATTTTTTAATTTCAATCCAAGTGTCATAAAAAGCACTTCAGAAAGCTGCTTTGGAGAATTAAGGTTAAATTCTACTCCGCATAATTTCCAGATTTCTTTTTCTAAATCTTTAAGTTTTTTATTATATTTCTGCGATAGCTCATTCAAATATTTCTGATCAATCAATACTCCAGACTTACCCATTTCTTCAATTATAGGAATCAGCGGTAATTCTATTTCTTCATAAACTTTCCATAAATTTTCTTTTTTCAAATCCTCCAAAATTTTTTTTGCTGCATCGAAAAAATTATTTGTCTGATGTTTTCTTCTTCCATATTCAATAACATCCGATTCTTGCGGATCAATAATCGAAGAATCCAAAAGCCAGAGCGCTATGCCAGCTTTCTTTAATTCTTCATCGCTTGGTCTCTCTGCAGCTTTTTCTTCTTTATCTTCTTCGCTTTGTTCAGAATTCTGTTCTCCAAAAAGTTTTTCAATTCTTGGTATAAGACTTCTAAATTCAAGCTCGGTAAATATTTTCTTTATTTCTGGAAGAGAAACATTTTCTTTCCAATCTTTTTTTGGCAAAACAAAATCAATCGGCGCGTCCTTGCGAATGGTTGCAAGCATTTTGCTAAACTCGGCTTCTTCCTTATTTTCTTTGAGCAGATTTATGATTCGCTCTTTTACTCCGGCTTTAGCAAATCTTTTTTCTTCCCCGCTTTCCAACGCCGCATAAATTTCTTCCACTGTTCCAAAATTTTGAATTAAATTCGTGGCTGTTTTTTCTCCAATTCCCGGCACACCGATTATATTGTCAGACTGATCTCCAGAAAGTCCTTTGAAATCCGGTACGAATTTCGGTGTAAAACCGTAACGCTCCACCACCTGCTCTTCGCCATACAAAATCGTGTCCTTGATTCCTTTGCGCAATGTAAAAACTTTTACCTTTGGAGAAACTAATTGCAAAGTATCCATATCGCCGGAGGCAATAATAATTTCCACATCATCTCTGTTTTTCATTTTTTCAACAATAGTGCCGAGCATATCGTCAGCTTCAAATCCTTCTAGCGAATATTCTGGAATGGAAAAGGCTTCAAAAATTTCATTACTTCTTTTTATCTGGGCAATTAAAGCATCATCAGTTTTTCTTCTACCTCCTTTATAATCGGCGTAAGCTTCATGCCTGTATGTCGGCTTCGGCAAATCATAACAGGCAGCCAAAAAATCCGGCTTGAATTCTTCAATGATTCTAAGCAGCATTGTTGAAAGCCCGTACAGAGCTCCTGTCGGCTCGCCGCTACTTGAAGAGAAATCCGGCAGCGCATGATACGCGCGGTGAATAATGGCGTGAACATCCAAAAGCACTAATATTTTTTTATTTTTAGTAGAGCTCATCTGGAATTTCTATTATTCTCTCATTTTCATCATTGCCGTGTCTAAAATTAATTTGAAGTGCGTCAGAGGGCAAAATATTTTGGATTTTTTCCGGCCATTCAATAACAACAATATTTTTGTGATTTTTTGTGATTTTATCAAAACCCAACTTTGCAATTTCGTCTTCCTTCTCAATTCTGTACGCATCAATATGAAAAAAATTTTCAAAAAAAGGATTAAATGTTTCGTATCGCTTTATCAAAAGAAAAGTCGGACTCTGCATTGTGTTTTTTACTCCGAGTCTTTTGCCCAAAAATTGCGAGAATGTAGTTTTGCCCGCGCCCAAATCTCCAGAGAGCGCAAGCACCACTGCTTCTTTTGGTTCTGGAAGGGCCATAATTTTACGCAAAATTTTTATGGCAACATCTTCGGTCTGCTCAGGATTTTTGGAAATAATTCTCATAAAACAATTTTAGCATATCGAAAATTTCAAGATGTATAAAAAACTTAAACGGCGCAAGTTCCGTAGAACCTGCGCCGTTTTGATGAGTTTTAGTCGTTTCACCTATTGAGGTGCCGGTGGCAACGTGCCTCCGTCTGCCGTTGCAGGCGCCGCCGGGGTCGCCGGTGGGTTCGGTTCGGTAGGTGCCGAAGTTGGATTTGCGTCGGCCGTTGGTTCACCTTCGATATGCAACACACCGGCCAGAGAGGCCGCAGCAATCCTGTAGCTGACCGCGATCGCCGCTGATCCATTACGGCAGCCCTGAGCATTGAGCCGATGAGCCATTTTTTCATTGCCATTCGCCGCCGAGCGAAGAACCATCGCATACCCCGCGGAAGCCACCGGGTCTCCGTTGGTGCCGGATAAGGAAGCTATTGCAGCCGTAGCTGAGTTGATCAGAAGGTTGTAATCAAGAACGGCCTGTTTCTTGTCCGTTGCTTCCGCATCCACATGGATGCCCGCCCGCAGCCCGCGGTAGTCCAACTGATGCTGGATTACGTATGCCGCGGCATACTTCTCGGCCAGAGTAATCGGCGTGGCCGGTGTCCATGTGAGGGGCGGCAAACCCGCTTCGGTGGGATCACCGACCGCAAGCATCCCATCGGCGACGCGGTGATGAACCAGACGACGATCGGAGGCGAATGCGGAGTTGGTGTTGAAGGTGAAAGCGGTCAAAGCGATCGCGATCACAACGAATTGCACGATGGACGTGCGTACCGCGTTGCCGCGGTTATGTAGGGTTTTGTTTTGCATAAGCAATCTAATTCCAAAATATTAGTTAGAATCAGATCGCTTACGCAAACAAAATTAAAAACGACTTTCAATGAACCTTACCCTATTATATCACATAATAAATAAAAAAGCAAGTGCTAATGACACCTAAATTACCAAAACCCTAAAATTGCTTGACATTTTCGAAATAAGTAGTAAATTCAACGCCAGTTATGGATATTGCAAATTATGGAATCGTTAGCCCTGGAATGAAAATCGGGGGTAGCGTATCACTCGAACATCCTCTCATCGTCCGAAAGGGTGGGGTGCTTGGCGCCGATACAATCAGCCTGAGCGACGTCACCGTCGAAGAAGGCGGTCTCCTTGAGGGGAACGTCGTCATCAGGGGAGTCCTTACTGTCATGAAGGGTGCCAAAGCCGACTGTGCCCAAATTATGGCCGGCAAGGTTGTCTTTGAACAAGGGGCCACAGTGCTTGTGGACAAGCTCTTCACCGGGCCAGGGGGGTTCATAAACAACGGTGCAAACTTCGGAAACAAAGGTGGGACCGATTCGTCTCCCAACGTCCTCAAACTCATCGAGGCCGCGCTGGCTAGCCACAAGGCTTCTGGAACTGAAGCCGAAGTTGCTCCGGCACAAACTGCGGCACCCGCTGAAATCACTGCAATCGCAGCCAACGGAGCAGAAATTCCAGACCCGGCTGAGGCTACCACTGAAGTTTAGCTGAGTGCTCATTTGATCGCGCAAGATGGTCTCGATTTAGTTCGAGGCCAATTTTTATATATAGCAAAGACGTAATCTAATCAATAGCTTGGACGGGAATTAATAATTGTATTGGTGTTTTGAAATTGATTCCCATGTGCAAACGCTTGATATTGTAATACTTCAAATACATTTTGAGTGCTTGGTTGATGACGCAGACATTTCTTGGTAAATGATCAAGGCACTCTTCCTGTAGAGTCCTGTTGAACCTCTCAATGTGAGCATTGTCATTGGGTTTGCCAATTCTGGTGTATCGATGAGATTTTTTCATTTGTTCAACAAACCAATCCCCGAATTCCGGTCCGTGATCTGATTGCAGCATGTTGAAATCAAAAAGAGCATGTTTTTCTGCTTCTTTCACAAACTTCAAACTTGTTTTTCCACTCATTTTTGTAAAGCTCTTGGCGTATGCCCATCTTGAATATGTATCAATGAGGACAAATATGTACAGACGCTTCTTTTGATTGATCATCAAATGAATTGTATCAATCTCCACTAAATCCCCTGGAGCAAGAGCTTGTGGACGGTCTTGGTGTGGATGATACCGCTTCCAACAACTTCTTTTTTTGAGGAGTCCAACACGATCAAGAGTTCGCTTCACTGATGACAAGGACACGCTAACCCCATCATTTTTCAGTTCCTGATGAATCACTTCTGCACACCGTTTTGTTTTCATCCTTTGATGAAATATTTTCCATACTAGATTTTCACTTAGTTGTTTTGGATGATGTTTCGGTCTAGATGATTGTGTTGGAATCGGATGATATCCAAGCCTTTTTGCTTTCTTGACCCACTTTGCAATAGTGCTGTCTCCAACTCCAAACCGTCGACCTACTTCGGCTGCTGTGAAGCCACGACGAACCATGTCAGCTGCAGCTTGCCTGACTTTAGGCATATATGGATTCTTTGTGTATGACATATGCTTGGATATTACACGAGTCCGTCCAAGCTATTGAACCATTACGCAAAGATTGACAAAATAATTTTTAGTGATAGAACAATACTGGTTAGAACTTAAAAATATGAAGATCATTGATTTAGCGGATGGGTTTTACAACCTCTCAACACTCACCCACGAAGAACTCGAGGCTGTCCAGGTAAATGAAAAGCCGATGCTTCAATATAAGATCGGTGACCACGGAGGGGCCATCCGTTATAAGGCCCGTTTAGTGGACTTCTTTGTCCAGCAAGGAATGGAAAGGAGACTGGCTGAGAAGATTGCATCGACGCATCCCAAAATCTGCGTCTATGCGACCGATTCGGCCGGATGGGGAGTTTACACAAGAAGCGGAGAGCCGGCAAAGCATGTTGATGCCGCTAGCTTATACGCATCTCTTGGAGGATCTCCCAAAGAACCTATCTACAGCCCGGGCGGCGAGGTAATTGGCACGAGGGCAACTTGTCCCACTGCTTTGCCGAAAGGCACGCCTACTGAAGTTCGCTTTTTCCGGATCGGTCCGGCTCCGGAAATTAGCTGTGGCGCAACCAAGCGTTTTTCCAGAAAAGGAAACGTCATCCGCTGGGGAGACAGGGTAATCGACGTGACTCCCCGTAGGGCATCTGCTCAAATGGAGATTCCGAAGATTATAGTCGACGAGGTTGGCTTCCTACTAGGCTTCGGCGATGAAAAGTCGACCAAAAACCAGACCGCTGAAGAATCCGAAGACGCTCTAAGCGAGTACAGCATCACCGCAGAGGAAATAATCCTTTTGAGCGGACTCGGGGTTGAACACTGGACAATGACTCCGGAGGGGAAACCCATCCCGAACTGGATGTACGGTTTGGGTAACCGGGAGGAAATTGACCGAATTATCGGCATCGCTGAAGAGAGTGAAGAACTAGCTCGCCAGGAGCTCCTGGAGCGAGTGAGGGCAGCAAAGGCAACCGCTCCTAAAGAAGGACGCCTGAAAAAGATATTCTCTTTGGTTGGACCTTTGGTTCGACGCAAGTAATTATTTCTAAAGCCTGTGCGTATGCGCACAGGCAATTTTTATTTCTGCTTTTTATATATAAAATATTTTTAAAAATTTGTATAAAAAAATTCAGAGCCAATTTCTCGGCTCTGACTAGTTTTAGGTTCGCGACCTTGTCTCTCCCTGTTATGGGCCTTCTACCGGCGTTGGCTTTGGAGTTGGACCAAAGTTGAAGTACAACGGCCGTTCAGGCAACTGCGGGGGCTTTGTCGTCAAATGAGCTCTGAGTGTATTACCTGAATAATTCAATCCACTATTGACTTCGTTCCAAGCCTCTCGGACCACTTCTTGAGCGATCTGGTGGATCACGTCCCTGCTGATTGACATCCCCTTCAGTGCGGACTGAATAGTTTGAAGGCGCTCCGTCGTATTCCCCATACTTTGCAGAAGTTTGTCGTTGAACGCTTGTCCTTTGGAGTTGGCTTCTTCGACTGACTGGCGATAATTGCCAATGGCTTCCACAACCGACTTATAGTTGATGTCATCGCCTTTTTGCTTTTGGGCCAAAGCCTTCAGAGCAGAATCAAGCGTCTGCGATTTGGATGTTTCAACATTTGTCGCCGCAACAAACGCTGTTCGATCATCGATTGCAGCCTCTGTAGCTTTTTGGATATTGGTGTTTGTAGTAGCCAATATCTTAAGCAACTTATCAGTGTCCGAGTCGGCATTTCCAATCGGAACAGGCGGCGCGGCAGGAAGACTTGCGGCTTCATCTGCGCCATTGGTCGCTGACACACTTTGATCCTGAGCAGGCAAAGCTGCGGTTACTGCTTCCGCTGGTGTTGGATCTGGTGTTGGATCTGGAGTTGGATCAGCCACCGAGACCGGCATCGGAGTCGGTGCGGAAGACGAATCTCCTTCCACGACTTTGTTCTGTGCGTAGGAAGTGCTTTCGACAAGCGCAGCGCTATCCTTGATGGACCCGTGGCGCTGCAGCATCTGTTTCCAGCAAAACACGCCCGCGGCCAGGATGAGTAAGACAATAAGCAAGACCACATACAGGCCTTTTCGGGTTTTTTCCCCCTCGACGTGAGCAAATCCGGCCCTTAGCGCAGCTTGCAGGGGCGAAGTGTCTTGGGAAGCGCCATTTGTTGACCTCGGTGGTGGTGTATTTTCAGCGGCTCCGTTTGTCGGTCTTGCTGGTGGTAATTCCTGGTTCATTTCGTAATTTTCCTATTTGAGTTTTTGTTTTCTGCGCAGACTGGATTTAGCCGGCGCATAGAAAAAAGTCCGATAAATTAACTTTTTTCTATGCGCCGGCAATTGTTTTGGAATTGTTATTTGCGAACCTTTCAAAGTACTACATCCCTTTAATACCACAGTTTATAAAAAAAATCAACCCAGAGTCGGTACCCTGGGTTGATTTTTGATGTTTACTTTGGAGCTTTGTGACTAGCTTTTAATTTGTCTCGGTTAGCTTATTTTGAAGATTCTGCTTCTTGAAGTTTTGAACAAACTGACTCCTTGCAAGCTTTTCTCTCATTTCCTTCTTTCTGAATATGAACCATGCGATGATTGCACTCCAGAACAACAGGCCAAGGGTAAAGAGGGTTACACTAGTTCCTCCTTTAATACCAGTGTAAGGCACTTGGCTAAGGAAAACTCCTGAAGTCAAACCGCCAGAACCGGGATTATTGTATACAATCGGTGCTGAGGTTACATTTACTTGGCAATTGTCTGTAATTGACTGCCCGTTTGAATATATTGTTACAGTTTCATACTGGATACCAGGATTATAGAATGATTCATCCACACTCTGTCCATATCCAGAAGCCGCTCCGCTCCAAGAATAAGTATAGTTGCCGTCTCCACCTGATGCATTAGCGTAGAATGTTACATCTTGACCTACGATAGGATTACTAATGTTTGCAGAGCATGAACCTGTAAGACCATTATTTACGTTGTTATTATTTTGATATACGTAGGTGTTGCAACTTGAAGAAACGCTCTGTCCGTTATCAGTCATAGTGACTGTAGCTGTTTGCGTGCCGAGATTATAGTATGTTTCGCTCACATTTTGACCAGATCCAGAAGCCGCTCCGCTCCAATTGTAGTCATAATTTCCATCTCCGCCG
The DNA here is from genome assembly GCA_963766885.1 of uncultured bacterium. Lineage (GTDB taxonomy): Bacteria > Patescibacteriota > Minisyncoccia > Phycocordibacterales > CAIRYW01 > CAIRYW01. The sequence continues at coordinate 353 of CAVYBO010000001.1, read as the reverse complement.
CTTCCAGAGGCTGTCCATGTTATTTCATTTCCTTCCTCCGCGCTTGAAGGGTTAGCTGTACAATAGACACTTAAAGGGTTATTAGTCTGATTCTGATATATGGAAGTCGAACAGTTGGCTTCATTGGTTTGTGATCCTGAAGTGACAAGTACTGTTGCAGTTTGTGTCCCAGGGCTACTAAAGCTGTTGGATTCGCTAACCGAACTTCCACTGACAGCTCCGCTCCACTTGTAAGTATAACTACCGCTTCCGCCTGTTGGATATGCTGTGAATGTAACATTGTTTCCAGTTTGTGTGCTTGAAGGATTGGCCGAACAGTAAACGTTCAAAGGATTATTGACTACTATTTCTGG